>JARKUZ010000045.1 GCA_029851945.1 Terrisporobacter sp. | reverse complement strand
TCTTCAACTTTTCCAGTTCCAAAAGTATCTATAAATACTGATAATGGTCTAGCAACACCTATTGCATAAGCTAACTCTATTTCACACTTATCTGCAAGTCCTGCTGCTACTATATTTTTAGCTACATATCTTGCTGCATAAGCTGCTGATCTATCAACCTTTGTTGGATCTTTTCCTGAGAATGCTCCTCCACCGTGTCTTGAGTATCCTCCATAAGTATCTATTATTATTTTTCTTCCTGTAAGACCTGTATCTCCTTGAGGTCCCCCTATAACGAATCTTCCTGTTGGGTTGATGTATATTATAGTTTCTTCATCTATTAAATCTGCTGGTATAACAGCTTTTATAACATGCTCTATTAAATCTTTTCTTATTGTTTCGTTAGTAACTTCTTCTCCGTGTTGAGCTGATATAAGTATAGTATGAACTCTAACAGGAGTATTTCCATCGTATTCTATTGTAACTTGAGTCTTTCCATCTGGTCTTAAGTACTCTAAAGTTTTGTTTTTTCTAACTTCTGTTAATCTTCTAGATAGCTTGTGAGCTAAAGATATTGGAAGTGGCATTAACTCTTCCGTTTCATTACAAGCGAAACCAAACATTATACCTTGATCTCCTGCTCCAACCTTTTCTATTTCATCTTCAGCATTTTCACCTTCTCTATTTTCTAAGGCTTCATCAACACCCATAGCTATATCGCCTGATTGTTCATCTATTGCAGTTATTACTGCACAAGTATCACAGTCAAATCCATATTTAGCTCTGTCATACCCTATTTCTCTTACTGTTTCTCTTACTAATTTAGGAATATCTACATATGTATTAGTGCTTATTTCTCCTGCTACTAATACTAATCCTGTTGTAGTTGTTGTTTCACAAGCTACTCTTGCATGTGGATCTTTCTCTAATAATGCATCTAGTATAGAATCTGATATTTGATCACAGATTTTATCTGGATGTCCTTCTGTTACTGATTCTGAAGTAAATAAATGTCTTGACATTTTTATCTCACCTTTCGTTTATTTTTTATATTATCCGCTGCTACAAGAGAAAGTTCTCTTAATATTTTACAAGCCACAACTGTAGATACGTTCGTGCTATCATAGTCTGGACTTAATTCCACTATATCTAAACCTACTATATTTGTATTTGATTGTTTCAATATAGTAAATATTTCTCTAAATTCTCTATATGTTACCCCACCCGGTTCTGGTGTTCCTGTTCCAGGAAAGATTGATGGATCTAAAACATCTAAATCAATAGTTATATAAATATTTTTACCATCTAATTTATTTATTATATCCTTAAAGGTATTTATAGTCTCAACTTCCATGTATGTATGATTATCTTTTAGTGCAAAGCTAAATTCTTCTTTTGTTCCAGATCTTATTCCAAATTGGAATATTCTATTATCTCCAACTATATCCCATACTCTTTTTATTACAGTAGCATGTGAATTTTCATTGTTGTTATATTCTTGCCTCAAATCTGTGTGGGCATCAAAGTGAATCACAAATACATCATCATATTTTTCATAGACAGCCTTAAAAGCTGGAAGAGTAACTAAATGTTCTCCCCCTATCATAAAAGGTACCTTATTATCATTTACAATTTCTTTAGTTCCTATATATATTTCTTCTAAAACTTTATCTGTATTTCCTATACTTAATTCTAAATCTCCAATATCACATATTTTAAAATCCTCTAAATCTAAATCTAATATTGGGCTATATGTCTCAAGTCCGTAAAACTCTGGTCTCATAGCACTACTTGCAAATCTAGTTCCTGGTCTATTTGAAGTAGTACCATCAAATCCTGCTCCAAATACTACTAAATCTGCCTCTTCATAAGAAGTTTCCATCCCCATAAATGTACTTATATATGAAAATTTATTTGTTTTCATTTAACATATCCTTAACATATTGTGGTAACATAAATGCACCTTGATGTAGGTCACTATTGTAATATTTAGTTTTTAAGTTTAAGTTTTCCCAACCATCTCTATTTTGGTCTTTTACTGGGTCAAACTTCTTAGATGCAAATCCAAATAACCAATGCCCTGATGGATAAGTTGGTATATGAGCTTGATAAACTTTTGCTATAGGAAATATCTTATTTATTTTTTCATTAGCTCTTTTCATTTCCTTAGCATTAAAATCAAAATATGGACTTTCATTTTGATTTACAAGTATCCCTTCAGTAGTTAATATTCTGTAGCAATCATTGTAGAAGTCTACTGAGAATAAACCTTCTCCTGGTCCTATTGGGTCAGTTGAGTCTACTATTATTAAATCATAAGATGCATCTTTAGAATTTTTAACAAATGCTACACCATCTTCATAGTATAAATTTACTCTTTCATCATCTAATTTACATGCACATATATCTATATACTTTCTAGACACATCTACAACCATTTTATCTATTTCAACCATATCTATTTTTTCTATTTGAGGATAACGAGTTAGTTCTCTTACTGTACCTCCATCTCCCCCACCTATTACTAATACATTTTTAATATTCATATTAGTTGCCATAGGTACATGAACTATCATATCGTGGTATATAAATTCATCTTTGTAATTTACCATCATAAGTCCATCTAATGTTAGAAACTTTCCAAACTCCTTACTGTTAAATACATCTACTTGCTGAAAATCAGACTTCTCACTAAATAAATGCTTCTCTACTTTTATTGAAAAACATACATTATCTGTCCATTCCTCTGTGTACCAAAGTTCCATAAAAGTTCCTCCTAATAATTCAAATTTATTTTAATTTTTATATCTATGCGTCCTATATCTATGTGTGGACTAATTTGTGTATTTTTTATTTATATGTTATAATATAGATTCAAATTTATTTTAATTTTATTTATTTTATTTAGGTATTTATTGCTTATATAGCTTCTGGCTTATGAGTAATTTTACCTAAATCTTTTTTTGCTAATTTTTGAATTTTAGCTGTTAATCCTCTTGGTATTTCTGTAGATTCACTTCTTTCTGCTTTTAGAAGTTCTTCTAATAATTCAAAACTCTTCCAAGGGTCTATGTCTCCGCAAGTGAAGAAATCTGCTGCTGCATATCCATATTCTGGCCATGTATGTATTGTTAAGTGAGATTCAGCTATTATAACTGCTCCTGATACTCCCCATGGATTAAAGTGATGGAAAACAGAATCTACTATTGTTGCTTTTGCATTTAATGCTGATTCGTTCATAAACTTTTCTATAAGTTTAGGGTCTCTTAGTATTTCCTCATCACAGTTATAGTATTCTACTAATATATGACGTCCAAGTGTCTCAAATTTCATCCATACCACTCTCCTACTTTAATCGTTTTTTTTATATTAATCTTTTATAACTACTATAGTCTTTATACTTTTATCTTTCATGTCTGTTAAGTAAGCATTATTTGCTTTTAGAGTTTTTATATATTCTATTATTTCTTTTGTTATAACCTCACCCGGAGCAATTATTGGTATTCCTGGTGGATAAGCCATTATAGATTCTCCACAAATTCTATTTATACTTTCCTCTAAAATTACACTTTCTTTATTTTTATAAAAAGCATCTCTAGGTTTAAGTTTTACAATAGGATTTATTTGTTTAATATCTATATATTTAATTTTTTCATTTAACATATTAGATTTTGAAATAGAATCCAGTGCATTTATAAGCCTATCTATATCTGACTTTGTTGTTCCTATTGATATTAATGCTAATATATTATACATATCTCCTAGCTCAACTTGAACCTTATACTTTTGATATAATAAGTCATAAACTTCAAACCCTGTTAAACCCAACCCTCTAACATTTATACAAAGCTTAGTTTCATCTATTGAGTCTACACCATTATTTTCTAGCATTTCTGTAGAAAATACCTTAATACCTTTTATTTTATTTATCTTAAATTTTGCATATCTAGATAAATTTAGTGCTTTTGATAATTGTGATTCTCCATTGGTTTCTAGGTTTAATCTAGCTCCATCGATGCTAGCCATTAATAAGTATGATGCTGATGTAGATTGAATCATATTTATAGTTTGCTGTACTCTTTTCACATCTATATTTTTATTATTTACTAAAAGTGCTGATGCCTGAGTAAGCGCTCCTCCTGTTTTGTGAATACTTACCGCAGACATATCAGCCTTTGCATTCATTGCTGAAATTGGTAAATCGTCATTAAAATTAAAATGAGCACCATGAGCTTCATCTACTAATACTAATACACCTTTACTATGGCATAAGCTAACTATTTCTTCTATATCTGAACATGCTCCGTAGTATGTTGGATTTAATAAAAACACTGCTTTTATATCCTTATCTTTATCTAATGCATCCTTTATACAATTTTCACTAACATTTAAACTAATACCTAATGAATTTTCAAACTCTGGCTGTATAAAAATTGGATGTCCTCCAGAAAGTATGAGCGCATTTATAACAGATTTATGTATATTCCTTGGAATAAGTATCTTATCTCCCTGATTTATAATACTTAAAATCATTGCATGTATAGCACCAGTAGTACCATTTGTTATAAAAAATGCCTCATCTGCATTATAGGCTTTAGCAAGCTTGTTTTGAGCATCTTTTATAATAGTCCTTGGGTTAGATACGTTATCCATAAGTGGAGATGAATTTATATCCATTTTCATAATCTCTTCTCCAAAATAATCATTGAGTACTTCAACCCCTTGTGCTCTAACATGACCTGGTACATCAAAACATGCTATATCCATCTGTGAATACTCTTTTAATGAATTTAATAGCGGAGCTTCTTGGCAATATTTAATGCATTTTTCGACATTAATCTCCATCCTACAACCTCCTTTCTATACTTTTATTCAATTCTTTGTTTAATTTAAGATTATTATTTTTACACTTAAAATTTACTTTTATTAAACCAACACAATTTATTATATTCATTTTTTCATTTTTTATCAAGACTTTTTTATTTTTTATATTCTAGTATTTACAATACATAGATAGACTTTTAAACCATATTGTTAATATTAATTTTTTTATAGTTTAGTATTACTAAATTTTTAAAAGTTTTATTTTTTTATTTTTTAAATTTTTCATTTGTTTTATCAACACTTCAAGTTTATTTTTTTTAATATCTAAGTATACAATAACTAAACTTTTTCAAAATATATAAAATTTAATATTTTTCTATTTATATACATTTTTATAAAAACTTACTTCCATTACGTAGACATTAACATAATATTATCTATACTTTCTATCATATTAATTACTAAAAACTAAATAAAGAGGCGAATAATAAATTTATTATTCGCCTCTTTATTTAGTGTATATATTTATATTAATCTACTAGCTTTTCAGCTTCTTTATTGTATTTTTCTAAATCTATATCCTTTTCACTATTTGCTACTACAAGGGTACATACATTGTCTCCCATAACATTTACAGTAGTTCTAAACATATCTATTATTCTTTCAACTCCCATTATTAAACCTATTCCTTCAAGTGGAAGTCCTACTGATTGTAAAACCATAGATAGCATTATCATACCAACACCTGGTACACCTGCTGTACCTATAGATGCAAGCGTTGCTGTTAATACTATAGTTATCATATCATTCATGCTTAAATCAATACCGTATATTTGAGCTATGAATAATGCTGCTATACCTTGCATTATAGCTGTTCCATCCATATTTATTGTAGCTCCCATAGGTATTGTAAATGATCTTGTTGATTTTCCTACACCTAGTTCTTCCATTATCTCTAAACTAACTGGTACAGATGCATTACTTGACGCTGTTGAGAATGTAACTACTGCTACTTGTGTAAATTTCTTTAAAAATGGTTTTATTTTTTGTCTAGTAAATAATTTAAATAATCCGCCATATACAACTACTACATGAACTAATAATCCAAGTAATACTACTAATACATATTTCATAAGACCTATCATCGCATCAGTTCCTACTGTTGCAAAAGTATTAGCAACTAGAGCAAATACACCATATGGAGCAAATAACATTATTATATTTACCATCTTCATACATACTTCATTAGCACTTTCAAATAAAACTTTTATAGGCTCTGCTTTTTTACCTACCACACTTATAGCTATACCTATAAGTACTGCAAAGAATATAACTTGTAACATTTCACCACTTGCTAAAGCTTGTATTGGGTTGCTTGGTATTATATTTAATATAATATCTGTTATTGACTTACTTTCTCCTATTGCTACTGATCCCATTTCTACAGTTCCCATGCTTATACCGCTACCTGGCTTTAATATGTTTCCTAGTATAAGAGAAACTATTATAGCTATTGCTGTTGTTCCTAGGTAAAATAGCATTGTCTTTCCACCAATTCTACCTAACTTCTTTATATCTCCCATAGATGCTATACCACATATTAATGATACAAATACTAAAGGAACCACCATCATCTTTATGGCACTTGTAAATCCATTTCCAAATACTTTAAGTATACCATTTAATAATAATGTATCTTTTATAAATCCTGCTGGTAATTGTTTTACTATTAATCCGAATATAAATCCAAGTAATAATCCTAATAGGATTTTACTAGTTAATGTAAGTTTTTTCTTCATTTAAAATTTCCTTCCTCTCGAACTTTTTTAACTTTCTATATGATTATTATACACAATTCTCACTAAATTGTACATTAAAAATTAAAGTACCATTTGATTATAGCATTATTTTTTTTATCTTTTTAAAGTTATTCAATCCTATACACATATTTTAAAGTTATATTTTTTAAATTAACTTTATTTTATTTAGTTATATACTTCAAATTTGTTATTTTATATAGCGGATGTTTTTTTGTTAAGTATTTTTTAATTTTTGCTTATTATTTTATTATATATTTTTAAATTTTATTTTATTAATTAAACCAAAAATAGAATAAGGGTTTATAAACCCTTATTCTATTTTTTAGAAAAATTTTAATTTTTAATTATTTATAGATATACATTTATATTTTTATATAGTTAAAAATAGTTAAAAGGGAAATACCTCTTCGATATTATCCTCTTTAAAGTTTTCTTTTTCAAATATATCACTTGAAACAAAGTATTCTTGTGTAGGATTAGTCTTTTTGTTATCTAAAAATTTAAAGTTATTTGCAACTACATTAGTATATGTTTTATTTACTCCATCTTTCGTTTTATATTTTTCAACTCTAATTTGACCTTCTATACCAATTCTCATTCCTTTAAATACATATTTACAAAGTATTTCTGCTTGTCTACCCCAAATTTCTACTGGTATAAAATCTACATCTCGTACTCCTTCTTTATTTGTATAATTTCTACTAATTGCTATTGTAAATTTGGATTTTGCTCTTTGACCTATATACTCAATTTCTGGATTTTGAGTTAATCTTCCAACTAAAATAACATTATTCATAACTTCTCTTCCTTTTTTATGTATTTTAGTTGAATTATATACATATAATATTATGTTTATACATTTTTGTATTCTATATAGAAATATTATTATTTTATATTAATTATTTTAAAATCTTTAGGAGGAATAATTAAACTTATTGTATCAACTTCTTTTTTAGTTAAGTTTAATTCTACCTGACCACCTTTAATTAATTCGATCTCTCTTGACTCTTTTCCTAAATTTAGATCTATACACTCTTCCTTATCTGATTTATTAATTATAATTAATATTTTTTCATCACTTGTATATCTTATATATGAAAATATAGCATCATTTTTCGTGTTTATAAATTTAGTCTCACCTTGTAATAAAGCATTATATTTATTTCTTATAGTTGTAAAGTTTTTGTAAAACTCAATCATATCCTTATCTTCATGCTTTCAAGGATAAGTTCTTCTGTTGTCTGGGTCTGCTTTTCCACAAAGACCTGCTTCATCTCTATAATATATATTAGGATTATGTATAATCTTCTGTTTATTCAATCTATTAATAAGCTTCAAATACATGTTTTTAATTTTATTATTAATTAGTTTAATTATTTTTTTGATAATATTATTTTTTAATAATTTATTTATTTTATATACAAAGTAACAAAATTTGCTGAGATTAAATAATTTGTAAACAATAAAAAATGCCACTTGATGCATACTTGCATCTAGTGGCATTTTTTTATGTTAATTAATAAATTTAATTCTTATCATCATTTAAAACTTCTTTTATACCTTTAAAAGTTCCTAGGAAATTTACTGTATCAGAAGGTAATACTAACTTAGTTGCATTTCCTTGAGCAACCTTTTCTAATGCTTCTATAGATTTTAAAGCTAGTATTCTTTCATCTACATCAGATTCCTTCATAGCTAATAATACTTCTCTTAACCCTTTAGCTGTTGCTTCTTGAACCTTTAAAATAACTTCAGCTTCTCCTTGTGCTTTAGCTATAGCCATTTCTTTTACAGCCTCTGCTTCCCCTTGTGCTTTTAGTATAGAAGATTCTTTCAAACCTTCAGCTTCCCTTATCATAGCTTCTTTCTTAGCTTCTGCTCTAAGTATTGCTGATTGTTTTTCTCCTTCCGCTTGAAGTATTGAAGCTGATTTATTACCTTCTGCTTGAAGTATTGCCTCTCTTCTTTCTCTCTCAGCTCTCATTTGCTTTTCCATTGCTACTTGTATATCATGTGGTGGCATTATATTTTTAAGCTCTACCCTATTTACTTTTATACCCCACTTATCAGTAGCCTCATCTAAAATAGCTCTCATTTTTGTATTTATAACATCTCTTGACGTTAAAGTTTCATCTAAATCTAATTCACCTATTAAATTTCTTAAAGTTGTAGCTGTTAGATTTTCTATAGCTGTAATAGCGTCTGCTATTTCAAATACATATCTTACGGGATCTGTTATTTTATAATAAACAACTGTATCTATTTGCATAGTTACATTATCTTTTGTTATAACTGGCTGAGGAGGAAAATCAACAACGTTTTCTCTCAAATCAATTACATAACTCATCTGATCTAAAAACGGAACTAAGAAATGAACTCCTGTATCTGCCACCTTTCTAAATTTGCCTAGTCTCATTATTATACCTACTCTAGATTGTTTTACCACTCTTACACAAGATAGAGCAATAACAATTGCTACTACTATTATAAGTATAGGTATTACTATATTCCCTATCATTTCAAACATAATACATCCTCCTAAATAATTTATATAATTTTTTATTTAACTATTTAATTATAGATACTTCATCATGTTTACTTACAACTAACTTAACTCCCTCTATCTTAATCACTTTAACTTCCTCACCTCTTAAAATCTCACTATTGTCTATAGATATTGCACTCCACTCTTCATTATCTACTACTACTAACCCCATTTGATTTTCTTTTATATCTTCTTTTACTATACCTTTTTTATTTAATACAGCATTAAGATTTGTACTATACTTAAATGTTTTATCTTTTTTAACTATCTTTCTAGTACCTACTATTAATAAAATTATTGATATTACAGCAAATAATATTACTTGGACTATTATACTTTCTATAAAACTACTTAAAAACATAAGTATTACAGCAGCTAAACTAAACCAAATTAAAGTTAAGCTCGGTGTCATAGCTTCTGCTATAGCAAATATTATTGCTACAACTAACCATACTAGTTTCATTGACCCCCTCCTAAATATAAATATATATTAATTGTATTATATCATTATTTAATTTATATCTATATTTATTATAAATTCTGTAATATATTGTAATATTTACTAATTTTCTTCTAATTTAAATAGTATATTTCATTACCATTAATATTTATACTAACTCTATTCCCTCTTACAAGCTTTAGATCTTTATTCTTTAATCTTACTTCTATAGCTTTTTTACTTTTATCTTTTCTTAAAAAAACACTTACTGTTTCTGGATTTTCTATTATATTTTCTACTACAAATTCATTACTTCTTGAGTCTTCTACCTTATCTATACTTATATTATTTTCTCTTATCCCTATGTACTTGAAATTTTTTACCTTTATATTTTCTATTATTAAATCCCAATCTATAGCATATATAGTTTTATCCTCTAAAATCTTAACTCTTGATATATTTTTACATCCAGTTATTTTAGCTTCTAAAACTGTACTTGGGTTATTGAATAAATCATGTCTATTTTTTTTAACCTTAGCCTCTAAATCTTCATACACTAAAATGTTCTCACACATTCTATATGCTTCTTCTATATCATGAGTAACAATTATTGAATTTTTATTGTATTCATTTAATATTTCACTTATTTCTAATTCTATGTTTTTTCTTAGATGATAATCTAGCGCCGAAAATGGTTCATCTAGCAACAAAATTTCTGGTTCCGTAACTAAAACTCTAGCTAACGCTACCCTCTGTGCTTGTCCTCCTGACAATTCATAAGGGTACCTATTTTCTAATCCATTAAGCTTTAATTTGTTTATATACTTTTGAGATAATTCTTCTCTATCTTTTTTTTGTAACTTATTTATTCCAATCTCTATATTTTTCTTTACAGTCATATGAGGAAATAGTCCATAATTTTGAAATAAAAATCCGACTTTTCTATCCTGAGGAGGTAGGTTTACTTTTTCATCCGAATCAAATAGTACCTTATTGTTTAATATAATTCTACCTTTATCCGGTGTTTCAAGGCCTGCAATACATTTTAATGTCATACTCTTCCCCGAGCCTGATTGTCCTAAAAAAACTAGTTTTTTACATTCTTGATTTATTTTCACTTTTAATATTTTTTCTCCAACCTTTTTTTCTATATCAATATATAGAGACATTATTTTTTCCTCTTTCCTACTATTTTTAATTGTTTGTTAGACCAATAATTAAGTATTAACATTATACCTAATGACATTAGTATTATTACCATAACCCAAAAGCTAGCCATATCCATATTTCCACTTTCAACCTCAAAAAATATAGCTATTGGTATTGTTTGTGTTTTTCCGGGTATATTTCCTGCTATCATCAACGTAGCTCCAAACTCACCTATTGCTCTTGCAAATGATAATGCTATACCTCCTATCAAGCCAGGTGTTGATAGCGGTAATATTATCTTTTTAAATATATTCCACTCACTAAGACCTAGGGTCCTTGCTGATAATATTATATTTTCATCGATTTGTTCAAATGCCGACCTTAAACTTCTGTACATAATTGGTAAAGATACTGCTACTGCTGAAATTACAGTAGCCCACCAAGTAAATATTATATTTTTATTCATTGATATTAATATATTTCCTATTATCCCATTTTTGCCGAATATAAGTAATAAACAAAACCCAACTACTGTTGGAGGAAGTATTAAAGGAAGGGTTAAGATTATCTCGATTAGTGTTCTAAATTTTCCTTTATAATTCATCATAAGATACGCTATTAAAATTCCTATTATACTTGTTATAATAGTTGCAATTAGAGATGTTTTTATAGATATAACTAATGGTGCCAAATCAAGATTCATATTTTATGTAATTCCCCCTATCTTCTAATTATATTTCCTTATACCCATATTTTTTTAAAATATCTTGCCCCTCATTGCTAAATAAAAATTCTTGGAAATTTTTAGCCTCTTCTATATTTTTGCTATCCTTTATTATTGCCATTGGGTATATTATAGGCGAATGATATTTATCATCTATTTCCTTTATAACATTAATTTTATTATTGTTTACTACATCCGTTGAATATACAAATCCTACGTCTACGTTTTCTGCTTGAGTCCATGCTAGTACTTCTTTTACATCTTTTGCATAAACTAACTTGTCTTTTACTTTTTCCTCTAAATTTAAATTTTTTAAAGTTTCATATGCATATTCTCCTGCTGGTACACTTTTAGGGTGACCTATTCCTATATGTTTGACTTTTTCACTCATAAGATCATTCATACTATAACTGTTTGAATTATTACTACTAATTAAAACCAACTTATTTTTTACTAAATCTCTTACACTTTCTTTATTTAATATACCTTTTTTATTTAACTCATCTACTTGTTTTTTCCCTGCTGAAATGAATAAATCACAAGGAGCCCCTTGTTCAATTTGTTGTTTTAGAGTTCCTGATGAACCATAATTTATTACTAATTCTACATTATCATTTTTAAGTTCATATTCTTTTTTTAATTCTAAAATTGCTTCTTTTAAACTTGCTGCTACCGAAACATTAATTTGTTTTTTATTATTTTCATTACTTGTACACCCTAAAATACTAGTAGATATTAAACATAATATTCCCATAAAGATGCTAAATTTTTTCATAATATACTTCTCCCTAAATTAATTTTATAACATCTTTATATTATCAAAAACACCTACATTAATGTAGGTGTTTTAATTATTTTTTATTATTATCTATTATAGTTTTAGTTGTATCTAAATCTTTTCCTATACATCTTTGACTGTTTATTCTTTCTGATACTAACATTTCTGCTAATAGGCCTTTTAATTCATGTACTAATTTTTCTATTTCTTTTTTACCTATTTCTTCTTTGTCAATTTCTTTTTTTACTTCTTTTTGGTCTATTATAGTTTTAGTTGTATCTAAATCTTTTCCTATACATCTTTGAGTATTTATTCTCTCTGATGTTAGCATAACTCCTGATATCCCTTTTATTTCTTTCGCTATTGTAGATATTTCTTTTCCTAACTTATTTAACTCTTCTTGTGTTAATTCTTCTTTTTCTACATCTTGGTCTATTATAGTCTTAGTTGTGTCTAAATCTTTTCCTATACATCTTTGTGTATTAATTCTTTCTGAAGCTAGCATAACCCCCGCTAATCCTGTTAATTCTTCTTTTAAACCATGTAATACATTTCCTAATTTTTTCATGTCCAACCACCTCGTTGTTAAATTTTGCATCTTTTAATTATAATTACCATATAAACATTTGTAAATACTTTATTTTATCTTACTTTTATTATACCTATTATTGTAAAAATATATATATTTTTTGATTAATTTAATATATTATATTCTTACCACAAATTACCTAAGTTTAAACTCTGATTTTGTTTCTCCAACAATTTCTCCTCTATCATTTTTTAACTTTGGATTATGAAAATTAGATAATTTTTCTTTTTCTTCTTTAGATATTAAACTTAATTGATTTAAAGTTTCTACTACTGCACAGTTAGTAGATATATTACTTCCATCTTCTGTTTTAACAGCTATACCTATCCCATTTTTTTTATCCCCTAATAAATATACACCCTCAGATCCCATTTTCCCAAATATTCTTCCTTTACATGCCTTCATTAATTCTGTACAAAATCTATCACTTCCTCCTACCATCTCAGGATAACTAGTCATAGCTTCAGTTATTTTATTTATGTACTCTGATTTATCATGTATATTTGCAGGATTAGCCATTTGTGCAAATCCATATGCTAAATTTTTTAACTTTAGTGCATGTACTGGCGCACCACACCCATCTACCCCCATTAAGATATTTTTCCTATCACACCCACATATTTTAGATATATCATTTAATATTCTTTGCTGAACTGGGTGTTTCAATTCTAAGTAATCATCTAAAGTTTCCTTATTAAATTTAGCACTAATCAACATTCCACAATGCTCTCCAGAACAGTTGTGATATTTTTTAGTTATATCTTTTCCTGACTTAATTAAATTCTTATATACATTTAAATTAAATGGTATATTAGTTCCACACTTTAAATTATCTTCGCTAAGATTTGATTTTTTTAATATACTATCTATACCCTCTACATGGTAATCTTCACTGGAGTGAGAAGAGCACATTAGTGCTATTTCTTTATTATTTATACTATATTTTTCACAAGCTCCACTCTCTAAAACTTGTATTGCTTGTATTGGTTTTACGCTAGATCTTGCATATACAATTTCATCTGGATTTGAATAATACTTTAGTAATTTATTATTACTATCGACTACGGCTATATGAACATTATGGCTACACTCAACTATATTTCCTCTATATGTATTTACTGCTCCCTTCATATTAATCCTCCTTATAAAAAAATATTTTATTAATTATTATATGTTATTTTTCTTTATCTATATAATTTTTTAAAATTGGTTCGTATATAAATTATTCACTTTTTAACTTTTAATTGTTTGTATCCAAACTTTCTGGGTAATAAATTATAGAGGTGATTTTTTGAATTCAAAATATGACTGTTTTAAAATAGTCTTACTATTAAAAGAACTTTACTCTAAGACAATGTATTCTATAGAAGACAATTTTAAAGAAGAAAGTTTGACTTATCAACAAATTATCGTAATTAAACTTATTGCTCATAATAATGATTTAACAATATCTGATCTTTGTAAAGAAATGTCTTTAGCCAAAGGTACTGTTTCAGGTATAGTTACTAGGCTTGAACAAGGTGGATATGTGGAAAAATTTAAAAAGGAGACTGATAAACGAAATACTTATCTAAAATTTACTGATAAAGGAAGATCTTTTGCTTTTGAATTTCGATCTAAGATTCAAAAAAGTTTTGATAATACTTTTAGAAATTGTGATAATGAAGATTTATATGAGCTTACACTAAGCTTAAAAAATATTTTATCTAAAATTAAGGAGTGACAATTATGAGTACTAAATTAATCATGGCAATTATATTTATTACATCTGCCCTTGTTTTCTACACTATAGGTGTTTTTAGTGAAAGGAGAGCTAATACTTTAAACAAAAAGCACGTTATAATATTTTGGTTAGGTCTTGTATGTGATACTTTAGGTACAACTACAATGAAAAGTATTGCTTCTAGCGGTAACCTATCTATCTCCCCTCTTGCTGAGAGTATACACGGAATAACAGGTTTACTTGCTATAATTCTTATGCTATTTCACGCTCTTTGGGCAACTTACGTATTATATAAAAATGATGAAAATCAAAAGAGAGTATTCCATAAATTTAGTATAGTGGTTTGGTCTATATGGCTTATCCCTTACTTTATTGGAATGTTTATTGGAATGATGCATTAATAAAATATAAAAAGAACGTTGCTTTAAAACAACGTTCTTTTTATATTTTATAAGATAATAGTAAACTTAGTACCCTTATTTACTTCACTTTCTAAATATATCTTACCATTGTGAAGTTCAATTATCTGTTTTGTTATAGTAAGTCCTAATCCACTTCCACCCTTTACTTCTGAGTTTGCATCTACTACTTGATTAAATCTATTGAATACTGATTCATGATATTTCTTATCTATACCTATGCCTGTATCTTCTATAGTAATTATTACATTGTCATTTTGTTCTTTTATGGTTATTATAATTTTTCCACCCCTCGGCGTAAATTTAGCAGCATTTCCCACTAAATTAACTATACATCTCTCAATTTCACTAGCATCACATACTATATATTTTTCCTCAACCTCAGGATCAATTATTAATTCTATACCATTATTTTCTACATACTCTTTTAATGATAATGTAGCTTCTTCAACAACATATACAATATCATTCTCTTTTAAGTTTAAGTTATATTTGCCATATTCTATCTTTGTGGTATCAATTAGATTATTTATTAGCCTTAATAATCTTTTAGTATTTCTATCCATTACTACCATATATTGAGATAATTTTTCTCGTTCTATACCACCTTGAGATTTATTAAATTCTGTTATAAGTTGTTCAGTTGTATAAATTACATTAAGAGGTGTTCGTAGTTCATGAGATAAATTTATAAAGTAATTATTTTTTCTTCTTTCTAGCTCTATTACTTTATTTAAAAGTTCATTACTTTTTTGCATCTCTTTTCTTAATTGTGATGTTCTCTTCTTTACCATATTATCTAAGCGATTCACTCGATTTACATTATAATAAATTATAAGTACAAATATTATTATATATATAAAAATCGCTAAGTTACTTTTATAAAATGGAGGTTTTATCTTAAACTTAACTTGATTTTCACTAGTTATTGTTCCATTATAGCTCCTTGCTTTTACCCTTAATGTGTAATTTCCTGGATCTAAATTACTATAATTTATATCATTTGACTCGACTTTACGCCAACCTTCTTTAGCCCCTTCTAGCATGTAATAATACTGTATATTCTTAGTATTTCTATAATCAGGTAAAAATAAAGTTATATTTATGAAATTTTCATCATGTTCAAATTCCATGTTATTTATGTCATTATATTTTTTGCCATTTATCTCAAAGTTATCAAACATAACTTTTGGTGTGTATTGTTTAGTATTTATATCATCTGGATGGAATATATTTAGTCCATTTATACCTCCAAATATTAATTCTTCTTTCTTACTCTTATACGAAGCATTTCCATTAAACTCTCCGCCTTGTAATCCATCTGTTACACCAAAATTTTCAAACTTTTCTGTCTTCATGTCTAATCTTGATATACCTGAATTAGTACTTAACCATAAATCTCCTTTGTAATCGTCTAAAATCCCATATACAATATCATTTGAAAGCCCATCTTGAGTTGTATAAGTAGTAAACTTACCTGTTTCTTTATTTAACTTATTTAATCCATAACTAGTTCCTATCCATAAATTTCCATATATATCTTCATTTATATCTCTTATAGTATTTGAACTTATAGAACTTTCATCATTTTTATCATATTTATAGTTTTTTATCTCTTTTGATTTAGGATCTATACTTATGAGACCATTGTCTATAAAACATCCTATCCAGTATACACCACTTTTATCTTCATATATAACTTTAGCAAATAAAGACTCTATTCCAGACTTTTCTAGCACTTCATCTAAATTGATTATATCATTAGTCTTAAGTTTTATTATACTTATACCATTTGGAGTTCCCAACCATAAGTTATCTTTACTATCTATAAATACAGTTCTTATATCATCTTCCTTTAATCCATTAGATTTGTCGTATACAATTACACTATTATCATTCTTATCTATTATATTTAAACCACTTTTAGTTCCTATATATATTTTATCTTCTTTTCCAGTTATATCATTTATAGAATTATCACTAAGTGTATAGTTTGTATTCTCTCTATTTAAATGACTTACATCTCCATTTTTTCTATTAATTATGTTTATGCCCTTAGATCTTGTACCAACCCATAATAATTCATCTTCATCTTCATATATACCATGAACTATATTTTCACTTAATGAGTTCTTATTATTAGGATCATTTTTATAGTGAATTACCTTATTTTTTGGGTCAAATATACTTATTCCCGAATATGTCCCAACCCATATAAGTCCACTTTTATCTTCAATAATATCAAAAACGTTGTCTTGAGATACTGAGTTATAGTTAGTACTTTCATTTTTATATGTAATAAATTCTTTACCTTCATTTATTCTTGAAAGTCCCCTATCTGTACCTACCCATAATGTATCATTACTATCCTTATATACATCTCTTATAAAGTTACTTGGTATAGATGTGCTATCATTTGGATCATGTATATATTTTTTTATCTCATTAGTTTCTATATTAATTCTATTTAATCCATTTTTAAAAGTTCCAACCCACATATACCCATCATCATATAATAAAGCATATATGTCATCTTTTATTGTTTCATTTGCATCTTCGCCTATACTATATTTATATACTTTCTTATTTTTTATATCTAATTTATCTACTCCACTTTTTGTTCCTATCCATATATTCCCATCCTCGTCTTCTTCTAATTCACGTATATACTGGCTACTTAAATCTTCTTTTCCGCCTAAAATTCGCTCAAACTTATCTTCTTCAGGATTATACAGGTTAAGTCCATCTGATGTTCCTACTATTATCTCTCCACCTTTAGTCATAAGAATATCTCCTATGTTGTTGTGAGATAGATTTCCACTTTCTTTGTCATTAAAATAGTTAGTTATTTTATCTGTATTAATATCTATTTTACTAAGTCCATTAGCTGTTCCTACCCATATGTCTCCATTACTATCTTCTTGAAGGCTTACTATGTAATTGTTTGCTATACTGCTTTTTGACCTTTGATCGTGTCTATATATCTTGAAATCATACCCATTGTATTTGTTAAGCCCATCATTAGTACCTATCCATATATATCCATTTTTATCTTGAATAATAACTTCCGCTGTTGACTGGGACAATCCATCTTCATTACTAATTTTTGTAAAGTGTACATCATAACCATATACTTTATATACATCCCCTAATACTAATATAGTTATAACTAAAATCATTCCTACAATATATTTATTTTTCATTATTTTCCCCTTATTTAAAAATCATTTCTACAAAATTATACTATATTGTACATTATTTTTCTACTTATATAGATGTTTCAAAACTCCTATCAAGTATATTAGTCCTATTTTACGGATAAATAATACTCTTTGCAAAAAAAGAAAAGCGCAAAATGCACTTTTCTCTTTTATATACCTATAACTTGAGTTACACCTTTAACTTCCTTAACAAGTAAATTTTCAATAATAGCCTTTAATGTCATTGTTGCTCCTGGGCATCCTTTACATGCTCCTTGCAGCTTTACTAACACAACCCCTTGATCATTAACATCTATTAGTTCTACATCTCCACCATCTCTTTGAAGAATTGGTCTAACTTTTTCTAATGCTTTTTCTACCTCTCCTCTCATGTCTATCCCCCTTATTTTCTGATACTTTTAGTATTCTACATAAATCTTATATTTCCTTTATAAATCTATCTTTTATAAATAATTTGTCTAAGCTTTGATTTAATCATATACACTACTTCTTTTGATTCTCTTATATTTAAAATTAACGTTAGTATTATATATATAATTAAGCCAATTAATGTAGATCCTATACAAGATATGGCTATAAGTTGTTTTTGTTTTTCAAAAATACCCATACCTAGATTAACTATCTCATAGTATGAAAATCTTATTATCAATCCCATAATAATTGATGCTATCGCTACTTTTATAAAAGTTATTATTGTATTTTTCATACCTATTCTTCCTATCTTTTTTCTAAGAGATATAAATAATAATACAGACGTCGCTATAGCAGATATAGAACTAGCTAAAGCAAGTCCACCTATACCCATATATTTAACTAGAACAATAGATAATATTACGTTTACTATAACAGATACAGTTGCATTTTTTACTGGAGTTTTTGTGTCTTGTAGCGAATAAAAAGATTTAGAAAGTATCTCTCTTAATCCATATGCAACTATGCCCATAGAGTAATAAAGTAGTGCTGTTGATGTTAATTCAGTAGCTTTTGAGTTAAATGATCCATGTTCAAATAACAGAGTTACTATAGGCGTTGATAATCCCATTACTATAACCATTATAGGCATCATAGCTATAAGTGTTATATTTATAGATTTTGATACGTTATATTTAAAAGCTTTTATTTTTTTTTCACTAGCTAACTTAGATAGTATTGGATACATTACAGTAGATAAAGATATTACTATAATCCCTACTGCAAACATGTTTAACTTATTTGCATAGTTTAGAGCTGTTATACTCCCAGAATCAAGTGTAGATGCTAAAGTTCTATTAACAACTGTATTTATTTGATTAACATAAGAACCTAAAAATACTGGTAGTATAAGATATAATATCTTTATTATATTTTCATCCTTTAAATCTATAAAAAATTTATACTTATATCCATGTTTAAACAAAAATGGTATCTGAAATAAAAGCTGCGCTATATATGCAAATAAAGTACCATATACCATAAAATATGAATTTGTTATTGAACCTAAAGCTATTGCTATCATTACAAATATATTAAATGGTATAGTTATTAACCCTGATATGTGAACATCCCCTGATGCAACTAAAAAAGATGTTATTAAACCATTTATAGCTATAAATATCATAGAAAAAATTAATATTCTAGAGTAAGATATAGTTAAATCTAGCACCTCTCCTTTAAATCCCATAGCAAATATTTTAACTATATATGGAGCAAACAATATTCCTATTACGATTAATATCATACTTATTACAGTTACTATATTTAATACATTACTTGTAAACTTATATACTTCATCTATTCCCTTTTTCTCTCTTATACTAAAAAACATTGGTATAAATGTTGTTCCAAGAGATGCACTTATACCATCAAATAGTACTACTGGTATATTAAGAGCTGTAAGATATGCATCTGTTATATGACCTGCTCCAAATGTTCTCGCTAGTACTATATCCCTTAAAAAACCTGTTACTTTTGATGTTAATATTATAATCATTAAGATAATAGCAGCTTTTTTTGTTGTTTTAGCCATGTTAAATCCTCGTTTCTAACTCTTGTTATTATGATTTATTTTTCTTAATAGGTTGTATAAATTTAAGTTATTATATAATGATACCACTTTTTTTATTATTATTAAACTTTCTTTAATTTTCATACAAAAAGTGCGTACTTAAAAGTACGCACTTTTTTATTTATTTCTCTGCTAATCTCTTATATGTTTCATATCTTTCTTGAATATTCTCTTCTAGTTGTGCAAACAATTCCTCTGCTACATCTGGGAATTGCTTAGCTATTGCAGAATATCTTACTTGACCCATTATAAAGTCTCTTACATTTCCTTTTGGTTCTTTTGAATCTAAGTTAAATGGATTTTTATTTTCTTTCTTAAGTTCTGGGTTGTATCTATATAAATGCCAATATCCACTAGAAACTGCTTCTGCTTCATTATGAACACTTCTTCCCATACCTTCTTTTAATCCGTGAGATATACAAGGTGCATATGCTATTATTAATGAAGGCCCATCATATTTTTCAGCTTCCATTACTGCTTTAATAAGTTGATTTTTATCTGCACCCATAGATACTTGTGCTACATATACATTTCCATAACTCATAGCCATCATACCTAAGTCTTTTTTCTTAGATCTCTTACCTGATGCAGCAAATTTAGCCATAGCTGATAATGGAGTAGACTTTGATGCTTGTCCTCCTGTATTTGAATATATCTCAGTATCAAATACTAATACATTTACATCTTCTCCTGATGCTAGTACATGATCAAGTCCACCATAATCAATATCATATGCCCAGCCATCTCCACCTACTATCCATTGCGATCTTTTAACTAAATAATCTTTTCTAGCTTTAATTTCATCTACTAATTCTTTAGCTTTTCCACTAAATGATTTATTTTCTATAACTTCTATAACCTTTTTACTAGCTTCTTTAGATGCTTCTCCATCATTCATAGTGTTTATCCAATTTTCAAATACTTCTTTATACTCATTACATTCTTCACTAGCCACTAACTCTTCCATTAAATCACGTAACTTTAATCTAATTTGCTTAACACCTAAATACATACCATATCCAAATTCTGCATTATCTTCAAATAATGAGTTAGCCCATGCAGGACCTTTTCCTTCATGATCTACAGTGTATGGAATTGAAGGTGCTGAACCACCCCAAATTGATGAACATCCTGTAGCATTTGCTATCATCATTCTATCTCCATATAATTGTGTTACAAGTTTTATATAGGCAGTTTCTCCACATCCTGCACAAGCTCCTGAGAACTCAATAAGTGGAGTTCTAAATTGAGAGTCTTTTACATTATTTGCAGTAACTAGATCTCCCTTATATGATACTTTAGATACTGCATAATCCCAGTTTGGTATTTCTGCATCTATCTGAGTATCTAGAGGTTTCATCACTAATGCTTTTTCTTTAGCTGGGCATATATCTGCACAGTTTCCACAACCTGTACAGTCCATAGTATCTACTTGCATTCTATATTGTAAACCACCGAATGCTTTTCCAACAGCTTTTTTAGTTCTGAAAGTTTCAGGTGCATTATTTACTTCTTCTTCATTTAATAAGAATGGTCTTATAGTTGAATGAGGGCATATATATGAACATTGATTACATTGAATACAGTTTTCTAGTATCCATTCTGGAACATTAATTCCTATACCACGTTTTTCATAAGCTGCGGTTCCTGCTGGGAATGTACCATCTTCTATTCCATTAAATGCACTTACAGGTAAAGAATCTCCTTCTTGGGCATTCATAGGTCTTAATATTTCTCTTATAAATTCTGGCTCATTTTCATGATGTTCTTCACTATCTGTTGCATTTGCCCATGAATCTGGTATAGTTATCTTTACTAGAGCACTCTTACCTTGCTCTACTGCTTCATAGTTCATATTAACAACTTTTTCACCCTTTTTACCATAAGCATTACTTATTGATGATTTTAAATATTTAGTTGCCTCTTCTTCAGGTATTATATTTGCTAATTTAAAGAATGCTGATTGCATTATCATATTTATTCTATTTCCAAGACCAATTTCTTGTGCTATTTTAGTAGCATTGACTGTGTAGAAGTCTATATTATTTTTAGCTAAGTAATTTTTCATCTTTGCTGGTAAATGCTCTTCTAATTCTTTTTCATCCCATATTGTATTTAATACAAATGTACCATTTGATTTTAATCCTTTTAATAAATCATATTGAGTTACATATGATTGATTATGACAAGCTATATAATCTGCACTATCTATTAAATAAGTAGATCTTATTGGTTCATCTCCAAATCTTAAGTGAGACATAGTCACCCCACCAGATTTTTTAGAATCATATGCAAAGTATGCTTGAACATACTTATCTGTATTATCTCCTATTATCTTTATAGCTTGTTTATTTGCTCCAACTGTACCATCTGATCCAAGTCCCCAGAACTTACAATTTATAGTTCCTTGTTTTACTACTTTAAGTTCTTCTTTAACTTCTAAAGATTTATGAGTTACATCATCAACTATTCCTACTGTAAATTGATCTTTTGGATTGTCACATACTAAGTTATCAAATATAGCTTTTATATCTGTTGGTGTTACATCTTTTGATCCAAGTCCATATCTACCACCTATAATCATAGGAGCATTTTCTTGTCCATAATATGCAGCACGTACATCTAGATACAGAGGTTCTCCTATTGCACCTGGTTCTTTAGTTCTATCTAGTACACATATTTTGTTAACACTCTTTGGAATTACTTTTAATAAATGTTCCTTACTAAATGGTCTAAATAAATGAACTTTTACCAGTCCATATTTCTCGCCTTTTGCATTTAATTCATCTATAGTTTCTTCAATAGCCTCAGTTACTGAACCTATTGCTATTAATATTTCTTTTGCATCTTCTGCTCCGTAGTAGTTAAATAATCCATATTGTCTACCTGTTAACTCGCCAATTTTATTCATATAATTTTCTACTATCGGAACTATTTCTTCATAATATTTATTACTTGCTTCTCTTGTTTGGAAGTATATATCAGGATTTTGAGCTGTACCACGAGCTACAGGATGATTTGGAGATAAAGCTCTATTCCTAAATTCTTGCAATGCCTTTTTGTCTAGTAAGTTTGCATAGTCTGAGTACTCAAGTACTTCTATTTTTTGTATTTCATGTGATGTTCTAAATCCATCAAAGAAATGTATAAAAGGAAGTCTTCCTTTTATTGCTGCTAAATGAGCTACGGGTGCTAAATCTGCTACCTCTTGAACTGACCCTGATGCTAACATTACACATCCAGTTTGGCGTGCTGCCATAACATCTTGATGATCACCAAATATTGATAATGCTTGGGCTGCTAAGGCACGAGCACTTACATGGAATACTCCTGGAAGCAACTCTCCTGATACTTTATACATATTAGGTATCATAAGAAGCAATCCTTGTGATGCTGTATAAGTAGTAGTTAATGCTCCTGATTGTAGTGATCCATGAAATACTCCTGCTGCTCCTGCCTCAGATTGCATTTCAACAACATTTACTTTTTGATTGAATATATTTTTTAAACCTTTAGCTGACCAATCATCCACTGATTCTGCCATATTTGATGATGGTGTTATTGGAAATATTGCAGCTACCTCAGTATAAGCATATGATACATATGCTGCTGCTGCATTTCCATCCATAGTTTTCTTTATTTTTCCCATAGTTTTTCTCCTTCTATGTAAATAATATCATGACTTCTATTTATTATTTTTCCATAAAGTAGCTTTAATATTCTACTTTAATAAATTTATATTATTAATTTTATATAGTCCTATCTTTAATATTTCTGTCGTAATATAATGCGCCTAATATAGATAGCATATTGCACCCTAATAGAAATAAATTGGCTTTATCCAATGAAAACTTCTCTATAAAATATCCAACACTAGCAGTTCCAATTACAGTTGATACACTATTAAATATAGCAAATGCTACTAACTGTGATGATGTTTTTAAATTACTGGGAGATATTCTATCTATTATTATTTTTCCTACTACTAATATTATTGGTAATGTAAATGCTTGTAGGACAGCACTAATATATATAATATTTATATTACTTCCAAATCTTAGGATTAGTATTTGAAGAAATAGTCCTAATGGTGATAATAATAATAATTTGTCAGGACTTAATTTATGCATAATTTTTTGTGCTAAAATAAGCATAGCTATCTCACTTATTGAGCTTATAAAATTAAATATTCCTAAGTTTACAGTGTTTCCCCCTACATATTCTATTCTATAAGGTACTAACTGACAGTATCCTCTAAACGGGATACAAATTATTAATAATATAATTACAGTGAGTATATATTCTTTATTATTGAATAACTCTTTTAAATTTCCACAACCCTTATATTCTTTTACCGTATCTTTTATCTTAATGCTTATAAATAGAGTTAATGACAACATTATTAGATATATTATGTTTAATATATGATATCCATACTTTTCTGTTACAATTCCTGATGCTAATACTCCAAATGCCCACCCAGTTGAACCAAAAGCTCTAAAAAATCCAAATTTTGACTTTGCATTTTCTCCACTTTCTATTACCCAACTATCAGGTATACTAGTTAATATATAATAAAAAAATCCCATAATTACAAAACTAATATAAAATAATATTTTAATATTTATAAAAATAGCTAAGGCTGTACTAAACATTACACCTAACAAAGAAAATATAAATATTTTTTTAATTGTTTTTAATTTATCACAGCAACAACCTGCTATTAGTTGTCCCAAAATTCCGCTTACAGTATAAAAACTTATTAATGTAGCCGTTTCTATTGGACTAAACCCTTTATATTGTAAAAATGGAATCAGCATTCCTGCTATACTTGATAATCCAAAGAATAATAGAAAATACAATAATTTAAATAAAATTAAATCCAATTCATCCCTCCTTAATATAAATAAAATTTAGTATTCCCTATTATCTATAATTTGAGTATAGATAAATAAAAAAAGAAACTATTTTTCAATAGTTTCTTAAAATAAAAAAGATTACGTGGCTACGTCTTACTCTCCCAGGAGGTCGCCCTCCAAGTACCATCAGCGCTAAAGAGCTTAACTTCTGTGTTCGGTATGGGAACAGGTGTATCCTCTTTGCTATAATAACCACATAATCTTT
>JARKUZ010000025.1 GCA_029851945.1 Terrisporobacter sp. | reverse complement strand
TTTTGATAATTCAATAACTTCAAATTCAAAATTACCGTTCTTTTGCATTTCTTCTTTTACTCTGTTTAATACATCCCAAGTATTACCTCTTCGTGGACTTCCATGTATAATTAAACATTTCATTTAATAGCCTCTTAATTATAATTATTTTCTCTTAATATTATATTCATTTTATTAATTAAGATTATTATCTAATTAATACACTGTATTTTCTATATAGTTTTTTAATTATTATAAATAACTTATATTTTTCTACCCTATGTCTATCTCCTGTCGACCTATTTTTACTTGTAACCCCCGTAAAATAGCCACTCTCAACCTGTCGATCTACATTTTAATGATATATAATATATTTATTTTATATCTTTTATTTATTTTTTTACTCTCTATAAATATATTTATTATTTTTTAGGGCGACATGTGGACAAAGTTATTATTTATGGTCTTAAAGCTTCTATTTATAAGGGTTTTAAGGTGTCGACCTAATTTAAAATTTAGGACGGCATAGTATCGACAAAGTCGACACTTATATATTTGCTTTTCATATATAATATATGTTTGATTACTAGATTTTTTAAATTGCTACACTCTACCTTTCATTACAAGTTATAAAGCCTTGTCATTCTTAGTTAAATTATACTTAAATAATCCCCCTAAGAATATTATCATTACTATAATTTGAAAAATTAAATATACCCAAGAATAATTTTCTGTATAATATGATACTGCTACTAAATCATGAATAAAATGTACTATAATACATGGATATATACTTTTATAATATAAAAAAAATATTAATGATGGTATTGCAGTACCACCTATAGCTATGATTATCCTTATAGCATTTGTATAACTATAATTAATATGCAAAGAACCAAAAATAATAGCAGTAGCTATTATTGCTATTATTACTCTTTTATTTTTAAAAGGTTTGTAGATTCTAATAAATGCAAATAATGTTAATACTTTTAAAACCTCTTCTCCTATTGCAGTAAAAGGAAGCTCTAATAAAAACTTATAATAGTCAAAATTTGAAATACTTATATTTTTCAAGTTTTGTGGATCTCTACCTACAAGAAACAAAATACCCCCCATAAATAAGACCTCTACCAAAAATAACTTTGCAGAAACCTTTATTGTACCACTAAAGTTATTTGCATTTTTTATATAAGGCTCAATATCCTTATAACCATAAGTAACACCTATAAGAGCTATCAAAAATTTTATATATACCATTGGGATTTGTGGTAAATTTATATTAATTCCTTTATTTAATGATATCAATAGATATGTTGGAATTAATAAATATACTATTCCCCTAGTAAGGGTTGGCATTGTTACAGGCTCAATTTTCTCTATAAATCTATTTAATTTAGTTTCAAATTTTTTATACATAATGAACTCCTAAATATTAATTACATTACAAATATACTGTATTCATTCCAAACTTATTACTTCAATATAATAACCTCACCAAATATTAAGAAAAGTTATAGAAATTCAATGTTATTATAGAAAATTAAATATCTATAAATAACATTTTATTTACTCACATAATATATTGTTGTATAATTCATATATATTTTACGTACGTAAGGAGGAAATATGCTAAGCAACTTTTTTTACACATTTCCAGCTATAAAAGGAGTTCAATCTTCAAAAGAATACTTTGTAATAATGTGTCCATTAAAGATATTATCTAAATTATTTATTTTTAATGAAGAAGAAATTCCTGCTGAATATAGATCACAAAGAATATTAAATAAAAGTAGAATACCTGAAATGGCTAACTACATCATAAATAATCCCAAAGACTATGTATTTTCATCACTAACAGCATCAATAGATGGTGAATTTGAATTTTCTTCATTAGATAAAAGTTTGAATGAAGATATGGGATTTCTTAAAGTTTCTATGGATAGTAAACTACTTATAAATGATGGTCAACATAGAAGAGCTGCCATTGAAGAAGCTTTAAAAGCTTCCCCTGAATTAGGAGAAGAAACAATTTCTATAGTATTATTTATCGATGAAGGCTTACGTAGAAGCCAGCAAATATTTGCAGATTTAAATAAACATGCAGTTAATGTTTCTAAATCAATTGGTATTCTATATGACTCAAGAGACCCAATTGCAATAATAACTAAAAATCTTTTAGATAATAATATTTATTTAAAAAATTTTACTGATAAAGAAAATACATCACTTCCTAAATATTCAGCAAAATTATTTATATTAAGTAGCATTTATAAAACAAATAAAAAACTACTTAATAAAATAAATGCAACTGATGAACAATCACAAAAATTTATTTTTGAGTTTTGGAAATGTTTATGCGATAATATAAGTGAATGGATGTTCGTATTTAATAAAGAAATGAGTGCTCATAACTTTAGAAATACATATATAAGCTCTAATGGTGTTGTACTTGAAGCTATTGGAATTATAGGCAACTATTTATATAGTAATAACTACTCTGATTGGAAAGATTATATTGCCAAACTTAATTTAATAGATTGGAATAGAAGTAATCTTAAAGATTGGGAAAATAGAGTTATAGCACCAAATGGCCGTATTGTAAAAAATGCAAGCTATATTAAGTTAACTTGTTCATTAATAAAAACTAAAATAGGACTCCCATTAACAAAAGAGGAAGAAAAACTTGAAAGTGAATTTCAAAAATAAAAGGATGATTATATGACAACTAATAATATAAACATAAAAACAAATGAAGTAATAGAGGAAATGAAGCTTGTTTATAAAAATGATAATAGACCTTGGATTATAGGATACAGTGGTGGTAAGGATAGTACTGCTGTCGTTCAGTTAGCTTTTAAGATGCTAGAATCACTACCTCCAAAAGAAAGGCATAAACCTATTTATATTGTATCTTCTGATACTCTTATTGAAAATCCTATAGTTCTAAGTTATCTAAAAGAAGCTTCTCAATTAATAAATGAAGGTGCTAAGGCTAAGGGACTGCCTTTATATGCTGAAATGGTTCATCCAGATTATGATAATACTTTTTGGACTAATATAATTGGTAAGGGTTTACCTACTCCAACCTCTATTAGATTTAGATGGTGTACAGAAAGACTTAAAATTAAACCCTCTAATACTTTCATAGAAGAAAAAATTAGAGAAAATGGTGAAGTTATTGTATTACTTGGTGTTAGAAAAGCTGAAAGTATTGCAAGAAAGATTAGAATAGAAAATAGATCTATTGAAGGCTACTTACTAACACCTCATGGTTCATTACAAAATACTTATGTATATAATCCAATTGTTGATTTTACAACTGATGATGTTTGGAAAACTTTACTTAGTAATAATGGTGTAAATCCATGGGGCGGTGATAATAATGAATTATTTGCCTTATATGCAGGTTCTGATGCTGGAGAATGTCCCTTCACTATAACTAAAAATGATAAAGGAGAAGTAGACTCCCCTTCATGTGGTAACTCAAGATTCGGTTGCTGGATATGTACAGTAGTTAAAGAAGATAAATCACTTACTGGTTTCATTAAAAATGGTGAAACTTGGCTTATGCCTCTTCTAGAATTTAGAGCTTGGCTATTAGGTATTAGAGATAAACATGAATATAGGCAACAATTTAGACGTGATGGAAATCATTATTACAAAAAATTATATTTAGAGGATTTACCTTTAATAGATAATTTAAAATTAGATAAAAATCATATTTTTACTGATAAAAAAAGCAATAAAGAATATATTGATTTAAGAAATAATAAAGAAGATAATAATTCTGGTAAAAGAGAATCTACTGATAAAGAAAAAATATTCTTAGAATTATTGCCTCTTGCTTCAAAATATAAATTAGATGAAAATAAAGTATTTGATAAAGAAACTAAACCTTATATAAATGTTATTGGTTATGGTCCTTTTAATTTCTTTGCTAGAAAAGAAATTTTAAGAGAATTACTAAATACACAATTAAAAATGAATGAATATATAGACTTCCCTCTTATAACTATTGAGGAGTTGGAACAAATTGATAAAATTTGGGATGATGAAGAAGATCTAACAAGAAGAAGTCTTGTTGATATTTATTATGAAGTTATGAGAGAAAAACTTCCATGGCATGACTTTAAAAAACCTATCTTTGATACTGAGACATTAGATACTATAAAAAATCTAAATAAAGAATTTAATCTATCTGATAGTTTAATTAATAAACTGCTTATTGAAACAAATAAAGCTAAACATTTTACTAATAAGACAGTATTAGATAAATCAATATCAAAGGTCTTAAATCAAAGATATTTACACAAAAATATAGTTGAGGAGATAGAAAATGATAATTAATAGTATAAAACTTAAAAATTTTAGATCATATGAAGATGAAACAGAATTTTCTTTTTCTCCAAAAGACAATAAAAACATAGTTTTAATTGGTGGAGAAAATGGAGCTGGTAAATCTACTTTATTCGAAGCAATAAAACTTTGTATATATGGACCAATGAGCTATGGTTATATAGGAATTAATGGAAATTACTTAACTAAAATAAAAGATAATATAAACAATAATGCTTTTAAAAATGATATTGTAAAATGTGATATATCACTATCTTTATCCTTTAAAGAAGGAACTAAAACTAACGAATATATTTTAAATAGAAATTGGGAATATATTAATCAAAAAATAGTTGAAAACTTTAAGGTTATTAAAAATGGTACTCTTTTAAATAAAGATGAGGTCAATTATTTTAATAGATATCTTCAGTCGGTATTACCACCAAGTTTATTTGATTTCTTCTTCTTTGATGGTGAGGAACTTACCGAATTCTTTATAGGTAAAAATTCATCAAATAGCTTAAAAGATGCTGTACTTCAATTATTTAATTATGATACTTTTAATATTTTAAAGAAACAACTACTTTCTTTCCAAAGAAATATTTCAAAAAGTAATAATAATTTAAATGATATCCAAATTATTTATGATGAAACATTAAATAAGGTTAAATCAATTAAATCTAAAATAGATCTAATTGATTCTAATCTTAAATCTAAAGAATCAGAACTTGATGAACTTTTAACTAAAAAATTTAACATTGATGAAGAATTTAAAAATTCAGGGGGTATATTAGAAAATGAACGTGCTGAAATAATTTCTAAAATTAACAAGTTAGAAAATGAACGTTCAATTATAAACCAAGAGATTAAGAATTTTTGTAATGATATACTACCATTTTTAATCGTTAGTGATTTATTAACAGATACTAAAAATCAAATTGAAAAAGAAGAAAATGTCTCTTCATATAGAACTGTAAAAGATAAATTATCAATTGACGTAATAAAAAAATCTTTCAATTCTATCCCAAATTTAAATAATTCGTCTGCTGATTTTAACGAAGTTGCAGTAACTATATTAAATAATATGTTTAATGTTGAAGAAATAGAAAATATAAATGAAATTTTATTATTATCTAACTATCAAAAAGCCAATGTTCTATCAACAATAAATTCAATTATTTCTAGTAATGAAACTTATAAAAATTCATTATTAAGTAATTTTAATAGATTAAAATCCATTTCTATTAATGTTAAAAAATATAGAAATAAATTAAATTCAACTATTTCAGGTGAGTTAGTAGAAAATTACCTGAAAGAAATAGAAGCTATTAATAATGATATACTTAATACTCAAAATTCTATTTTAACATTAAAGCATGATTTAGATAGTTCTAATGAAGAGCTAAAAACTGCTGAATATCATTATAATAGAGCTAAAAATCAATATACTTCATCATTACAAGATAATAATGTTTTAGAGCTATCTTCTAATGTTACAGAATATCTTGATGCTTTATTAGCTACATTAACTAAAGATAAATTAAAATTAATTGAAAAAAACTTCATAGAGATTTTTAAAACTATAATAAGAAAAAATAAATATGTCTCTAGTATTGTAATTGATGATTCATTTGAATCTACATTGTATGTCGATAAAGAATACACTTCACTTGAAATTCAAAATATAATTAGTAATTTAGGTATAAATGATATTTCTAAAAAATATGGTCTTATGTTCATAGAAGACCTATTAAATAAATATCCTGTTTCTTCTTTAAGTGAATTAATGGAATATCTAAATAATAATCCATCTTGGCAATCTATAGAAGTAAGAACTAAAGTTAATGTTAATGATTTCTCAAAAGGTGAAAAACAAATTTATATACTTTGTTTAATTTGGGCATTAATTAAAAGCTCAGGAATTGAAGTTCCATTTATTATAGATACTCCTTATGCAAGAATAGATGAAAGTCATAGAAAAACATTAACAGTGGATTATTTACCTAATATAAGTAAACAAGTAATTATTCTTTCTACAAACGAAGAAATTGACTCTAACTTATATAATGTAATTAAACCTTATATTTGTGATGAATATTTACTTTTATACAATGAAAGTGCAAGAAAAACTGAAGTTAAGAAAGGTTACTTTGAGGTGTAATTATGGGATTTAGACTTAAAACATCAAAAAAGACAAAAGATATATTTGAAGAAATAGGTTCTAGCAGTAACCTTAAGCCATTTGCTTTATCAAAGATTGCTATTGCATTATCCTTAAATGACTCCGATTCAATTGACTTATATGATGAAACTGATACTAATGGATTAGAGCTTCAAAGAGTAACCGTTACTGGTGAATTTGATAATGTATATAAATCTTTAATGGAAATTAATTTAAATAGACATTTAACAGATGATGAATATTACCCTCTATATACTAAAAAACATATAGATAAAGGTGCTGAAATACTAAAAAATCTTTATAAGTACTCTGGTGGTAATTTGGAGAAATTTCTAAAAATAATAATCCAAAAAGGGGATGAATCTATATGATATATTTAGATAATAGTTCTACTACTCCTGTTGATCCTGAGGTTTTGGAAGCTATGCTTCCTTACCTTAAGGAGGAGTTTGGGAATCCATCTAGTAGACATTATACATTAGCTGTAAATGCAGAAAAAGCAGTTGAAAAGGCACGTGAGCAAGTTGCTGCTCTTATTAATGCAAAATCTGATGAAATAATATTTACTAGTGGTGCTTCTGAAAGTAACAACTTTATTATTAAAGGTGTTGCTGATTATATGAAATACTATGAAGAAAAAGGTAATCATATTATAACTTCTACTGTTGAACATAAATCAGTTTTACAAACTTGTAAATTTTTAAATGGAGAAGTATTTAATAATAATCCAACTAAATCTGTAGCAAGTAGATTTATAAAGAAACAAGCTATAAAAAAAGTTGATCGTGGCTTTGAAGTAAACTTTTTACCAGTAAATGAATATGGTCAAGTAAATGCTGAAAACTTTGAAAAAGCTATTAAAAATAATACAATATTAGCTTCTTTTATTTACGGAAATAATGAAATTGGATCATTAAATGATATTAATTCACTTGGTACTATAGCTAAAGAAAAAAATATATTATTACATACTGATGCTACACAAGTATTAGGCAAAATCGATATTGATGTTAATACTTTACCTGTTGATTTTATGTCATTTTCAGCACATAAATTATATGGTCCTAAAGGTGTAGGAGCTGCTTTTATAAGACAAAATATCTTACCTAGTTATAAAATGACTTCTTTAATTCATGGTGGTCAACAAGAATTCGGATATAGGGCTGGAACTCATGGTGTTCATAATATCGTTGGATTTGGTAAAGCTTGTGAAATTGCTAAAAGAGATATGAATGAATATATGAAAAAGATAGCCGATCTTGAAGTTGAAGCTAAGAAAATGATATTAGCTAAATATCCTGGAACTGAATTTTTAGGTGATCCTGTCAATAAGATTCCTGGAGTAATTGGAATGTTGATTCCTGGTATTGTTAATGAAATGTTTATTAAGGATTTAGCTGATAAAGTTGCTATTTCTGCTGGCTCTGCTTGTGGAATTAGTGAACCTTCTTATGTTATTAAAGAAATCGGTAAACAAATTATAAGTTCTTCATTTATTAGAATTACGTTGTCAAAACTTTCTAAACTTAAAGATATATCGTTATAACTAATTTATTATTAATTATAATCTATAAATTTAAAGTAGAATTTCTTAAATATACTTCTCAGGCTACGTATTTCTATTAATTTTAATCTATTCACAACTATTTATAAAGTATAATTTCATAGATAAAGTAAGACAATGACAAACTTATATTAATAATAAGTTTATCATTGTCTATCACTTAAAATTATCCCTAATATTCATAATAACTATTTTAATATCTCTTTAAAACTATTAAAGCTAATAATACTATATTTATCATCATTAATATTTATATTTTCTAGATCTTTATCTGCAGCTCTTTTTATTATATCTAAAACATAATCTTTACTTAACTCATCTCTCTCCTTGATAGCATCAGCAATATATCTACTAAGTTTCTGTGAAAATTTATTATATTCTACACGTTTGCAATATAATAAATTTTCATTTGCTCTATTATATTCAGAATTAATAAATAATCTCACCATTTCTTTGTCTAAAATTCCTTCTTCTTTTATATTTTTCTCCATAACATTTTTCTCTGTTAACATTAATATTTCTTCAATATTACTTTCTAATCTTTCTACATTAACTTTACCTTTCCAAGAAAGCTCCATCAAATCTGCATTAACTTCATTAAAAATCTTATAGTTATCATTATAAAACTCTACATCAACAAGTACTTTACTCTTAATAAATGGCTTTAAACTTAATATTTTTGTCGCTAGATCAACTAAACGTAATACATCCCCTATTTCTAAAAATATAGATTTATTTTTTATAGCTTCAAATATAAGCTCAAAATTAATTAAAAAGTATATAGTTTTATCATTAATTTTTTCTAGTTGATCTAATTTATTGAATGCATTTTTAACAATTTCAGCATTTTTTGATTTTGAACTTTCAACAATATTATCACACTCAAAGTAAATTTCTTTTTGGTCACATTCAATATTCTTTATAATATTTTCTATAAATACAATAAAAGAACTAATTAATATCTCTTGTATATAAAGATTATTATTTTTTTTATCCTTTTCTAATAATTTACTAATTACATTTATATATTTTTGATTAAATTCCACAACTTTTGCATCTTTATCAATATTATTAATAATTTTTTTAATATCCGTATATTTATCAATAATTACAATAGCATTACTTTGCTCACTTACTTTATACTCATTATTTGTTATTATATCATTAAAATTATATTTATTTGATATAATATCTAATATCGATTTAACTTCTTCAGGATTATTTTTTATCCACTTTTTATTATTCTCTAATTGTTCAGTTTCAAGTATAAAATCACTTAATTTATCAAATGAATTTATATCTTCTATTGGATATTTTTCACTTACAGCAATTTTAGGATCATAATGTATACCTATAAAATCCTGCTTTATATCTAATTTATTAAATAAATCTTTCGCTATTTGTATTCCTCCAACTGATGTGTCTATTCTTGAAAAGACTACAGTACACTTTTTGGAATCATTTACTAAATCTAATATTAATTTTATACCCTCATAATTTTCATAATTCGGATATGCAATTAAAAATACTTCATCTGAAATATCTGCAATTGCAATAGCGCCCCAATTATTAATCCCTGTTCTTGAATCTATAAATACATAATCAACACTATATTTTTCAATAACCTTATTTATTAATTCTCTAATATAATTATTTTCATATATAATTTTCTCTTTAATTATTTGCAAACTATTAACATACTGTAAATCAATCTTTCCACATGGAATTACATAAATCTCTCCTTTACAATTAATATTTAGTTTTGTAACTACAGATGATATATCTTCAATTTCTGATATTTCTTCTCTATTCTTAGAATATTTATTAAATAAATATTTTACTAAACCATTTGAACTTTTTATATCATTTTTAAATATAGAATTAAAACTAGGTGCCTCTATATCCAAATCAATTAAAACAACCTTTTTCCCTTTTTGAGCTAAATTATAAGCTGATTGTATCAATGATACAGTTCTTCCAACACCACCTTTATATGAATAAAAAGAAATTACTCTTGCCTTATTTTCACTTTCTGAATTTACTTTCTCAGTTAAATTTTTTATTATATCACTAAATGTACTCATATTATTTCTAATATATATTGGCTTTTCAACTTCAAAAATCTCTGCTTCATCCACTGTATAAAGTTCTAAAAATCCCAGTGATAATTCTATATCTTTATTTTTTTCATTCAAATCTTTAAAACATTTTTTTATAAACTCTTCCGATTCTTTTTTATTTTTTATTTTATCACTTACTATTTTTATATCTACTCTAGTTGCTGCTTCTAAAGATACTTTAATCCATTCAACCGTATCATCATTAATAAAATAACTTTCTAACTTTAAGTTAAATTCTTTTATGTTATTTCTTAAACCCATGGTAATACCTCTTTCTTATATTTTTATTTCATTATGTATCCTGCTAAATACTTCATTCCATTTATTAAACCTATTATCTAAGTCTTCAACATCATCATCACTTATATATCTTAAATCTATAAATGATCCATTTTCTTTTTCTAAAGGATTATATAATATATCTAAATCTTTCTCAAATAAATTTTCGTTAGTTATCCTTACATTTAGAATATTATCAAGCTTAGCTATTTCTTTTAATTTATGACCTGGATTAGCTATTCCATTTTCTTTTCTATCTCCTTTTGTAGCATTTTTTATACTTAATAATTTATCTAGACTCTCCTGAGTATACCAATACTTTTCACTATACTTTTTAACAAGATTTTTTTCTTTTATAACTCTATATTTTAATAAACATTCTATAGCTATTCCACCTAAATGCATTATTAATATTTTTTTATCTCCACCATTTCTAATTAGCCAAAACATCTCTATGAACCTAGCTCTATATGCCTCAAAAAAATTTTCAATTTCTTTAAAGTCTTCCGAATTCATTAACACTCTTCCCTCTCTAAAATTATATATTTAATTATATCATATAATAATATATATATTTTAGTAAATATCAAATCTCAGAATAAAAAGATAATAAAAAAATTAAATCTATTTCTAAATTTAAATGATTTAATTATTTCACATATTTTAATTTTAGTCTACAAATACATTATTTCATGACAAAGTATTTATTATTCTCACTAACATCTAAAGTTTTCTTTAACCATATACACTAATATTTTGTATCCTAAATATAAAAACAGTGATAACACTATCTTCCTCATAAAGTTATCACTGCAAATTTATTTACTAATAATTAATATATAATATTATTAATCAACTCCCAAAAAGCCCTATCTTTCATAAATATAGGACTATCACTATCCCCCATCTTAACTAAGCTATGATGCTTACTTAAACTCTTAATCCTATTGCAAATAAACTCTTGCTCATTCTTAGCCTGAACATTAAAAATATACTTTGAATCCTTAAGATTAATTTCAGCAACATTATGAACTATCCAAGTTAAAATATAATTAGCATAATCATTTTCACCAGTAGAGAAATGACTTAACAACTGAGTTGAAAGTATAGTTCCTACTCCAAACTCTCTCCCTTCCTTAAGTATTTTCTTTAATGTTTCAAAATCCTTACTTAAGAAATTATCAGCTTCATCAACCAATATCATCTTATTTAATTGTCTTAAACTCCCTTTAACTCCACTATGTCCATGTGCCTGCATTTGTGAATAGAATAAATCTAAAGTAATAGCAACAACTAAATTTTGAATATCTGGATCATATCCTGATAAATCTATTACTGTAACTCCATCAATTAACTCAAATAAACTCTTAGTTTTATGTGGATCTGGCTCAAATATTTCAAAGTCTATTAAATTACTAAATGCTGCATAAAGACTATCCTCTTTTAAATCTTCTCTACTTACGTAAATATCATAAACATCCCTCAATGTAGGAGCTGGATTATCCCAAGTATCTGGTTTACTTTTAATTATTCCTCTTTTCTCATAAGCTTCCATTATTAAATCCCTTAATAATGTTTCTTGCTTAATTCCAAGTCCAAATGCTTTAGCTAATGTAACTTTTAAACTATTAGCCGTATGAAGTGGTAACATTGGTTTAGAGTTTTTAGCTTTTATAACTGATAAAGGATTAAATGGTAAATGATATAGTTCATATACATTTGCATTTGTAGCTTCAATAAAGTCTGTTTTATCCTTATTATAATCACCTTTATAGTCAAAAATTAATATTCCAACATCTTTACCATCAACATTATATTTTGACTCTCTATAAATTTGTGTAATCATTGATTTAGTAAATTGAGTTTTACCAGTTCCCATTGTTCCAATAATACCAGTATTAGTGTGGAACACTTTATCTGTATTATTTGGATACCAATAAACTTCTTTATTGTTTTTTTCATTAACTCCAAATAATATCTCCATATTTCTCTCATCCTTTGAAGCAACATATATAGGAGTAGGTGATTCGTTTATTATTTCTGGTTGTGCTACATTATCTCTGCTTCCAAATTCTCCTATATCCATTGGAGTTTTTGTAGTTATTGGTTCTTCATAAATCTCTTTAATTGATGGAATATTTTCATTAGGATTAAGCTCTATCTTTTCTGAAGTTATTTCTACTCCATTAATAATTTCCCTTATTTCCTTAACACTTTTAGTTATAAAGTTAATTCCATCTTCTTCAGACATTTCTATTATCATAACTTCATCTTCTACTCTAATATCATTAAATGTTACGCCCTTTTTAAACGATATTACCGCAGCTTTTCCTATTGATTTATCAAAAGAATTACTTATTTCATATTCTTCATTAAGTAATCTTTTTCTTAAATCAGTATCAATTACTTGAATCCAATTTTCCTCATCACAAACATTATATAAATTTAACTTTTCTGCACTAGTTATAACTAATTGCATTAAAAAGTTTCTATAAACCTTTTGAGTACTTGTTAAATCACCATTTTCATCTGGTAATAGAGTTTTATTAAATATCTTTTTAGTTGTTTTTGCTTGTTCAATTCCCTTTTGTATATAAGCTGGATTATTTTCTCCTATTTTAACTTCTACTGGATAATAATGAACAAATACTTCATTATTTATACTTTCTATTCCAATAAGTAAAAGATCATCACTTGTTACACCAATGTCAAATCCTAAGTTCTTAGCAGAGAAAAACCCTTCACTTTGCTTTAATCCAGCTCCACCAGATACTCTTAATACCTCTTCTAAAGATATAGGAACCCAAATAATATTATCTTTCTTAAATTCAGCAAGAGCTAATTTTATTGCAGAAAGTATACTTATCTTTTCCTTAGGAAAATGTGATTTACTTGATAATAATCTTAACAACCAATCTCCATTTACTGCATTAAACATGTTTATTACTGCTGGTGAATAATCCTGTGCATTTTCAATTCCCTTTTTAGTTAAAAACTCTTCTATAACCCTTTGATAAGGCCCAGACTTTCTAGTAACAGTTATAGCATCATAGCCTCCTGCTGTAGTGTATTGATCACTATAGTGAATAATAAGTAAATCCTTAGCTTTAGGATCATTTTTGAAGAAATTTAAATCAACTTTTGGATCAATAAAAGTGATCCAATGACTTGCATCATATATTTTATCTAAAGTTGTTTTACTATTATTAGGAACTGATATAGCCTTACATTGATTACTATTAAACGGCTCTCCAGCTGAACAAGCATTAACAGCATTTAGCATTATCGCTATATTCATTAGCTTATTATCTTTATTTGTATACTTAGTACCAAATCCAGTTCTATATGAATCACCTAAAAATACTGAAGGCACTCCCGAAATCATTCCATTTAATATAACTCCTGATGGTATATCATCCATATTAGAAGTAACTTTTTTAGCTTCATTATTCATCTCTAAGAAAGTTATATGAGAATACTCTATCCCCTCTTCTAATTTCTTTGTATAGAAATGTACCTTTTCTCTATAAAGATTTAACACATCCTCTTCAGACATATGATCAACCTGTAAATCTAAATTATAAATCTCTTTTAAACTGTTAATATTTTCATTAAATGCCACTTCTTCAAATGCATTAGTTATATTCTTATTTGAATATATAAATAAATCCATTGGTAATACTTCTTTAGCTTTATCACTCTTAAGTTGCTTTACATAATACTTAAATATACCTTGAAGTATTTCTTTACTATCACCTGTATTAATTAAATTAACTCTTATAGGGGCATTATTACCCATTTCAAACATATATTTAAAATGTCCTACAAATTCCTCTAATTTTTCATTAACTAATTTCGAAACAAAATCTCTTGAGCTTTTATATCTTGGAAGATTTTCATCTACATAATACTTCCATTCTGGAGTATGCTGTTGTTCCATAGGTATATATAACTTGTCATTTTCATCAACTATATAAGGTAAAAGATATGTTGAAGTAAACTTCTTTAATACTTCATCATCCATTGTCTCATCATCAACACAATTAAGTAAATGTAACTGATATGCTATATTTAATGGATGTAATGAAGTAAATACTAACTCTCTATCTTCAATCTCTCTCTTTATTGTCCCTATTCTAAATAAGTTCTTTTCAGATTGTGTTAAGTAAGAACCTTCTTCAATATTATTTAATGCTTGTATATATACATTAATAAAACCTTCATATAGGCTCTTTAACTCATCATTTAAATAAGTTAAACTTGGCAATTTTTTAGAAACTCTATAATATTCCAATATACTACAATATGCCCTCTTAACATCATTATTTAAATCTAACTCCATGGCTTCAAGTCCATCTGCTGTATCAATGAAACTTAAGCCTTCCATCTCTATAATTTGTTTTTCTAAACTTAAACTTTTTCTAAATTCATCTCTAGTAAAGTATTCTCTAGTTCCATGTTGTAATTTGTTATCACCTATTAATTTAAAGTCACTACTCTTTTCCCTTTTTAATTTCCAAACTTTGAATCCCTCTATAGGTACTACTTTTTCTGTAGTTCCTACCATGCCAATAGGAACTAATTCATTTCCTATTTTTAAATTAAACATAGCTAAATCACTATCATTTTCATATTCAAAGTTTTCACTTATCTTAACAGTTAACTTTTCATCACTTTCAATATTTATAACATCATTATTAGAATCTATCTCATAATTAGTTATGTTTCCCTCTGCAAACTCATTAAACGTTATAGAAGAATCATTAGTATTAACAGAAATATATTGTTCTTTTTTCTTAACTACCAATGAGAATCTAGATTTTATACTTTCAAGATATTTCTCATTACATTTAAGCATAACAATCTTAAACTCAAATTTTACTTTTTCATCTTTATAAATCACTTTATAAAAATTAGATTTTCCTTCTATATCTTTTATTGTTACCTTTAGTTTTTTACCTGAAGTTGAAGCCTCCACTTCTCCTTCAGTTTTATAAATATACTCTTTCTTTAAATAGTCATCAAAAGAAAACTCTAAATCTATAGTTTCACTTCCATTTTCATTGAAAACTATTATATTTCTTATTCTTGATTTTGCCTTTGATGTTCCTTCTTCTTTATCCCACTCTTGAGATGCAGATAGATATTCTAACGGCTTAATTAGCTTCTTTTCATCAACAGATTTTTTAACATCCTTATATTCAACCTCTTTCCAATCACTACCCTTAAGCTTGTCTATACCTTTTTCCTCAAAGTATTTTTCCAGTTGAGTTTCTGGTGTTCCATAATTGTGTATCTCATCTACCCTATTAAAATATAAAGCATTATCTTTTATTCTATTTTTTAATTCTTTTCCTTCAAATTCACTTAGCTTACTATCATAAAATAGTCCAAAATCTTTATATTGTTCTCTATTAATACAACCTTTATTTAAAATATCTAAAACTTCTCTATATTCAAATATAGAGTTATTATCCTTGAATAAAACATTCTTTTTTCTCTCTAAATCTATATTAATAATTTCTTTATCTACTTCAGTAAAAGAAGAACCTTCTAATTCTGATTTAATATCTTTTTGAATGGAGTCTATATGAAAAGGCATTCCTTCTTTTGCGAAAGATTCTGTTCCACCCATAATACTATCTAAAGTAGTATTATGTATAAATAAAATTGCTTTAGTTTCATATCCAATTTCCATCCCAACCATATTTCTTAATCTGGTTAAAAAGTCTGGTTGAACATCATGTCTTGTTGCTGATACTATTAATTGAACTCCATTGAAATCTAATTGATACGAATTATATTTAACTTCTCCCTTTGGATCTTTATACTCATAATCCATATAATAAGTATTGTCTTTTAACTTTTCATATAACTCTCTCACTTCTTCTTCTTTTTCAAATTGAATATTATATTTTGATCCAGGAGTTAAAGGATTAATTCTAAAAAAATCTATTATTTTTTCTGCTAAATAACTATAAAACTGATCTGACATATTGTGCATCCCCACTATCTGATTTCTTTTCTAATAAATTTAACTTTTCATATAACTGTATAATTTTTGTTTTTGAATCTCTATCAAAGAATAGTCCTCTTAATTCAAATTCTTCAAACAAAATTTTCAATTTAATTCTTTCATTATTATTAATGCAAATTTTAGTCATAAGTATTATATCATCTTCTGTTAAATTTAAATTATATCCTAATTGCCCTCTTCTTTTAGAGAAATTAGTATATACAAACTTTATAAACCAATTTCTATAAGCTTCATATGCTCTTCCTCTAGTTGAATTTTTAAATTGATATTCAACAATATCAAATAATTTATAAACATATTTAAAAACTTCATCTTCATTTTCACGTATTACGTCTTTAAATTCATCCCATTTGACATCTTTAATCCCTTCAGTATATACATCTATAAGTGATAAAAGTTCTGTTTGTAAAGTAATTTTATCTGTATACTCATCAAACAGTTCATATAATTCTTTATAAGTCAATTGTTTCCCTAATGAATGATGATTTAATAATTCTAATGCTATCGCATGAGAATATACACATTCCACGTTTTTCTTTAATAAATCCCATCCAAATTTGTATGCCGTTCTATTTTTTGATGTGCTTTCCCAATCTAAAGTGTAATAAACCTTATCTGCCTTATCTATATCAGCTTTATCAAACTTATTTAACTTTATAATTAATTGTGATACGTAAAACATATAATAATATTCTAATAATCTTTTTAAAGAATTCTTATATAATTCTTCATTACTAATAATAAACTCAAAATCCTTTAGAAATAATTTTTTTATGAATGGCAAATAGCAAGTATATTCTTCCTTTTTATGTTTTTTATTTTTTAACTCTGGTAAACTTTTCAATACTAAATCATATAAAATATTACTTGCTTCTTTATTATAACAATGTTGAATAGATTTATTTAATTTCTCATCAAATAATATTGCAAATAAAAATTTTGCTATTTTAATATCATCATTTGTTGATTGAATATAATTAATTGTATTAATATCAAAATCAACTAAATTACCATTATCGATAAACATTGTCCTAATAATATCCTTTAATATTTCTTTACTATTACTTCCTTCAAACTCACTAATTCTTTCTAAAATTTCATTTATGAATAAATCTACATCTAAATTTTCTTTCAGCTCTTTGTCACATATTATTCTTGATATCTCACCTACTACACCTTGAAAATCTAAAACTAATTTTTTATCGTTTGCTACATAAGGTAATAATTTAAATTTACTGTTATGTTTATGCGCTATTGATCCATTCGGAAAAAACCTTCTTTTTACTTCATCTAAATCTAATTTATATTCCTCTATCTTATTCATAGCTAAATCTCCACAAATCTATATATTTCAAATTCTTCATCAAATTCTAATCTATACTTTTTATTTTCTTCTCTATTCTTCTCTGTAAATATTAATTGACTATTTTGAGATCCTGCACATTCTATTTTATTTATAAACTCAATAAATTTAATAAAATGATTTTTATCCTTTTTATTTGGTCTATAACCATTTCCAACTCTTATTAATAACTCATATAATGAATAATCTACATCTATACCACAAGACCTATCTAACTTATCGCCTTTATATCTAATATCCATTTCCGTTAAGAATTTAATAAGTTCACTTTCTTTATTATTTGGTAAATTACTTGCATCCGCTTTTAATTCAAGCTCTTCACTTACTTTATATTTAACTTGGTTCTTACCAACAAAGATATTAATATGATTTTTCTCTGCTTCACCATTCCACTTTAAAATACCATCTTTAATTTCTCCATATAGTCCAATAAGCTTAGCTTTATCTCCTTTATTCCAAAAGTATAAGTACTTTATAAAATCTTCATATACTTCATCATTTAAAGAAAATAACTCACCTTTTCCACAAAAATAATAGCTTCTTATAAATAACTTTAATAAATTAGTTTTTATTCTTCTACCTTCTAACTCATCAAAATTAACGTTATTTATTTTTTCTATATATCCCTTTGGATAATCTATATATTCATCAAAAAATTGTATTAATTCTGTTGAATTATTAAACTTAATAATAAAATCATCTATTTTTTCATTTCTAACATTTAAAGGATCTAAAGTACTTAACGCATTAAATATAAAAGATAATTCTTTATGATCAAAAATTATATTAGGTGTTAAAGAGTTAATATACTCCTCATTCTTAAGCTTACCTATTTTATCTTTAAACATAGGAGAATTTACATCTATATATGACCTAGCTATTATTAAATCATACATGAAGTTTAATAAAGCTCTTGTTGAAATTATTATTTTTCTCTTTATAATACATTGCACTAATAAATCTACTATTGCATTTTGAATATTATCTTCACTTATTAATTCATAATTAACTTTAATCGGACACTTATCTTTGTTCTTACAAGTACTACAATTTTCTTTATATGAATTATAAAAATCATTTATCTCTGATGGATTAGTTATTTTATTTATTAATTCTTTTATATATTTTGATTGTACTTTTCCATCTTTTAATGTGTATAAATTATAGTCACTAAAGTTAATAAACTGAATATTGCTAGATGAATCAAACTTATTTTCAACTATACTTTTTTCTAGTATCTTTTTACTTTCAACATACTTTTGTAATACTGTAAATCTCTTTCCATATTCTGAATCTATAAAATTATTTAAGGTCCCAAGGTTAATTGCTAAAATTAACTTCTCAGTACTTGTCTCTATTTTTCCATCACTAAAATTATCTAAAACATCATTTAATGTGTCCATTGATGTTTTATTCGGTTCTAAACTTTCTGTAGCATCATTATGTAATGTAAAATTACTCATTACATCAGGGTATTTATTTTTGAAATATGAAATTATGTGAGATTTACCATCACCAACACTACCACAAACTAAAATTAATTGAGCACTATTCTCTTGATCAGCTTCTAATATTATTTGTTGTAATTCATCCTGTACATCTCTATTTACATGCATATAGGTTTTGAATTTACTAAATGTATTCAATCCTTCTACAGCCTCTTTTGATGATTCCTTTAGCTTAGATAATTCTTGAATAAGACATTCTTTTTTAACTTCCTTTGTAACTGCAACTTCTTCAGGATACTGTACACTATCTGTAATATTTAAGCTCTTAACTTTATCCTGACTTATATCAATATTTTCTGTTGCTTCTCTATTATTAATGTGTAATAGATGATCTACCTTACCTATTAATTTCATTAAAATATTTGAATGTTCCTTATCTACTTTAGTATCATTTATTGGTTTTGGACTCTTATATATAGGTGATTTAAAATTATAATCTATATATGTCTCAATAAACCAACAAGTTATCTTATATATATAGTTATGTATATTCAATGCAAGTACTAACTCTGTCTCTACTTCCTCATGAGCAGCTCTATTACCAATTTTTCTTACTTTATAAAAATATTCTCCAATCTCGCTATCTAGTATTCCATTTCTACTTAATGAGCTTAGTCTATCGGCTAAATTTCCGATATTTAAGTTCTCCATATTTTCTAATTTAGCTATTTCTACACTCAACTTCTCTATATAAACTCTTGACTTTACTATTACACTATGTGGCGCTGTAAAAACTAATTTATCTATATCTGTACCCAAACTATAAAGTTCTTGATATTCTTTTTCTAAATACTTAAAAATATTTATATCCACAATCTAACTCCTTTTTATCTAATTAATAATATATTTTTATCAAATAATATTCTAAATATGATTATTCTATTTATATTATTATTTAATTATAATTTAATACATTTAATTTATATGTCAAATATTGTCGACTTGCAAATTAAAATATTGATTTTATAATTTTATATTTATATAAAATTATAATAGTTCACTTATTAATAAAATTTATGTACTTAAGTATATGCTAGGAACAATTTATTTAAAAGATATATACATGAAAGGAGTTTTTACATATTTTATTTATTTTTTTTAAATAAATAAAGGCCATACCAAACGTAAAGCCTTCCTCATAGATTTATACTATATTTTTTCTATTTTACATTTATGTTCCTTAAGTTTCGAATCATAACATATAGCTACTGCTAATACATCATTATTTTCATTCTTAAACTTTTCTACATATTCTTTTTCCCTTATCTGCTCTATTGCCTTAT
>JARKUZ010000017.1 GCA_029851945.1 Terrisporobacter sp. | reverse complement strand
ACTCTTCAAGTAAGGCTGGATCAGATTTAATGGTTAAGGCATACCATGATACATACAAAATGCCAATGAATATAACAAGATGTTCAAATAACTATGGACCATTCCAATTCCCAGAAAAATTAATACCATTATTAATAAATAACTGTTTAGCTCACAAAGACCTACCAGTTTACGGTGATGGAATGAACATAAGAGACTGGTTATTCGTTGAAGATCATGCTAAAGCTATCGATATGGTTATAAACAATGGTAGAAGTGGTGAAGTTTACAATGTTGGTGGACATAATGAAAGAACTAACATAACAATAGTTAAAACAGTAATATCTTACTTAAATGAAAATGTTGATAAAGAAGTTACTGAAAACTTAATTAAGTATGTTGAAGATAGAAAAGGTCACGATAGAAGATATGGAATAGACCCAACTAAGATTAAAGAAGAGTTAGGATGGTATCCTGAAACTACATTTGAAGTAGGAATTAAGAAGACTATAAAGTGGTATTTAGATAACCAAGAGTGGATGAAGAATGTTACTTCAGGTGAATATAAAAATTATTATGCCAATATGTATGGTAATAAGTAGGAGTTGGCATGAAGTTATTAAAGAAATTTCAATTAGGATATTTAAAGAATTTTGAGTCTATATTATATTTAACTATATTTTCAATTTTTCTTATACCATTAAAGTTATATGTTCCATTGTTTGGTATAAATATATTATTGGTATTAACATTATTATTAACAGGTGAATTAAGGCTAAATTTATCTAAATGGCAAATTCCAGTCATACTATTTATGATATGGTCTATAATAAATTCAGTATTATCGATATTTATTTTTAAGACAGATGTTAGTATCGGAACTTTAATAAAGTTAAATTTAAATATGTCATTTTTACTATCTATATCAATAGTATTAAAAGATAGTAGAATAAGTATAAAAAGAAAAAAGTTAATTAACTTTTTAGAGTTTATTATAATTATTAACTTTATTCAAATAATACTTATTTATATTTTAGGTGGACTAGTAGGAATGTTGTTTAGTAATGCTTTAATGCAAAGCTCAGACTCAGCTTATTCTATTAGTGCTTATTATAATGTAATAGGGGCATCAAATAAAAATATATGGGCAGCAAAATTTGCGTTTATATATATTATGTACATTTATTTAACTAGTAATGAGAGAATAAAGTTAAATAAAGTAAGAAAGTTTATACATATTATAATAGGGTTAATAACAATATTTTTATTACTAAGTAGAACAGCTCAAGTTGCAATTATACTTCCAATTTTATTTGTAATTTTTTACTCAATAAGAAATGTAAACTATAAGTATAAGGTTATAATTTATGTTGTATTTTCAGTATTAAGTATATTTGCAGGAGTTATATTGTTTAATAAATTTTTCCATATAAAATTCGATATGACTGATGGTGGATATACAAGACTTTATATATGGGTAGAAGCTATAAAGAATATTTGGAAAAGTCATTGGATTGCTGGTAATGGAATAGGATATAGTGGACATTTTATTGAAACTGTAGTAGATAGGACTGAGTCTAATTTACATAACGTATATTTAAATATATTTTTTGAAATGGGGTTAATTGGGATAGGAACTTATGTTAGTTTCTTAGTACTTTATTTTAAAGAAATAATTAATAAAAGTAATATAATAAAAGTTATATTTACGTTATTAATACCTTTTGTTGCTATAACAATGTTACAGTACTTGGGATTTGATAATGATATAGTAATGTTTTTTGTACTTATATTAGTATATAATAAATGTAAAAGATAAAAGTTTGGATTTTAAAAAGCGAAGCTTATTATGCTTCGCTATCTTTATGTTAAAGTTTAAAATTATAAATTTACAAAGGAGATAAGAGTATGGAAAGAAAAAGTATAAATATAATAGGAGCTTTTGATAGATATAATTATGGTGATTTATTATTTCCAATAGTAATAGAAAAATACATAAGGGAAAATAGGAAAGATTTATTAGAAAAATATGATTTAAGATATTTTGGACTAGTTGAAAGTGATTTATCTAATGTTGGAGGTAAAAAAACTCAAGCATTAAAAATTTTATATAATGAAGAGTTAAGTGAAAATAGTATGGTTATAGTTGCAGGTGGAGATGTGTTACCAGCAAGAATAAGTAGCATGGATGTAGATTTAAGTAAAAGTAATTTATCTATGATATGTAAAAAAGTTGTTATAAAAGCTATTAATAGAAGAAATTTTGAAAAAATATCAATGAGAAAATTTGATTTAAATACGAGGTTTCCGTGGATAGTAGAGAAAGATAATTTTAAAAGTAATGTATTTATAGCTTATAATGCAGTGGGAGGGTCTACATTAGATAAGTTACCAAAATCTGAAGTAGATGAAATTAAAAGAAATATTAGTAAAAGTGATTATATTTCTGTAAGAGATAGTAAGTCATTAGATAATATTAAAGAATTAAATTCTAAAATGTATCCAGATTCTGCAACCATAATGTCATACTTCTTTGATATGAATATTTTAGAGAATAAAATATCTAATGATGTAAAGAAATTTGTAAAGAGTACAGGTAATAAATACATATGTATACAAAGTAATTTATGTTCTATAAGAGGAAAAGAAGAGATATTAGTTAGGGAAATTGAAAAAATACATAGAGAATCAGGATTAGAGATATTACTTTTACCTATAGGAATTGCTGCTAATCATGATGATAATATTGCATTAAACAGATTAAAGAAATACTTTAATGTAAAAGTTAATCATATAGAAAAGCTAAATATATATGACATAATGTATTTAATTGCAAATTCAAGATTTTTTGCAGGTACAAGTCTTCATGGAAATATAACTGCAATGTCTTATGCGATTCCTCATATTGGATTAAATAGAGAAATATCTAAGTTAGATAATTATTTAAAAACTTGGGATTTAGAAGGACAAAATCATTGTATTGATTTTGAGGAGTTATATAATGAATTTAAAATAATATCTAAAATATCAGAAAAAAAACTTAAAGATAAGAGAAATGAGTTAGTAAATTTAACAATTAGAAATTTTGAAGAAATTTTTTATGGGTTAGAGGGGATTTTAAGTGAGTAAGGAAAAACAACTTATAAGAAATACTATTATTTATGCAATTGGAAATTTAGGATCTAAGTTATTGACATTTTTACTTCTTCCTATATATACAGTTTATTTATTAGAAAGTGAATATGGGGAATTTGACTTGATAGTTAATACTGTTTCTTTAATATTACCAATAATAACATTCCAAGTTACAGATGGTATATATAGATTTATATTAGGAGAAGAAGATGATAAAAGTATTAAAAAGTATATTTCTAATGGAAGTATTGTAATATTTATTAATACAATTATTTTTACAATTATATATATTATTATTAGTATAATATTTAAATTTAATAATAAAATATTAATATTTATTTACATAATTTCGACAATATTCTATACATTGTGGTCTCAAATTTTAAGAGGTTTAAAAAGAAATATTGAATATGCAGCTGCAGGTATAATAGTAACTATAATTACATTATGTCTTAATATTTTATTAATAGTGAAGTTTGACTTTGGGATTAATGGATTGATGATATCATATATAATTGCAAATTTAGTTGCCACTATTTATTTAGAAATTAAGGGACAAGTATTAAAGTTTATAGAATTTAAAAATATAAATAAAAAGACAGTGAAGATGTTATGTAGTTATTCTATACCTCTTATTCCTAATGTAATTAGTTGGTGGATAATGAATGTATCTGATAGATACATGATAACTTATTTTTTAGGAGCTGCATTTAATGGTTTATATGCTATTGCTAATAAATTTTCATCTATTATTATAATTATAAATAGTTTCTTTTCGTTAGCTTGGCAAGAATCAGCTATTTTAGAATACAATTCAAAAGATAGAGATGAATATTATACTAAGATGTTCAATAGTTATATGATAATTCAATTTACAGGAATGTTAGTTCTCATATCATTAACAAAGTTAGGGTTTATTTTATTAGTAAAAGGTAATTATTATCAAGGTTATACTATAGTTCCAATTTTATATATGGCATCTATTTTTTCAGCTTTTTCTGTATTTTATGGAACTGGATATTTAAGTGCTAATGATACTAAAGGATCTTTTTATACAACGGTAATAGGTGCAGTATTAAATATTATTATTAATTTATTTACTTTACCTATACTTGGAATAGAGGGATCAGCTGTATCTACATTAATATCTTATTTTGTTGTTTGGATAGTGAGAGTTATTCAAACTAAGAAGTATTTTTATATAAAAATTAATAAAAAAGATTTTTCAGTATTATTATTTTTAAATATAGTATTTTGCTTTTTATACTATATTAATAATTTTATATTAAGTATAATAATGACAATTATAGGTAGTATTATTTTTGTTTTTTATAATAAAGTATTTGTTCTAAAATTATTCAAGAAAGTTTTTAGAAGATAGATTATTAATAATATATAGCAATTAAGTTTAAAAATTATGAAAATTAATTACAAAGTTAATTTTCATAATTTTTTTCTTTTTATGTGGAAATGTTATAAAGAAATTCTATTATTTTATATAAATAAAAAATATATTCTAATATATAAAATATAAGCAAAATAATAAAACTTTAATTAAAATTAAAAAAAGAAATAAAATAATCATAAAAAATTTTTATGAAGATAATATCATAAAAAAAATAAAGAAAAATGTCGAAATTCCTAATAATTTGTATTTAAAAAAAAGTTAACCAATTAATGAAATTATAGTACAATTTATAATAGACATGTGAATCATTTAGATAGGTTTACATTATGTAATCAAAAGGTGGACATAAAAATGAATATATAATATAATCTAGCTTATGGTTACTATTACCAAATTGTAAAAAATATGGGCTCAATTCAAATTTATATAAAGAGTTCATAAATTAAATATTTTTTTATCTAAATAGGGAGGGATTTTTTAATGAAAAAAGTTACTAAAACTTTAACTGGTGGTTTAGCTACAGTTATGGCTTCTGGAATGGTTCCAATGACTGCTATGGCTGCTACAAACTTTGATGAACTACATAAGGCTGCATACGATGCTGTTAAAGTAGCTCAAGAAACAAAAACTCAAACTGATATAAATGCAGCAAGAAAGTTAGTTGCTGAATACAGAACTGCTATTGAAGCTGAAGGAAAAGATGGTTTATTAGTAAACATCAACACTTTCTCTGAATTATTAGATGGTGTTCAACAACCAATATTAACAGATATAGTTAATAAAATTGTTGCTATGAAAGAAGCTGGAAAAGCTACTCAAGCAGAAATAAACGCTGTAAGAGAGTTAGTTGATGCTTTACCAGAAAGCCTACAAAATGCAGTAAATACTTGGAGCTCAGAAGTAGACAAGTTCCAAAATGCTATAATGGAAGCTGCTGTAGCTGCTGTTAAGACTGCAGAAACAGAAAAGACTCAAGAATCTATAGATGCTGCTCAAAAATTAGTTGATGAATTAGCTACATCTATAAGACCAGCAATCCAAAAAGTTGCTGCTGATTTACAAGCAAGATTAGATGCCATAGTATCATATGATTTAAATGTTGTATCATATGAAGTTACAAACTCAGGAGTAAGTGTTGTTTTTGAAGCATTAACTGAAACAAAAAAAGATGTTACTATAGAAGTTGTTAATAGCAAGGGAGAAGTTATTCCTGTTAAAGCCGTAAGCAAGATTTTAGAAGGAAGAACAAAGGCAACTTTCAATTTTGTAACTCCAGTTTTCTCAAGCACATTACAAGGTGTTTGGACAGTTAATGGTGTTGAAATGGATTTAACAGAAGCAAAATTAGTTAAGAATGTTGAGTCTAAAAAGAATGATTCAGTAGAATTAGAAAAAGCTTTAGTTGAATTACAAGTAAAAGGATATATATCAGGATTAAAATTAGTTGATGATAAAGATATAGATGATTCTGCATTAACTGCATATAAAGCAGAATTAGCTAAAAAGACAGTTAAAACAGCAGAAGAAGTACAAGCTATAATTGATTCAGTAAATGAAACTTTAGATGTAACAGCAGAAGAAACTGCTAAAGTAAATGCTATAGTAGATGCTAAAAATGATTCTGCTAGATTAAAGGCTTTAGAAGATGCAGAGATTGAAAGAGTAAACGAAGATTATATTAAAGAATATGAAGGTGAGTTTACTGGAAAAACAACTTTAAAAGCAATACAAGAAGCTGTAGATGCTTATAATAAAAAGACTATAACAGCTGAAGTAGATAAATTAGCAAAAGGATTAGATTTAGACGCTGTTGATAAGACTATAGTTTTAGTAGAAGAATTTATAAATCCAGAAATGAAAGAAAATGGAGTTACAGTACAATCAACTTTATTAAAGAAATTAGAAGTAAGAACTGTACTTATTAATGCTGCAACTGCAGATAACACAACAGCATTAAAATCTAACTTACAAAAATTATCAGATTTAAAAGTTGGATTTGAATATGATAAAGTTGTTATTGAATCAAATATGTTAGCTTATAGAGATGCTCTAGAAGCTGCACAAAATGATGATAAAGATGAAGTAACAGAGTTAGTAACTGTATTACAAGATACAAATAATACTGTTATAACTGAAAAGGTTGAAGCAGTTAAAGCTGCATTTGTTGCAGTAGATTCAAGCACAGGAAAATATACTGCTGAACAAAAAGCTACAATAATGAAAGCATTTAATGAATTAGAATTAGCTACAGCTAAGTTAGGTAATGATAAGTTTGAAACTAAAATAGTTGTTGAAGCTAACTTAGAAGCTTACCAATCAGAAATTTCAAGTGCAGCAGATGTTGCTGGCATTAAGAATGCTATACAAGTAACAAATGCATCACCTTTAAAAACTGCATTAAATACAATAGCAAATGCACAAGATGAAAAAGCATTAATAGAAGCTTTAAAGAATGAAAATTTAGGTCTTACTAATGTTGTTGATGCAAACAAATCAGCATATAATGTAGAAGACTTTAAAACTGCAGCAACTATCGAAGGAGATAAGGTTGATGCAGCTGTTACAAGAGTTAAAACTTTAGTTAATACTGTAAATAGCAGAGTAATTGCAACAAGTTCAAAAAATGTAGCAGAAGTTAAATCAGAATTAGTTAAATTTGCTTTAAATGTTGATACTACAAATGTATTTAACAATGAGAAAGATTCTGTTAAATCTGATATAGCTGAGTTATTAATAGCTTCAGATAGAACAAAGATAACAACAAATGCAGAATTAATGTCAAAAGTTGAAAGTTTAATAAGTGAACATTCTTTAGCTTTAGATAATTTAAATGGATCAGCTGTTACTATTATTGGTGTTAGAGATCAATTAAATAGCATTTCAGCAGAATTCAAAGCTTTATCTGCAGAAGATAAATTATTAGTTGCAGAAGAATTTATAGCTGCAAGACCAACTGATAAGAATGGACTAGTTAACTTTGAAAACTTTACTCAAGTAAGAGAAGTTTTAACAACTGTTATGAAGTAAAATAATAAATTATTTATAAGGATAGGATATAATCCTATCCTTATATTTATAATAAGGAGGAATCATGAATAATAAGATAATAATTGACATAAATGAAAATAATAATGACAGCTTTGTTTTAAATCTTAAAAATATAGATTCCTTAAGTTCAATACATTTAAGTAAGGAAGATGCAATAGTTGAATGTGAGCAAGCTATTGAGAAAAAAGATTTTAAAAAAGCTAAAGATTTATTAGAGCTATCAATAAAGTTATCTTCTTATGGAGATAATTCTATAGATGAATTAAAAGATAAATTTTATGGTTATAAAATAATATATTTATATGATTATAGAAACAATAAAAGTATAGAGCTTTATTTAAGTATATTATTAGAAATTAACAAATTTTTTTCAATTATACATAGTCAAATAAACTTAGAGCTTAATGAAGAACTAAATTATATCATAAATAAAGTAAGTGATATTAAAAAAGAAATAGATATAAAAAATCTAATACAATATAATATAGAAAATATTAAAGATAATAATGTAAGTATTAAGGGACTAGAATATATAAAGAGATATAGAGAAGAAAATAATAGTACTGAATTAAAAGAAAGTTTAGATAGATTTTATAAAACTTATGAATTAGAAATAGATAATGAAATTGGAAATATTTGCAAATTACCTTTATTAGATCAAATTTCAAAGATAAGACAAATTCTAAAAGAGGTATATGATAATAGTTTTTTCGAAACTCAAGAATTTGCAAATTTAATTTTAAGAACAAGAAAAAATGGATATGAAAATTATAAAACTCTTTTAGATTTAATTAATAAAGAGTATTTAGTATATAGATTTAATAATGAAAAAAACTTAGAAAAAAAGAAATATTTATTATATAGTGACCTATTAAGTAACTATGTAGAATTACCTATTATATATAAGGAATATGTCATAGAAAAGTTAGTTGAAATGAAGAATAAGTATATAGATTTTGAAAAACTTAGTAATACTATAAATGATATTATTAAGGAAATTGGAAATAATCAACCAATTAAATTTATTCCAATATAAAAATAAGAGGAAATGAAGATAAATATGAATACTGCATATAATTCTAATATTAAATTAGTAAATGAAAGATGTCAAAGTGATTTTTATAATAATTTATTAAAAGATGAGTTTAATGATATAATATTAAATAAAAAAATTAATAATAATTATATTCAAATAACTAATTCATTTATATTTGAAAATAATGATTCCTTAGAGATAGGTTTATATATAACTAATTTATCTAATAAGGAAGTACATATTAAAAGATTACCTTTAAAAATGTATATAAATGAAGATATGGTAAAAAGTTTTGTTGTAGATATAAATAAAGATATATCAAGTAAAGAAGCCATATATAAAGAAATAAAACTTTTAAAAGATGAAAATTTAAAGAATATTAATAGAGAAAAAGAATATATTTGTATAGATAATTTAAATAAAGTTAAAAGATTTAATTATATAGATATAGATATTAAAAAACTACCTAAGATAAATGGTTATAGGAATAATAGAGAAATGAAAAAATTCTTAAGAAGTTTATCTAAAATTGAGGAAGATGAATTTAGAATTGATGTATTTAAAGTAGGAGAAGTTGAAGAAGGATTTTGTATAATAGCATTAGCTAGAAATTCTAGTGATAGAGAAATAAATATTAAATCTTTGCCTATAACTGTATATATGGAAAATGAATTAATGATATATAAAGGAATATATAAAATTAATGATAATAGTTTTTCTGTTGGATCACATAAGGGGAAGTTTTATTCAATAGTTATACCTTTTACTAACTTCTTAAAAATTGAGGGACAAGATTTATCAAAATATAAGGTTGAATTTAAATAAAAATTTATAAAAAAATTCAAAGAAAATATTTGAAAAGATTAAAAAATATAGTATAATTAAATTGTTCACCCAATAAAATTTTTGCAAACTATTTAGATAATTTAATATACAAAAAATGAACTCAAATAGAAAAGGAGAACTTTTATAGTTCTCCTTTTCTATTATTGTTTTGAAATGATCTGAATGTTTTTTAAGTTTAAATTAACATTAGTTTTATTAATTACAGATAATCTTAATTTACTAATTTCTATTGGATTTTTTATTTTAATTAAATATTTAGTTTTTTCAGGTTGAAGCATAAAATTAGCAATTTGTTTTTCAGAAAAACTTCCATCGGTATCTGCATAAGTTAAAGATACTGAGGTATGTTTTGATACATCATTAAATTCTAATAAAACATAATCAGTAGTTATATTATCAACATTCCAAGTTATACTAGAGTCTTCTGAAAGGAATGAATAGCTATAATAATTATCGTAAGTATATTGTGCTATATTTGTAGAGTTTATGTTATTATTTTTGTTATTAATATCAAGGGGGAGAGTATAATGTTGATAATCTTTAACTATAGTGTCATCATCATCAAACACAAAAAACTCATAATCCAAAAGTTTATATAAATATCTTTCTACAACTTCAAAAACAACTATTTTAGCATTTTCATCATAATCTTTAATATTGCTATGTAATGGTGCATTAAAGTTATGCATATCTAATCTTTGAATAAAGAAGTCATCAAGCAAAGGTAATACTTCATTATAAAAAGAATCATGATAAGCTAAAGTTTTAGGAAGCTTATTAATTGGAGAGCTAATATCAACATCACAGCTTGTCTCTAAAACAGGAGTTTTTATTCCTAACAAGTCATCTAAATCTCCTTGTCTAAATTCCTCTCTAATATTAATAGGTTCAATGGAAAAATCTATATTAGAGTTATTAATAGTATTTATTAACTCTTTAGCAGCTAATGCAGAAGCAATGGTATTCCAGTGAGTGTCTCTTTTATAGTAAAGATCATAATTTGATTTATTTTCAAGCATTAAATTCTTATAATCAATAAATTTAACTCCGTAGTCTTTTAATAAAGCCTGAAGCTTATCGAGGTTGCTAATTCCATTAGGGTTAGTAGATTCTTCAGGCATATATTCAGGATAAATTGTGCTCTTATTAGGAGCTATAGCAAATACAAAATCAATTCCTTTAGCATTAAAACCATTTTGTAAGGTTAAAAGACCTTGGGCAATATAATCAATTTTATCATCTGTTAATAAGTTTTCTTTATTGTAATCATCTAATTCCTCAGAAGAGTATAAGTAATCATTTTTACCTAAAATTACAGAGTCATTAGGAGACTTATTAAAAATGTTAATATCTATATAATTAGAAAGTCTAATAAAATAATCTCTAAAACCAAAGGTATTATTAAAGTAATCTTCATATTTATTGAAAAAAGTTGAAATAGATTCATCTTTGTTATATGTAGGAAGTTTTGATTCACTTCTTTTTTCATTTAATAGTTTGTCATTAAATATTTTAGTGTAACTTTGGAATAAAGGTAAAAATATTATTAGTAAAAATAATATAATATAGCATTTATTTTTTAGTGTTTTAATAAAGTTTTTTTTCACAATAAACCTCCTTTAAAAGCTAAGATAAATAAATGGCATAAAGCTACCAGTAGTAATTATAGAAATTGAATAAATTAATATAATTAAAGAAAAAATTCGACTTAACAAAAGCAATATTTTATTTTTATTAATATCAATTTTAGGTAATGATATTAGTATTAAAGCTAATATAAATATAAATAAGAATTTACAATCAACATTAACAATATTTAAAGATACTATATTATTAAAGTTAAATAATTCTTTAATAAAATTAAAGGCATATGATAGGCTTTCAGACCTAAAAAATACCCATCCAATAGAAACTAATATAAAGGTAATAACTTTTGAAACTATGCTAGGAAGTTTTGAGTATATTTTGCTAAAACCTATATTTTCTATAATAACAAATAAGCCGTGATATATTCCCCAAATGATAAATGTAAAATTAGCACCATGCCAAAAACCACTTATTAAGAATACAATAAAGTTATTTAAAAGCATACGTTTTTTAGAAACTCTATTTCCACCAAGTGGTATATAAATATAATCTCTTAAAAAGCTAGATAATGATATATGCCATCTTTTCCAGAAGTCTTTGAAACCTTTTGCTTGATAAGGTTTATTAAAGTTTTCAGGTAGAGAAATAGAAAACATATTAGCTAAACCAATTGCCATATCACTATATCCTGAAAAATCAAAGTAAATTTGAAGGGTATATGTTATCATTCCAAGCCAACTTAGATTAAATCCCAAAGAAGAAGGCGATAATGAAAAAATATTATTAGCTACAGTTTCTAAAGTGCTAGATATAATTATTTTTTTTCCTAGACCAACTGAAAATCTATATATACCTTTATTAAATGTATTATCTGAATATTTTCTATTGGTTAATGAGTCATTAATTTTGGAGTATTTAGTTATGGGTCCTGCTATTAGTTTAGGGAAAAATAATATATATAAGCAGTAGTCTATTAAGTTATTTTTAAAGCTTGTTTTATTTTTATAAATATCCACAATAAAGCTGATTTGTTGAAAGGTAATATAAGAAATACCTAAGGGAACAATTAACTTTAATAATGAGATATTAGTTTTTAAAGCTGTATTAAAAGTAGTAATAAAAAAGTTGCTATATTTATAATACATAAGTAAAGATATATTAAATATTAATCCAAAGGTTAAAATCGCTTTTCTATATTTTTCACTTTGAAATAATAAGTAACCTAGTAAATAATTTATGGATATAGATACTAAAATAACTATAAAGCTTTGAGAAGAGCTCCATAAAAAGAAGATAGTACTTGCTAAGAGCAATATTAAATTTCTATACTTTTCATTGCCTACATAATATATAAGTAATGTTAGAGGTAAAAAGTATAGTATAAATATTAATGAGTTAAATGACAATTTATTCAATCCTTTCTATTTATAAATGAACCAAAATCATCAGGAGTATTAACTCCTAAATCAATAGAAAATACTTTTTCTAATATCATTCTTCCAACTATAAGTCTATAATGAGTTGTTTCTGCCCAATAATAGTTATTTTCACTAACTTCATTAAGGTAAGTAAAATCCCAAAAACTAGTGAGTTCAGATAATCTATATTTTGCTTCATTTAAAATTTCTTTGTCAATAGATAAATATGTAGTTTTGTGAATAGGATTAAAAATAATATTTAAATTTATATTATTTTTATTGCATATATCAATTATTTCTTCAATTTCAGATAAGGTTTCGTTTACTCTATTGTAATCAAAAAATATAGTAGGAGAATCATAAACACTACTGTTTAGTTCTTTTTCAGTTAGGGATTCTAACATTTCCTTTTCTTCATTAAATGTTGTAAAACCTCTTCCAGTAGAGTATAAATCAAAATTACTACCATCATATGTATCTGATAACAAGCCTTTGATAGTTTTTGTATTATATAAGTCAAAAGGGTTTCTAAATAAATATGTACTAAATATTTTTAAAGTATTTAAATTTTCATAAGGTATTCTCATTGGTTGTATTAAATGATCATTTGGATCACAAGTAAATGAAAAATCATCTAAAGCTATAAATATATTTTTAATTTTAATATTATTATTTAAAAAAGTTTTTATATTATTTAACCAATCTTTAGGTAATCCTTCTGAATAAGTCATATTATAGTATTTACCGTCTGGAATAAGTTCACTTTCTATAGCTCCAACTTTTGATGAGCCAAATAAAAATGAATCATATTTAGTAGGATTATTTAATATATATTTAGTTTTAATATAATTCTTATTTGCTTCTAACACTTGATTATTAAAATTAGTTTTAAAAATGCCATATGGATCTAAAATATAATTAAATATACATATAAAAGCCATAATAAAAATTATAGAGATAATATTAATATAAAAAAATCTTTTTTGCATTTCTATCTCCTTAAAAATTAAAATATAAAAATGTAGACACTTTACTTGAAAGTATTAATAATATTGATAAAGTTAAATAAAAAATAATTATTAAGTTAGTTTTAAAATTAAATTTCATTGAATTTACTATTTTTATAGCCTTAGGTGAAAATAAAGCTATTATTATTGCAATTATTAAAACGAATTTAAGCTCTAAAGTTGGATTTATTAAAGATAGATAGTTATTGCTAAATTTCTGAGGCAATGTACTTATATTAAACATACTAATTATTATTTTTATTGCACTGTCAACATCATTAGCTCTAAAAAATATCCAAAATATATTTACTATATTAAATGTAATAAACCAACCAAGTACTTTAGGTAGTTTTTTTTCAGTATAAGACCACAATCTATGAATTATCATAGCTAGTCCATGCAAACATCCCCAAATTATAAATGTCCATCCTGCACCATGCCAGATTCCACTAATAAGAAATACTATAAATAAGTTAACTAGTGTTCTGGTTTTTCCTAATTTACTACCACCTAATGGATAGTAAAGATAATTAGTTAAAAATCTTCCTAATGTAATATGCCAGTTATTCCAAAACTCCTTTATATTAGTGGATTTATATGGAGAGTTAAAATTTAATGGTAGATTTATGTTAAACATAAGAGCAATCCCCATAGCTATATCACAGTAGCCACTAAAATCAAAATAAAGTTGAAAAGTGTACCCAAAGGAAGTTAAAATACTATCCATCATAGTTAAATTATAAGGATTATTAAATCCAGAGTTAGCTAATATTGATAACGTATCAGCAATAAAAACTTTTTTTACTAAACCTATAGATAATAAGTAAAGACCTTTGCTCATATTTTCATAATTAATTTTTTTGTTATCATTATTTTCGAATTGTGGCATCATTTCGCTAGGAAGAACTATAGGTCCTGCCACTAATTGTGGGAAAAATGTTACAAATAAACAATAGTCTAAAAAGTTATATTTTATATTACTACCTTTATAACTATCTATTAAAAAAGATAGTTGTTGGAATGTAAAAAATGAAATTCCTAAAGGGAGCATTATATTTAATACTTTAAGATTAGTAATAAATATTTTATTTAAATTAAAAATAAAAAAATCATAATATTTAAAATACCCTAATAAGAGCAAATTAAAAGTAATTCCTATTATAAGATAAGTTTTACCAATTAAATTCTTATAAGTGCAAGAATGGATTTTATTACCTATGATAAAGTTAACTATAAGTGATGAACTTATAATAAATAAATACCATTTGTTATAATAGCCATAAAAGAATAAGGAACATAAAACTAACCATAACTTTGATATATTTTTTGAGTTTAAATTATTTAATGTAAAATATCCTATTAAGGTTATAGGTAAAAATAAAAATAAAAATTCTGTTGAGTTAAAAATCATAAGTTTCTCCTATACTAAAAAATAATCTAAGGTAATTATATATTAATTTACCTATTTTTGCACTTTAATAGAGAATATAGTTATATAATAGATTATAGTATGACGAAAATACAAGTATATAGTTGAAATAGAGGTATTATAAGGATATAATTTCAATAGATAGAAAATTAAGATACATGTGGTGGAAGAGGAATAATAAATGAAAAGAGTAATAGATAAATTATATGATTATAATGCTAGAGAGCTTAAGAAAATAAATAAAATTGTAGATAAAATAGAAAGTTATGATGAAATTATTTCTAAGTTAAGTGACAATGAATTAAAATACAAGACAGATGAATTTAAAAATAGAATAAATAATGGTGAATCACTTGATGATATTTTACCAGAAGCTTTTGCCGTAGTTAGAGAAGCTTCATATAGAGTATTAAATATGAAGCATTATAGAGTTCAACTTATAGGTGGAGTTGCTCTTTATCAAGGAAGAGTTGCAGAAATGAAGACAGGTGAAGGTAAGACTTTAGTTGCTACTTGTCCAGCATATTTACATGCTCTAACTGGAAATGGAGTCCATATAATAACAACTAATGAGTATCTAGCTAAAAGAGACTGTGAAGAAATGGGACAAGTATATTCATTTTTAGGATTAACATCAGGCGTTATAGTTCATGAATTAGAAACAGATGAAAGAAGAGAAGTTTATAGTAGGGATATAGTTTACGGAATAAATAGTGAAATAGGATTTGATTATTTAAGGGATAATATGGTTAAGGATAAGTTTGAAAGGATGCAAAGGGAATTAAATTATGCTATTGTAGATGAAATTGACTCTATCCTTATAGATGAAGCAAGAACTCCTCTTATTATATCAGGGGAAGGAGAAGACCCTACAGAGTATTATATAAGTATAGATGAATTTGTTAAGACTTTAAAGAAAAATAGAGATTATGAAGTTGATGAAAAGAAAAAGGCTGTTACTTTAACTGAAAGTGGTATTGAAAAATTAGAAAAGCATTTTAAAATAGAAAACTATGCAGACTTTGAAAATATAAAGCTGCGTCATCATATAACTCAAAGTTTAAAGGCAAATTATACTATGACTAGAGATATTGATTATATAGAAAATGATGAAGGTGAAATTTTAATAGTAGATACTTTCACAGGAAGAGTTATGGAGGGAAGAAGATTCTCAGACGGACTTCATCAAGCTATAGAAGCAAAAGAAGATGTTGATATTCAACCTGAAAATAAGACTCTCGCTACAATAACATTACAAAATTTATTTAGAATGTATAAAAGGCTTTCTGGAATGAGTGGAACTGTTGTTACTGAAGAAGAAGAGTTTAGAGAAATATATAATATTGATGTTATAGTTATTCCTACTAATAATCCAGTGCAAAGAATAGATAAACAAGATAAGGTTTATACAAATATTGTGGATAAGTATTATGCTATTGTTGATGAGATAATAGAAACTCATAAGAAAGGTCAACCAGTTTTAGTAGGTACAGCAAGTATTCAAAAATCTGAGGATATTTCTGCTATATTAAAAAGAAAGGGAATTCCTCATAATGTACTTAATGCTAAAAATCATGAAAATGAAGCTAAGATAATTTCAAGAGCAGGAGATAAAGGGGCTATCACTATAGCAACTAATATGGCTGGTAGAGGAACAGATATTAAACTTACTGAGGAAATAAAAGCTTTAGGTGGATTAAAAGTTATAGGGACTGAAAGACATGATTCAGTAAGAGTTGATAATCAGCTTAGAGGACGTTCAGGAAGACAAGGAGACCCAGGAGAATCTATTTTCTTTGTATCTTTAGAAGATGAAATGACTAGAAATTATATATCTGATAGATTTAAGAAAATAGTTTCTAAGTTAGAAAGTAATAATGGGCACATAGATTCTAAATCAGCAATTAAAGCTATTGAAAATGCTCAAAAAGCAGTTGAAGGAGATAACTTAGCAGCAAGAAAAAATGTTGTTGGATATGATGATACATTAAATAAGCAAAGAGAAGTAATATATGAGCAAAGAAATCAAATACTTGAAAGTGATGATATAAAAGATAATATACTTGAAATGATTAAATCAGTAATTAATGTAACTATTTCTAGTATAATAAGCAATCAAAATAGTTTAGAAAAATTATTAGAGCTTAATTTAGTTGAGTCTAGTAAATTAGAAGAAATTAATTTACATAATAAATCCTTAGCTGATGATATTTTAGAAGATGTTCTTAGTAAATATTCTAAGTTAGAAGATGAAGTTGGATATGACGAAATGAGAATAAGAGAAAAAAGTATTTTATTAGATAATGTTGATGAGTTATGGATTGATTATTTAAATAATATAGAAATAATAAGACAAGGTGTTAACTTGAAATCTTACAAGCAAGTTGATCCAGTTCAATTATTTATATTAGAGTCAAGCGAATTGTTTAATGAAATGACTTATAAGATGAAAGAAGAAACTGTAAGAAATATATTATCTGATATATAATTAAATACAATATATATGTATAATGAACTACTTAATATCTATTTGATAGAGGGTAGTTCATTAGTTTTTGTCATTTTTTATAATTTAATGCTAGTATATATGGTATTAGTTAGATATAATGTAAAATGATGAAATTAAATATTTACTGAGGAAAGTGATTAAGAATTCTAATTAAAAAACTTGAAAATGTAAATAGAGAATTAAATTATGTTTAGTTAATCACGAAAGTAGACAAGTTATATAACAAAATATATAATATTAAGGATATTATATATAAAATAATTTAGTATGATAATTGTTTTTAAATAATTAAACAAATAAAATAATTATTTTAGGAGGAAGGGCTCTATGCTATGCGCGCTTATAATGGCAGGAGGAAAAGGAGAACGTTTTTGGCCTTTATCAACTGATGAAAAGCCAAAACAGTTTCTTAATTTAATAGGTAAAGAATCTATGATTCAACATACCGTTAGAAGACTACAAGGATTAATTCCTTTAGAAAGAATTTTTATAGTTACGGCTAATACATATAGGACGTTAATTAAGGAACATATACCTAATTTGCCAAATGAAAATATAATAGTAGAACCACAGGGGAAGAATACTGCTCCATGTATAGCATTATCAGCTTTTTATATAAGAGAAAGATATGAAAATGCAACTATTGCTGTATTACCATCTGATCATTTGATATTAAATGAGGAAAAGTTTAGAAATGTAATAAAAATAGGTGAAGAATTCATAGAGAATAATAATGAAGTTATTGTAACTATAGGGATAAAACCAACTAGACCCGATACAGGATATGGATATATTCAAACTTTTGATGATGATTTGACTATAAATAACTTTAATATAAAAGCTGTAAAAAGCTTTAAAGAAAAGCCTTATTTAAGTGATGCTGAAATTTATTTTAGAGAAAAGGAATACTTATGGAACTCTGGAATGTTTATATGGAAAGCATCTAATATAATTAGATTAACAAAAGAGTTCTTACCTGAGATTTATGAAATAATTAATGATATAAATATAAATGATGTAAATGATATTAAAGAAAAATATGTAAGGGTTGAAGCAATTTCGATAGATTATGGAATCATGGAAAAAGCTAATAATATATATGTTATTCCTGGAGATTTTGGATGGGACGATTTGGGGAGCTGGAACAGTTTATCTAGATATAAGGATACAGATGAGAGTAATAATGTAATTGATGGTAGTGTTGCAATGTTAAATAGTCATGATAATATTATTCAAACCAATAAAAAAACGTATTTACTAGGTGTTGAAAATCTTATTATCATAGAAACGGAAAATGAAATTATGGTTGCAAACAGAGATAATATATCAAGTATAAAGGAGTTAAAAAGCTATGGAAAGGAAAATAGTAATAAACTCTAGTATTTTAAATGAAAGTCCATCAGGGCTTGGAGTATATGCTAAGAATGTTATACAAGAGTTATACAAATTAAATAAAAATATAAGAATTTTGTCACCAGTTGAAATAAAAGGAGTAGAAGTTGAAAAAATAACTAATTATGTGAAACCTAGTTATAAGAAAAAGGGTGGATTAGCTAGATTATTATGGACTCAATTAGTTCTTCCATTTAAGGTTAAAAAGAATGATGTGTTATATCATCCATTTCAATATATATCTTTGTTATGTAGAGCTAAGCAAATAATTACAATACATGATTTTATTCCTTTACACTATCCAGAGGTTGCACAACATCAAAATAAATATTATAGGTTTTTAATGCCCTTTTTATTAAAAAAAGCTTATAAAATAGTATGTATTTCTGAAAACACTAAAAAAGATTTACTTGATTTTTATAACGTTGATGAGAGTAAAGTAAGTGTAATTTATAATGGTTATGATAATGAGTTATTTAATACTAAAAATATAGATAAACTTGTATTAGAAAAATATAAAATAAATTATAACTATATGATTATAGTTGGGGCATCATATTATCATAAAAATATTGAAATAGCTTTAAGGGCAATAAAGGATATTGAAGAAGAGTGCAGGTTAATTATTGTAGGAAAAGATTCGGATTACATATTAAAACTAAAGAGTTTAGTTAATGAGTTAAATATTGAAGAAAAAATAAATTTTATAGGCTATGTTCCAGATGAAGATTTACCATCTTTATATTATTATTCAAAAGCTTTTGTTTATCCAACTTTATATGAAGGTTTTGGATTACCAATATTAGAAGCCATGGCATGTGGTACAGTTGTAATAACTTCTAATAATTCTTCTTTACCAGAAGTTTATGGAGATTCAGCATTAGTATTTAAAAATAATGATATTGAAGATTTGAGGGAAAAAATGGTTTTAGCTTTAACTAATGAGGAGTTAAGGAAGAAATTGATTAATAAGTCTTTTGAAAATATTAAAAGATTTTCTTGGGAAAAAACAGCTAAACAAGTATATGAGTTAATAATGTAAGGAGAAAATTAAATGTATTATTTTATAGGTATAATTCAATTAATTTTACTTGCTGTTTTATTATTTAAATGGTATCAAAAAAGCGGTTTATCAACCTTTGTTGATGCTATAAAGTTAATGATTATTTTATGGTTAGTAAATATAGCCTTATATAATTTAAAACTTAGTAGCTACTATAATCCTAATTTAATAATAAACATAATAGTAATTTTAATTTGTATAGTATTTTTATTTGGAAGTAGAAAAAATTTTTTAAGAGAAGATGATATTCTACTGAGTATGGAAAAAATGAAGAGTGATAAAGACAATTATTTAATTTACTCAATGATAATAAATTTAGTATTTATTATTGCTTTTATTACTTTTTGGATAAATGTAAAAAAATATGGATTAGCAATATTAAGTCAAAATAAGATTAATAAGCAACAAATGGATCATTATTCAGCGTATATAGTATATATGTTGGTATTATGTGCACAAGCTAAATATATTTTATTTAGAATTAATAAAAAAATATTAGATTTATTAGTATTTTTATTAAGTATAGGAACATTAGTATTAACTCTTAATAGGGGACCAATTGCATTTATCTTAGCAGCTATGTATATATATGAATTATTTAGTTTAATTAAAATAAAAAATATAATATCTAAAAAAAGATTATATATTATATATGTTACATTAATACTAGTGTTTATAGTGTTTTTACAGTTCTTTGGATATATTGGAGATATGAGAATGGAATATGTATTAGAACATGTCTACCATAGAACTATTAATGAACATTATGGAATGAATCAAATTATTCCAACAGGATTTTTATGGGGATATATTTATCTTACTAGTCCACTAGAAAATGCTGCATTTTCATTAATGAATCAAAGTATTCAACTAACATATTTTAATAACTTGCTTTATCCGTTTATAAAGTTTTTTGCGAATATATTAGGTTTTGGGGAAGAGTATAAGATATGGCTAACGGAAAAAGTATCATATGTTCCTTATTTAGATAAAAAAATAGGATTAAATGTATCATCATTTATACCAGAAGCAATGCAAGATTTTGGATATATAGGAGTTGTAGTATATGTACTTATTTTCTTATTGTTAGCTTATTTATCTATAAAAATGATTAAGAGTAGAAAGTTAACTACAATAGGAGCAACTATTATTTATGCTAATGTATTAAATATGTTATTATGGAGTGTTTTTGGTAATTCCTTAAAGATACCTGTTTTGATATTAAATATATTTTTCATATTATTTATTGAACTTTTAATAAGTAAGGGATTATTTAATTATATATTAAAGAGGATAAGAGGATATTTATGAGTAAGAAAGTTTTCATAATATTAGTAAATTATAATGGAGCAGCTGATACTTTAGAGTGCATAAAAAGCTTAGAATCTATATATTACAATAATTATGAAATTGTTGTAGTTGATAATTATTCTACTGATAATTCACTTGATATTCTTAATGAAAAGATAAGCTATAAACATCATGTAATATCATCTAATAAGAATGGTGGATTTGCTTTTGGCAATAATATTGGAATTAGATATGCACTAGAAAAAGGGGCAGATTATGTTTTATTAATTAATAATGATACAATAGTAGAACCTGATTTTCTAGATGAATTGGTAAGAGCTATGGAAAGTAATAAGGAATATGGAATAACTACAGGATTAATACTTAATTATTATGATAAAAATTTAGTATGGTATGCTGGAGGAGAAATTAATTGGAATAGATTTTATGGGTATCATAATCATGAGAATGAGAATATAAATAAATTGAGTTTATATGAAAGCGAAGTGAGTTTTGCAACTGGATGTTTAATGTTAATTAGAAGTGAAGTTATTACTAAAGTTGGTGAACTACCAGAAGAATATTTTATGTATTATGAAGATGTTGATTATTGTGCTAATATTCAAGAGAATGGATATAAAATTTGCTTTAATCCTAAAAGTATTATTTATCACAAGGTAAGTGCAGCTTCTGGAGAAGCAGAGTCTCCGTTTGCTATTAAGTGGAATAATAAAAATAGAATTAATTTTATTAATAAGTATAGATATAAGATAAGTAATATTGATTATATTAAATTAATGCTTTTCTTTTATATTACTAGAATTATTAAGTTTATAAAATATATATCAAAAGGAAGATTAGATAAGGCAACAGCTTTATTATATGGATTAAGGAGAAGTAATTTTGAGTAGCAGATTTAAGTATATATGTATAGTTTTATTAACTATTGTTATGATAATTGGAATAAAATTTGGAAAAGTAGATGATGAGTATTTTGTAGATTTACAAGTTAATAAATATTATAGTGAAATTTGGGAATATATAATAAGTAGTGAGGAGTTAGCAGAAAATAAAGATTTTACTGAACTACAAAGTGAAATACTTGAAGCAAGAAATTTAATTAGTAGTTTTCAGGATTATGTAAAAGATAATTATACTGAAGAATATAAACAAGATATAGTAAATTGGTCAGTAAGATTAGATTCAGTTCAGCAAATTATTTTAGATGAAGTTAGTGGAAATGTTAATAAGGCTACTGCTTTAAAGACACAAAAAGATATTGATTATGCTAAAAATTCTATACCAAAGAATTTACCAGATAAATTTAAAGATGAAATAATCAATACTTTAGATAGTGTTATAGTTTATTATAATTTAGATGATGAAATATATTTAAAAGCTGAAAAAGTTTTTGACTCCATAGAAAAAACTTCAAAGGAAAAAGAATTAGAAATTGATTTGGTTCAAAAAAATATAAACTCTTCAAGAAAATTATTAGAGGAATTAACAGAATACATATATAGTAATGAAATTACTTTCTATAAAGAAGAGTTAGATGAATGGAGTATTAGATTAGATAATATTCAACAAATTTTAATAAATAGGGTTAATGAATTAGTTAATACTGCAGAAGTTAATAAAAATAAAGAGGAAATTCAAAAAATAAAGACTTCAATTAGTGATATGCCTGATAAATTTTCTGAAGATTTTATAGATAGGTTAAATAAAATTAATATAGTTAATTAGTGTGAAAAATATATATGAATAGTTTAATATTAACTCAAAATAATATATTATTTTGAGTTAATATAAAAGGGGCTGTATCAAAATAAATTTTGATACTAGCCGATAAGAAAAGGAGGATTCGAATTTGAATCCTCCTTTTTGTGTATAATATTTTTATGAATACTAATAATTTAAAAAGCAAAAATATT
>JARKUZ010000078.1 GCA_029851945.1 Terrisporobacter sp. | reverse complement strand
CTAAGTTTTATATCAAATGAATAACTCATATTTTTTCTATTATTTCTTTGCATAAAAATCACCCCTTAAAGTAGTATTTTACAAGTCTTTTTTACTTGTGTCTACTTTAAGGGGTTCAGTTCAATTTTTCTAGCATCCTTTTAATCTGTATTATATTAATTAATCTAATTAAGCTTTATATATAGTTTGTCCTTCTTTTATTGTTTCTAATACTTTTATATTTCTTATATCATCAGGCTCTACTTTTAATGGATTTTTATCAAGTATTACTAAGTCAGCTAATTTATTTTCTTTGATAGTGCCCTTGATGTCTTCTTCAAAATATTGATAAGCTCCATTTTTAGTAACTGCTTCTAAAGCTGCAAGTGCTGGTATTTTTTGATTTTCACCAAGAACTGTTCCATCTTTCATTTTTCTATTTACAGCAATCCACATAGTTTCTATCATATTTGGTTCTATAACTGGTGCGTCTTGATGGAATGTAAATTTAATCCCTTCATCTAAAGCTGATTTAGCAGGAGATATCTGACTAGCTCTCTCAAATCCAAAATTATCAACATGTATATTTCCCCAATGATAAACGTGGCCAATAAAGAATGATGGTATCATACCAAGTTTTTTAACTTCTGGTAACTGATCTACGCCTATTAATTGAGCATGTATAATTACTGGTCTTATATCATTTGTTGAATTTAATTTTTCTTTTGCTATTTTATATTGTTCCATATATTGAGCAACAGCAGCATCACCATTACAGTGAGCTAAAAGTTGCATATTATCTTTTAATGCTATTTCTATAAGCCCTTCTAATTCTTCTCCACCCATAGCAGGATAAGCTCTATATCCTTTTTCTTCTCCTAGATAATCGGTTCTCATAAATGCAGTTCTAGCTTGTGGTGAACCATCTAAGAAAGTTTTAAATCCACCAACTTTAAAGTGATTTTTATATTGCTTTACACAGCCTTCTAATTTAGATAATACTTTTTCTTTTTCTCTAATATCAACAAATCCTATATAATCTAACTTTAACATACTAGAATTAGCTATATAGGCTAAGAAGTCAGCAAGTGCTGGAACTATCATACCTTCTTGCATTGTTGTTATACCAAAGGATGCATAGTCATCTTGTGCTTCCATAACAGCTTTCATAATATCTTCTGTAGACGGCATTGGAGCTCTTTGAACATTGTTTATATATGCATTTTCTTCTAAATACCCAGTTAACTTACCATTTTCTTTGTAAATTACCCCACCCTCTGGATCTGGAGTATCAGCTGTTATTCCTAACCCTTCCATAGCCAGTGAGTTAAATACACCATTATGTCCTGATTTATTTGAAATTATAAGAGGATTGTCTGGCGCAATCTTATCAACAAAATCAATTCTTGGATATGTTTTTTCTGCTAATGTATTATAATCAAAGTTATTCGCAACTATCCAATCACCTTTTTTAACATTATTTTTTTCGATAAAGTTTTTGATTCTTTCTGATATGTCATTAAAATCAACTGCATCCTCTAAATTTACTTGTAATTTAGAGTTTGCATATCCAAAAAAGTGACTGTGTGGATCAATAAATGATGGTATTAATGTTTTACCTTGTAAGTCCACCATTTCAGCATCTCCAGCATCTTTCATTAAATCATCTTTTTTACCTACTTTTTTAATTTTGCCATCTTGAACTAGTACAGCTTCTGCATATAGCTCATCTTCTAATGTTATAATATCTCCATTATAGAATAGTCTTTTTGTCATAGATTAACCCTCTCTTCATATGTTATTTCATTATTAAAATAATAACTGCATATATTTTTAGCATTTTTACAGGTTAAAATGTATATTTTTTTAATTTTATTTACTTATACATGAATGTAAATGTTGTCTTAATGTATCAATCTATATAAAAAAATAGTATGCCCTTATTAGCATACTATTTCTATACATGTCTATTATATAAAAACATACTTTTCATCCTCTCAAGCATAGGCTCTTTCTCAATAAACTTAGCATTTATTATCTGATAATTATTTACCTCATTGTTTTCTAATTTATCTATCATTATTTTTGTTGTATAGCTCCCTAAATATTTTCCATTAGCCTCATGTATCTCTTTATCTTCCTCACTATCAATTTTTAAATAACTTTCTAATTCTTTTGGAATACCAACTGATACAAAAGGAAATTCTATCTTCTTTAGATATTCTATATAATCACTCTCATCTTCTTCATGAAATAATAAAACCCCTTCTACAAAATTACTTTGCACAAATTTACTCATCCAATTATCATCATCTTCTTCTTTAAAAGCATACATAATAAAATATCCTCTTTCTTTAGCACATGAACTAATTCCCTTGAAAATTTGCATAAAAAACATATTTGAAAAAGAACCATTAACCCACTGTGGTAAAATTACAGCTAATATATTAGTTTTTTGTGTTGCAAGGCTTCTTGCCATTTGATTAGGCTTGTAATCTAATTTTTTTATTGCATCCCAAACTTTAAGCTTTGTTTTAACACTTATTCTGCTACTATTAGAAATAACCCTCGATACTGTTGATACTGCAACATCTGCCTCTTTTGCTACATCTTTTATTGTAACCTTCATATTTATCTCCTAGTTATAATATATTTTCCTTATTATTTCTTTTTTAATTATAGTATATTTTATATTTTATTCATATAGTAAACATAATTAGAAATAATTTGTATACTCCATAAATGCTCTTCAATCATATCACCAATAGCTTTGTCCCTTGCTAAAAATAATCCTCTTAAAATTAAAAAGGAGCTATTTTCTAGAAATAATAAATTATTTCGAAATAACTCCTTTTTAAATATTATCCTATAGATAACAGTTTTTCTTTTTCTTTTACTGAACCATCTGCTAATGTTTCAATATTATCATAAGAATCTGTATTTGTAATTATTACAGGTGTCACAATTGGATATCCTGCTTCTTTTATTTTTTCTATATCAAAATCAACTAAAATATCTCCTACTTTTACTTTATCCCCTGCTTTTACATGGGTATTAAAATGTTCTCCATTTAATTTTACAGTATCAATACCTATATGAATTAAAATCTCTACTCCGTCATCAGATGTAAGTCCAATAGCATGTTTTGTTTCAAAAACTGTAGAAACTACTCCATTTATTGGAGATACAGCTCTACCAACACTTGGTTCTATTGCTATGCCTTTACCTAACATTCCTTCAGAAAATACACCATCATTTACTTTATCAAGAGATATTGCATTTCCCTCTATTGGAGAAAATACTATCAAATTACCTATAGATTTTTCTTCTATTTTATTTTCAACTACAGGTTCTTCTTGTATTTCTACTATACCTCCATTAGCTATAAAATCCTCTAAATTTGATTTTATAACTGTAACACGTGGTCCGTATATTACTTGAACGCCATTTCCATTTATTATTACACCTGCTGCACCACTTGATTTTAATAGTGATTGATCTACTTTGCTTGAATCTTTTACTGTTACACGAAGTCTTGTTGCGCAACAATCTAAGTCACTTAAATTAGCTTTTCCACCTAATCCTCTTAAAATCAGTGCTGATACTTGATTATCTCCAGCATTTGATTTAGCATCTTTTTTTGCATTTAAATCTGCTCTTGTATAAAGTTTAACTTCTCCATCTTCATCTTCACGACCTGGAGTTTTAAAGTCAAACTTTTTAATTAAAAATGTAAATAAGAAATAATATACTGCAAAGTATATTAAACCAACCCAAACTATATTTATCCAGTGAGTTTTAGCATTTCCTTGTAATATACCGAATAATGTTAAGTCTATTAATCCTCCTGAGAATGTCATACCTACCGCAACATTTAACATGTGCATTATCATGTAAGCTGCACCTGCAAATATTGAATGGATAACATATAACACTGGAGCAACAAATAAGAATGTAAATTCTATTGGTTCAGTTATACCAGTTAACATTGCAGTTAATGCTGCAGATAGTAATAACCCGCCAACAACTTTACGTTTTTCTGGTTTTGCACATTTATACATTGCTAAAGCTGCACCCGGTAAACCAAATATCATAAGTGGGAATTTACCAGACATAAATCTTGTCGCTTCCACACTAAACTCTGTAATTCCTGGAGTTGCAAGTTCAGCAAAGAATATATTCTGAGCACCTTCTATTAATTGTCCTCCTACCAATGCAGTACCTCCAACAGCTGTCTGCCAGAATGGTAAGTAGAATACGTGATGAAGTCCAAATGGTATTAATGCTCTTTCCATAAATCCGTATAGCCAAGTTCCTGCATATCCTGAACTTCTTACTAAATCTCCTACAGAATATATTCCATTTTGTATAAGTGGCCATATATAAAACATTAGTATACCAACTAATAAATATACTATTGAGCATATTATTGGCACAAATCTTGTTCCACCAAAAAATGATAATACCTGAGGTAATTCAATTTTATAAAAACGGTTGTGTAGAGCTGATACTCCAAGCCCTACTAATACACCTCCAAACACACCCATTTGAAGTGATGTTATACCTAATACATCAGCAGTAGAACCATTAAGCATAGATTCTGCACCACCGTTTATGTTTATCATAGCACCTATAGACGCATGCATTATTAAAAATGCTAAAGCTCCAGATAAAGCTGCAACTTCCTTCTCTTTTTTAGCCATTCCTATTGCAACACCCATTGCAAATAATAATGGTAAGTTAGCAAATACTATATTACCTGCATCATTTAATACACTTAAGAATGCATTTAAAGGAGTTCCCGGTCCCATAATATTCATTAATCCATATGCATTTAGCATTGTTTCATTAGTGAATGATCCACCAATGCCTAAAAATAATCCTGCTACAGGCAAGATTGCTATAGGCAACATAAATGATCTACCTACACGCTGTAACACCCCAAAAATTTTATCTTTCATCTCTTAATTCCTCCACCAATATGATTGTTTATAATTTTTATATTGATTATCATATATCGATACTATCATAGCCATAATATCAGTGTCAATAAATTTATGCAACCGCTTGCACATTTTTTATTCTTTATGTATTATCTTTTTTATTCAGATAGTAATTTCTTTTTTCATCAAAAAAATAGTATGCTAAAAATGCATACTACTTTCAAGTTTATATTATATTTTATTGAACTAGTTTAGCTCCACCATAAATCCCTGCGTCATTTCCTAAAATGGCCAATTTAAATTCTGCATTAGTAACAGCGTAGAACCCTGTTTCTTTATAATATTTCTTCACTTTATCTAATAGCATATCTCCTGCTTTAGATACACCTCCACCTATTACAAAAACTTCTGGATTAGATATACAAGCTATGTTAGCTAAAGCACTTCCTAATATATAACTAAATTTATCAACTATCTCCAAAGCAACTTTATCATCTTCTTTAGCTAAATCAAAAATATCTTTAGCCGTTATAGCTTCAATTTGTCTAAGTTTTGACTCATCATTATTATTATTTAATATTTCTTTAGCAATTTTAACGATTCCAGTAGCTGAAGCATATTGCTCTAAACATCCTTTTCCACCACAATTACAAGACTCTTTTTCTTTATTATTCACTCTAATATGACCTATTTCACCCCCTGCACCTGTAGAGCCAGCTATAATATTTCCATCTATTATAATTCCTCCTCCGACTCCAGTTCCAAGAGTAACCATTACCATATTTTTATATCCTTTTCCACCGCCTTTAAACATTTCACCAAGGGCCGCGATATTAGCGTCATTAGCTACTTTTACTGGCACTTCTAATATGCTTTCTAATGATTTTGCTACATTGAAAACAGGCCATCCAAGATTAACACATCCTTGTACCCATCCATCATTTGTCACAGGACCTGGAACACCTACTCCTGCACCCAAAACTAAACCTTTGTTAATATTTTCTTTTTCCAATACATCATTAATAGATTCTGTTATATCTTCTAGTATATATTTACCATTCTCTATTTTTCTTGTTTCTATTTCCCATTTTTTTAATAGTTCTCCTTCCAAAGTAAACAAGCCAAGTTTTACTGTAGTTCCTCCTATATCTATCCCTAATGAGTATTTTTTCATAGTTATCCTCCCATATAAAATATATATTTCATAATTTAAAATACAATATTTAAAATTATTTTTAACTTCCATCTTAAAATACTTACTTTTTCTTATTTATTAACTTTATTTCTACTTAATTATAGTATATTTTTTATTTTATTCAAACAATAAACATAACTTTGTTTAATAATACATTTTTATATGGGTATTAATATCTTATTAAAGGTTTTAACTCTTTTTTCAATATTACACTAATATGTTAAAGTAGTACAAAAATTAAGATCTTATCATAACTTCAAAATATATTTCATAGCAAAGTTTTAAAGTCTATTATATTTATCTAAATTTTTATGCTAAAGCAACTAATATAGAACCAAGTGCAATAAAACAAACACCTATAATTCCTTTAGTTGTTATTTCTTCTTTAAATATTAAAACTGATATAATCACAGTTAAAACTACAGATAGTTTATCAATGGGAGCAACTTGCCAGGCCTTTCCTTCCTTCAATGCCATGTTTAAAAATAACCATGACATAGCTCCTGCTACCCCAGAAAAAACTAAAAATAATAAATTATTTCTTTGACTTAGTAATTGTTGCATATTACTAAAATCTCCTCTACTCAAAGATACTATTACTAAAAAAACAGCCATAATAATAGCTCTTACACTAGTTGCTAAAGAAGCTGGTAAACTACTTACTCCTAGTTTTGAAAATACTGTAACAAAACTTGCACTTACTGCTGCTAAAAGCGCATATATAATCCAATTACTCATATTTAATTCTCCCTGTACTTTTATTTATTTAGTAATTTAAAAAGCTATGAAATCTAAACCCTAATTTCATAGCTTTTCATTTATTTGCATTATAATTTTACTATTTGACTACTTTTAATAAATACTTATTATTTTATTGCTTGTTCTATTTCATTTAACATTTTCATTGTAGATTCTATACCACCAGTCATTGTATACCATACAACTGAATCTAGGTATACCATTCTATCATTTTTAGCTACTTCTGTATTATTTATTATTTCATTATCAAATAATGATTTTGCAGAATCACCTTTTCCAGTAACAGCACCTCTATCTACAATAAATAGATAGTCCGGTTTATTTTCTAAGAAATATTCAAATGATATCTGTTGACCATGGTTTGAAGATTCTATATTTTTATCCACATTTTCAAATCCTAATTCATTATATACGATTCCATATCTTGATTCGTTTGAGAATACACTTATATTACCTTCACTAGCCATAACAGTTGTAGCTGTTAATCCTTTTTTAGTTACAGTTTTATTTATTTCTGCTATTTTAGCTTCTATTTCATCTAATTTATCTTTTACAGCGTCTTCTTTGTCAAATATTTTTCCAACATTATCTAAAGTAGCTTTGAAAGTTTCCATATAATTTTGTCCATCTACTGCTAAATTTACTGTAGTAGCTATTTCTTTGAAATCATCTACCATATCAGCTTGTCTTCCACTTATTATTATTAAATCAGGATTTAAAGCTTCAATTGCTTCAAAATCAGGATTTTTTAAATCTCCAACATTTGCATATTTATCATCTTTATAAAATGATAATATCTCTGGTAATGTACCTGATTTAGGTAAACCTACTATTTCAACACCTATATTTTTTAATATATCTGCCACACCGTAATCAAATACCACTACTCTCTGAGGATTTTTTGTTACTTCAACATTTTCTCCTGTTGAATCAGTTATTGTTATCGTGCTATTTGCATTAGAATCTGTATTTTTATCTTTTTTCATGCTTAATGAAAATACACCTATTATTACTACTAATACTGCCAATATTATTGCTGCGACTTTTTTGTTCATTTTTTCATCTCCTTTATTTTATTAATATAGATAATCATTATCATTAATTTTGTTATATAAAACTGACCTTTCAGCCAGTTAAAATACGTTTCTTATTTTTTAGTAATATATACTTATTCTGTTACCATCAATTTCTTCAACTTTAAAGTTCATCTCATAAATACTCTCTAAAGTTTCTTTATTAATTATTTCTTCTACATTTCCCTCTTTTGCTATCATTCCATTTTTTAAACATATTATATAGTCAGAGTAGCAAGATGTGAAGTTAATATCATGCATAACAAGTATTATTGTTTTTCCTAAATCATCACATAATCTTCTAAGAACCTTCATCATCTGAACCGAATTATTCATATCTAAGTTATTTAATGGCTCATCTAAGAATATGTATTCTGTTCCTTGAGCTATAACCATAGCTATATAAGCCCTTTGTCTTTGACCACCACTTAACTCATCAAGATATCTATCTTGTAGTTCAGTAAGCCTCATATATTCTATAGCTTCATCAACATACTTATTATCTTCTGCTGTTAGTTTTCCATCACAATAAGGGAATCTTCCAAAACTTACAAGCTCTCTTATTGTAAGTCTAATATTTATATTATTAGACTGCTTAAGTATTGCTATTTTTTTAGATAATTCTTTTTTATCCCAAGTCTCTAATTCTTTACCTTCAATAAAGACTTGTCCACTATCTCTTTTCATAAGTCTTGTTATCATAGATAGTGCTGTACTTTTTCCTGCTCCATTAGGACCTATAAAAGAAGTTATCTTACCTTTTTCTATTTTAAGTGATACATTATGTACCACCTTTTTATCATCATATTTTTTACTTAAATTTCTTACTTCAATCATATTCTGCTCTCCTTATAAAGTAGATACATAAAGTAAACTCCACCTATCATGTTAATTATTACACTTACAGGAGTACTTAACTTTAGAATTCTTTCTATCATTAACTGACCAAATACTAAAGTAAATATACTCACTAATATGGATACTGTAATAATATAGCTATGCTTATAAGTCTTTATCATTTCACGAGCTATATTAGCTACTAAAATACCTAAGAATGTTACAGGCCCCACTAATGCAGTTGATACCGCTATAAGTATAGATATTATTATTAAAGATTTTTTCATTAATTTGTCATAATCTACCCCTAAATTAATAGCATGGTCCTTACCTAAACTCATTACATCAAAATATTTTATATCATCACATACAAATGGAATTATTAAAAGTAATATTATTACTGACAATACTAGTATTTCTACATTAACATTATTAAAACTAGCAAATAATTTATTTTGAAGAACTAGATACTCATTTGGATCTATTACCATTTGCATAAATGAAGATAGACTTTTGAAAAATGTTCCACATATCATTCCTACTAATAGTAAAAACATTATATTGGTATTTTCTTTTTTAAATACTAATTTGTATAGTCCTAAAGAACCAATAACCATGAATACTATACATATTAAAAAGTTAAGTCTTCTATCAGATACAAAAATACTTGTTGATCCAAATACAAATATTAATACTGTTTGTATAGATACATATAAAGAATCTATCCCCATCACACTAGGTGTTAGTATTCTATTATCTGTTATAGTTTGGAATACTATAGTTGAAAACCCAATACATGCACCTGTAAGTGCTATTGCTATTAGTTTTGGTATCCTTTTTGAAAGTGCGTATTCCATACTTCCAGAGTTAATTCCAACAGTTAGAAACAATGCACATGAAACTAATATCATGATAGTTAATATAACTATTGGTGTATTTAAATTTTGCTTTCTTTTCTTATGTTTATTTTTATTATTAATTAAGCTTTTATCTTTTAAATTAGCCTGCATATGACTTCCTCCTTAAGATTAAATAAAGGAATATTGCACTTCCTATTACTCCAACTGTAAGTCCTACAGAAAGTTCATATGGATATATCAATACTCTTGCTAAGATATCACATACTAATACGAATACTGCTCCAAATAAAGCTGTATCCCATATATTTTCATGTACATTATCACCTTTATATAAAGAAACTATATTTGGTACAATAAGTCCTATATAAGGAATCTCCCCTGCAGTTATAACTACACATACAGTTACTATTGAAACTATTACAAGGCCTATATTTACTATCTTTTTGTAATCAAGACCTAAGTTTGTAGCAAAATCTTCTCCCATTCCAGCAACTGTGAATTTATGAGCGTATACAAATGCTATAATCATAAGTGGTATTGCTAAATATAATAATTCATAATTTCCTTTTAATATCATTGAGAAGTTACCTTGCATCCATCCACCTACATTTTGCATTATATCATTTTCATATCCTATATAGGTTGTTATTGATCCTATGATATTTCCAAACATTATACCTACTAAAGGTATAAATATTACATTTTTTACTTTTAAATTTTTTAAAAATGTCATAAACATAAATGTTCCCATTAATGCAAATATAAATGATACCATAGCCTTTTGCATAGTAGAGGCTCCAGGAATAAATACCATTGCAATTACTATACCCAGCTGAGCTGAGTCTATTGTTGCTCCTGTTGTTGGTGAAACAAATTTATTTTGACTTATTTGCTGCATTATAAGACCACATATACTCATAGCACTTCCTGCCATTAATATACTAATTAGTCGTGGAAATCTACTTACTGTCATAAGATTTATAGCTTCTTTATTTCCAGATAAAATATCTATTATACTTACACTCTTAGCCCCTAAGAAAATAGAAACTAGAGATAAAACTATTAACATTATTATTAAATATCTTTTCTTCATACTTATCTTCCATACCCTTCATAAAATAAGATATTACGTCCTTTATTTGATATTAATTATCAATCTCTTTTGTATAATACATTATTTGATAATTATTTTCAATACTTTTCCTTAAGTTTTTATAAATATATTTATGTTTTTTATAACTATATTGAGATTTTTATATTAATAAGCAATTCCTATAAAAAATACTTCACTAAAAAATCAAATCATGATTTATAGTTTAAAACATAAAAATTCTCTCTACTTTACATCGCCAGCTATTGCATCCGTGACTTGAGTAAGGTATTGGAGAAGTATTTTAATTTTATAAATTATCCACCATTCAGATAATTAACAACTCCTTGATATATAAAAAAGGTGTAGAATAAGGTATCATATTATACCAACTATCCTACACCTACCTTACTATATTTAATATTATTAAAGGTATTTTAGTCATATTTTATATAATTTTATTAATTTATTTCCCAGGAAAATTATTTTTCATTTATATTTAGATTTTCAGTGTCTAATGAATACCATTTATTATCTTCCTCATTTTTGAAGTATAACTTATGATTATCTAAATCAAGATTATAATAAGTACAATATTGTAAAATAGAAAATCTGTCATCATAACAATTTGGCATGTCTATTTCTAAGCCCAACGGGCACATAGTATATTCATCCCTTGGCAACTCACCTAAATCTCTTCTATCTATATCCATAGCAAAATATACTAATCCATTTCCATCTGTAGTTCCATTTTCCCAAGTTGCATCAAAGTAATACCATTTTCCATCTATCATAAGTGCATTCCAAACATGTCCATCTTTATAATCACATTCAGGAGTCCATTCAACTTGATAACCTTCATCTAAGTCTAATTGAGCTAATAATATTTGCATAGCTTGAGAAAATCCACCACAAATACCCTCATTATATACTAAAACTCCATAAGCATCTGTAGATTTTGCATTTATATTATAAGTAGTACTTTGAGATAAATATTTATATAATGCTAATATGGTTTCAAAATAATTATAATTTTTTTTGACATTAGTGTTAATAATTTGTTCAATAGATGTAGATAGTTTGTCTATTTCATACTTGTACTCTTCGTTTGATAAATTAATACAATTACTATAATCAAACATAATTGTATCTCCCTTTACATTAAAAAAAGGTGTTCCGGAAAAATACTCTAAAGGACAATTTTGTTGAAAATAACTTGTTATAAGAGACTTTTCTTTTTCTGTGATACTATTTGGAATTTTTATTTCTTTATCTCTATTTACTACTCCTGGAATTAATATATTTTTGTAAAATTCATATGCCTTCTTTCCCATATTCTCCTTAGCTCTTTTCCCCAAAATTGCTGGATTATATTTAATTTCAACATATGCTGATGTATTGTTATCAACAGCTGTTTCAATATAATTATCTTCTAAAATATTAGAAGTTTCTTTATTTGATAACGAATATTCTAAAATTGCTATAATACTAATTATTATCAATATTAAAGCAATTAGTTTTTTCTTCATATTAATTCCTCCAAAATAATCTTCCTCAAATTACTTTTTCATTTCATATTCAGTAGATAAATCTATCTTTTCTATATTTATACTTTTATCTATAATATTCATTATTGCCATATTTATAGGTAAATTAAACCTCCTTTTTCCACAGCTTCCAGGATTAATCCATATTTTATCATCTATATTCTCATAAAAATATTTATGAGAATGGCCAAATACAACTACATCTATATTTTTTAAATTCTTATTTATATTCTTTTTGTCGTGAATCATATAAAAGTTTATATCACCTATGGTAAAATATAATTCCTCTGGTAGATTTTCCGCCCATTCACCTTTATCATTATTTCCTTTGACAATAAATAAAGGTGCAATAATTTTTAATTCTTCTAATATGGTCTCTTTATCGATATCTCCACCATGAATTATATAATCACAGGTTTTAAGAATATCTAAAACTTCCTTTCTCAATAATCCATGAGTATCAGATATAATTCCTACTCTATACATATTATTCAAGTCTATCCCCTTCTAACTTCTATCTCTTTTGACTTTTACCTTCTTTTTCTTTATTAGGATTTCTTTATTATTCTTTAAAAACTCCTCGCCTTTATAATTTAATATATCAACATAAGAGCAAACATCTTTAACTTCAATAACTCCAATATCATCGTTATTAATTCCATCTATATTACTAAATGCACCAACAATATCAATTACTCTTATCTTCTTTTTCTTGCCAACATTTAAATATATTTTAGTAACTTCAGAGTTTGAAGTTTCTTTATTTTTTAATTTATCTTCTTTTTTATTTTGAGCTAAATTTTTTTGTAATTGTTCAAATTTAACTTTTACATGTTCTAGCTTTATATTATCTATTTCTGTTATTTCTTCTATCTTATTTTCTGTGTAGTTCTCTATATCATTTAGATATTTTTCCTCATTAGGAGATACTAAAGTAATAGCCTTACCTAGCTTGTCTACTCTGCCAGTTCTTCCGATTCTATGGACATAATTTTCTTTATCTCTTGGAACTTCATAATTAATGACTAAAGAAATATCATCTATATGGATTCCCCTAGAAGTAATGTCACTACTTACTAAAATATTAAACTTATTTTCCTTAAAATCTTTTATAATAAATAGTCTTTTATCTTGAGACATATCCCCATGAATCTCATTTACTAAAAACTTATCTTTTTTCATTTTTTTATAAATTTCATCTACTTTATCTCTCGTATTAGCAAAAATTATTAGAGAGTTTGGACACTGGCTATAAATTACATTTTTTAAAGTTTCATACTTATCATCTTTTTCAACTTTTATATAATATTCACTAATTTGTTTTTTAATTTTATTATCATCATACTCTACTTCTACCATTACAGGATTTATCATATATTTATCACAAACTTTATTAATACTATCATCTATAGTTGCAGAAAACATTCCTTTACAAGTATCTTTAGGAAGTTTATTTAATATACTTTCCATATCATCTACGAAACCTTTATTTAGCATCTTATCTGCTTCATCTATTATAAAATATTTTATATTAGTTAGATCAATACTACCTCTTCCAATATGATCAATTATTCTTCCTGGTGTAGCTACAACTATATGTACTCTTTGCTTCAATTCAGCTATTTGTTCTTTTAAAGACTGTTTACCAAATATAGCACTACACCTTACTTTTTTAATTCTACCTATATTTTGTATTTCTTCTTTTATTTGAAGCGCTAACTCCCTTGTCGGAGCAATTATTAATCCTTGTACACTATTATTTTCTATATCTATTTTTTCACATAAAGGTATGGCAAAGCTAGCCGTCTTTCCACTTCCTGTTTTTGATTTTACTATTACATCTTTTTTATTTAATAAATATGGTATTACCTCAGCTTGTACTTTTGAAGGTTCTTCATATTTTAAATTATTTAATCCTTTTATTATATTTTTATCTAAATTAAATTCTTCAAATTTATTTATCATATTATTCTCCTCAAACTCGTTATCATTAACAATCATTCGTCTTATATTATAATTATCTAAATGCTCTTATTCAAAACATTATATCAAAATTATATTTTCTAAGTTAACTTATTTTTAAAAATCTCAATATCTAAATTATTATCTTACTTTATGAAGCAAACTGCTTAGAAAATTACTTCTAGGCACATTAAAGAAATATTATTAATCAATTTGATATTATTTGCAATTAGTATAAAATATACTTTCCTTATAGCAAAAAAGTCAGTACTATTAAATAATAATACTGACTTTTTATATTTAAGCGGCTAAAGTTCCTTTATCATCTTTATTATATTTTTTTACTTCTTTTACTAACACTGATAAAGTTATTATAACAGAAAGCATATCTGAAACTGGCTGAGCAAACCAAACTCCATCTAATCCAAAATATTTTGGTAATATCATTATTAATGGTATCAATAATATACACTGTCTAAGTAAGCTTAATAGTATTGATAACTTAGCTTTACCTGTAGATTGTATATAGTTTGTTCCTATTACTGCAACACTTAAAAGAGGCATTGTTAGAGCATATTTTTTAAGCCCATTAATTGTTATTCCCATAAGCTCCTGATCATTATTAAACATCCCAACTAAAAATTGTGGTACAAATTGTATTAAGATAAATCCTATTATAAATATTACTGTAGAAGCAAATAAGCATATTTTTAATGTTTTTACTGCCCTATCATATTTCTTTGCGCCAAAATTAAATCCAACTATAGGTTGCATACCTTGATTTATACCAAATGAAGGCATTAAGAATATTAAAGCTATTGAACTTATTGTGGCCATAGCTCCTATTGCTAAATCGCCACCATATAATCTTAAGCTTTGATTACTTATAACTTGTACCATACTCGCAGCAATTTGCATTGCAAATGGTGATATACCTATAGCTAATATTGATTTAACTGCCGGCGAGTTGAATCTTAGAGTTTCTTTTCTAAACTCTAGATTAGATTTTTTTATATAATATAATAATCCCCATATAGCTGTTAATGCTTGAGATATAATTGTTGCTGTAGCGGCACCTTGTATGCCCATATTAAATCCAAATATAAAAATTGCATCTAATACTATATTAGTAAAGCATCCAACAGCCATTATTATAGCTGATAATTTAGGATTTCCATCTCCTCTAATAACATTATTGAAAAACATAGCAGAAATATTAAATACTGCGCCAAGCATTATTATATTTGTGTAAGATTTTGCATAATATAATGTGGCATCACTAGCACCAAACATATTTAATATTTGATTTGAAAACAGTATTCCTATAACAGTTAAAAACAAGCCTATTGTTATTGTTAATATCATACCACTACCTATTATATTTTGAGCTTCTTCTTTCTTACCTTGTCCTAACTTTATAGAAACATTAGTTGCTGAACCAACACCTACAAGCATACCAAACGCTAGTAATATCGTTAATATAGGCATAGTTACGCCAAGCCCAGCTATTGCCATAGGCCCTACTCCTGGTATATTACCTATAAATATTCTATCTACTACATTATAAAGAGCATTTACCATCATCCCTATTATTGCTGGTACTGAATATTTTAAAAGTAATTTACCAATAGATTCTTGTCCTAATTCTAATTGATTATTCTTCATTATTTTTCCTCCTGTTTATCTATATTTAAGCAAACTTTTTTAAGTAGTTTAATCATTAATTCTTTTTCACTTTCATCTAAATGTTCACTCATTTTTCTTTCCCACTCATCTAAAACTGAAAATATACTTTCTTTGACATCTCTTCCTTTTTGTGTTAAATAAATTTTATTAGATCTTTTATCTTTTTCATCCTTGAATCTTTCAATATATCCTTCTTCTTCCAATTTTTTTATAGCTCTTGCTGTTGTTCCTTTATCGATTTTTAAAACTTTAGATAATTCTTCTTGATTTCTTCCATCTTCTATATAAAGTTCTAATAAGAACATAAATTGACCTTGACCTATGTTGTACTTTTCCATTCTTTTTGTTATGAAAATACCGCCCCTTCTATATAGTTGAGATATATATTTTCCAATGTTATCACAACGTCTCTTATTCATGAGTACTATCCACCTTTATTAATAATGTTTATAAATACAGCTATATTAGTATACCATAATTAGTTGCCTATGCAACAATTTATTTTTAGGTAAATATATACTTTTCTCTATATAATTATTTTTCTCTATGTATAAATTAAAAAAATAAAGAATTTGCATAAAAAATACAAATTCTTCATTAATAAATTTATAAAGTTGAAATCATATATTTAACATACGATATGAATAACTCAGCTTCTCTCTTAGTATTATAAAGGCCTAAACTAGCTCTTATCATACCATTTGGATGAACATCATTTCTAGCTTCTCTACAAGCAGTAGCATCACTTATACCCATTAGTCTATTTACATATGGATGAGAACAAAACTTACCAGTTCTAAGAGCAATTCCCATCTCATCTGCAAATCTCTTTCCAATTACCTTATAATCTTGTCCTTCTATATTAAATACTATTATACCTAATCTATCATCTATATTTTCAGTATCACCATAAAGTATAACTTTATCAATTTTCTTTAATTCTTTAATTAAATATTCTTTTAAATACATTTCATGATTATATATGTTATCAAATCCAATTTGCTTAAGTTGTTTTAATGATCTTGCTAAAGCAATAGCCCCTAAAGCATTGGGTGTTCCTGCTTCATGTAAAGATGGTGGCTCTGACCAAATCACCTCATTATCAAGAACAGCTTTGACACATCCTCCTCCTTTTAATAAAGGATCTACATCTGAAAGGTCTTTTGTCAGCCCTACTATAGCTCCACTTCCATAAGGTGCATATACTTTATGCCCAGAAAAAACTAAAAAGTCAATTCTTTCTGAAGAAGTGTTTCCATTCATATCTATTTCTTTATGTGCTACTAATTGAGCTGCATCTACAATTATTTTAGCTTTATATTTATGGCATATCTTAGCTATTTCATGTATTGGATTCATATATCCTGTAACATTAGAAGCACCTGTTATACTAACATATTTTATTTGACCTCTATTTTCTCTTAATTTTTTTTCTATATCATTTATATTAATTCTGCCCATTTGATCTACATCTACATATTCTACTGTGGCTTTGTATCTCCAAGGCAAATCATTAGCATGATGCTCCATCCTTGTCGTTAGTATTTTATCATTTTTATCTTTTATTAAAACATCAGATAGTAAATTCATACACTCTGTTGTTGTTTTTCCAAATATAACGGTATAATCTTTACTCTTGCCTAGATTGAAAAAATTCAGAACTATCTTTCTTGCATCCTCATAATTCTGTGTAGTAATCTCACTTTTTTGTCCAGTACCTCGTGCTACTGCTCCATATGTTACTAGTCCCCTACAAAAAGCTCTATATGAAGATTTAAATGATGGGGTTGTTGCGGCATTATCAAATCCTATTTGTGTTGTCATTTGACCATTAGCAAGTTGTACAGGATGTTCTAAACCTATAAATAAATCTCTATATTGATTATAATGATCTGAACTATACAATCTTTTCGCCTCCTTTGCTTATGAAATTATTGTCTACCTATTAATATATATATATGTATTATTATTAAATTGGTTTTATATATTATCAGATTTTACAGATATAAAATTTTACAGAATCAATTAATTACAATCTTCATATAATATTAACCGAAAAGGAGCTGATTAAAATAGATAACTATAAATCATTAAATAAAAAATTTTTTATTAGTGTAATAATCATCTTTATCATTGGAAGTATATCTCATTTTTTATACGATTTAACTAATAATTCCATTATTATTGCCAGTATATTTCCTGTTAATGAAAGTATCTGGGAGCACTTAAAATTATTATTACTACCTGTTATATTATGGTGGATAATGTTCTACTTAGTAAATAAAAATAAATATAATCTTAATAAAAATAGATGGTTTATATCATCTATAATATCATTATTTGTTTCTATGATTTTTCAAAATTCTATGTATTATCTTTACACTTGTGGATTCGGAATAAAATCCATAATATTTGATATATTATTATTTTTACTTTCAATAATAATTGGCCAATCCATCGGACTACATTATTATAGGCATGGAAAAGAAGTTAATTATAAAATTTCTCTATTAATATTATTTTTCATTGTATTATTTTTTATTTTTCTTACTTTCAATACTCCAAATCTTCCTATATTCAAAGATAGCATTACTGGAACTTATGGAGTATAATCCTACTAAAATAAAAAGAGTAAAAATTTAATCTTTCGATTATTTTTACTCTTTTTATTATTTATATAATATATGTATTTATAAAATCTTTCATTTTTATATTTAAATCCCCACAGTCCTCAATAATTTCATATGTCCTGCAATTAATTCCTTCTTCCTCTATTGCTGATTGTACATTTATGATATCATTTTCAATTTCTATCACAAAACCTATGTTAATATCTTCATATTGATTAAAATAAGCATCCGACATGTAAATCCCCTGAGAGTTTTCATCCCTATCATCATCTACTAGATACTTATTCCCATCAGCACATATTAAATATTGGCCTGCTCTTTTCCCAAAAGAATAGTATAAACATCTATTCTCTTTTAGTAATTCTCTTATATCTTTACCTTTTTTACTTATTTCAAGTGATACTGTAATTCTATTTACACATTTTTTTACAAAAAATAATTCATCTATATTCTTGTGAAATTCATATAAGTTAAAATTACTTAAATCCCCACTATAAAAAAACACCTTATGCCACCCCTTTATAAGTTTGTAAATATATTGTAGTCTAAATTTTTATTAATTTCATTATAAAGTAATTTTTATATACTGGTATTTTATGTATTTATATTCACAAAATAGCAATAATTCAAATTTAATTTTCTCCCATTGATTTAATTTCTCTATTTAATTTGTTTAAATCCATTTTTATATCCCCCTATTATTTTATAGCGTATTTTAAAATTTATCACTCAATATGAACTTTATTTTACATACTACATTTAGTAAGTAATATAATTTTTTATATGAAATAAAGTTCATATTCATTAAATTTATAATTATAATATATAGATGTTGTCTTTATAACATATAAATATTAGAGTGTTATTTGTATTGATTAACAAAATATGTTGGAGGTTTTATTATGGAGGAAGAAAAAATTAGTTTTAAAGATTTTATGTATGAAAGTCTACTTCTTATAGTAGGTTGTTTTCTAATGGCACTATCATGTATATTATTCTTTGATCCTCATTCAATAGCACCTGGTGGATTAACCGGCTTAGCTGTTATCATTAATAATTTATTTGGTATACCTTTATGGACATTTAATCTAATATTTAATATACCATTATTTATTATAGCCTATAAAGTATTGTCAAAAAAAGAATGTTTGAAAACTTTGCTCGGAATAGTGTTCTTTACATTGGCATTAAATTTATGCGATAAATTATCTTATCTCAACATAACAAACGATGTATTATTAGCCACCCTTTCTGGAGGTGTAATACTAGGGCTTGGTCTTGGTATAATATTAAAAATTGAGTAGAAGTGTTACGATTTTAAGCGAAAAAGGCGGTTATACAAAAAAAAAGGATGCTTTGATTGTAGTTGTTGGAAGATGTCCATGAAACCATTTGGAAAGGTTTTAAGCAAATATATTAGGTAGTAATTTTATAATTTAAGTATAAAAATAGGAAGGATAATTCATTAACTGATTATCCTTCCTACTTTTAAATTTCTATGAAATTAGGTTTCATTCTATCAAAAGTACATACATATTTATATCCAGTATACTTCAAAAATTCATATATACGCTTAAATTCATGGGCAATTTGATTTGCGTTATGAGAATCTGAACCTGTTGTTATTATTTCTCCACCAAGCTCTTTATATCTATTAAGAATATATGATGATGGTGTTAAGTCCGGTAATCTATATCTAAAATTTGAAGTATTTATTTCTATACCTTTTCCGTCATATATTACTAGTTTTAAAATTTCATCAATCTCATCAGCAAATAATCTATCATCTATTATATTATTCAAATCTCCATATCTCTTCACTATATCTAAATGACCTAATACTGAGTAGTTCTTATACTTACTTACTATACTATATAAAAGTTCATAATATTGTCTATAAGCTTCCATTTGAGATTTATCTTTATAAAAATGTCTTTGAATTAACTCTAATTTATTAATCGTATGAATAGAACCTATAACAAAGTCAAATTCATTATTAATTACATCCTCAACACATTTATCAAGTACATGATCTTGTAATCCCATTTCAATTCCTTTTTTTATTTTAATTCTATCTGCATACTTTTCTTTATAGTAATCTATTTGCTTAAAATAATCTTTAAAGTCAATAGAGTAATCGACTTCCTTATTATTTACTATGACACTATAATCTACATGGTCTGTGAAGCATATTTCTCTTAGACCTAATTCAATAGATTTATTTACCATGTCTTCCATAGGCGTTTTGCTATCTTCTGAGAAACTACAATGCATGTGATAATCGTAATACATAATCTACCCCCTATTTTTTATTAGTAGTTGTTCATTATTCAAATAATATGAAAATTTATTCTCCTTAAAAAACTGATGCTCCTGATACTATATTTTTATAATACTTCATAAATATTTTTTAAGACAACTTAGATAAACAAAAATATTATAACTCATATTAGCTCTATTTTGCATAAAATAAGGGTATTATCTATAAATATTAATATTTATAGATAATACCCTTTATATTACGTGCTATTTTTATTATTCAACTGTAACAGATTTAGCTAAGTTTCTTGGCTTATCCACGTCTAATCCTCTTATTTTTGATGCATAATATGCAAGTATTTGCATTGGTATAACACTTGTTATACTAGCAAACATATCATCAACTGCAGGTATATATATTACTCTATCTGCTGATTTTTCTACTTCTGTATTTCCTTCTTGAGTTATAGCTATAACTCTAGCTCCTCTTGCTTTTACCTCTTGCATATTTGATACCATTTTTTCAAATAAGTTTCCTTGAGTAGCTATAGCAACTACTGGGGTACCATTTTCTATTAAAGCTATACTTCCATGTTTTAATTCACCAGCTGCAAACGCCTCTGCATGTACATAAGATATTTCTTTTATTTTTAAAGCACCTTCCATAGCTAAAGCATAATCAACACCTCTACCTAAATAGAATATATCATTTGCTTCTTTTATCTCTTCAGCTATTTCAGCTACTACTTCATCACATTCTAATACTTTTCTAACTTGTGATGGCATTTCTTTTAATTGCTCTATTCTAGCAAAGTATTCTTCTTCAGTTATACTTCCTTTAGTCATAGCTAAGTTTAGTGCTATCATATAGAATGCCATTAATTGAGTTGTATATGCTTTTGTTGAAGCAACAGCTACTTCAGGTCCTGCCCAAGTATAGAATATATCATGAGATTCTCTAGCTATTGATGATCCAACAACATTAGTTATTGATAACACTCTAGCACCTTTTTCCTTAGCATCTCTAAGAGCTGCTAATGTATCTGCAGTTTCTCCTGATTGACTTACTATTATTATTAAAGTATTTTCGTCAACAAATGGATCACTATATCTAAATTCTGAAGCTATATCAGCTATAACTGGTATTTTAGCAAATTTTTCTATAGCATGTTTTCCTACTAGTCCTGCATGATAAGCAGTACCACATGCAACTATATATACTTTATTTATTTTTTCTAAATCTTCTTTAGTTATTTTTATATCGTCTAATTTTATTCTTCCATTTTCATCTAATCTTCTTAATAACGTATCTTCTACACCTTTTGGTTGCTCATTTATTTCTTTAGTCATAAAGAAATCATATCCACCCTTAGATGCAGCTTCAACATCCCAAGTTATTTCACTTATTTCTTTTTCAACTACTTCTCTATTTTCATTTAATACAGTTACTTTATCTCCAACTATATGAACATATTCACCATTTTCTAAGAAGTAAACATTTTTAGTATATTTTAATATTGCAGGTATATCAGATGCTATAAAGTTTTCTCCCTCACCTAATCCCACAACTAATGGACTGTCTTTTCTTACAGCTACTAATTCATTGTTATTATCTTTACAAACAACCCCTAAAGCATAAGCTCCTCTTAATTTTCCAGTTGCTTTATAAACAGCATCTAATAAATTTCCTTCATAAAATTTGTCAACTAAGTGAGCAACTACTTCTGTATCTGTTTGAGATAAGAATACATATCCTTCTGCTTGTAATTCTTCTCTTAATTCAAGGTAGTTTTCTATTATACCATTGTGTACTACTGCTATTGATTTATCCTTATTGAAATGAGGATGTGAATTTACATCTGATGGCTCACCATGAGTAGCCCATCTAGTATGTCCTATTCCAAGTCCTCCATGTATAGGGTTTACTTCTAAATCATCTGCTAATACTTGTAATCTACCTTTAAATTTTCTTAGAGATAATTCATCTCCAGTGTTTACTGCAACACCTGCAGAGTCATATCCTCTGTACTCTAATTTAGAAAGTCCTTCTATTAGAACCTCTGTAGCTTGTCTGTTTCCTAAATATCCAACTATTCCACACATATTTGTGATCTCCTTAAAATGATTATAAATTTTATAATATATTTTAAGAGTTCGGTCTATTATTTACTTAAATCCTTCTTTGTCAATTAAATCACTTCAATTATTTAAAAGGATTTTTCGATGGTAAATACACCGCAGAGCATCCGCCGATAATTTCGATAAACTCTGTCCTCGTCAACTTAAAAATAATATATTAAGTTCTGGCGCTTATATTTATATCTATTTTGACCTTACTCTTTACCCTCTAACGTCAATTCATTGTCAGTCATTTAACAATAAATATTATTATTTATTATTACTTTTGAGTAATATTATATAAAAAATTTGTATTAGTATTTATTTCATAAATATGATACTAAAGCAAAATCATCATGGTGTCAATGTAAATTTTTATTTTATACTAAATATACTTATGATTTTATATGTAATTTTATATTAATACATCATAAAAATATCATTTACTATCTATGTTGTTAATAATTATATTAAACAAAAAATGTGTTGAAATTAACATTTTTATACTATATGTTATAAATTTCTTAATATATCTATTTAGCTTCACCGTAACTTTTTAAAGAAGATTTTAAAGCTATTGGCAAATACTTAATTATCATAACGTCAATCATACATATCCCCAGCACTTAAAACCATAAAGTGTAAACTCTGGGCATGGAAGCTGTAATAATTTGATATCTTTATCAAAAGCTTCTTTAAATAATTCTTTTCTAAGTTTTGACTCTTTCTCTATTTCTTCTATATTATAACTTTTAACTTTTGATGCTATGTTTCATATACAATGTGTTAGCACTAAAATTTATTTTATAAACCAATAAATGCATTATTCTACAAATCAGATAAAACATAATTTTCTTACAATAAAAAAACTATTGTATTAAAAAAATACAATAGTTTTCTTATTTATATTATTATAATCTAATATTATCTTATAAAGAAGAAATATATTAATAATATAACTCCAAGTATGATTCTGTACCATCCAAATACTTTAAAGTCATGTTTTTTAATATATCCCATAAGGAATTTTATAGCCCATACAGAAACTACAAATGAAACAAATGTACCTACTAATAAAACTACTAGCTCAAAACTTGTAAATGCAAATCCGAATTTAACTAATTTAAGTAAGCTTGCACCAAACATTACTGGTATAGCTAAGAAGAATGTAAATTCAGCTGCTATCTCTCTTGATATACCTATTAATAATGCTCCTAGTATAGTTGCTCCTGAACGAGAAGTTCCTGGGAAAACTGCTGCTATTAATTGGAATAATCCTATGATAATAGCCATTTTATATGTAAGTTGGTTCATGTTTGTAACTTTTGGTCTTTTTCCTTTATTATTGTTTTCAACTACTATAAATAATACACCAAATACTATTAACATAATAGCTACCGTTTGGAAATTATAGAATAATGCATTTATCTGATCATCCCACATTAGTCCAACTATAGCTGCTGGAACACAAGCTATTACTATTTTTACCCACATTATAATTATGTCATTTTGTATAAACGGCTTTTTATTAAATGAAAAAGGAAATATCTTCTTCCAATATAAAATAACAACCGCCATTATTGCCCCCAATTGTATTACTACGAAAAACATTTCTTTAAAAGCATCTGACATACCTAATTGTAAAAACTCATCTACTAGTATCATATGACCTGTACTACTTACAGGAAGCCATTCTGTTATTCCTTCAATTAAACCTAAAATAATGGCTTTAAATATTTCTATCCACTCCATTTATTTTTCACCTCTTCTTTATTATCTTTTTAAAATAGAAATTATCCTAACAATACTTTAGGACTTACACCTAATATAGTATATCACAATATAATTGATAAATATAGCTTACAAATACGTTATAAAAGCCATGAGATTATATCCCATGGCTTTTATAATAGCTATGCTATTTCTTCTTTAGAATTTGATTTCGCTGACTTTATTTTTGGTAATCCTAATAGTATAGCTAAAATACCACATACAAACATTAATATTGGATAATATAAATATGCTATTATTTCAAATGGAGATATTGCTGCAAGTCCTGCTGCCGTTAATAATTGAGCTCCATAAGGAATCATACCTTGCCATACGGCTGAGAATATATCTAATATGCTTGCCGATTTTCTTGGATCTATTTCATATTTATCTGCTATATTTTTAGCTAATGGTCCTGACATTACTATTGCTATTGTATTATTAGCCGTACATAAGTCTACTATACTTACTAAAGCTGCTATTCCTAACTCTGCACCTTTTTTATCTTTTATTCTATCTTGTATAAAATTAAGTACAAAATCTATACCTCCGTTAAACTTGATAAGTTCAACCATACCTCCTACAACAATAGATATCATACAAAGTTCAAACATCCCCGACATACCTTCTGATATTGATGTTATTACTCCAAATATATCTAATGAATTAGTTGCTATACCTACAGCCCCTGCAAGTATTACACCTCCTCCAAGAAGTAAAAATACATTTACGCCAAATATTGCCCCTATAAGTACAAATATGTATGGTAATACTTTTATAAGTTCAAAGCTATACGTGTCTCCAGACACACTTGCGTAACCCCTTGTCATGATAGTAAGTAATACAATAGTTAATATTGCTGCTGGTAATACTATTAAAAAGTTCACTTTGAATTTATCTTTCATTTCACAACCTTGAGTTCTAGTAGCTGCGATTGTAGTATCCGATATCATTGATAAGTTATCTCCAAACATTGCTCCACCTACAACTGCCCCTAAAACTAATGCTACTGGTATTCCTGTTTTACCTGCAACTGCAACACCTATTGGGCCTATTGCTGCTATAGTTCCCACAGATGTTCCCATTGATATTGATATAAAACATCCTATAACAAATAATCCTGTTACTAATAAGTTAGCTGGTAGTATTGATAAACCTAAGTTTACTACTGAATCAACTCCACCCATTGCTTTAGCTACCCCACTAAAAGCTCCTGCAAATAAGAAAATTATAAGCATTAAAACAATATCTTTATTTCCTCCACCTTTGCAGAATACTTCTATTTTAGTATTGAAACTTTCTTTTCTATTAAATAAAAATGCTACACCTGTTGAAATTATAAATGCTACCAATGTAGGCATCTTATAAAAATCTCCAGTAATAATTCCACTACCTATAAATAATATTAAAAATACACCTAATGGCAATAATGCTAATGCATTACCTTTTTGTTTTTGTTCTTTATTCATAACACACATCCTTTCTTACATATTACTCATCATTATTAATAAAAAAGCTTGAGAATAATCTCAAGCTAAATAAACTAAGTTAATTCTCATCTTTCAGTCTTCACTGCAGGATTTAGCACCTTTTTATACACAAAATGTATATCGGTTGCTGGGTATCATAGGGCCAGTCCCTCCACCTCTCTTGATAAGTAAGTATATATATTTATTATAGATTATATAATATGATACATTTTATTTACTGTCAATAATTTTTCTTTTATAAAAATTCTAAATTATAACATTTATTTATGATATATACCCTAAATAAGTATTAGCTAACAAGTAAAAGTCGTCTAATTTTATTTTATAGATAGACTCATTTTTCTTTCTATTTATTCGTCAAATAGACAATTTATCTATAAATATATTAAATAATTCATTCTTAAAACATAAAAAGGAACTATTAAGATTCTCTTAATAATTCCTTTTTTAATAATTTTAATTATTTATACTATTATAAAACTCTTCTTGCTTTTACAAATGCATTTTGCCAGTAAGAAGTAGCCATACTAGTTTCAATTACCTTTCCTTTACCTGATGAAGCATGTATAAGCATATTATTTCCAGCATAAATACCTACATGAGTAATTTGGCCATTATTAGATCCAGAAGTATCAAAGAATACTAAGTCTCCTGGTTGAAGATTACTCTTACTTACAGCTACACCGGCGTTACCTTGATCTGAAGATACTCTTGGTAAAGTAATACCTACAGAATTTTTATAAACATAGTAAGTAAGTCCTGAACAGTCAAAGCTACTTGGACCTTGAGCCCCCCATGCGTAACTCTTTCCTATTTGAGCTCTAGCATATGATAATACTTTACTTGCTTGATTTGATGTAGAACTATTATTACTATTTTCATTATTAGATGGCTTATTCGCAGTTAAATATTGATCTGAAACATATCCATTTATATTTCCTGATTCTATTTTAGACCAACCATTACTTGTTGATGTCACAGTAACTTGTGCTCCATGTGCTAATTTTCCTACTTTTGCATAACTTGTTGATGGTCCTTTTCTTACATTTAATCCACTAGCTGCGTTTACATATTTAGTAGTTCTAACTGTAGATTCAGTATTTGTTCCTGAATTTGAACCATTATCTTGTGATGGTGCATCTACTAGATAATCATTAGAAACATATCCTACTGTACTTCCATAACTAATTTTAGACCAACCGCCATTTGTAGTTATTACATCTACTTTAGATCCATTTGATAATTTTCCTATTTTAGCATAACTTGTTGATGGCCCTTTTCTTACATTTAGTCCACCAGTTGCTTTTACATACTTAACACTAGTTGTTTCTGAATTTGAACCATTATTTTGTGATGGTGCATCTACTAGATAATCATTAGAAACATATCCTACTGTACTTCCATAGTTAATTTTTGACCAACCACCACTTGTAGTTATTACATTTACTTTAGATCCATTTGATAATTTTCCTATTTTAGCATAACTTGTTGATGGTCCTTTTCTTACATTTAGTCCACCAGTTGCTTTTACATACTTAACACTAGTTGTTACTGTATTTGAGTCTGAAGAAACTCCTGAAACATAGTTTTTATGTATATATCCAGTTTTAGAATTATGTACTGCCTTTATCCAGCTTCCATTAGTTTCTAAGTATGTAACTTTTTCACCTTTACCTATGACATACATTGATGAATAGTTTGTTCCTGGTCCTTTTCTAAAGTTAACTCTAGCAGTAGTTTGCATAACTTCATCTGCATGAGCAGTATTAACATCTGCCATTGGTACTACTAATGCAGAAGCTATCATTCCTGCCATTACATGTTTTTTACTTATACTCATAATTAATCAATTTTACAATTTTAAAAACTGTAAATTCTTCCCCCTTCCAATATTTTTCCTATTTATTAGGAATATATTTACTGGTTTAACTCTATTATTACATGTTTAAATAATTTTGTCTATATTTCAAGAGTAAAAAAAATACAATTTTGTAACTTTTTCGTAACTTTTTGTTTTTATTAGTATTTATTATAAATATAAACTCCCCAATCCTTAAAATACTGCATTGTAAATCAATAATATATTCATACGAAACAAAGATTTCGCTGAGCTTAAACATCTAGGTGATCCATATAAATCCTTCCTCAATAATGGAGCATCATACTAAAGGTATAATTTAGAGTTCATAAAAAAAAGTAATATCTTATCGATATTACTTTCTAGTATATTATTTTTTACAATAAATCTACTATCTTATAATTGTGCTTCTAATTTAGCTCTTATTTGCTCTTTTGGAACAAATCCTATTAATTTATCTACAGCTTCCCCATCTTTAAATATTATCATAGTAGGAACTGTTGTTATTGCAAATTTTCTAGCTATATCTAAAGCTTGATCTACGTCAACTTTATAGAATCTAGCTCCTTCTACTTCTCCGCTTAACTCTTCAAATACTGGTGCTAACATTTTACAAGGCCCACACCAAGTAGCAAAGAAATCTACTATACATACTCCTTTTTCTATTTCTACATTAAAATTATCGTTATTTAATACTTGTGCCATTTAAGCATCCTCCATATTTTCCTATATTTTTCTCATTATTTATATTTTATTACAATAATAATTTTATATCCATATTATTTATACTAATATATACCCACTTTTTTCATAAATACACATTAAATGTACTTGTATATGAATTATTATAATAATAGTATACAAAAAGTCTCCTATTATTACTGTAACTTTGTCACATAATACTAAACAAAAATAAAATAGATTTAAGGTTATTTTTTAGGGTAATTATCTTTACAAATACAATTATAAAAATATACTAAATAGATTATACAAATACTCAAATAATAATTATCTAAAGTAGTGTTAATATTTATTAATAAAGAAGTCATCAAAGGAGATTTTAAAATGTCAATATATAAAGATATAAGCTCTGAAGAGCTAAATAATATGATAAAAAAGAATGAAAATATTTTATTACTTGATGTTAGAACTAAAGAAGAATACAATACTATGCATATCCCAAACTCTCTAAATATACCACTTCAAGAATTAGAAGATGATTTAGATGATATTTTATCTTATACTGATAAAGATGTCGTTATATATTGTAGATCAGGAAAAAGAAGTATTACGGCTGCATATATATTAGAAGCAAATGGATTTAGACAGCTTTATAATTTGAAATATGGAATTATTGGCTATATAGATTATTTATAGAAAAAAAGAGTTGTATCATAAAAATTTGATACAACTCTTTTTTCTATGTTAAATGTTAAGCTATATATTCATTATTATCATTTACCATGTTTTTTATCCATTTAAATGACTTAAATCTTCTTCTCATGAATAAAACTTTTACTATTTCTTCTATCATTGCAAATGCTACAACATAATAAATAGGAAGTTTTAATATAAATGCCGCTAATGCTGCTAACGGTATTCCTATTAACCATAATGTACAACCTTGAAGTATAGATCCAAATGTGGCATCTCCTCCACCTCTTAATATACCTGCAAGAATATTTTAAATCAATTATTAAAATTTCTTATCTTAATGTAAAATATAGACAAAAGCATTTTCAATTTATGGAATAATTAATATTGGATATAATAACATCTATAGATATCACATATACTTGTTTTATATGGAGTAGTTTGATTAAATACAAATATTTAAATAAAAAGGAGAATAGGAATGAGAAGAGTATCGTTATTTATTGTTATTAATGCTATTTCTTTATATATTATTTCAAACCTAATGTCTAGTGTATACATAAGTTCATTAGGTTCATTATTAATGTTAACAGTTATTTTTGGTTGTCTTAATTTAATAGTTAAGCCAGTTATAGAATTTTTTTCACTCCCTATAACATTCTTAACTTTAGGATTATTTTCTCTAGTCATTAATGGGATAGTATTGCACTTAGCATTTTCAATAGTTCCAGGTGTTCATTTAAATGGATTCTTAAATTCAATCTGGGCTGCAATACTATTATCAATAGCAAATTCAATTTTTTACAATATATTCGATTAAAAATTATATAAATAAAGTCTATGCCTTAAATTCAGCATAGACTTTATTTTTGAATTAAAAAGTTATTTTAAATACTATCTAACTTTTTAAAATACTATTTATTTCTTTTATTAAGCTTTTCTTTTCTTCATTATCCATATTATATTCATTTGATATTTTTTCTTTTAAATTTTCTATCTTCCTATCTTTTTCTTTTATTTTATCTTTAAAATTACTCTCAACCTCTTGAATACTTTTACTTAGCATATTAATTAATGATGCCATTTCATCAGAACTTCCCGCTATTCTATTTAATAGCATTAAGTTTTGTCCTAAAAGTTCCGGTATATCTTCATGAGAATACCTTAATTGATGATCAATTTCTCCATATCCTTCTTCGAAAATAGTTCTAACTTGAACTTCTGTAATAAGCTTTTTATTGGTAGGATAAGATTCTATTAAGTAATGAACTGATCTATAGCCTGAAGGTCTTGAACATACTGATATTCCAAGTTCATCAAACTTTTTAGTATTATCTCCTTCTCTTACATTTGCCACGATTTCCATTACATCCCACATACTAGTTACAAAGTTATGTATTTCTTCCCAATCTTCTTTAAAAATATGTATTACTCTTATTCCAAGTAAATCTGTAATCTCATTTTTATAATTATCAGCTGTAAATTTGAAATCTTGTCCATATTTATTTCTTCTGCTAGGAGTTTTTCTAATAACCTTTTCTATAAGATGTCTCACATCTTTTACCCTAGTTTTTACTGAGTGAACTTTTGGATGACCTCTTAATATATTAGCTATTAAATCTGCTTGTGTTTCATAGCTTTTTCTACATTCAATAAAATCATCGTGTATTTCATATAAGTTCTTCCAATCTATATTTAATTCTTTAAGTTTATTTTCATCTATATTATAAATATCAAAAAATTTTTCCTTACTTATCATACTTTTCCTCCACTTAAGTTCTTCTCTACACTTATTTTACCCTAATTTTATATATGTTCAAATTAAATTTTTTTAATACATTTATATTATTTGAATTTATATTTAGATATTGTCTATTTATATATAATGATAAGTATTAAATATAAATCTAGAAGTTACTATATATTTTTTATATTAGTTTATTTTATAATTAATTAATAGATTTAAATATATAATTAACACAGTAAGGGGTGAATTAAATTGGATATAGAATACTTCTTAAAAGAAACACTTCCTTTTTTTAATAATTTAAATGATGAAGAAAAAACGAAATTAATATCTAAATGTGATATAAATAAATATGAAAAAGGAGAGATTGTTCATTCAAAAAACTCTTCTTGTACTGGATTATTAATAACTCTTTCTGGAAATTTTAGAGGTTTCATTTCTTCGTCTAGTGGAAGACAAATAACTTTATTTAAATTATATGAGAGAGATGTATGTATGCTATCTGCATCTTGTGCTTTTAAAAATTTAACCTACGATGTTAATTTAGAAGCAGAAACTGAATGTAGTGCAATAGTTTTAGACAGCTCTTTATTAGAAAAACTAACATCTAATAATATAAGTGTCATGAAATATATGCTTGATTTAGCCCAAGATAAATTATCTCAAGTAATGTACGTTTTAGAGCAGGCTACCTTTTTTAGCTTAGATGAAAGAATATCAGAGTTTTTAATTACTCAAAATAATATTGAAAATTCAAATATACTTTATATGACACACGAAAATATAGCCAATGAGTTAGGTTCATCGAGAGAAGTAATTAGTCGTATACTAAAGAAATTTGAAAAAGAAAAGAAAATTGAAATATATAGAGGAAAAATAAAATTAATTAATTTAAAATAAATAATTCATTAAAAGAAAAAAGTACCAGAAAGAATAACTGAACTGGTACTTTTGATTATATTTTATAAATGAACAGAACCTATAAATCTCTTTATTTTTCTTCCTATCATAGTATGTTTTAATGATAAAACTCTTTCAGTCAATATTATTGATGTCATTGAAGCTGCTAATATAGATAACTTAGCTAAATTAACCACATCTTCACTATATGAAAATGCTAATTCCGCAACAAATATAGACATAGTAAATCCGATTCCTGTTAATAAAGCTACTTCTACTATTGATATCCATGATGCATTCTTAGGCTTTTCAGCAATATGTAGTTTAGTTGCTATAAAACTAAATGACACTACGCCAAGTGGTTTTCCAATAACTAAACCACACATTATTCCCATTATCAAATTATATGCATCCTTCACATTTAAATTAAATTTAATTGCTATAGATGTATTAGCAAATGCGAATAAAGGTAAAATAATTAAATTACATATGCTTTCTAATTTATGTTCTAATTTATCTGCAGTAGATTTTCCATCACCTAGTTTTCTAGAAGGTATGAATGCCGCCAATAATACACCACTTATTGTGGAATGCACTCCACTAGAATAAACAAAATACCATAAAAATAATCCTATAAATAGATATATATATACGTTATCTACTTTTAAGATTTTATTTATTCCTACTAACAATAAAATTATTACTCCAGATATTAAAAGCGCTCTTAAATTAAGTTTTGCAGAGTATAAAAATACTATGGCTAAAATTGATATTAAATCATCTACTACTGCTAAAGATAGTAAGAATATTTTTAAATTTTGATTAAGCCTAGACTTAAATATCATAAATATTCCTATAGCAAAAGCTATATCTGTAGATATGGCTACGCCCACCCCTGGTAAATATTGAGTATTTCTATTTATAATCATAAATATTATAGCAGGAACTATAACTCCACCAAGAGAAGCTATAACTGGAAAAGATGCTTTTTTAAAACTAGATAAGGTTCCCTCTATCATTTCTTTCTTAATTTCTAGTCCAACATATAAAAAGAATATAGCCATTAAAAAATCATTTATTATCATATGTAAGTTAAAATTACTAATTATATTTATATGATGAAATACCTCATCATATAAAGGTTTCACAGGACTATTTGCAATTAATATTGAAATTGCAGTTACTACCATCAATAATAGGCCTGGTAAACACCTCAGACTTTGTGATATTTTTTAAATTGTTAATCATAATATTGACCTCCATCTTAAGTTTTATTTTAAAAATAAGTTTAAAATATTAAATTATATATACGACTCATTTTAAACCTACTTATAAAAATAGCACTGTATTCATATATAGTCAATAACATCTACTAAGTTTTAATAATTAATAGTTTCAATAAAAAATTCTTTTTTTCATATCTCCAGTGACTTCATACGTCGTCCAAGGCTAATGTTAGGATTATAAAAAAGTCTAGGAGGTTTAGACATCACTAGACTTTTCACATTGTTATAAATTTAAATTAATCATCTTTTTTAACTTTATGATAAAGTTTTTCAGTTTTTGTTTTATTAGTTCCACTATTCCTAGCACCTATTTTTTGTCCGTCTTTTACTCCTATATCAGATCCATGTTCAGAATTCATTTTTCTAAGCTCTGCATTTGATTTTGGTCTATCTTTCATTCTGTTTTTATTATTGTCCATGATATTCTCCTTGAAGATGTTTTATTATAATTTATCCAATAAAAATTCTTCTATTCCTAATTAATCATTCTAAAAATATCTAGTATTTGTCAAAATTTCTATTATGTCCTTTATATAATGCTTATTTAATAAATCAACAAATCCTATAATTGTTTTTCTGCTTATTGCACCTCTTGTTATCATTGTCGATTATTATTTTTCCATATGCATTTTTAATCAATAAGCTCAATTAACTTAACATTACTTTTATTAATAGAAAAATTACTTCCTAAATCTCTGCCGAATAATGTTAAAGGAGAAACATGTACTCCTGCATTAAACTCATCCATCCAATCAATTAATAAATTATAATTTCTCACATTACTCTCTTCAACTATTCTTTCAAAATCATTTTTATATACAATTCTTACTCTTTTTTTAGTCAAGTTCATCATCTCCTAATATACTTTCATCAAATATTATTATATTCATATTTCTAATATCTTAATAACTATACTAATATTACCCCTCTAATTGAAATATAATCTTTATGTAATTTTTTCCACTTTAATATCCATTAATAATATTAACACATTAAACTATTTTATTTCATAAGTTAGTATAATGATTAGTTTTCATATAAATGGAGGTGCAACATGGAACAAACAGATAATAAAATCGTAATTGACAGTATTTCAGCTCATATCCTAGATGAATACTCAAAAGATGAAGCTATATTAGTAGGTGTGCATCCTTATGAAGATAGCTCATATTCAGATAATCTAGAACTTGTTATAAATCCTGAAACTGGATATCCAATAACTTTAAAGCTTGCTTATTCAGGATATAATATGAAACTATTTGCTGGTGATTTTACAAATGATAAAAAAGACGAAATCATGGTGAGAGGCAGTTTTGGAGGCTCTGGAGGATTTGAAATAGGTGTTATATATAAATTGATAGATGATAATATAAAAGAAATATTTAATCAAAATGATATATTAAAAAATAGCCCTTGTACTGCGAAATTCAAGGATAATTATAAAGTTCATATAAGCTGTGGAAATAATAAGTATTCTATTAATCTAGCTAATAGACAAAAAGATTATTTAAACTTAATTTATGACTCAGAAGGAAAAGTAAAGCCTGAGGAAACGGCTTCTGTAGATGCCCCTGATGCTTTATTTCCTGTAAAAGATGTAGATAATAATTACTATGAATTGTTAATTCAACAAAGAATCGTTGGAATTATTAATGCAGATACTTTAGGAATAATACAAACTCGATGTAATTTACTTAATGATAAACTTACTATAGTAACAAAAGGAATTTATTTACCTTTTAACTCTGAAAATATGTAATTCATACAAAATATTAGTTTCATCAATCTAAAACATAATATTATAAGAAAAAAATTAAATTATAAATATTACTATATAAAAGGTTGAACTTTTAATTAGTTCAACCTTTTTATTTCCATCTCTTATTTGATTTTAATTTAACTATACTCGACACGAATAAAACAATAGATATACCTATTATCATATAAATATAGTCAACTATATAAATTAAAGAGTTACTTTCTTGTAATTTTTCTATAGATAAATATATCCATCTAGTAGGTAAAAGCTCTCCTATATTTTGTAAACTTTGTGGCATAATATAAAAATCCCAAAATGCGCCACTTAACATAATACATGGTATCACAATTAAAGCATTTACTATTAATGTATATCTACTTGTGATAAAACTACTTATACATAGATTAAATGCTGTAGATAATAAATTTAATAGTAAAAGTACAACTAAAAAGTTAATTGTATTACTAATTCCCAAATCTATACCAAACAATTTACAAGTGCAATAATAGATAATACTAGTTATTGAACACATAATATAAAAAATAATTATCATAGATAAATAATATTTCAATTTACTCATTCTATTACTTAAGGCCTTTATCTTCGTATTATTTTCTTCATCTATAAAAAACTTTGCTATAATGCCTCCTATAATAAATATCATCAGCATCATTATTCCAAGAGACTTTTCAACTGCTGGACCTTTTTCTTTTATATCATTTAAACTAAGTACTGTATATTGATCTTTATAGTCTTGATTTAATATTTTAAATTTATTTATATCCTTATTACTTAGCTTACATAAAGTAATCATATCATCTACTTTTAATTTAATCATGTACTCTACTGTAGATTTCATATCACTTTCAGTTATAGATTTTATATGTATTTCTTCATCTTCTAAATTTAATAATTTTTCTTGAAATTTATCATCTATTACAATTACCATTTGAATTTGATTAGTTATTAAAAAAGTTTCGTAATCTTTCTCTTTAACATTTAAAGTATCTATACCTTCAATTTCATCAATAGTTTGTATTATTTCATTCGAAACATAAGTTTTATCTCTGTCTATTACCCCTACCTTAAAATTGTACTCTGTAGAAAACTCAAAACTAAAAAATATTATTAAAAAAATAGGAAGTATAATGCCCATTATTATGTAGTCTTTTTTCCTCATTAAGAATTTAATAGTACTTGCAATAAATTTAATCAAATCTTTCACCTACTTTTTCTTTTGACATTAAGAAATATATTATTAATAACAATAATATCGATATTCCCAGTGAAAAAGCTATTGAAATAACATGATAATTTACATTAACTCCTTGACTTAAACTTATTAATGAAATATTACTCCAATAAGTAGGAGATATTTTAGAAAGAAAACTTGTTACGCTTGATGATTTTAATAAACCTATAGGTGCATAAGCACCTCCTAAAAATACCATTGCTATAATTAGAATATTAATTATCATAATAGTAATTTTCTGTTTAGAGCACATGGTAAATATAAATATTCCAAGTATGGAACTGAAAATAATTAGTGCTACCAACACAGCAAACATAGTCAGTAAATTTTTCCCCCAATTAACATAGAAAAATCTTGTACTTACTAAATAAATAATTAAAATTTGCAAAATACCTATTACCAATCCCAATACAACTTTTGAAATTAATATATTTATATTATTAAATTTTAATTTCTTTAATCTTGATGTTCTCTGTAAATTTTTATCTTTATATATTGATATGGACATAATTATTGGTATGTATAATATTATTAAAGTAAGTTGTGTAAAAGTATAATAAGTAAATGAGTTTACTTCTTCTTGTGATATACTTTTTGATCTTAATGATATTGATATTTGATTATTTATTATTTTTTCTAATTCAGTAGAATTATTTTTACCTAGACCGTCTAATAAATTATATTTTTTATAATATTGTTCAAATACATTTCTAAACACTTTACTTTCGTTACTTTCTTTATTTTCATTTCTAAAATATTTATAGTTATATCCATTTAAATCGATAAAACTTATAGCTTTATTACTATTTACACTCTTCATTGCTACTTCATTTTTATCAACCTGAATAAAACTAACATTTGTTTTCTTCTCAAATTCCATCATAAAATTGTAAAACAATTTAATATGCTTATCATCAGAATTACTTATTCTATAATATATAATCTTATCTCTAAATATATTATTATCCATACTCATATGTCCATCTAAAGCAGTTCCCATAATAATTATAAGAATTAAAGGAAATATAAACATAGCTATAACATATATCTTATTTTTAAAAAATTCTTTAATTTCCATTTCTATTAAATTAAATAAAGTCAAATTTACCACCCATTCTTAAGTTTAAATTTATTCAAGTTTATTTTTAAATATATTAATTATATAGTAATTATACTTATATAAATATCTATGTTTAGTAAATATGCCATATTCCAAAGTTAAATATAAGAAGTAATTTATTTATATCAAAAAAGAGCTACTTTGAAATTCAATTATTTCAAAATAACTCTTTTAGTAAATGTTTATGCTATTTACAAATTTAATTTAAATGCTAAGCCGCTTGTTTTTTTGAATTTCTGTTAGAGTTTTTACCATTAACAAAGCTTCCAATTAGTGCCGCTATTAATACAGGTACTACCCAGTTAAATCCGAAACCTGCAAGTGGTAAAGAATTTATAACTGGTATTTTAACACCAAAGCTAGCAACTACATTTAATACACTTACAAATAGTGCTGTATAAGTTCCGAATTTAAATACATTATCATTGTTAATTTTGTTACCAAATAACGTGAATACTATAAGTACTATTGTCGGTGGATATATAAGTGTTAGTATTGGTGCTGAGAACTGTATTATTGTATTTACACCAAAGTTAGATACTACTAAACTAAATACACAAACAACTATTACTACAGTTTCATATTTTATTTTATTATTTGTTAATTGTGAGAAATATTGTCCAGTAGCTGAAGTTAATCCTATCGCTGTAGTTAAACATGCAAGTGCAACTATTAATGCTAAAATAACCTTACCTGGATATCCTAATAACATCTCAGTTATAGAAACTATTAATCCCGCTTGTGAAATATTTGAATCAAACATAGTAGATACAGTTGCCCCTAAGAATGTTAATCCACCATAAACTATAAATAATCCTACTGCAGCTATTAAGCCCGCTTTGAATGTTAATTTAACTTTTTCGTCTTGCTTAGTATATCCTTTATCAGATAAACTTGCTATTAATATAGCTGATAAAGATACAGCTCCTAATGCATCAAGTGTTTGGTATCCTTGATATATACCTTCTGAGAATACTCCGCTTATTCTTGATGGTTCTATTGTTCCTAATGGATTAAATACACCTATTCCAATTAATACTAATAATGCTATTAATAATGCTGGTGTTAAGTAAGAACCTATTATATCAACAACCTTAGATGGTTTTATTGTTAATGCTAATGTTAACCCAAAGAATATTATTGAAAATATTACTGAATTAAAGTTACTAAATAATGGCTGTACACCCATTTCAAAAGTAGTAGCCGCCGTTCTTGGTATAGCAAGAAGTGGCCCTAAGCATATCATAATAGCAACACCTAATGCTACTGAAAATTTTTCTCCTGCTCTAGAGAATACTCTCCCTACTTCACCATTACATCTTGCTACCGCAAGTATTGCTAATAATGATAGTCCTACGTCTGCTAATATAAATCCTGTAAACCCTGTTACCCAATCTTGTCCTGTTATAAGTCCTAAAAATGGTGGGAAAAGTAAATTACCTGCTCCAAAGAACATAGCAAATAAAGCAAATCCCATCACTATCATATCTTTAGTTGATTTGTTCATATTGACCTCCTCATCGCCCTCAATTATTACTTGTATACCCATTATATATGAGGTTTAAACAAATAGTCAATAAAATTTATAATTTTCTGTAAATTCCGATTTTATTCTAAACAATTATTCGTAATAACTTTGTAAATATATATAATATTTTAGCTATTTAATATATATAAATCCTTTCGATGACTCTATATATATTTTTTTACCAAGATACACTTCTAATGCATCTTCATATTTTTCAAAATCTCTTTTGCCAAGACCAATAGGACAAGATAACTTATACATATGTTCATCATTATTAACTATAGTTTCAACAACGACGGGATATTCTTGATCTTTATTACATAATCCAGCCTTTTTGAAAAAAATATCTAAAGGAGCTTTCTCAACTTCTTTACGTTTTGAAAATAATTTATATATATTTTCTCCTACTCCCCACACGCAATCAAATATAAGTTGTAACAAGTTTCCATTATTACTCATACTTTTCCTCCATTCTAAAATATATAAATGTATACTAAACCTTATCTACATTTAAAATAATTTCCCTATTAAATTATTGCTATTACAGGAAAATGGTCTGAATAATTGACATTATCTACATTATATTCTTTAGGGACTAAATTTCTACTAAAAAAAATATAGTCTATCCTAGATTCATTGAAAGTAGGTATATTCATCTTATTTAAATTAACTGCAATATCATAATATAAATTCATACTTATATTATTTTCATTAAAATCTCCACAAATAATAGTATCTTCTGATAGTGAGTTTGAAAATTTTAAAATCTCAATTATCTGCTCTTTCCTTTCTAAATTATCTAGGCCTAAGTGAGTATTAATTATATTTATTTCCTTATCTTCAATTGTCTTTGTACGTATATTAAGAAAACCTCTCTGTTCTTTTTGGCTAGGTAATAAGATATGTCTATATTCTAATAGTTCATGTTTACAGAAAGTACATATACCAAACTTTAAATTTTTTCTATTTACATTCATAGCAAATGAACCATTCATATTTAAAAATATTTTCATTATTTTATATTGATAATATAAAACCTCTTGTAAACATATTACATCTGCATCTAAAGACCTTAGATATTTTATTATTCTAAGCAAAGTTATTTTATTATTTTTATCCATACCTTTGTGAATATTATAGGTTACTATTTTCAAATATTATCACTCCTAAATAATTATTATCTATAACTACTCTCTATTACAGATTAATATTCGTTCATACTAAAAATTATCCTAATTTAATTTAAGATCTATTGCATGAAGTATATAATTTATCCCAAAATCAAATAAAATATAATTCCTAGGATGATAAAAGTATTCTTATTCATGTAAAAAAATAATAAACTTCTAAGGGATTTATCTATAAAGTATCTTTCCATCTTAAGGTAATCATAGGAATAACTTTAAAAATTTGGAGGTATTAAAAAATGAAAAAAAGAAGTATTAAACTCTTGTTAACAGGAATTGTGATCTGTACAAGTATATCAACTATAGGATGTCACAGCTCTGACTTTGAAGAACCAGTTGAGGAAGAAGTTACAGAAGAACAGCAAGTAAAGAGCGAAGTCGAAAGAAAAGAACCAAAAAATGAACAGAAAGAAAAAGAAGAATCGACAAAGCAATCTGAAAAATCCCCAGTTAAACAGCCACAAGAAAATTTAATAGCTTGGGCTAAATCGAATGTTAACTCAAAAGCAGTTGTTAAAATAACAGAATACTATCAATACCCTGATTGCAGTGGTGATGTCTATGTAGACGATATGTATATAGGTTCAGTTTATTATTCTTATAGAAATGATGTATATGAGCTAGAGAAACCATATGATAGATATGGACCAGATAGCTATGTTCCTGACATGCCATCATATGATGGTTATTATGATTGTGACGAATCTGATGAGTATGACTTTGAACTTAACGAATATTGTATGAATTGTGGTAAAGCATTCGTAGGTTCCCAATCAGGATATTGCAATGATTGTGCAAGCAAAATATTAGGTGATAATTATGACTTTTTACAATAAGAAAGGCTTATATATAAAGAAAATAAAAAACCTTTACATAAAGGCAAAGGTCATCATCTATTGAATATACTATCATCTTCTTACTTAAGAAAAGTCTTCTGTAATCAGATTGAACTATTATATTATGATTACCTTCCCCATCAGATGAAACTTTAGGGTCAGCCTAATTAAATAATAGCACTTTTTTTCATGGATTTGTTATTTTTTAGTTAGATTATTAATCTTTTATTTTGTTATCTAAATTAATATTATTCCAATTAATATATTATTAATAGTGCAATAATAAACATAATATTCTTATAAACAAAAATACTCGTATCTCCATTGATACGAGTATTTCTTATTTGTTATTCACAAACATAATTTCTTTTTGCTATTTCGTAATTTGAATACATTGAGTCTTTTGTAACATCTTCCTTAATATTTAAGAAATCTGGAAGAGAAATTTCATCATTTTGGTTAGTTGCTTCAATTTCTAAAATACCATATTTTTTATCATTATTAAATATATCTAGTTTAAAATATTGATTTTCATATACAAAACAGTGACGAGTTTTTATAACTGTAAATAACTGATTATCTATCTCTGATAAATAAGATAGATATAATTTATCACTTATTTTCTTTTCTTTTCTAAATGTTCTAGAATTATTTATAGTTTCTTTTTCAGTATAGTAATATGAATAATTATCACCGGCACCTATTTGTCTTATTCTTCTTTCTAACTTTGGATTAGTTGATTTTAAGTAATGTTGAACTATATCCATTTTTTCTGAAGCAGTAACTATATTATCTATATCTACATTTTCAACGTCTACTAAGTACTTACGTATAAGACCCGTTGGCATATACTCATCAAGATCGTTATATATTTCTCTTAATACTCTTTCAACTTTTCCTTCAAAGTCAGTTGAATTATCAAATATTCTTAAACGAGGGTGTCCTATCCATGCATTTAAAGTAAGTTCATCTATTCTTCTCGCATCTTCTAATGATTCACTTCTAGCAGTATTATTAGCTAATGTATAATGTTCTTCCGCTCCATTAGCTGTAGTTACTAAGTGTAAAACTAAATCATATCTATCTATTAATTCATTTTCAGTTGTATTAAACTTATCTAAAATTGTTTCAAACTCTTCTTTAGATACATAAGCTTTGTTATCTAATAATCCTCTATCATATAAAATTATTATTTTTTCTGCATCCATTTCCATAGCAGCTTTTTCATAAACTTCTTCTTTTTTAAATTGAAGGCTTAATAAGTAGTCTTGGAATATGAACATATTCTCTTGACCTCCAAAAGGTGTAACTCCACCTCTAATTAACTCTGTAGCCGTTTCTGAAACTATTATAACTTTATATCCTTTTTCTTTAAAAGTATTTTCTATTAAGTTAAGCATTGTACTTTTTCCAGAACAAGGACCTCCTGTTATTACTATTTTTTTTATAGTTTTCATCTTTTTTCCTCCAATATTGTTAAATATCTAGTTGTTATTTATTTATAAAAACGCTTCCGTTTTTTATCTAGTAAAAAAGAACACTTTAATATTATATTGCATTTTTGAAAAAAGTGAATAGTTTTTTTTATTTCCAATTTTCTTATTCGTAGGGATACGCCTTATATTATACTTTTATTGAATTTTATAAATAATTATATTAAATTTATTTTTTCAAAATTCATATATATTATTAAAATAATATCAATAATTAATACAAATAATACTATAAAGATTTTTATTAATACATTTAAAATCTAGAAAGGACTTTTACAAGTAACAGTAAATACTTAAACATATAAATATGAAAAAAATCGGACTAAGAACAATAAAAACTGGCATAGCAGTATTTTTTGCAAGTTTAGTTGGTTATTTGAAGATAGTAGAAACTCCTGTATATACCGTTTCAGTATGTATATTTTCTATAAAAAATACAATGAAGAATTCTGCTGAAGATGCCATGTCTAGAATACTAGGAACACTACTAGGTGGTCTTATAGGATTTTTGTTTGCTACATTTATACATGAAAATATTATATCTACTACAATAGGAGTCATAATTATTATACATTTATGCAACTTATTAAAAATTTCTGAATCAGCAGGAATTGCTTGTGTAACATTTACTGCAATATCTTTAGGTGTTGGTAAAAACTACCCTTTAACTTATTCTTTAATGAGAACTATGGATACCTTAGTTGGAGTTTTAATAGCACTAATAGTTAATTATTCTGTTAGTAGACATAAGTATTTAAAGTATCTTTGGACTTCTTTTAAATCAGCATCTAAAGATTATTTCAACATAATATTTGATATGATAAATAGAAAAGATTACTCATCATATTACTTAAAGCTACAAAATAAATTTAATGAATTGGGAGAATATTATACTCAACTTGTAGACGAATTACCCTATTCAGATGAAACCAGCATCCCAATAAAACTTCATGAATATTATGATATATGTGAACAGTTATTGCACCATGTTCACGGACTATACCTTCTAGATAAAAAAAATTATAATAAAGAAGTTAAAAATAATAACAATGATCATATTTATAAATATCATACTGAAAATATTTCAAAACTTATCTCTTATAAAAATCTTTTAGACATGGAAAATAGGGATAGATAATCTACTATCCCTATTTATATTTAACTTGAGCAAATGGTAAATCCATAGAAACTATGTAAATAGTTACATGTCTTAGCTTAGATGCTTCTGTATTAAATTTTCTCACTTCAGTGTCCCAAACAGGAATATCAAGTGAAGAAACTGTTAATATTATACTGAAGGTTTTATTATAATCTTAATTAAGATTTTCTTTTTATTAAAAAGCCTAATCCTTTACCTGTTAAAAGTAAAAATGATAATATAATTATTGCAGTCAATGCTCCAGACGAATCTATAAACACATCTGTTAAGTTTCCACTTCTACCAGAAACAGCTAACTGTCTTTTTTCATCGTATACGGCATACATAAAAGTCAAGCAAAATGAAATGACTCCAGAGAAAAAGACTTGTTTGGAGAATAAGTAAAGTAAAAGCATCATAAACCCACCTATTAAAGCATATATGCTAAAGTGTGCTGCCTTTCTTACTAAATACTCTTTATTATAAGTTCTTAATTCATTTAAAACCTTATCTTTTATATTTATTAATCTATCATCAGTTAAAGTTATCTCTTGTCTCAGTTTTTGAAAGATATTATCAGCGACTTCCGTAGCTTCTCCAGACTGTATGGATGAAGTTTTTCCATCTTGACTTGAGAAATAATACATACTTCCCATACTTATTATTAGTAATAATGCACAAATAAATTTTTTCATATCTTCCCCCTCCTATTTTTAATATATTATCAAAAATATTCACTTATATCCATAGCAATTCGTTTTTTCATAATAATATTAATTTTAAGTTATTGTAACTTTATTTTATTATTTTTCTTAATTCATCTATATTTAAATCTAATAATTCTCTTAATTTTCTTCGTCTTTGTTCCACATCACATATATTTTTTATTATATACTCTCTAGCTTGGCCTAAAATATTAACATACTCTTCATATCCTTCTCCATAACTTTCCTCTAATTCTTTTCTTATCTTAGCAGATAAAGAAGGGCTCTTACCTCCTGTAGAAATACTTATTAGTAAATCCCCTCTTTTCACATAAGAAGGCACTGTAAAATTTGATAATTCTTGATTATCTACTACATTTACTAATTTACCATGTTGTCTACAATATTTACCTATATTATAGTTTATTTCTTTATTATTTGTAGCTGCAATTACAATAAAACTATCAACTATATATTTTTCATTATAATTATCTTTAATTATTTCAATTTTGTTTCTTATTTCTTCAAATTCATCTATAAATTCTGTTGATATAATTCGTACTTTTTTACCAAAGTCTAAAAAGTTCATACATTTTCTATATGCAACTTTTCCTCCTCCTATGATAGTTATATTCATATCATCTATGTTTAAATTAATTGGATAAAGCATATTTCCTCCCTACATCTATGTATAATTGTTAATATATCATTCATTAAGATTCTTCTATATTTATAATTATACATAAAGAAGAAGAGATAAATCTTATATTAATTTATCTCTTCTTTTAAAAACTTTATATATTTATATAATTAAAGATCCATAATTATCTTTAATCTCTATATTTTCACATTTAATATTTATTTTATTATTAAAAATAGGTCCATCAACTACAAAAGTATGATATTCTCCATTCTCACCGCATACATCAGCTCCAGTTTCTTTTATTTTTTTAACTAAATCTTTAGTTAAAATTTTTCCTAAGAAATCTGAGCTTATATAATCTAAGTTAACTTTTTTTATTATAGCTTTGAAACCACTTTCAATATTTTCATAAACTAATTTTTCTCTATCTTCTTGCCATAGAGGGAATTCATATTTTAAACCTGAGTTCTCAGCTCTATCAACACCCCACTGTCTATGTAGTTCAATATCTATATCACCATATACAACAGATTCAGCTCCCATTTCTTTTGCAACTCTGAGCTTCTCTTCGAATCTGTCCTCATATTCTGATACATCACATTCCACATATATAATAGGTAAATCTAAACTTTGACTTACTTCTTCTAGTAAATCATAATTCAATCCATGAGTCCAAGACTCTGTAGTTGATTTTTTTATAGTAGTTAAAAGGGCTACTGGTTTACATCCTTCTTTAATTTTTCTATACATTGCTAATATGCAATCCTTACCACCACTATATGATAAAACAAATTTATTACTCATAATCTTCCCTCCGCTTGTCTTATCACTTATAATAACTAATTATTTTTTAACATTCTAGCTAAGTCCTTAGCAAAATAAGTGATTATTATAGTTGCTCCTGCTCTTTTTATAGACATAACAGCTTCATATATAGCACTTTCATTTAATAATCCTTGTTTAACAGCTAATTTTAACATTGAATATTCTCCACTTACATTGTAAGCTGCTATAGGCATATTATAGTTGTCTTTGAATCTTCTAATTACATCTAAATAAGATAGAGCTGGTTTTACCATTATGATATCAGCTCCTTCTTGAATATCTAATTCTGCTTCTATCATAGCTTCATTTGAATTTGCTGGATCCATTTGATATGTTTTTCTATCTCCAAATGCAGGTGCTGAATTTGCTGCTTCTCTAAATGGTCCATAAAATGATGATGCATATTTCGCACTATAAGCCATTATAGCAACATTTTCGTATCCATTTTCATCTAAAGCATTTCTTATTGCTCCAATTCTTCCATCCATCATATCAGATGGCGCAACCATATCAGCTCCAGCTTTTGCATAGCTTAAAGATATTTTAGCAAGATACTCTAAAGTTTTATCATTATCCACATATCCCGTTTCCGTTAATATACCACAGTGTCCATGGCTTGTATATTCACACATACAAACGTCACATATTACATCCATTTCAGGATTTATTTCTTTTATTTTTCTCACTGCTCTTTGTAAACATCCATCATCATTAAATGCCTCACTACCACAGCAATCTTTTTTATGATCATCTGGTACACCAAATAATAATACGTGTTCAATACCAAGTTCAGTTAATTCATTTATTTCATCTTCTAATTTATCTACTGAAAAATGATAAACACCTTCCATAGAAGATATTTCTCTTTTTATATTTTCCCCATCAACTATAAACAAAGGATATATTAAATCTTCCACTTGAACCTTTGTTTCTCTCACTAAATTTCTTATAGCTTTTGTACTTCTTAATCTTCTTGGTCTTTTTAACATAATAATTCCCCCTAATTTAATACTAATTCTTGTGATATTGCATATATCATACTATCAATTGTAGCTTCTTCTGATTCTCTATAAACTTTTAAACCAAATTCTTCTATGGTCTTTGTTGTTATTGGCCCAATAGAAATAATTTTTAAATCATTTAGTTTATTTAAATTTTCTTCTCCAATTAACGTTATAAAGTTTTTAACTGTTGAAGAGCTAGCAAAAGTAATATAATCAAGTTCTTCACTTTGTATAATTTTTAGTGATTCATCTTTTTTTGAATAATCAATTACTGATTCATAAGTGATGACTTCTTTTACACTGCAACTTTCACTTAATTTATTAATTATAAAATCTCTAGCATTTTTTGCTCTTGGTATCAAAATCCTATCATTTTCATTTACTATATCTTTTAATTCTTCGTAAAGTCCTTCTGCAACATATTTTTTTGGCACTATATCAGGATTTATACCTCTACTTTTAATATACTTTGCAGTCTCTGATCCAACAGCACATATTTTTATGTTATAAAGAACTCTACAGTCATACCCCATTTCATTTAATTTATCAAAGAATATTTCTACTGCATTTTTGCTGCTAAAGATAATATAAGAATAAGCTTGAATTTGTTTTATTTCATTTTCTAATTCAATATTGTTCTCTATTTTTTCAATTTTTATAGTTGGTATTTCTATTGGATTTCCACCCATATCATTGATTTTTTCAACTAAAGAACTACTTTGTATTCTAGATCTAGTTACAACTATATTTTTACCAAATAAAGGTTTTTCTTCGAAAAAATTTAGCTTCTCTCTAAGATTTACCACACTACCAACTACTATTAGTGTTGGTGGCTTAATTTCTTCTTTTATAGCAACTTCATAAGCATTCTCTAAAGTGGCTGTGATAACTTTTTGATTATATCTTGTTGCCCAACTTACAAATGCCACAGGAGTGTTTTTATCTTTCCCCTCTTTAATTAAGTTTTCACTTATACTTTTTAAGTTAGCAATTCCCATTAAAAATACTAACGTACCTTTAACATTAGCTAGTGCATTCCAATTTATTTCCTTAGTTTCTTTTCCATCTTTTCTAGGATGTCCTGTTATTACATGGAATGATGAAGCATGGTCTCTATGAGTTATAGGAATTCCTGCATAACACAACCCTCCAATAGGAGATGTTATTCCTGGTATAACTTCAAAATCAATTCCCTCATCTCTGAGAAGTTCTGCCTCCTCTCCACCTCTTCCAAATACATAAGGATCTCCACCTTTTAATCTAACTACAATCTTACCTTCTAATGCTCTATCTGCTATTAATCTATTAATATCATCTTGTGGTAATAAGTGGTTACTAGATGCTTTACCTACGTTTATAAATTCACAATCTTCCTTTGCTTCTTTTAAATAATTTACATTTGCTAATCTATCATATACTATTACATCAGCTTTTTTTATACATTCTAAACCTTTAAGTGTTATAAGTTTATAATCTCCAGGCCCAGCACCTACTAAGTAAACTTTTCCATTCATGGTTTTCATACTCCTTAAATTCACTATAACTTGTTATATTCTTCAAGAACTTCTTTAGCCAAGTCATATCCTATTCTATTAGCATCGCTTACTTTACCTTCTATAGATTTTACAACCAATTTTGTTCCATCTTCATTTCCATAAAGGCCTGTTAATGTTAATTTATCATTATCAATTTCACAATAAGCACCCATTGGAACATGGCAACCTCCATTAACTCCAGTTAAAAATCCTCTTTCTGCTGACACTTGTATCTCTGTTGCTTCATCTTTGATATGAGAAATAATTTCTTCCATATATGAATCATTTTCTCTTATTTCTAGTGCAAGAGCTCCTTGTGCTGGAGCTGGTACCATTATATTAGTAGGCAAATAATAACTTATACGATTTTCTAAATCTGCCCTTAATAATCCTGCAGCTGCTAAAACAACTCCATCAAGGTTCTCATCTTCTATTTTTCTTATTCTCGTGTCAATATTACCTCTTATAGGTACTATTTCTAAATCTGGTCTATACTTAAGAAGTTGATATGTTCTTCTCTTACTTCCTGTTCCTATTTTTGCTCCCATAGGTAAATCTTCTATTGTGTTATACCCATCTTTAAGTACAAGTACATCTCTAGGATCTTCTCTTCTTGGTACACTTGCAAACTTTAATCCATCTGGAAGAACTGAAGGCATATCCTTCATACTATGTACCGCCAAATCTATTTCTTTATTTAAAAGCTGCTGCTCTATTTCTTTTGTAAATAGACCCTTATCACCTATTTTATGTAAAGGCAAATGTGTTACTAAATCTCCCTTAGTTTTTATAACCTTAACTTCAAATTCAATCCCTGGGTTAACTTTTTTTAATGCTTCTACAACCCAGTTAGTTTGAACAAGGGCTAATTTACTACCTCGTGTTCCAACTACTATCTTCATAATACTTCTCCTTATTTTATAGGAATTCTAGTTTTGATAAAAAATTCGCTTAGCTTAAGCCACTGCGTGGGCGCTCCACTTCATGTCGCCAACGACTGCGTCCGTTGCTCAAAAATATTATCTCTTCTTATTATTTTTATTTACTAATATTGTTGAAAAGTATGATATCTTCTCTTCAATATGATCATCCCTTAAATTAGTAAATACCTCTTCTTTTTCTTGTGATGAATTACTTACTAATATAGCATGGTCAATTAAATCATATTTCTTTAATTTATCAATAATCATATGTATTCTCTTATAAACTTTCATTAAAACTATGCAGTCATATTTTTCAAGAGCTTCATCAATTTTTTCTTCCTCCATTGTACAAGGAATTACGATAAGTGGATCTGTATCCATAACCAACGGAAAGTTTTGATTAGATGCTATATTGGAAAATGATGAAATTCCAGGTATCGTTTCAACTTCTATATCTTCCATTAATCTTTCCATTACATATACATATGTACTATATATCATCGGGTCTCCTAATGTTACAAATCCAACATCTTTACCACTTTTGACATCTTCTACTATTTCACTAGATACAGAGTTCCAAACTTGTATCTTTTCAGTTCCATTGAAATTCATTGGAAAATGTCTAGATTTGATTTGTAAATCTTTTGGTAAATATTTTGCAACTATTGATAATGCTAAGCTTTCTCCACCTTTTTTAGATTCTGGAGTATATAATATATCTATATTTTGTAGTGTCTCTACTGCTTTTACTGTTACTAATGAACTATCACCAGGTCCAGTTCCTATTCCATAAAATTTTGCCATGTCTCTTTCCTCCAATATTAAATACTTACTTCTTGTAAATCTCTCATACAATCTAAAGCATGATTTGCAAATTTCCCTTGTATATATGGATTTTCTCCAAGTCCCTTTAAATGAACTTTTACCTTAAATCCTTCATTTTCTAAAATAGTTTTCCATGAATCGTCTTCATCACTGGCCATATCATTTATAGCATGATCTCCTGCTACTAGCATAAATGGCATTAAATCTACTGTTTTTATATCTCTTTCTTTTAAGTTTTTAATAACTTGTTCTATCTCTGGGTATCCTTCAACAGTACCAACAAATGCGTTCATTCCATAATCTCTAAACATATACTCTATTGCTGGATAAGCAGAATGACTCTCATGCTCAGTTCCATGCCCCATAAATACTATAGCTTCGTCTATTTCCATTTTATCAACATCTTGCTTTACTGCTAAAACTGTTTCTCTATAATCATTTATATAAGTTAATAAAGGTCTTCCAAGTGAAATTCTATCAAATTTATCTTTATAACTTTCTACTGTATCTTTAAGTTTGTTATATTCTTCTCCACATATGATATGAAGTGATTGAACTATAACTTCTTCATAACCATCATGATAAAGCCTGTCTAAAGCTTGTATAGGGTTATCAATTATTATGTTATCCCTTTTTCTCAATTTATTTATTATCATGTTTGAAGTAAATGCTCTATAAAAATCATACCCTTCAAATTTTTCTTTTATTTTATTTTCACACGGTTCTATTGTTTTTTTCCTTGTTTCATGATAGCTCGTACCGAAACTCACTACCAATACTGCCTTTTTCATAATATCTATCTCCTCGTCAAAATAAGTCTATACTAAAACTTTTAACTCTTCTATATTTCCTACTTTATTTGGATAATTTATGCCTTTTCTTTTTATAATGATTACTGGTATATTTAATCTTTTACAAGCATTAACTTTTTCTAAGAAACCTCCTGCACTTCCACTTTCCTTAGTTATAACCAAATCAATCTTATACTGTCTATATGTAACTTCATTCATTTCTTCAGAAAAAGGACCTTTCATAGCTATAATATTGTCTGCGTTAAATCCTATTTTCTCACAGTTTATTAGAACTTCACTTGTTGGTAATACCCTTGCAATCAAGTTTTTATCCTTTATCATTTCTTTATATAAATGAAGATTTTTGCTTCCTGTTCCAATAAATATGTTATTTCCTAAGTTATTTGCTACCTTGCAAGCTTCTTCAATATTGTCAACTATGTATTTGTTATCATAGTCTATTTTGTTTATTAAAGATTCTCTTTCAAATCTAAGGTAATCTATATCTAAAATCTCACATGCTTTTATAGCATTGCTTGATACTTCAACTGCATAAGGATGTGTAGAATCTATAATCTTTGTTATATTATTTTCTTTTATATAATCAACCATATCTTCTATAGTTAACTTCTTTAATAGTACATTATCTGTACACTTTCTTGCTAATTCTTCTCCATAACTTGTCGTAACTGAAACAACGTAAGATAATTTATATTGATTCAACAGATGGCATATTTCTATACTATCTGAAGTTCCACCTAAAACTAGAATCATATCTCGTATCCTCTTGGAGTTATCATTAAATCATTTTCTATATAAGTTGCTTTGTTACCGATTATAACCATAGTTGTCATATCAACTCTTTCAAAATCCATAGTATCGAAAGTACATATGAATTTTTCTTCATTTTCTCTACCTACATCTTTGACAATACCAACTGGTGTAGATCCATCTTTAAATTCACTCATAATTTTAAAAGCTGTAGCTAAGTGTTCGCTTCTTCCTTTACTCCTTGGATTATATAAACAAATCACAAAATCAGCTTCTGCTGCTAATCTTAGCCTTTTTTCTATAACTTCCCATGGAGTTAATAAATCACTTAAACTTATATGACAAAAATCATGCATTATAGGAGCACCAAGAACTGCTGCTGCACCTATACTTGCAGTAACCCCTGGAACTACCTTAACTTTTATATCACATTTTTCTTTTGTGACTAATTCTAATATAAGGCCTGCCATTCCATAAATACCAGCATCTCCGCTACTTACTACAGCTACTTTTTTACCTGTTTTAGCTATTTTTATAGCTTCCTTACATCTCTCTATTTCTTTTCTCATTCCATTTTGAACTACTTCTTTATCATGTATAAATTCTTTGATTAAATTTATATAAGTTTTATAACCTACGATAACCTCAGCATCTTCAATTGATCTTATAGCTTCCTCCGTCATCATATTTTTACATCCAGGTCCTATACCTATAACATATATCATATATCAATTCTCCCTATTGAAAATGTAATTCCCTTGTACTTATGTTTTTTTACAATCAGATTTCCATTGCTTAGTAAATGTGCAACTGGCTCTGCTACTGAATAAACTCCTACGCTTTTTTTTACCCATTCAGATTTATCATATAAGTAATCTACTTGTGATATTTCCTCTTTGGTAAAAATTTCAAAGGGAACTCTTAAATACTTACTAAGATTTAAAATTGCTTTCTCATCTTTTTTTACATCAATACTACCAATTTCTTTAATTGCATTTATATCAATATTTTGTTGTTCTAGAAAGTCAACTAAAGAATCTTTCATATATTCACTATCTGTATCTCTTCTACAACCAATACCAATTACAATATCTTTTGGTACAACTTTAATAATATTTTTATTGCTAAAATCTAAATTAGTATCAATACTTACCTTATTACTAATAACTACTATATTATCTATATCTTTTAGATTATTTTTCTCATCTAGCACAAACCCCCTAGTGTCTACAAGGTAATTTCCATCTACGAATAATCCAACTTTTTCATTGTTAACTATCATAGAATTAATCTTAAGAACATTATCTCTAAAATTATCAATATGAGCATTTAATTTCTTTGCTATCATGTCTAAAGATGATTTTTTATTTACATCAGTAGCCGTTGTTATAACTGGGTTTGAGTTAATTAAATCACTTATATATAAAGTCATCTCATTAGCACCACCCATATGACCACTAAGTAAACTGATTATATTTTTACCTTTCTCATCTGTCACCAGAATAGCTGGATCACTAAATTTACTAACAACTAAAGGTGCTATAGTTCTTATAACAATTCCCGTTGCCATAATGAAAATAATATAATCATATTGGTTAAAAATCTCTGGAACAAAATCTTTTAATCTTTTATTAATCTGAATAACATTAATTTCATTTTCTACAATATCTCTTTTAATAAAGTATAAATCTGCATTTTTTATATTGTTTTTTATATTAAGTCCTAAAGATTTTCCATTTTGAGTTATAGATAATATAGCTATTTTTTTATCCTCTATATTCATGAACAAAGTCCTTATCATATAGCTTTGAATTATTGTATTCTTTTCCTAAAAACTCTCCAACCATTATTAAAGCAGTTTTTCTTATATTATTTTCTTTTACTTTTTGTGCTATATCTTCTAGTGTTCCTTTAACTACCTTCTCATCTGGCCATGTTGCTTTATATACAACTGCTATTGGAGTAGTTTTTGCGTATCCACCATCTATTAATTTTTCTACAACTTTTTCAATTTCTTGAACTGAAAGGAATATAACCATAGATGTTTGATGTGCTGCAAAAGATTCAATAGATTCTTTAGGTGGCACTGGAGTTCTACCTTCCATTCTTGTTATGACAACACTTTGAGAAATTTCAGGTACTGTATACTCAACTCCTAAAGCTGATGACGCTCCTAAGAAAGAGCTAACTCCTGGTGTGCAATCATAATCTATATTTAACTTAGCTAAGTCTTCAACTTGTTCTCTTATAGATCCATATATTGAAAAGTCTCCTGTTTGAAGTCTTACAACTGACTTATTTTCTTTTATTCCTTTTTCCATTACTTCGATTATTTCTTCTAAATTCATGTAAGCACTGTCATGTATTTCGCAACCTTCTTTGCAATAATCAAGTAACTCTGGATTAACTAATGAACCTGCATATATTACTACATCCGCATTAGATAATAATTTATATCCTTTTAAAGTTATTAATTCTTTATCTCCTGGTCCTGCTCCAACAAAATGTACTTTATTCATTTTCATCTTCTACCCCTTTTTCACAAGATATTATGTAAATAGGATTATGAGGTTTAAAATAATCTCGCCCTCCTAATTTTTCCAATTTACTTATATTTAACAATGACACATCAATATTTTCAAAGTTATATTTTTTCAATAATTTCAAAGTATCATGAAAATTATCAATTAAGATAAAGTTTGATACTAACTTTCCACCTGGTACTAATAAATCTTTTGACCATTTAATAATTTCTTCTAAGTTATTTCCTGTACCACCAAGGAAAATTCCATCAGCCTGTACATCTAAACTTATAGGTGCATAAGCTTGTATAACATCAACATTAGTCAATTTAAATTTTTCAACATTTTTATTGATTAAGTCTATCGCTTCATTATTTCTTTCTATTGATATTACTTTTAAACTAGGATGTGTATATGCAGCTTCTATTGAAACACTTCCTGTTCCCGCACCTACATCTATAAAAGTTTTAGCATCCTTTAAATTTAATTTATTTAATGATATTGCTCTTACTTCCTCTTTTGTGATTGGAACCTTTCCTCTTATAAATTCATTATTGTTCATCTAGTATCACCACCACATTCATATCAAAATTATTTATAGATAAAATATCTTCTGCTTTTCCAATAGTTATTTTTTCATTTTGATAAGATAAATTTTCTCCTACGACAACTATTTTGTTAAGATTACGGTTTATTATTTCTTTACAAATTTCATGTGGCCCAATTTTATTATCAGTAACCATACATACCTTTTTGTGGTTTAAAATATAATCAAAATCTGGTACTTTTCCATGACTGCTAGTTATATATACATCATTCATATCAACAAATATTTTTGAAAAAATATATTGAAGAGAGCTTATTCCAGATACTATATTTAAATTTTCATGACTAATATTATTTGATAGGTATTTTCCTATTCCATATATAGAGGGATCACCTGATGCTATAACAGAAATATTTTTATGTAAGTTTGTTTTTAAATAATCTAAAATTTCTTTTAAATTAGTACTTAATACAATTTTTTCTCCTTTAAAGTCTTTTATTGATTCTAAGTTTCTTTTTCCACCAATTAAAACATCTGAAGAATAAATTAATTTTTCTCCTAATTTAGTTAAATAATTAAATTCTCCAGGTCCTAATCCTATAATATTAATCATTTAAAATCCTCCATAATTAAATCTGCATTAGCTGATTTTCCAAGCAAAGACTTATCCATCCTAAACATATAAATTCCAACTTCTATATCATCTTCATTTAAGTATTGCTCTACTCTATTTCTACATTTGTCGCAAAGTATGTTGTATATGTCCTTATATCTGCTATCATCGATTATTTCCACTGCACCTTCTGTTGTAACACATTCATTTATCTTATTTAAAAAGTCTAAATCAGCTCCCAGTAAAGCTAAATTAGCAATCATAATCTCATTTCTTGCATCGCAAACTTTAGAGTGAGTCTGAAAAATTCCTGCTGATATTTTGATAAATTTCCCTATATGACCTGCCATAAGAATCTTCTTAAATCCAAGCCTTTTAGCTTCATTTAACATATATCCTACGAAGTTACTCATTCTTACACAATTATGAATATCTATTTTTAAATGTTCTCTTATAAATTCTTCGCCGTGATTTCCTGGTACTAAAATAATCTTATCTAAGCCTTGAGCTCTTTTCATCTCTAATTCTATAGATAAAGATTTTTTCCATCCTTCTTCACTCATAGGCTCTACAATTCCTGTAGTTCCAAGAATAGATATTCCACCAACTATTCCAAGTCTAGGATTAAAAGTTTTTTTAGCTATCTCTTCTCCTTCTGGAGCGAAAATAGTTATTTTAATAGATTTGTTTTTTTCTATAAAATCTTCTTTTTCTCTTATAACATTTTTTACTTCACTCTTAATCATTTTCATTGGAATTGGATTAATTGCATGTTTTCCAACTTCTACACTTAATCCTTTTTTAGTTACTAAACCTATTCCTTTTCCTCCAGTTACAAGAATTTCTTCATCATCTAAATTATCAATTAGTTCAGCTTTTGCAAATATATTCATCTTATGTGTAGCATCAATATCATCCCCGCCATCTTTTTCAATTGAACAAATTGCATAATCATCACTAATTTCTATATTTCTAACACTCAATGTTAAAGGTATACCTTTTGGTGTATCTATATTTATGTCATAAATTTTTTCTTTTGTTAAAAGCATATACACAGATGCTTTTGAAGCTGCTGCTGCACATGAGCCTGTTGTATATCCTCTTTTGTATTTTTTTCCATCAATATATACATACTCTTCCATTGTTATCCCTACATTGCATATAATATTGCATTCATTATTGCAGCAGCCACATTACTACCACCTTTTCTTCCTTGTACAACTATATGAGGAATTTCAGTTTTTTCTAATTCATACTTAGATTCTGCAGCTCCAACAAATCCTACTGGTGCACCTACTATAGCATCAACACACCCTCCATCATTCACCATTTCTATAGCTTTATAAAGAGCAGTTGGTGCATTTCCAAATACAAATATTTTTCTACCTTTATCATTCATAGCAATTTCTACTGCTGCCATAGACCTTGTGGTTCCTTTTTCTTTTGCTAATTCTTTAGTTTGTTCATCTGCAACTAGACACTTGTATTCACATCCTAATGCATTTAATTTCATTTTATTTATTCCACTCAGTGCCATATTAGTATCAGTATAAATTGTACATTTATTTTTTAGCGCATCAATTATACTATCAACAGCATCATCTGAGATTTTTAATATATCTAAATATTCAAAATCAGCACTCGTATGAATACAACGTTTAATTATTTTTTCTTCTATCTCATTTTTAAACTTGTATCCTGGTCTGATATCATCAATAATACCTTGAATAATTTCAAAACTTTTTACTTCTATCATTTTAGGGTCTTTAATATATTCCACTCTATTTCCTCCCTCTCTTCTTGTCCTATAATCTTTGATAAATATATATTTTTATAATATCTGCTTAGTTCCAAATCCTTTAGATGTCTTAAAATCTTTTCATGATCAATATTGTCATCTACTAACATCCCAATTACTGTACCACTATGGGCAATATTAACACCATAAGCATCCATTTTTCCTGAAATATCAACTATTTCATTTAAATATGGTTTTTTAAGTATGTTTTCATTTGCTAAGCTACTTAAAGTGCAGGCCTTACCTATTATTTTTAAATCATTCTTATACAAACCTTCTTCCAACAAATTGAAAGATTTTTTTATAATATCTCTATTTTCCAACTTCTTCTCTAGATAACTTGGATTACTTCTTATTAAACTTGTTTCCAAAATTTCATCTGGCTCTAATATAATAACCTTCGCTTTTTCTAAAGAGGATAAGTAGCTTTTCACATTACCATTTATAGGATTAAAAATACTATTTTCATATAATAAAATAGAATCTGTCGGCTCAATTTCTGAAGCAATATAAGAAATTTCTTCATTATTTAATTTCTTGTTTAATAATGAGAGTGTAGCCCTTATAGTTGCACCAATATCAGCAGTGGAGCTTGCCATTCCTTTACCTACAGGTATGTTGCTATCAATATCTAGTGATATATTTCTAGATTCTTTAAGTGAAATATTAAATTTTTCAAAAACCTTCTCTATGGCTTTTCTAGATTTGTTAGGACCTAAATTTACATCTGATTTTTTTTCTTCAAGAGTTGCAATAGAAAACATGTCTATTGCATATGAAGATAAATATTCTTCCTTATCTAGGATTCCTTGAACAAACTCACCACAAGATGCTGGACATATTCCATAAGATTTCATACTATTCTCCCAATATTTTACTTAACTCTTTTAAAATCACTTCATTTTCTTCATGACTCTTAATTGCTATTCTTATATAAGTTTCATCTAAACCTATAAAGTTAGATGCATCTCTTATTAAAATATTACTTTCCTTGAATAATTTTATTTTTAATTCTTCAGCATTTATATTTTTAAGTTTTATTAATATAAAGTTTGTATCTGTATCATAAACTTTTATATTCTTAATTTTTCTTAGTGAATTAATCATATAGTTTTGTTCTTTTTTATAGTAATCTTTACTAGATTTTATATATTCTTCTTTGAATATGTAATTTGATAGAGTATCTGCAAAAGAGTTTACAGTCCATGGTTCTTTATATTTATAAATACCTTCTATTAACGCTTTATTACTTGTAATACCGTATCCTAATCTAAGTCCTGGCATCCCAAAAAATTTTGTAACTGCTTTTATTATGAAAATATTCTCATAAGTTTCTATATATTTTACTAAGCTATAATCATCTTCCTCACTTACAAACTCCATAAATGTCTCATCTACAATTAATAACTTTTTATTTTCTGCTAAAATTTTTAGAAGTTCTTCTATGTTTTTTACCTTTCCATTTGGATTATTAGGATTACATATAAATAAACTGTCAAATTTATCTATATTACCTTTTATCTCATCTATGTTAACAGCAAATTCATTGTCTTTATCTAAGTAAAAATTTATAACTTCTAAATTATTTAATCTTGCTCCTCTTTCATATTCTGAAAAAGTAGGATTCAAAATTCCTATTCTTTTTTTAATATTTTTCATAAGAAGATAGATTATTTCTGTAGCTCCATTTCCAGGAATAATATATTTTGAGTCAAGATTTAAGTAATCTCCTATATTTCGTCTCAAATTAGTATAGTGTATATCTGGATAACTTGTACTTTTACTTAAGCCTTCTAAAATATATCTTTCTAAATTTGGAATAAGTTTTGGATTTATATTAGAACTAAAGTCTATTATCTCTTCAGTTTTTTTATTAAAAATTGTTGCCATTTGCTCTACATTAGCTCCATGACCTAAATCCTTCATACTTAATCTCCTCTTTTCTATATTTCTTTATATTGATGTAATTTAGTAATTTCATTTTAATCTTTTAAAACTTAACTATTAAAAAATAAGTCGCAGTAAATATTATTATTGATATTATTGATGCTGAATACATTATTTTGTTAGTTCTTTGAATATCTTCAATCTCTATTTCTCTACTTTTGTCTCCAATAGTTGGCTTATACACTTCTTTTCCAAAGTATATATTTGTACCACCTAATTGAATTCCTAAAGCACCTGCAACTGCACCTTCTGAATAAGCACAGTTTGGGCTTTTATGATTTTTTCTATCTCTAAATCCAATTTTTAATGAATTTTTAAAATCAAATCCAACAAATAGACTTCCTAATGCTAAAAAAATTAAACCGATTCTTGCTGGTATATAGTTTGCAATATCATCTATTTTGGCTGATGCATATCCTAAATAATAGTATTTATCATTTTTATATCCCACCGTTGAATCTAAAGTATTAATAGCTTTATATGCCATAGCAAGAGGCGCTCCTCCTATAAATCCATAAAACAATGGTGCTATTATCCCATCAACAGTATTTTCTGCAACAGTCTCAACTGTTGCTCTAACTATTTCTTTTTCATTCAAACTTGTTGTATCTCTTCCCACTATATATGAAAGTTGAATTCTTGATTTTTCTATATCTCCAGTTTTTAATACTTTGTAAATCTTAACTGCTTCATCTTTTAAGCATTTCGTAGCAAGTGTAGTATAAATTAATATAGAGTTTACTGCTATAAAAGCTATTTTATTAAACCTAAAAAGATTTACTACAAAATATGTAATTCCAAAAGTAGCTCCAACAGTTATAAACCATAAGAAAAATCCAGCTATTTTTAGTCCTTTATCTGACGAAGTGATTTTTCTTATTAATTTTTCCACACAGCTAATTAACTTACCAATATATCTTACTGGATGGGGGAATGAGTATGGATCTCCTATAATCAAATCCAAAGTATATCCTATATACATTGATAATATATTCATTCTATTTTACTTCCTTATTTATTAGAATTTAAAAACTTTGATATGCAATTTAAATTATTGTAAAAATGAGTATGTAAATATGTTGCTAAAGTATTATTTTTACTGTATCCACCTGCCCACTCATCAACTACTTTATCTGCTTTAATTTTTTGCATATGATAAGCACACTTTTCATCACTTTCAAATATAGAGTGATGGAATTCATGACCTTTTATTATTTCTCCCTTTTTAGAAAGAATCGTATCTTCTGTAGCTTCGCCTAAACAATATCCAAATCTTTTTAGGGATGAGGTCATTTTACTACATCCATTAAAAATTCCTACCATATCAAACACATTTTTATTGTTATCTTCTAATTTCGAGCCCAAATACATAAGTCCTCCACATTCAGCATATATAGGAATATTTTTTTCATGAGCACTTAGTATTGCTTGTCTTATTTCTTTATTTTCATGTAGCTCTTTACCAAAAATCTCTGGAAAACCTCCACCTATATAAATATAATCGCATTTAGGCAGTTGTCTATCTTCCATTGGGCTAAAGTATTTTATATTTAATCCTAATTTTTCAAATAACTCTATATTTTCTCTATAATAAAAATTAAAAGCTTTATCATATGCTACTGCTATTGTTTTATTATTCATTTGATTATCTTCAATAAAATTATCTAAATTAAAATCTGTATCAAATTCTTCTGTTTCAGCTATTTCAAGTATTCTATCAATATTTATATATTTTTCGATTTCATCTGCTAAATTATCAAATTTAATTTTTAATGTTTCTATTTCCATACTAGGAACTAAACCTAAATGTCTTGATTCAAGAGAAAAGTCTTTATTTGGCGGAAAATAACCTAATACTTCTACTCCTGTATATTTTTCTATAGCTTCTTTTAACATATTATAATGAGATTCACTTCTTACATTATTAGTAATTACACCAGCAATATTTACATTTGTATCAAGCATTTTATATCCTAATACCATGGCTGCAGCAGATGTTGCCATTGCCTTAGCATTTATAACTAAGATAACAGGTGCCTTCAATAATTTAGATGTGTAAGAACTTGTGCAATCATCTAAATCAATACCATATCCATCGTATAATCCCATAACACCTTCAATTACTGATATATCTGCATTATTTGACGAATTTTTTACTATATATTTTATTTTTTCATCGTCTAACATGTATGAATCTAAATTTCTCGAATATCTTCCTGTTATAAATGTATGATATGAAGGATCAATATAATCTGGACCTACTTTATAAGGTTGTACTTTTAAATTTCTTTTTGTTAATGCTTGCATTATTCCCAGGGAAATTGTAGTTTTACCCACTCCACTGTTTGTTCCTGCAATTAATATTTTTTTCATAATATCACCTAATCTTGCTCATTCATTATTTCATATATTTTATCTATATCTAAATGTTCTCTTAAAAAATCTGCTAACTTGTCATATTCATTATTTTTAAATTCTTCAAAAGACTCTACTTTACTTTCTATTTTCTCTAAATTTTTCATTTCTCTTATGTTATTAAGAATTGTTCTTGTAAATCCTATGTCATCAAATATTCCATGGAGATAAGTGCCAAATACATTGCATTCTTTATTAATACTTCCTGCAATATAGCTAACTTCTTCACCTAATTTTTCTTTTACTGTAAGTAAACTTTTACATCCTTCTAGTTCATTACTCACTCCCATATGTATTTCATATCCGCCAACTTCTTTATTATCCAAATTAGCTAAATATCCATGTAAATTATCTGACATAACAGCTTTGACTTGAGTAGTAGTTTTTTCTAATTCAAAGGTTGTTTCTATATCTAAAAGTCCCATGCCTTTTACTTCTTCTAAATCATTTTCAACATGATATGGATCTTTTAGGGTTTTACCTAGCATTTGATACCCTCCACAAATTCCTATTATTAACTTTCCTCTTTTGTGAAGTTCTTTGATTTGATTTTCAAGGTCATTTTCTCTTAAAAACATCAGATCATCTATTGTACTTTTTGTTCCTGGAATAATCACTATATCAGGATCACCAAAAGCCTCACCATAATCTACATACCTTAAACTTACATCATCTTGTGTTTCAAATATATTAAAGTCTGTAAAATTAGACATATGAGGTGTTCTAACAACTTCTATATGCACATCACTTTTTCCAACTTTTTTCTTAAATCTAGTGGTTACACTATCTTCATCTTCTATTTTTATATCTGTATAAGGAACTACTCCTAGCACAGGAACTTTTATAATATCTTCAAGCATTTTTACACCTGAATCTAAAAGTTCTTTTCTCCCTCTAAATTTATTAATTATTACACCTTTTACTCTTTTTCTGTCATCCTCACCTAGTAAAAACATAGTTCCTACCAATGATGCAAAAACACCACCTCTATCTATGTCTGCTACTAATATAACTGGTACATCTGCAATTTGTGCCATTCCCATATTAGAAATATCTCTTTCCATAAGGTTTATTTCAGCACAACTTCCTGCGCCTTCCATAACAACAACATCATACTTTTCTTCAAAATCTTTAAATATATCATCTAACACGTTGATTAGTTCTAACTTATACTCGTGATATTCTTTAGATGACATATCTCCTACTACCTTGCCTCTAACAATTACCTGACTTTTATGATTTCCACATGGTTTTAATAAAATAGGATTCATATCTGCAATAGGATCTAATCCACAAGCTTCAGCCTGCGATACTTGAGCTCTGCCCATTTCAAGACCTTCTTTTGTAATAAAAGAATTTAGCGCCATGTTTTGGGACTTAAATGGTATTACCCTATGTCCATCTTGTTTAAAAATCCTGCACAAACCTGTAACTATTGTGCTTTTTCCAACATTTGATGCTGTGCCTTGAAGCATTATTTTTTTACTCATAACTTTAATCCTTTCCCTAATTTTACATAAATACCAAAAAATCCCAGCGCATAAGGCTAGGATTCTACTATACAAAGTATAAAATTGAATCTTCACCCCGAGATTTTTCTTACAAACAATTTAGGCAGGTCTCCTGGCTCAATATCAACTTACTTCCATACCTTCCCATCTTATATAAGACAGTGGTTTAATATGGTTTCATCCATCTCACAGTAGCGGGGGCTGCAAAGGCTTTTACCTTTTTCCCTTTTAATTTACACTGTAAAACCTAAATTGATTAATTTTCATTTTTTAATATGATAATCTACAATTAAACTCTTCAAGTTAATTATAGTTATTTTATTCATAATAGAAAACATTTTTTTATTATTATATATAATTATTTTAATATATCATTTATTAAGTCAATTTTCAATTATAAATCCTTTAACTATAATATAGTCTTATCACAACAAAAAGTCCATATTAAAAAATATGGACCTTTTTATATATTATTTTTAATTTTATTTATTGATTACTTTTTTAGATTCCCATGAAAATTTTTACTCCAATAATTGTATAAATCTTCTTCTTTTCTAAATAGGGGTAGACTCATATTCTTATTAACTTTCACAAGCCACGGAAGCTCTAAACCTGCTTCATTAATTACTTCATAATTCACAAATACGTCTTCTGTACTTCCTTCAATAAGCATTTTGCCTTGATTTAGAACATATACATAGTCACATATGTCATATATCAAATTCATATCATGACTTGTAATTACTATTTTTATTCCATTTTTATTCATTGATTTAATAATGTTTACTATGGCTCTAGTACTCTCTGGATCTAACCCTGCTGTAGGCTCATCTAATAATATAATTTTATTTTCCATAGCTATTACAGATGCTATTGCCACTCTTTTTTTCTGACCAAAACTTAAACTATGAACTGGTCTATCTATAAAATCTTCACCATTCACAGCATTTAAAGCCTTATTAATTTTTTCTTTTATTGTTTTTTCATCTGTTCCAATATTCCTTAATGCAAAAGCTAAGTCATCATATACCATAGAATAAAATATTTGTTTTTCTGGATCTTGAAATACAATTCCAACTTCTTTCCTTAAATTATATAGGCTTTTTTTATCATATTTCAACTTATCACCTTTATATAAAATTTCACCAGAAGTTGATTTTAATATTCCCATTAAATTATTAAATAAAGTAGATTTCCCTGAACCATTGGAACCAATAATCCCAATAATATCACCACAGTCAAAATCCATGTTTATATTATCTAAAGCTTTTCTTTTTTTATCATATTGGTATGTTAAGTTATTAATTTTAAACATATTAATCTTCCTCTACAATATGAAATGTACCATCATATAACTTCATATCTAAAGCTATACTCATTTCATCATATCTTATCATCATTCTTTTAAATAACATATTAACTAATAATCCAAATGATTGATATGCATTTATTAAACTTATATATCCAAACTTTAATTCTTGGGACTTTCTAATATCAGATACCTCTTCTAAAAAAATAAATATGAACCTATACATAAGCATAGATATTTCTAGAAAAATATCTGGTAAACGCATCTTTTTTAGTATAAAAATAAGCTGATTAAAAGGTGTTGTCAACATAACAAAATATATACATGTTAAACAAGACAATGATCTAAAAAACAGATGTGAAGCTGTATCTATGGTTTCATTAGACATACCTATATATATACTACCTATCCTTATACTATATAATAGTGACTCCTTACTTTTATCCACACTAAAAAGTATCATTAATATGCTTATTACTAAAAATATTAATGGTATTTTTATAAAACGTATATAATCCTTCAATTGAATTTTAGCTACTCCAACAATTACCATACTCATAATAAATATAATTGCCACAGATATAATATTGTAAGGATTTATCAAAGATAAAATAAGTAATAACATACCTATACTAAATTTTACATTTGGGTTAGCCTTAGATAATTTATTATTATAAGCATAATCATCTATTATCATTTTTTACTTCTTCCATATAATCTCTTACTTTTTTCTTAGTTCTAGTAGTACCAATATAATATCCTACTATTCCAGCTCCTAAAGCTGCTTGACTTGCAAATAATAAACTTTCTATTTCTCCACTAGCAGGCTCATAAAAACTACTAAACCAAGCTTCATAACCTGGGTTAATTTCTGTTATTAATGCTTCAGCTTCACCATCAGCTCCTCCAAACTCTGCATCTGTGTGAATTACTTGTGGAATTATAATTATAGCTAGAACTAATGCAAGTAGTATTACTGTTAGCTTCATACTATTAGATTTTTTAGGTACTGATTTCATCATTATGCAAGCACCTCTCTTTCCTCATTTTCAGCTATAAAGTTGTAAACTATAACTGTTAATAAACCTTCAGCTATTGCTATAGGTACTTGAGTTACAAAGAATACCCCTAAAAATTTACCTACTGACGCTATTACCCCTCCTGATGGATCAGGAAAAGCTAATCCTAATTGTATAGATGTTATTGTATATGTTAATAAATCTCCTAAAGCTGCTGCTAAAAACACAGCCCATTTTTTATCTATTTTGTCTTTACATAATTTCCATATTCCGAAAGAAACTAAAGGCCCTATTACTGCCATTGAAAATGCATTTGCACCTAAAGTTGTTATTCCTCCATGAGCTAATAACAATGCTTGGAATAATAAAACTATAGTTCCTAAAACTACCGTTACACTTGGCCCAAATAATATGGCTGCAAGACCTACACCAGTTGGATGGGAACAACTACCTGTAACAGATGGTATTTTAAGTGCTGATAATACAAATACAAAAGCTCCACATAGTGCTAATAAAAGCTTCTTTTTAGGATGTTCCTTAACTATTTTTGTAATATTTTTCAACCCAACTACAAAGAATGGTATAAATATTACCCACCAAGTAATTGCCCAATTAACTGGTAATAATCCTTCCATAATATGCATTGCATTTGAGATAACAGGTGTGATCATTAACATAAATGCGGCTATCAATGACCATTTAAAATTGCTTTTTTTCATACTACGTACATCTCCCTTTTTTAATTTAATTGTAGGGTGTATATCTTATTATTACTTCTTTATAAAATAATAACTGTCTATCTTTCCTATTATGTACTCTTAATATAGTCAATGTTGATAATAAAAAATCCCAACCATGAGGTTAGGTAAATATCTCTAAATTTCCAACATTAAGCGTTTTCTAATAAGATATTTTCTTCACCCCGAAGAAATTACTTCCCATACTTTAGGCAGGTCTCCTGACTTAGCTTCATCCTACTTCTCACCTTCCCATAAAATTCGCTTCAACATATTGCCAACGATATACTTTCCTTATCACTTCAAATATCTCCGTTGCTCAAATTTTGCTTTGCTCATCAAACAGTGGTTTATTGAGTTTCGTCCACATTACAGTAACGGGGGCTGTAGAGGAATTTCACCTCTTTCCCTATTAATCTATACGTAGAACCTAAAATATTATTAATATTAAATTTTATTACCGATATAATTGTATCATATTCTTCTAGTTCCCTTTAATTCCAATTCGTTATCTTAAGTTTTAAGTTTATAATATTAAAAAAATTGCTAGATTTATCAATTAAACCTAGCAACTTTAATTTATATTATTTATTTATCTGAATTTTTTTTAATACATTCTAGCTTTTGTATCTTCATCAATTATATTTCTCATATATTTTAAAGTATCATCATATTCAAAATAATTTTTCCCATACTGTAAATTGAATTCATAATCAAAATCTTCAGGGTTATTACCTTGATTATGCTGAACTATAGTTTCTAACTTATCCATTGCTTTAACAAACTTAGCTTCTTTTGTAGAACAACTATTATATTCACACCACAAATCATATATATTTTTACTTATACTTTCTGGTAGTGTTGTTAACATTCTCTTCATTGCTCTTTCTTCAATATCTAATTTTATATTATCGTCAGTTTGCAATACAGCTGATATATCTCCATCATAAAGTTCTCCCAAGTCGTGTACCAAACTCATCTTTATTGCTTTATTAATGTCAATATCCTCAAACTCATCTTCTAAGAGCATTAACAACATTGCCAGTCTCCAAGAATGTTCTGCTGTACTTTCTCTACGACCAGTCTTTGTCCAAGCTGTTCTAGTTACAGATTTTAATCCTTCTATTTCTTTAATAAATTCTATTACCCCATCAATTTTTTTCATATGCTACTCTCCTATAAAAGTCTATAATTATAATTTATCATAATACTACTTATAATACACATGACATATGTCACTAATAATAAATTGTTATTATAAACCTTATCTGGATCTAGAACCAGAATAGAAAAATAAAGAAATAATATTTGATATTGGCATTGCAAAAAATACACTTAGACTAGGCTCAATATCCATAATACTAAACTTACTAACTAATAGAGGTAAAATTATAGATAATGGTATAAATAAAAATACCTGTCTTATAAACTCTAGCTTACTAGCTCTTTCTTCTTGACCTGATACTTGCATAAACGCAACCATAGTATATATAATTCCCATAAAAGGAAACCCTATAAGAAGAATTTGCATTATAGATATAGAAGTATCTATAATACTTCTATCTAATGTGAATATTTGAATTATTTCTTTAGAGTATATAAATACCAGTGTTATTGTGATTAAAGAATATAATAAACTATATTTTAAAGTTTTTGATTTTATTATATTTTTCTTTTCCTCATTATGACTACCTTGGTAATATGCTATAACTGATTGAACGCCTTCTGTAAGTCCTATTAAAGGAAGTAACATCATCATATATAAAGAGTTACAAACAGCCCATGCACCTATATATGATACATCTCCATAATTCACTAAAATCTTATTAACTGTAAACCCATTTAAACTATTTAAGGCTTGCATTAAGAATTGAACAAATCCTATCTTGATTAATAATAGTAGTATTGATTTGATTTCTTTGCTACATAAGTTTGTTTTTTTCATCCATAAATCTTTTTTTACTAAAAACAAAATAGCAAATAATACATACGATATTTCACTAATCAGTGTGGCTAAACCTATTCCTATAATCCCCATTTCAAATACAAATGTAAATAAAATATTAAATATTATATTTATAATTGTTGAAGAAGTAACAATTATAATTTCTATTTTGGGATGTCCAAAGGATCTTATATTATTTACTAACGTATATCCAACTGAACTGAACACATTAAATACCACTGCAATATTTAAAAATTGTTTTGCTAAAACTTTTACTTGACCAGTTGCTCCAATTATATCTAGTAACTTGTCTTGACCGATGAATATAGCCACTGATATTAAAGTACTAAATATTAAGCTTGAATATAATCCTACCTTAAAAGTACTATTAACTTTTTCTTCATTACCTTCTCCTAGCCTTTTAGCTAATATTATTCCTGTAGATACACCAAATATTAGTTGAGCTGATACAAATAGTGATAATATAGGTCCCAAAATTCCCATTGCTGATAATGCATAGCTACTCATATCTCCTAAATGCCCAGCAAAAGCTGTATCTATCATAGATGCTACAGATTCTAAAACTAGTGAAATAATAGCTGGTATAGAGAAATATAATATTAATTGATTAATAGACTTATTCTCAAAAATATTACTTCTATTTTTTCTTTCGATTTCGCCACACTGGGTGGTGGCCGACGTCCGCGACTCATCGTCATCTTTTGTACTTGTTATACGTTCCTCTCTTTTTTGAATAAACTCACCATGTAGTTTATTAGTTTTTAGATTTACCTTTTCTTTTTTATTATTTTTAGTATTCCTTAATTGTAAATCCATATTTATCATCTCCTTGATTAAATGATAAACTAATGTCTTACACATAGGTCAACAATAAAATTTAAAATTATTTAACAGGTATATATAGCCCAAAATAATCTATGGGTGATTCATCTTTATATACTGTGACTAACATTTGACCAAGTATAGGACCTGATACCTCGATATTATTTTCTTTTACAATATTTCTAACATATTTTATCCAGTCATCATAATCATTGTCATCAAGAGATATCACAGTGTACATATATTTTTCCTCTGAAATAAATTCAATACTTTTACTTTCAATATTATTTTTTATTTTCTCAATATTTTCAGTTATAGTAAGCCCCCACTTGATTTTATTTTCAGCTTCATCATCAAAAAGTACTCCATCATCAATTAAAAAAGAGAAATTTATATAATCAAATATATATTGATCTATATTTTGAATTTTTTCTACTATCTCAATAAAATCATTAAAATTATTCTCTTTTGTAATCTCTAAAAAAAAGTAACTCTCTTTTTCATCTTTTATAAGTTCTACTTTGTTTGAATCATAAATACACTCTTCCAAGGATATTTTCATTGACTCTAATCTTTTTTGGATTTTTTTTATTTTATCCATTTCTTTCTTAATATAAATTTCTTTTTCTTTAACTAGATTTAAAATTTGTTCTGGTGAACAATCCTTAATTACTCTATCTATATCATTTAAAGATAAATTTAAACTTTTATAAAAAATTATATCTGTCAAACAATTTAAATCTTCAATTTTATAATACCTATATCCATTATTTTTATCTTTTTTAGGACTTAGTAGGCCTATCTTATCGTAATGTACTAATGTATCTCTAGTAACATTAAATAATTTACATACTTCTCCTATTAAATATTTATCCTTCACATATATCCCATCCCTTTACTTTATTTATGATAAAACTATTGCTATTATCTATTATGATACGTAAACAAAATTTATAATTCAATTATTAATATAAATTTATACTAGTATATATTACTCTTTATATCAAAAAAATAAACTACCTGACTATTATCAAGTAGTTTATTTTTTATTTCAAATATTAAAATAATATATTTTTTTCTTTTAATTCTTTTTTGATTTCTTCTAGAGTTTCATCATCTGGAACTTCAATGGTATGAATATGATACTGTTGAGATAAACTAGACAGTTGTTTAAATCCATCTCTATTTGTTTTATCCATGAAGTTTTTGATATCTCTATTTGATGATACATTTAAGTCTGCTTTTATTGTTCCATAAGTTGGATGGTCCACAATTACATCTTTTATTTTTCCACCTAAATCTACTATTATTTGTAGCTCTTCTAAAAGTTCTTCTGTTGTCTCATGATTTTTACTTTTTATTTCAAATTCTCTTTTTTCAAAACTATATATTATATATCCAGTAGATGTAGCTAATATATCAATTCCAGAAGCTCTTAATAATGCAATATCTTTTACAACTATTTGTCTACTTACATTAAGTTCTTTTGCTAAGGCCTCACCCTTTACTGGCTTATTAGATGTTTTTAAAATATGTAATAATTTCTCTCTTCTTTCATTGCTATTCATAATACACCTTCTTTACAAGTAATTATTATCCCATCTTTTTATTATTCTATATATAAATTATTCATAAATCAATACGTTATTTTTTACTTAATCTTTCAATAATTCACTAAAGTTTGTAACTTAATTAAGTTTTTAACTAAGTAGTTTTGTAGTTGTGTACCAATTATCATGGTGATATAATGAATTTACAAGTGTATATACACTTGTAAATTCATTAGTTAGAAAAGGGTGTAATCTATGAGGAAAAATTTATCTGAAGATATATTAAAATTAAAAAAAGAAAAAAATGCTATTATCTTAGCTCACTTATATCAACCTGCTGAAATTCAAGCAATAGCAGATTATATTGGTGACTCTTATTATTTAAGTAAAATAGCTCGTGATTGTGAAGAAGAATTAATTATATTCTGCGGAGTAAAATTTATGGGGGAAAGTGCTAAAATTTTATCACCTGAAAAAACAGTAATCTTACCTTCTACTAGTGCTGGGTGTCCAATGGCTGATATGGCAACAGCTCCTGATTTAGAAGAAATGATAAAAGAATATCCAGATGCTTTTAAAGTATGTTATATAAATTCATCTTACGAAGTTAAGGCTCTTTGTGATGTTTCAGTTACATCATCTAGTGCATTAGATATTTTAAAAAATGTACCTAATAAACAAATATTATTTTTACCAGATAGAAACTTAGGTAGCTATATAGCTGAGTTCTTCCCTGATAAAGAATTTATTTTCTGGCAAGGTTTCTGCCCTACTCACGAAAGAATAACAACTGAAGATATACTTAAAGCTAAAGAAAAACATCCTACTGTAAAAGTTTTAACTCATCCTGAATGCAACAAGGAAGTAAGAGATTTAAGTGATTACATAGGAAGTACAAGCGGAATTATTAACTATGCTACTAAATGTGAAGATGATGAGTTTATAATCTGTACTGAAGAAGGTATTTTATATGAATTAGAAAAAAGAAATCCTAATAAAAAATTCTACTTCCCAGAAAAAATACTTTGTCCTAATATGAAAAAAACTACTTTAGAAAATGTCTATGATGCTTTATGTGGAAAAATTGATGAGGTTATTCTAGATGAGGAAATATCAAAGAAAGCTTTGACATCTCTAGAAAATATGCATAAATTAGGGGAGATGGTTCTTTGTGAAAAATAATTATGTTGATGTTTTAATTGTTGGATCTGGAGTTGCAGGATTATATTGTGCTTTGAATCTTCGTAATGACTTGGACATTATGGTGGTTTCAAAAGACAAATTAGATTGTACAAATACATATTTAGCACAAGGTGGTATTTCTGTTGCTAGAAATAAAGATGATATTCCTTTTTTCCTAGAAGATACATTAAAAGCTGGTCAATATAAAAATGACTTGCAAGCAGTAAAAGTATTAACTAGAGAATCTATTGAGAATGTTGATTATTTAGTTAGCTTAGGCCTTGATATTGATAAAGATGAAGATGGAAATTGGGATTATACAAAAGAAGGGGCTCATTGCGTAAATAGAATAGTTCATACTCAAGATAATACTGGTGAAAATGTAGCTAAAATACTTATAAAAAATGCTGTATCTCGAGATAACATTAGAATATCTGAAGATACCTTTCTTGTTGATATAATAGAAAAAAATAATAACTGTATAGGTGGAATTTTATTAAAGGATGATGAACAAATTAATGTTTTCGCTAAATGCGTGATTCTCGCATGTGGTGGCATTGGTGGTTTATATAAAAACTCTACTAGCCAAAGAATTTTAAGAGGTGATGGTCTTGCTGTAGCCCTTAGACATAATATAGAACTTAAAGATATAAATTATATTCAAATTCATCCAACAGCTTTTTATGATGAATCTGATGATGAGAGAAGATTTTTAATTTCTGAATCTGTAAGGGGTGAAGGAGGAAAGCTTTATAATATTAATGGAGAAAGATTTATAGATGAACTTCTGCCTAGAGATGTTGTTTCTAAGGCTATTTTTAAAGAAATGAAAAAAACAAATTCTAAGTATGTTTATCTGGATGTAAGCTTTTTAGATAGTGATTATTTAAAAAATAGATTCTCTACTATATATAATAAGTGTTTGGAAAAAGGTACTGATATTACTAAAAAACCTATAAAAGTATCTCCTGCTCAGCACTATTTTATGGGTGGAATAAAAGTTAACTTAAATAGTGAGACTTCTATGGAAAATTTATATGCTGTGGGAGAAACAGCTTGCACTGGAATTCATGGTGCCAATAGACTTGCTAGTAACTCTTTACTTGAAGGTCTTGTATTTTCTAAGAGAGCCGCTAATGTAATTAACAATAAGATTGATAATTTAAATCTTAGTAAAATTGATATAGATGAAATTTACAAATCTAGAGAAGAAATTGAAGAAAATAACAGATGCTTAGTTATACAAGCTATTAGAGAAAAGGGTGGAGTAATTGATGATTAATTTTTTAGTAGTAGATAAAATAATAAAGGATGCTCTTATTGAAGACATCCCTGGAGAAGATATAAGTACAAACTCTGTTATAAGTGAAAATAGTATTTCTACTGTTGATTTAATTTGTAAGGAAGAAGGTATTATCTCTGGATTACAAGTTTTCGAGAGAGTATTTCATATATTAGGAAATGTTGAAGTCACTTTTTTTAAACAAGATGGAGATAAAATTTATCCAAAAGATAAAATAGCTATAATAAAAGGTAATACAAGAAATATTCTTCAAGGAGAAAGAGTTGCTCTAAATTTATTACAAAGAATGAGTGGTGTTGCCACTTTGACTAATAAATATGTGAAGGAAATAGAACATACTAATGCAAAGCTCCTTGATACTAGAAAGACTACTCCAAATTTAAAAATTTTAGAAAAGTACTCTGTTAAAGTTGGTGGTGGACATAATCATAGATTTAATTTATCTGATGGTATAATGCTTAAAGATAATCATATCGCTGCCGCTGGTGGTATAACTAATGCAGTTAAACTTTGCAGAGAAAACTCTTCTTTTGTCAGAAAAATTGAAGTGGAAACTGAAAATTTAGATATGGTTAAAGAAGCTCTCCATGCTAAAGCTGATATTATCATGTTAGATAATATGAACTTAGATATTGCAAAAAAAGCAGTTGAAATGATTGGTGATAGTGCTATTATTGAGTTTTCTGGAAATGTATGTCTTGAAAATATAAAATCTATTGCTGAAATTGGAGTGGATTTTATTTCTGTAGGAGCTCTTACCCACTCTGCTAAGATACTTGACCTTAGTATGAAAAATTTAAGAAATATATAGTTAAAAGTAGGTACTAAGTAGTTTTATTTAGTACCTACTTTCAATTGTAATAAAACTTTGATTTATTTAATTTGTGATAAAGATATTTTCTCTTTTAAGGTTTTGGTGTATTGTACTTAAGTTACTTCCACCTTTCATTTCCTTATATATTACGCTCTATGTCCTTCTTTACGTCTTTTCCATACAAGGAATCCAAATAGCACACCAGATACTCCTAATAGGCTTATCCATAATGTTAAATTTGTTTCATCTCCTGTCTTTGGTGTTTCCACGTTTCCATTTCCAGGTTTATTGTTATTTCCTGCATCTGGCTTACTTGGTGTAACAGGCTTTGTACTAGGAGTACTCGAATCTTTCTTTTCTAATTTATCAATTGCTTGTTCTATTGAAATAGCCATTGCATCAACTCTTGCTTGTTCTGTAATTTTTAGATCTCGTACTACCGAATTTATTGCACTATCTACATTAGAAAAATCTTTGTAATCATTCTTATTTAAAGATTCTGCTTTATTGATTGCAGCATCTACTTTTGAGTAGTCTGCTATTTTGTATTCTAACGCTTTAATTGCATCTTCAATAGCTTTTGCATATCCATCTACAACATCTTGTTCATCCACTTTTTTTCCTCTTACAACATCATCTTTAGCAGCTATAAGTTTTTGAACAGTTTCTTCTGTATATACACTTAAATCTGATGGAATTTTAGCAATAGCTTCATCTACTTTTGAGTAATCAGCTGGACGAATTAAGTATTTTGAATGTTTTTCAGAAAATGCATCCATCAAGTTAAAGATTTTTTCCATATCATGTTCTTTTTCTGGGAAATCACACCATACACATTGCATGCTACCAATGATTGGTGTATTGTTACCAGCTGGAACATCTGTAAATTCTTTACTTTCAATATTTTTTAAAGTATTGTTATATTGATATATACCATCATTAATGTTACCTAAAACCCAATACCAACCATCATTTGTATTTAGTATCTTATGACCTTTATCTATAAAATATTGAGGTTTAGCTACATCATAACCCCACCATCCAGCAGTCCAATATGAAATAATAATATCTTTATCAAATGTTCCATATTTGTCAGTACTATTATAATAAATACCATCATTGAAACATTGAGGTGTCATTCCTGCTTTTTTTATCATAGCAGCTAAATCATTTACATATTTTACGAATTCAGAATATAGACCTGAACTTTGTAATTTTGCCCAACCACCTGTATCTACATCATTAGCGTATTCATCAGCACCAAAATTGAATATTTCACAAGACTTAGAGAAATAATTAATATATTTTCCTATTAAAGCTTTTGTAAAGTCAATAGCTTCCCTATTACTTATATCTACAGTACGTTCAGAGCCATTAAACTGTGGATTCTTAATACCTAACTTTTCCATAGCAACTAAAATTGCATCCATGTGACCTGGGCTATTAATAACTGGAATTAATTTAAGATTTCTTTCTGTTGCATATGCAATTAAACTATCCATTTCAGCTTGTGTTAAAGCGTTTCCATTAGGATCATTATAGTAATGTTTATTTCCTTCTAAAATTGCATCCTTTACTTCTTGACTAGTATACGAATGACCATTTACTTCTAATGACATATCATCTAATAAAAAACGAAGAGCATCATTTCCTAATAAAACTTGGACATCTGTATATCCATTTTTGTAAGCTTTATCAACAATTTCCTTCAATTGATCTAATGAAAAGTATTTTCTTCCCGCATCAATCGAGAAAACACTTTTCATACTTCGCTCTGCAGCACTAACTTTCATAGTTTTACTTGAACCTAGATTTGCCCCCAGAAATATAGTAAGTGCAAGCATAACTGAAAATATTTTTTTCAATAATTTCATAATATATCTCCTTTTCCTTTTTAATATTTCCCTTATATTTAAAAAATTACCCTATCCTTATTTAGCCCCTCCTCTTTTTACAATTCCATCATATTTTACCAAATTTAACCATAAAGGAAAATTTGTATTATAATTATAACATAAAGGGTAACGTTCGCATAGCGAAAATTTTGTAGAAATAAAAAGATAACTCAAATTTGAAATACCTATCTATTACATATTCATTTTTATAATCTAATTGCATGCAGCTACCTATAAGCCCTTATTTTTACTGTTTTTCCTAACCAACTTTATAACCATCTACACTTATATATTTTTAAGTTATAATATTTAATAAAACTTTATTATTGCTATTAATTACTGGGAGGATTTATGAATATAGATCACTATGCAAAAATTTTATGGAGCTATCATAAACTTGATAAGAAAATTAATAAGGCTGATGTTATATTAGGGTTTGGTAGTCATGATTTACATGTAGCATCAAGATGTGCAGAACTGTTCTTAAATGGATACGGTGATAAAATTATTTTTACAGGTGGATTTGGTAGAATTACTAAAAATTTATGGAACATGACTGAAGCTGATAAATTTGCTGAAATTTCAATAGATATGGGTGTTCCTAAAAATAAAATCATCATAGAAAACAAGGCTACAAATACAGGAGAAAATATAAGTAAAACTAAAGAAATTCTAAATAAATTAAATATTAATCCCTCTTCTTTTATAATAGTTGATAAACCTTATAGAGAAAGAAGAACTTTTGCCACTCTAAAAAAACAATGGTCTGAAATTGATTTTGTTATTACTTCTCCACAGCATACTTATGAAGAATATTGTGATTTTTATTCTAACGGAGAAATTTCTAAAGATGAATTTATAAGTATTATGGTTGGTGATTTACAGCGAATTGATTTATATGGTAAGAATGGATTTCAAATTAAACAAGAAATTCCCGAAAAAGTATGGGTTGCTTATAATAATCTCATTAATCTAGGTTTTACAAGTCATCTGTGTAAATAAAAAATTCTCTTCTCTCATTTTACTATGTTTTTCATAATTTTGGAGATAATAATTATGAAGTTTTGTAATATGAAAACTAATTAAAGGAGAGATAAAATGTCACAAACTAATGAAAATACAGATTATCATAAAAATATATGGCTTATTTTAATTGCCACATGTTTATTTACATTTATGTCTACTTTAGATGCTAGTATTGTAAATATAGCTATGCCGACTATGTCTAAAAGTTTATCTATTGAAATGAGTGATGCTGAATGGATAGTATCTGTATATATGATTACTATCTGTTGTTTATTGATTTTTTGGGGCAAAATTAGTGATTCCATAGGAAAAGTGAAAGTATTTAAAATTGGTACAGTTATATTTGTAATAGGATCATTATTTTGTGGAATAAGTCCTTCCCTTGAAATACTTCTAATATCAAGAATCGTTCAAGCACTTGGTGCTAGTATGACTATGGCTACAAATTATGGAATAATAACAGAGAATTTCCCTAAAGAAATGAGAGGTAAAAGTTTAGGTATATTAGGAAGTTTTGTTTCTCTTGGAAGTATTGCAGGTCCTGGAATAGGAGGAATTATCATTCAAAGATTGTCTTGGCATTATATATTTTTGATTAACATACCTATTGGTTTATTTGCTATTATACTTGGATACTTTGTTTTTCCAAAATCAAAAAAGAAAGATATTCCTTTAAATTTAGATTTTTTAGGATTTATACTGTTTGATATAAGTATAATCTCATTATTTATGGGAATATTCATTGGGCAAGTTACAGGTTTTAGAGCTCCTCTTGTGATTGGATTATTTATTTTATTCGTTTTAACTCTGATTGGATTTATATTTAGAGAAAAAAAATCAAAAGATCCTTTGATAGATATGACTATATTTAATAGTAAATCATTTTCGTTAGGTTTACTTTGTGCATTACTTATATTTTCATCAAACTTATTTATGAATACGTTGATACCTTTTTATCTACAAGACACTTTAAAATTATCTTCTCTATTATCTGGATTTATACTTATGTGTGTTCCAATTGCAATGGTTTTTGTTGCACCTATTAGTGGTACTTTATCTGATAAATTTGGTTCTGAAGGTTTAACTTTTATAGGTCTTTTAGTTGTATGTATTTCTCAACTTTTATTTATATTTATAGGTATAAATACTCCAATTCCATATTTAGTAGTACTTGCTCTTTTAACAGGTACAGGAGTTGCACTTTTTCAATCACCTAATAATTCAATAATAATGTCATCAGTTGCACCAAATCATTTAGGTATTGCTGGTAGTATAAATTCTTTAGCTAGAAATTTAGGTATGGTTATTGGACTTTCTTTATCTACTACTATATTATATAATTCTATGAGCTATAAGGCTGGATATAAAGTAACTAGCTATATCGAAGGAAGAGATGATTTATTTTTATATGGATTGCATGTAGCTTTTAGTGTTTCCTTCTTACTTTGCTTTATAGCTTTTTTAATAGCTATATATAGATTATTTAAGAAAAAATTTATGTCATAATAAAACATAAGTAGTGAATTATATAGTTATCAATTTAATATTAATTTCCATTAAATTCTTTGTAAATATTGATCATTTGTGGTATCCTATAATATCAGTAAAATTATATTCATAGATACGGAGGTATAAATATGTCATTTTTAATTTTAATTATAGGTTTCTTTTTACTTATAAAAGGCGCTGATATATTCGTAGAAGGTGCTGCTTCTATAGCAAGAAGATTTAATGTTCCTGCAATGGTTATTGGTCTTACAATTGTTGCAATGGGTACATCTGCACCAGAGGCTGCTGTTAGTATTACTTCTTCATTAGCAGGGCAAAATGATATGAGTGTTGCTAATGTTGTTGGTTCTAACTTCTTTAATATACTTATGGTTCTTGGTGTATCATCAATAATTGCTACATTACCAGTACAACAAAGTACTATAAAAAAAGATGCTCCTTTCTTATTATTAGTAAGTGGATTATTACTTTTATTTGGTTTAGATTTAAAAATTGGAAGAATAGAAGGTTTAATATTACTAGCTGTATTTGCTTACTTCTTAATAGATACTGTAAGGACAGCTAAAAAAGGTAGTTCTGAAGAATCTGCTACAACAATGGATGTAGAAATAAATGAAAATGCTTCTATGATTAAAACTATATTATTAAGTATACTTGGTATAGTTGGCATAGTAATTGGTGGAGATATGGTTGTAAATTCTGCAACAGACATAGCCACTTCTTTTGGTATGAGTGCAAACTTAGTTGGGTTAACTATAGTTGCTGTTGGTACATCTTTACCTGAATTTGTTACATCTATAGTTGCTATAAAAAAGGGTGAAACTGAGATAGCCATAGGTAATGTTATAGGTTCTAATATATTTAACATATTATTAGTTTTAGGATTAGCTACAGCAATAACTCCTATTACTATAAGCATCTTAGCTTTGACTGACATAATCTTTATGGTTGCTATAACAGTTCTTTTATTCTTATTTATGAAAAAGAACAGCTCTCTTGTTAAAAGCCAAGGAATTATACTAGTTGCTATTTACATAGCTTATATGGCATATACTATTATGAGATAATAATATAATAAATTATAAAATTTAGAATTTATACTTTATTTTCACTTATATTTTATTAAAAAAGTACCTAAGAAGTAAATACTTTGTACTGCACCCCAATTGTTGGACCAAAATCTAACGATTGGGGTGTTTTTATGGCTAAATATGATTTTAACTTTAAAATGAAGGTTGTTAAATCCTACTTAGATGGAGAAGGCGGGCTTGGTTCA
>JARKUZ010000073.1 GCA_029851945.1 Terrisporobacter sp. | reverse complement strand
AATCTTTTTTTATTTTATAAAAAAGTATAGGTTTAAATAAACCTATACTTTTTGTATTTTTAAATTAATAAAATTTTTATTAATATCTAAATATAATTTATAAATTTTATATTAAAGTTAAATGTTTAAATGAATTTAGATTAAGCTAAAGAATTTATAAATTTATCAAGTCTATCTACCCCTTCTAAAAAAACAAATTCATCGCAGGCAAAAGAAATTCTTATATAATCATCTAATCCAAAAGCTATTCCTGGAACAACAGCTACATTATAAGTATCTAAAAATTTACTACAAAATTCTAATGAAAAACTTCCATTATAGCTTAATGTATTTTTTAGTTTGGATATATCTATAAACACATAAAAAGCACCATAAGGTTTTATATAACTTATATTATTAATTGAATCTAGTTTAGCACAGATCAATTTTCTTCTTAATTTATACTCATCTACGAATTGATTTATATCTGAGTTACATTCCTTTAGAGCTCCATAGGCTATGTATTGAGATGTAATACAAGGATGTGATACAGAATGACCTTGTATAGAACTTATAGCTTTTGCTATAGAGCTATTAGATGCAGTATATCCTAATCTAAGGCCAGTCATATTAGTTGATTTTGAAAAGCCATTAATTGTTATTGTTATATCCTTAGCTAAATTACTTATAGATGCTATTGATGTAAAATTATCTTTATAACATATTTTTTCATATATTTCATCAGCTAGTATGTATATATTATTTTTATAGCAAATTTCTACTATCTCTTCTAACTCATTTTTAGTGTAGATACTTCCTGTAGGGTTATTTGGGTTATTCAATATAAGAGCTTTGGTATTTTTGCTTATGTATCTAGACAAGTCTTCGGCTCTTATTTTAAAAGAATTATCTTTAGATGTGTGTATAAATACTGGAATTGCATTTACTATTTTGACAATCTCTGGATAGCTTACCCAATATGGTATAGGGATTAAAACTTCATCATTTGGATTAGTCAAGGCGAGTAATGTATTTGTTAAGCAATGTTTTGCACCACTAGATACCACTATATCTTCTGGACAATATGTACAATTATTTTCTTTTAAAAGTTTTTTACAAATTTCTTCTTTTAAAGGTTTTATTCCAGTTACAGCGTCATATCTAGTGCAATTGTTATTTAATGACTCTATTCCATAAAGTTTAGCTCTAATAGGCACGTTGAAATTAGGCTCGCCTATACTCAAATCTATTACTTCTAGGTTAAGACCTTTAAGTTGTCTAATTTTAGAACTTATCTCTAAAGTATAGGAAGGGGTTAACATTTCTAATCTTTTAGATAACATAAAATCTCCTTTATTTATAAAGTTAACTTATTGGGCATAAGCACTAATTGTATTAAAAAAAGTGTAATTGATGTTTAAATACAGTTTTTTTAATATTAAAAAATCTATTACATTGGAAAATTATATTGATAAATTAATATTACAAATAATTAAAATTAAAGAGGAATTTGATTGAGCAATATAGTAAATATATTATATTAGTAATTAATGTATAATATTATACTATTTACAGTATAAAATAAATTATATTAATTACTAATGTATTAGACTATATTGGATAACCTAAAGTTGTAATTATAAATTCGATATAAGCAATAATATTTTGAATTTCCAAATTTTTATGTTGTAGTAAGTATATGAATAAGATTATTAAATATGAATAAATTATAAAAAAAATAAAAAAATAATATTTTTTTGTATATGTTACAAATACTAAGCTTCAAATTATCCACATAGCAATTTCAATGCTTTAGGTTAGTTTGACTAAAATTTCTAAATTTGCTACTCTATTTAAGTAAACATCGAGACAGTCCCTTTAAAAGATTAAAGGGGATTTTTTTTAAGTTTAAACACTATATGTAGTAAAAAACAATGAAACAAATACAATATATAGTAATTAGGGGGCGCTTTAAAATGATAAATTATGTTAAGAAAAGAGATGGAAGAATAATACCTTTTAACTCAGATAGGATAACTAGAGCTATATTTTTAGCCGCAAGTAAAATAGCTCAGCAAGATGGGAAATCAGCAGATTATAATATAGCGGAAGAATTAACACAAGAAGTCATAAAGTTATTGAATAAAAAGTATATAAATTCAATTCCAGGAGTAGAAGATATTCAAAATGCAGTAGTAAAAGTGTTAATAGAAACAGGTCATGCAAAAACTAGTGAAGAGTACATAATATATAGAACAGAAAGAAGTAGAATCAGAAATTCAAAAACAAGACTTATGAAATCTATTGAAGAGATAACTTTTGAAGATGCAAATGATGCAGATATAAAAAGAGAGAATGCTAATATAGATGGAAATACTGCGATGGGTACTATGCTTCAATATGGAAGTACAGTATCTAAAGAGTTTTGTAAAACGCATGTAATAAAGCCAGAGCACTCATATGCTCATGATAATGGAGATATACATATACATGATATGGATTTTTTAAATATGGGTACTTTAACTTGTTGTCAAATAGATATTAATAAGCTATTCAAAGGTGGATTCTCAACAGGACACGGATTTTTAAGAGAGCCAAACGATATAATAAGTTATGCAGCATTAGCAGCTATAGCTATTCAAAGTAATCAAAATGATCAACATGGTGGACAAAGTATACCTTTCTTTGATTATGGTCTAGCAGAAGGTGTATATAAGACCTTTAAAAAGTTCTATATAGATAATATATCAAAGGCTATTAAATTATTTAAATCTGAGGATAAGACAGAGGAAATAAAGTGTATAGTAAATGATATCGAGTATAGACTTAAGACTAGATTAAGTATAAAAATAGAAGATGAATATAAACAAGAAGAGACTAGAGAGCTAATAGATAAATTAGGATTAGATGAAGCATTTGTAGAGAATATACAAAAATTTGCATATTCAGAAGCTTATAGAGAGACAGATAGAAGAACTTATCAAGCTATGGAAGCATTTATACACAATCTTAATACTATGCACTCTAGGGCAGGTGCTCAGGTACCTTTTTCTAGTGTGAACTTTGGAACAGATGTTACTGAAGAAGGTAGAATGGTCACTAAGAACCTTTTATTATCTCTTGAAAGTGGACTTGGAAATGGTGAGACGCCAATATTCCCAATTCTAATATTTAAAGTTAAGGAAGGAATAAGTTTAAACCCAGGAGATCCAAATTATGATTTATTTAAATTAGCATGTAGAGTATCTGCTAAAAGATTATTCCCTAACTTTAGCTTTTTAGATGCTCCTTTCAATATAAAATATTACGAAGAAGGAAATCCTGAAACAGAAGCTACATATATGGGATGTAGAACTAGAGTACTTGGAAATGAATGTGGTGAAGAAACTGTAAGTGGAAGAGGTAATCTATCATTCACAACTATAAATCTTCCAAGGCTAGGGATTAAACATGGATTAATAAGCAAAAAAGTTGTAGATATAGATGGATTTTTTGAAGAATTAGATGAAAAAATTAATTTAGTAATAGAACAATTGCTAGAGAGAATGGAAATACAAGGTAATAAAAAAATGAAAAACTTCCCATTCCTAATGGGACAAGGAGTATGGAAAGGTTCATCAGAGTTAGGACCAGAAGATAAATTAAAAGATGTAATAAAGCAAGGAACATTAACGGTTGGATTTATAGGTCTAGCTGAATGTTTAATAGGTCTTATAGGAAAGCATCATGGTGAAAGTGAAGAAGCTCAAGAATTAGGTTTAAAAATAATAGGGCATATGAGAAATAGGATGGATGAAGCAAGTAAAGAGTATGGGCTGAATTTTTCATTAATAGCAACCCCAGCAGAAGGTTTATCAGGAAGATTTACTAAAATGGATAGAAAGATATATGGTGATATAAAGGGTATAACAGATAAAGAGTACTATACTAACTCATTCCATATACCAGTATATTATAAGATAAGTGCCTTTGATAAAATTAGACTTGAAGCTCCATATCATAACCTAACTAATGCTGGACATATAACATATATAGAGTTAGATGGTAATCCATCAGATAATTTAGAAGCTTTTGAAACTATAATAAGAGCTATGAAAGAAGAAGGGATTGGGTATGGTAGTATAAATCACCCTGTAGATAGAGATCCAATATGTGGTTTTTCGGGGGTTATAGAAGGTAATATATGCCCTTATTGCGGAAGAAATGAAGAAGATAGTAGTATAAAATTTGAAAGAATAAGAAGAATAACAGGATATTTAGTAGGTACGGTAGATAGATTTAATAATGCTAAGCAAGCAGAAGTTCGTGATAGAATAAAGCATAAGTAATGAAGGGGGGATAAGTTATGAAAATAAGAATAGCATCACCCATTACTTTTGATAGTATAGTTGATGGTCCAGGGTTAAGGATGGTTATATGGACACAAGGGTGTATTCATAACTGTGAAGAATGTCATAATCCTCAAACACATAGTCTAAGAGGAGGCTATGAAGTAGACACAAAAGAAATAATTGATAAATTAAATAAATTAAAATTACAAAGAGGAATAACTCTCTCTGGAGGAGAACCATTTTTACAGACTGAGGCACTAGAAGAAATTGCCAAAGAGGCAAAAGTTAATAATTTAGATGTATGGAGTTATACAGGATTTACATTTGAAGAACTTTTAAACGATAGAAATCCAAATAGATTTAAAAATTTAAACTTATTGAAACATATAGATGTTTTAGTAGATGGTAAATTTGAAAAGAATGAAAAAGACATATTTTTAAAATTTAGAGGTTCCTCTAATCAAAGAATAATAGATGTAAAAAAAACATTAAAAGAAAAGAAAATAATATTAGCTGAAGAATATATCGAGAGAGAGTTATGTGAAGCTAAATAATAAAAAAGCTATAGGTAAAATTATAAAATTTTAGCCTATAGCTTTTTTATTTACAATAAATATTATAAATAAAACTGTTGATAATTATGTTAGTATTGTGGATAAAAAAACTTAGATCCTTAGCATTTCAATGTTAATAAGTTGTTAATATGTGGATAAAATAAAATGATAAAATGTAAAGTAAAATTAAGATGAAAAAAATGTTGAAAAAAGTATTGACCATATAAAATTAAGGTGATATAGTATTACTTGTCCTTAAGAAAAAGGAAAACAACAAGAAAAATAAACAACGAAAAAGAGTTGACAAAGTAAAATTACTTTGATAACCTAAGGAGGTTGTGAACAAGTAGCGCCGACACAGTCGCTTAAAATGAACTTTGAAAATTAAACAGTAGGTTAATTTATATAACTGATTCTTAAAAGAATCGAAAACAAACCAAGCCAGATATTCAGATAATGATAGTCTGAGCAGGTA
>JARKUZ010000067.1 GCA_029851945.1 Terrisporobacter sp. | reverse complement strand
AATGGAGCTTTAACTATAGGGATGGCAGCAGCAACATTTGGAGTAGTATGTGGAGGTCTTATAGGTGGACCAATAGCAAGATATTTAATAGATAAAAATAATTTAACACCTACTGAAGATACAAGTTCACAGGATAATGATAGCAATATAGTTGGAGGAAGCATATCAATAGAGGAGGTTGCGGGTATAAAAATTAGTGAGTCATTTAATTCAAATACTATGATTACACAAATCGCTGTTATAGCATCATGTATGACAATAGGAAGTGTTGTTAGTGCATGGTTTACTAGTATGACAGATATTGTTCTCCCAGGATACGTTGGAGCGATGTTTATAGCTGTAATATTCAGAAATATAAATGATAAATTAAAACTTGTAAATTTAGATTTATATTCTATAGATATAATAAGTAATGTATGCTTAGGAATATTTTTAACAATGGCACTTATGACTATGAAGTTATGGGAGCTGGCAGATTTAGCAGGGCCAATGCTTATTATACTTGCAGCTCAAGTTATATTTATAGCTTTATTTGCTGTATTTGTAGTATTCAAACTATTAGGAAAAGACTTTGATGCAGCGATAATGGTTGCAGGATTATTAGGGCACGGATTAGGAGCTACACCAAATGCATTAGCAAATATAAATGCTGTAACATCTAAATATGGTAATTCTATAAAAGCGATGTTAATAGTTCCATTAGTAGGTGCTTTTTTAATAGATTTAATAGCTTTACCAACTATAGTAACATTTATAAATTTCTTTAGTTAATAGATAAAATATAAATGTCTATAATTTTAGGAGGAATCATAGTGAGCAATGAGATAAAGATAATAAGAAAGAATGAACATAAAACAAGTCGATGGTCTGGTGGAACTACTACTCAATTATACATATATCCAGAGGAATCAGAGTATGATAAGAGAAACTTTTTATTTAGAATAAGTTCGGCTAAGGTTGAAGTCGATGAATCTGTATTTACACACTTGCCTGACATAAATAGAGAAATAATGATTATAGATGGAGAATTAGTATTAAAACATGAAGGTCATCATACTACTAGATTAAGTAGATTTGATAAAGATTGTTTTAGTGGAGATTGGAGTACAAGAAGTTATGGAAAAGTAACTGATTTTAATCTTATGATGAACAAAGGCTGTTATGGAACTATAGAACATATTAAGGTGGAAATAGGAAGTAATAATGACATCAAATTTGATAAACATGAAATATATGATAAATCATTGATTATCTTATATTGTGTAAATGGTCAAGTATCAATAGCGGTAGAAGAAAAGGTAGATTTATATGAAGGAGATTTATTTGTATTTACTTCTGATAAAAATAGTAATGCAGAAAAAATAAGTATTTACAATAAATTAAATGAAGAATCACATTTAATTATTAACAGATTATATTTTAATTAAAAAGCATTTAAAAACTTTTTAGAAAAACATATTTTGAAGTTTTGATAAGTTAGCATTTAGATAATACATCTAGATGCTAACTTATTTTATATGATTGAAAAAGATTAAAAATATAATATTTTAGAAAATTTATATCAAATCTTTTATTATAAAAAATATTAAAAAACATTAAAACTTTTTATAATATAAATACGAATATATAAAAGTATAAAATAAATGATGAGGGCAAGTAATGGATAAAGATTTAAGACTTATTAAGAAAATTAAAAAACGAAATAGTAGAAGTGCATCAGACGAGTTAATTTCTAATTACTATAAAGAAATATATATTTATGTATTTAAACAAACATCAGATAAAGAGACTTCTATGGACTTAACACAAGAGATTTTTATAAGTATGTTGAAAAGCCTACATAGCTTTGATGAAAATAAATCATCTTTTAGAACTTGGCTATATAGAATAGCTACAAATAAAGTAGTAGATTATTTTAGATCTAAGAATTATAAATATGCAACTTTAGTAGAAACCATAGAAGATAGACAAATAGAAGATACTACAGATTTTACAGTTAATTTAGAACATAAAGAAGATGTAGAAAAAATACAAGCAATAGTAAATAAACTAAGCAGTGAATATCAAGAAATATTTAGATTAAAGATTTTTTTAGAATCAACTTTTTTGGAAATTTCCAAAATATTAGAGCTTAGTGAATCCACCGTTAAAACTAAATACTACTCAATTATCAAGAAAATTAAAAAAGAATTTAATGAAGTTTAAGGAGGCTAAAATGGAAAAATTTAATATAGATATACCCAATGATTTAGAAATAAAAAGACAAGTTAATTTAATTTTAGATAAAGGGCTAGAAAATAAGAAATCATTTTATTTATATATGAAGGAAATGTATAAAAATATAGGTTTTAAAAATTTATTTCATGATTCATCAGAACTTATATTTATAGGAGTGCTATTTATCTCAATTGTAGTTTTTATGATGCTATCTATAAGAAATGACTACATGATATCAAAAGAAAAAATATATATGTTCATATTTATAATCTCACCTCTATATTACTTATTAACAAATGTATTTTCACTAATTAATGTAAAAGAAAATAATACTTATGATATAGAGATGATTTGTAAATATAATTTGTATCAAGTAGCAGCACTTAGAATGCTAGTGTTTAGTGTGATTTCAATTTTTTCAAGTATGGTATTTGTATTAGGATTGCATAATCAAATAAATTTACTTAGAGGAATTATGATTTCTATTACTTCTATATTTTTATTTTCAGCATTATTTTTATACTCAATTACGAAAATAAAATACTATGCAGCAAGATATATAGTCATAGTAGGTTGGATCATAGGAAATGGTGCTTTACTTAGATTAAGCTCTAATCAATATTTTGAATTTTTACAATCACTACCTTTAGCTGTATATGCTTTAGTAAGTATAGTATCAATATTTATTTATTTAAAAAATATAAAAATATTATCTAATTATAATAAATCAGTAAAATTAGAATTAAGTAGTATGTAAAGAAAAAATTATACTAATTAAAAAATAAATAAAAATATAAAACTATTTAAAAGGCAAATACGAATAAATATATGAAGAATTTAATTGCAATTAAATATATACTTACAAAATAATGGAGGAAATTCATGTTAACAATAAAAAACATAACGAAAAATTATGGAGATTTTTGTGCTTTAAAAAATATAAATATGGAATTTGAAAATGGAGTCTACGGTCTTCTTGCGCCAAATGGAGCTGGCAAAACTACTTTAATAAAAATGATAGCAACATTAATCTATCCAACTGAAGGAGAAATCCTTTATAAAGGAGAGAATATAATCACTATGGACGATAGATATAGAGAAATACTTGGATATTTACCACAAGATTTTGGATATTATAAAAATTATTCTCCTAATAAATTCTTAATGTATTTAGCTGCATTAAAAGGTATAGAAAAAACTGTGGCTAAGGAAAAAATAAAGAATCTACTAAAATTAGTGGCTTTAGAAGATGTGGCTGATAAAAAAATGAAGAAATTTTCAGGAGGAATGTTACAAAGGGTAGGAATAGCACAAGCTCTTTTAAATGATCCTAAGATATTAATTTTAGATGAACCAACAGCAGGTCTAGATCCTAAGGAAAGAGTTAGATTTAGAAACTTATTAAGTGAATTATCTAGAGATAGAATAATAATAGTATCTACGCATATAGTCTCGGATATAGAATTTATATCAAATGAAGTAGTAATGATAAAGGATAAGGAGTTACTTTATAAAGATAACATAGAAAATATTTGTGAAAAAATACATGGTAAAGTATTTGAAACAGAATTAGAAAATAAAGAATTAATGGATTTTAGGAAAAAATACTTATCACTATCAGAAAAACAAGAACATGGAAAAGTTAAGGTAAGATTTATTTGTGAAGGTGAGTATGATAAAAATTGGAACTTAGCATATCCAAGCTTAGAAGATGTATTTTTATATGAATATAAAGATGAAGTAGCTGAGGTTTAATTTATGAATATAAAAGTACATGAAATTAAGAAAATTGTATCTTCTCCTGTAATTATTGGACTAACTGTAGTTTTTATTTTATTCAATATAATTACTATAAATCAAAATAAATATCTTCAAGAAGATATAAAAATAATAAATAATATGATTTCAGAGTTTGGATATGAAATAGACAATGAAATGATAAATAATATGAAGGCTAAGTATAAAGATAGTTTGAAGGAGTTAAATAAGATAACGAAGGAAAAGATAAATAAAACATATAAAAGCGTAAGTGAATTTATGGCTAGTGATGAATACTATTCTAATAATTATGAAGATGGAGTTTTTACAAAAGATGAATTAGAGTTTTTTTCTCAAGTTGCATTATTAGACTTATATTCAAATCAAAGTGTAAGCCTAGTTCAGTCTTATGAAGATATAAATATTATGGAAATGGGAGAAAGGGCAATAGAAGCTTATGGATTAAGCGGAGGTGCAGCTCGATTAGCAAGGGAAAATTATAAAGAGTTAGCAAATAGATTTGAAGAGATAAAGGGAAATAAAGAACATAAAAATTTATTTTTCTTAGGACAAACATATAGAATGCATTCCTTATTATTTAGAGATATTTTTTCAAAATGTATTTATGAAATAATGATATTAGTAGTTCTTATAACTGCTTATTTAATTAATTTTGAATTTGATAATAAAACTAATTTATTAGTTTATTCTACAAAAAGAGGAAGAAAAAATATAAGAGATAAGTCTATAGTATGCATACTTGCATCATTGATAGTAAGTATTATAATTCTAGGAATTACATTATCTTATTACTTTACTATGTTTGATTATAGTGAAGTTTTAAATGTACCAATAACCACAGCTTTTAATTGGGAGTATAATACGCCTTATATAAGTTGGTTTAATAATAGTTTTATAGAACATTTAATACTAAGTGTATTAATAGTGATAATGTGTGCTGTAATGTTTGTATCAATTTCATTTATAATTTCTAGCTTAATAAAAAATAGTTACTTAGTGTTTTTTATATTCTTTATAATATTTGGAATAAGTCTGATGATACCATCACTAGTAAGTAAGAGGTCACCACTTTTATTATATTCTCATTATAATATATTTCAATTAATATGTAATCCGCATATGTGGTTTATGGATATGGGACCTGTAATGTTTAAGAATTATGAGCTTATTACGATAGTTATTAATGGTATGGTTATTATTTTAGGAAGCTTATTTACTATAAATAGATTTAAAAATGAAGATATAAATTAAGGGAGAGATTATGAACATAATTAAAAATGAGATAAAAAAGATATTTAATCCAATAAATATGATTGTAGTGGCTTTAATAACAATTATAATATGGTTTTTATTTATAAGCTTTAACATAGAGAATTTTCCAAATGGATCTCAGGCTTATGATTATGATACTAGCGTATATATGCTGAAAAATTACGGAACATCTATGGATGAAGAAGAGTTTAAAGATTTTAAGAAATATAGAGAAGAAAAAATAAAAGAAGCTAATAGATATTTATTAAGTGATGAGGAATTTGCAAAGGAAAATATTAATAGTTATGAGGATTATATAAGTTTTACAAGTAAAATGGGGTATAATCAAAAAGCAGATAACTTAATAAGTAAAGTAATGTTTGAAGATAATGTAGAAGTATTCTGGGAGTTACAAAGTTTAGACTATTTTATAGAACGATATGAAGATAAGGAGTTTTGGATAAGTTCGGGAGGTGAAGATGAAAGTCAAGCTCAAAAAGCTATGTATAAAGAAATTAGAGATAGCGACGGAGCTAATTCTCCTTTAAATTTTATGATATTTAGAAATTACAATAGTTTAATATTTGGAATAAATTTATTAGTCTTAATATGTGTTCCTATTTTAATATGTCCTATTTTTATCAATGATAATAAAAATAAAGTGAATTATATTCAATATAGTACAAAGACAGGAAGAAAACTTTTTAGCAAAAAAGTGATTGCAAGTTTAATATCATCTATAGTTATAACTACAATACACTTAGGTATTTTGTTTACAGTGTATAAATCTAATAATACTTATATGTTCTGGGATTGTAGTATAAGTTCATTTATAAGTGATATGTCATCTTGGTATGATATGACATTTGGTCAATATATAATTCTGTCGGTGATTTTAACTTATATTGTATCAATTATTACATCTATTGTGACAATTTGTGTATCATCTAGAACAAGTACATATATAAGTGCAATAGGTATTCAAATACCAATATTATTTATATTTGGATGTTGGTTAAAAGCTATTGGGATGTATTATTTAACTACTACTTATTATTCTAAGTATACATTGCACATAATATATGGATTATTGATCTTAATTTCATCAGTTATGCTTATTAGAAGAATTAAAAGAGAGATAGTATCAGATATATAAAGCCAAAAGCTATATACTTAGACGAAGAATGTTCAAGTGTATAGCTTTTTATGTTAAGAAAACTTTAGAGTAAATGCTATTGTGAAAATTTAAAAATTTAATAAGGTTATAGCAAATACTTATATTTTATATGAATTGTATTAATACGATTTGTATTTATATAGAAGAATATTAAGGATTATTGTAATACAATTCGTATTGTACTACTATTTATTTATAAAATAAAAATATTAGGGGGTACAATATGAGTAGAGAAATATTAAATAAAAATTTAGCACAGATGTTAAAGGGTGGAGTAATAATGGATGTAACAAATCCTAAAGAAGCTCTAATTGCACAAAATGCGGGGGCTTGTGCAGTAATGGCATTGGAAAGAGTTCCATCAGATATAAGAAAACAAGGTGGAGTTGCAAGAATGTCAGATCCTAAAATGATAAAAGAAATACAAGAAGCTGTAAGTATACCAGTTATGGCAAAGGTTAGAATAGGTCATTTTGTAGAAGCACAAATTCTTGAAGCATTAGAAATAGATTTTATAGATGAAAGTGAAGTATTAACACCAGCAGACAATTTATATCACATAGATAAGTCAAATTTTGAAGTACCTTTTGTATGTGGTGCAAGAAATTTAGGAGAAGCATTAAGAAGAATTGGTGAAGGTGCTGCTATGATAAGAACTAAAGGTGAAGCTGGAACAGGCGATGTTGTAGAAGCAGTAAAACATATGAGAACTGTTACATCACAAATAAGAAGTATTGTATCAATGGGAGAAGAAGAGCTTATGAACGCAGCTAAAGAAATGGGAGCTCCTTTTGATTTAGTAAAATATGTCCATGAAAATGGAAAACTTCCAGTGGTAAACTTTGCGGCAGGAGGAATAGCAACACCAGCGGATGCAGCTTTGATGATGCAATTAGGATGTGATGGCGTATTTGTAGGTTCTGGAATATTTAAATCAGATAACCCTGAAAAGAGAGCAGAAGCTATAGTAAAAGCAGTTACTAATTGCAATAATCCTAAAGTTTTAGCTGAAATATCAGAAGATTTAGGAGAGGCTATGAGTGGAGTAGCAGTGAGTTCTTTACAAAATGAAGAACTATTAGAAGCAAGAGGGTGGTAATATGAAAATAGGGGTATTAGCCATGCAAGGTGCTTATAAAGAGCACTTAAGCATTTTAAGAGGTTTAAATATTGATGCCATTGAGATAAGAAATAAAGAAGAGTTAAAAGGAATAGATGGGTTAATAATTCCTGGCGGTGAAAGCACTACTATGGGAAAATTAATTAAGACATCAGATTTATATAATGATTTAAAAGAAATGATAGAAGAAGGTCTGCCAGTATGGGGAACTTGTGCAGGAATGATTTTATTAGCAAAAATTATTTATAATGATGACACAAAACATTTAGCAACTATGAATATTGAGGTAGTTAGAAATGCTTATGGAAGACAATTGGGTAGTTTTAATACAAAATCTTATGTCAAAGGAATTGGTGAAGATATAGAGATGGTATTTATAAGAGCACCATATATTAAAAGTGTAGGAGAAGGGGTAGATGTATTATCTATTGTTGATGGAAATATAGTTGCGGCGATGGAAAAGAATATGATTGTTACATCTTTTCATCCAGAGTTAACTAATGATAATAGAGTACATAAATACTTTATTAATATGGTGAAATCAAATATTGATAATAATTAAGAACAATAATTTAAAATATAGAAGCTTAAATAATAAAAGTCAGCGTAAATGCTGACTTATTTTTATGTATAAATACGGAAATATTTTAAATACCTAGATATATAATGAACTTTATACATATAGTTAAATTTATAAATTATATTTTATAGATAATATCTTCTATTTATTTTAATATTTCTATAAATAAAATTAAAATAGATATAAGATTTATGAAGGTTGTTGTTACATTAATGCTTAAATGATAGAATATTAATATAAATTATAGAGTACAAAAATGGGGGTGGAAATTATAGATAATAAAATAAAAAAACAAGTTTCAATCGCATTATCAGGATTATTATGTGGTAGCTCTTTAGTTACAGATGTATTAGCTTATGAATTAGATAGCATAATTGAAGATGAAGATATGACAGCTAATTTTTTAGAAAATAGAAACGTTACTAATAAAGGTATCGTTACAGCAACTTCATTAAATGTTAGAAAAGAACCATCTACTAATGCTCTAATAGTTGGATTTGTACAAAAAGGACAGACTGTTGAAATCTTAAATAAAGAATCAAGTGGATGGTATAAAATAAAATATGGAAGTGGATATGGGTATGTTAGTGAATTATATATAAATATCTCGTCAAACTCAAATTCCAATATATCACAAGAGACAACTGTGACTCATACAGGAGTGGTAAATGCAAGCTCACTTAATGTAAGAAGTGAAGGAAGCACATCATCTTCTAAAATAGGAGCGCTATCAAGGGGAACAAAGGTAAATATAGTAGATAAACTAAGTAATGGATGGTATAAGATTAAATTTAATAATGGGTATGGATATATAAGTGGAGACTACATAGTGAATATAGTTGAAGTAGGTTCTTCGAATAATTCAAGTTCAAATACATCACAAGCAACAACAGTGACTCATACAGGAGTGGTAAATGCAAGCTCACTTAATGTAAGAAGTGAAGGAAGTGCATCATCTTCAAAAATAGGATCATTATCAAGAGGAACAAAGGTAAATATAGTAGATAAACTGAGTAATGGATGGTATAAGATTAAATTTAATAATGGATATGGCTATATAAGTGGAGATTATATATCAAATGTGGCCTCATCAAATTCTTCAAATGAAACACAAGTAATAAACATAGGTACGACAAACACTAACTCTCTTAATGTTAGGAGTGGACCATCTACAACTTATGAAAAGATAGGATCTTTATCAAGAGGAACTACAGTAGAGATAGTAAATATTGAATCTAATGGATGGTATAAAATTAAATATAAAGATGGATATGGCTATGTGAGTAGTTCTTATATAAATATAGCAGGAGAACGAAATAACTTAAATAATTTTTTATTTATAGGTGATTCATTCACAGTAGGAATACAAAACATAATAAATTCTAAAAATAATAATGCCTATGTATATGCTAAGAGTGGAAGTAGACCATCATATTGGTTAGATAAAATAGACTCGATGCCAAATAGTAGTAAAATTGATGGTGTATGTTTATTAATAGGAGTTAACGGAGCAAGTACATCAGCTAATAAATCAGATGTAAAAACTTTAATAAACAAGCTGTCTGCAAAATATCCAAATAAAACAATATATGTTCAAAAAGTATTCCCTGTAGGGAGAGCATTTACGGGTGCAAATCCAGCTTCATTTAATAAAAGTATAGCTAGTTTAAATAGTGTGATAGAATCTCATTGCGAAACAAAATCAAATGTGAAATTTATAGATACGACAACAGGATTTGTTGATAGTGATGGATATTTAATACATCATAATGGAGATGGATTACATATATCTGGAAGTTACTCGAATACTTTCTATAATAATATACTAAGTGCTATTAAAATAGCTGAAAAAGGAAAATAATTAAATTAGTGATAAGATTGAATAGTTTAAAGAAAAAGTTATAAAAAAGAGAATAGAAATAATAGATAATAAAAAAGACTACTAAGCTTAGTAGTCTTTTTTATTAATTTTAAAATTGGTGCCGAATGTGGGAATCGAACCCACACGCTATTTCTAGCAAAGGATTTTGAGTCCTCCCCGTCTACCAGTTCCAGCAATTCGGCTTAATTTAAGTTATAATAAATTATAACAAATGACAAAAAGAAAAGCAAGTATATAGATTTATTTAATCATAAATAAAATATATTTTAAGATAGTTACCAAACTAAAAAATATATTAAATATAATAATAAATAGTAATTTAAAATTAATATTTATTTTGAAGAAATATAATTTTCATTTTTAAACACCTTAATATAATTTGATTATTATGGTATTATTAAATAATGAAATATAGGTATATAATAGTATATATGATTATATAATATTGAAAATTATAGGAGTGATAAACTTGAATAAAAGATTAATAATTATAGATGGAAATTCAATTATAAATAGAGCATTTTATGCATTACCAGATATGAGTAATAGTGAAGGATTAAAAACAAATGCTATATATGGTTTTACAAGAATGTTATTTAAAATAATAGATGATTATAAGCCAACACATATAAGTGTTGCTTTCGATAAAAAAGCGCCTACATTTAGGCATCAAGAATTTGCTGACTATAAAGCTGGAAGAAAGAAAATGCCAGATGAATTAAGACAACAATTAGAGCCGTTAAAAGAACTATTAGATGTTTTCAATATACATAGAATGGAAATGGCAGGATATGAGGCAGATGACTTAATAGGTACAGTATCTAAAATGGGAGAAGATAATGATTATACAGTTTACATAGTTACTGGAGATAAAGATGCTATTCAGCTTGCTTCAAATAAAACAACTACATTAATTACTAAAAAAGGTGTGGGAGAAGTTGAAGAATATAACTATGATTCAGTTATAGAAAGATATGAAATGACTCCTACTCAATTTATAGATCTAAAAGGATTAATGGGAGATAAATCAGATAATATACCAGGGGTTCCCGGTATAGGAGAAAAAACAGGAATAAAACTTATAAAAGAATTTTCTTCAATAGAAAACTTAATAGAAAATACAGATAAGTTAAAAGGCAGTGTTAAGAAAAAAATAGAAGAAAATAAAGAACAAGCTGTATTTAGTAAAAAGCTTGCTACTATAATAAGAGATGTTCCTATAGAAATAAATCTAGATGAATTATCTTATGGAGATTACGATAGAAGTAAGGTTATAGAAGAATTTAAGAGATTTGGATTTAATACATTAATAAAACAAGTTATGGATATGGATGGAGACGGATCTACTGAAGAAGAGGTAGCTTTAAATATTAAGCATTTAGATAATATAGAAGAATTTAAAAAAGAAGTAGAAAATAATAAAAAACTTTACATAAAAACAGTTAGCAGAGTTGGTAATATATTAGATAAAAAAATACTTTATGTTTTTATAACTGCAAATGGAGATGATATCTACTATATCAAAGAAGATGAATTAGATTTAATAAAAGATATAATTTCCAATGAAGAAATTAAGAAAATAGGTTACAATTTAAAGGATGATTACTTAGCTTTCAAACCATATGGTGTTGAAATAAAAAATATTTATTTTGATATAACAATAGCTGAATATCTAATAGATTCTAAATCATCAACTTCTTATGAATGTAGTGCCATAGCAATGAAGTACTTAACTAGAAAAGTAAAATCAGAAGAGGATTTACTTGGAAAAGGTGCTAAGGCTAAAAAGTTCCAAGACTTAGACTTGGAGGAACTTTCAACTTACTTTGCTACAATATTAAATGTAGTATATTCTGCAAGTGCTATGATGGAAAAAACAGTTAAACATATGGATATGGAATACCTATTCTATGATGTGGAAATGCCATTAGTTGAAGTATTAGGCTCTATGGAGTATGAAGGGATGAAAGTTGACAGAAACCAATTAAATGAGTTAGGGGAAAAGTTTAAAGGAATAATAACTAAGCTTGAAGAAGAGATATTTGAATTAGCTGGAGAAAAATTCAATATAAATTCTCCAAAACAATTAGGTGTAATTTTATTTGAAAAATTAGAATTACCAGTTGTAAAGAAAACTAAAACTGGATATTCAACTAATGCAGATGTATTAGAGAAACTTAGAGATAAACATGAAATAATTGATAAAATTACTGAATATAGACAAATTGTTAAGCTAAACTCAACTTACGTTGAAGGTCTAGTTGGAATAATAAATCCTATAAGTGGAAGAATACATTCTTCATTTAATCAGACTATAACAACTACAGGAAGAATATCTTCTACTGAACCTAACTTACAAAACATACCTGTTAAAACTGAAATGGGTAGAGAAATAAGAAAAGTTTTCATAGCAGATGATAACTGTAAATTAGTAGATGCGGACTACTCTCAAGTTGAGCTTAGGGTGTTAGCTCATATGAGTGAAGATGAGCATATGATAGAAGCATTCCAAAATGATGAAGATATACACGCTAAAACTGCATCACAAATATTTGGTGTTGACATAAATGAAGTAACTAGTTTACAAAGAAGTGAAGCAAAAGCTATAAACTTTGGTATAGTATATGGGAAAACTGATTTTGGTCTTTCTCAAGATTTAAATATACCAGTGGCAAAAGCTAAAGCTTACATAGATAGTTATTTTGAAAATTATAGCAAGATAAAAGATGTTATGGACTCAGCAATAAGTGAAGGAAAAGAAAAAGGATATGTTTTAACTATATTTAATAGAAGAAGATATATTCCAGAGATAAACTCAAGTAATTTTATGGTTAGAAAACAAGGTGAAAGATTTGCTATGAATGCTCCAATCCAAGGAAGTGCAGCAGATATAATAAAAATAGCGATGGTTAATGTTTATACCAGATTAAAAGATGAGAACTTAAAATCTAAATTAATATTACAAGTACACGATGAACTTATAGTTGAAGCTGTCGAAGAAGAGTTAGAAAAAGTATCTATAATAGTAAGAGAAGAAATGGAATCAGCTGTAAATCTACATGTTCATTTAGACGTAGATTTGAATATTGGAACTTCATGGTTTGAAACAAAGTAGGTGTCTTTATGATTATTATAGGTTTAACAGGGAATATTGGTTGTGGAAAAAGTAGTTTATCAGCTATATTTATTCAAGAAGGAATAGATATAGTTGATGCAGATATAGTTGCAAGACAAATATTTGAAGATAAAGAGTTACTAAATAAAGTATTTGAAACTTTTGGTCCAACTATAAAAAATGAAGATAACACACTAAATAGAAAAGCATTAGGAAGTATTGTTTTTAATGATGATAAAGAATTAGTTAAACTAAATAATTTAACTCATCCTGCAATAAGAAAAAAAATATTAAATGAAATTGAAAATTTAAGAACTGAAAATAAAAAAATTATAGTTCTAGATGCAGCTTTGCTTATAGAATCAGATTATTTAAAGCATATTGATAAGCTGCTTTTAGTTACATGTGATGAAGAGGTTCAAATAGAAAGAATAAAAAATAGAGATAATTGTACACGAGAAGAAGCAATAAGTAGAATTAAATCTCAAATGAGTCAATCGGAAAAAGAAAAATACGCAGATTATATAATAGATAATACAGGTACATTTGACGAATTGAAAGAAAAAGCTTCTATATTTATGAATTATATAAAGGAGAATTGTAGTGAATAAAAAGAGCATTATAATCTTATCTGTTATTATAATCTTAGGTAGTGCACTATATATTGAAAAGGATAAGATATACGAATTCTTATATCCTAGAAAATACTCTATATATGTACAACAATATGCTAAAGAGTATAATTTAGATGAAAATCTAGTGTATAGTATTATGAAAGCAGAAAGTAAATTTGATGAGAAGGCTATATCTCGCAGAGGAGCAAAGGGCCTTATGCAAATAGCCGATATAACTAGAGATTGGGCAATAGAAGAATTAGAATTAAGTGAAGATATTGATATTTATGATCCGGAAACAAATATAAGGATAGGATGTTGGTATCTTAACAGATTATATAGAGAGTTTGGAGATACAGAATTAGTAATAATGTCTTATAATGGTGGATCTGGAAATGTGAAAAAATGGTTATCGGATAAAGAATATAGCCATGATGGTGAAAATATACATACAATACCTTTTCCAGAGACAGATCGTTATTTAGACAAAGTAAAAAAATATCATGTACAATATAATAAGTTATATGGCAAGGAAGGAAGGAACTAATGAAGAAAAGAAAGATAAAACTTTTGACAATGGTTTTAACCCTAGTTCTCTCAATTGTTGGCTGTAGTAAAGGCAATGAAGACAACAAAGAAAATGAAGGAGTTAAAAATAATATTCAAGAGTCTAATTATATTCATTTAACTATGTTAGTGCCTAAAACAATTAATCCTATATTAAATACTGATAAATCAGTAAGCTACATTATGAACTTACTATATGATGGCTTATTTGGAGTTGATGAAAGTTATGATGTAGAACCTAATTTAGTTGAAAAATATGAAGTATCTTCTGATGGGCTTAGTATAGATATTAGTTTAGTTTCAGATGCTAAATGGCATAATAAAAGTGAAGTAACATCAAGAGATGTTGATTTTACAGTTGACTTGATTAAAAAAAATGAAACGAGTCCATATTTTGACTTAGTAAAAAATATTAGAAGTATAAATGTAAAAGATAATAAAAACTTTACTATAATTTTAAGCGAAAGTGATCCTTTTGCAATAGATAAGCTAACATTTCCTATTGTTTCAAGAGATGAACTTTCTAATTTAAAATCGAGTGAATTATTAGAAAAAAAATATAACTTAGTTGGAAATGGTCCATATAGTATCAAAGAATATGTAGATAGAAAATATATGATACTTGAGGCGAATGAAGATTATTTTGGTGACTTGCCAAAAAATCGTAAGTCAATATTCGTTAAAATAGTTCCTGATAAAGAATCACAAACTGAAATGGTAATGTCTTTAGATAGTGATATTGCAAGTGTAAACATAGGTGAATTAAGTAAATTTGAAGATAAAAAAGAGTTTAATATTACAAAATATGAAGGTAGAGATTATGAAATGGTTGTATTTAATTATGATAATGAATATTTAAATAATACTGATTTCAGAAAAGCTATTGTATCTTCAATAGATAGAGAAAAAATCCTAAAAGAGGCTTATGTAGGATATGGAACTTTATCTAATTTTCCTCTAAATACAAAGTCTAAATACTATGATGAAAAAATAGAACCTTTAAAATATAGCAAAGAAAAAGCAAAAGAATACTTAGGTTCAGCACTTAAAGACATAAGCCAAGGTATATCCGATAAAGAACAAGCGAATGAAAATAAGGAAAAATCAAAAGGTTTAAATGGCGTAATTGAGGATAATTCTAGTAAAGGAAAATTAAATACAGATTTAAGTAAAGAAGAAGTAAAAGAAATACTAAAGGAAGTTGAACTAAAAATAGTAGTATCCAAAGATAATAGTGAAAGAATTAAATTTGCAAATATATTAAGTTCAAATTTATACAATATAGGTATAAAAAGTGTTATAGAAGAGTTAGACTCTGAAGAAATGACAAAAGCATTAAATACTAAAGATTATGACTTGGCAATATTAGGATATTCTTTATCCAGTATACCTGATGCTAGAGGTATAATACAAGCTTCTAATATAAAAGATGAGCAAATAACAAAATATATTGACTCTTTAGGAAATACTAAGTCAGAAAATGAAACTAAAAAAGTATATAATCAACTTCAAAAATATATAGTTGATAATGCATCATTCATTAGTTTAGGTGTACTTGATAATTTTATTGTTACAAATAAAAGATTAGAGGGTAAAATCTATCCAAATGATTTTGATACTTACAAAGGAATTTCAAATTTACAAATGAACAAATAAAATATTTTAAGGGAGGATAATTATATGAAAAGGAAATTATCTATAGAAGGGATGAAATGTAGTCATTGTGTAGGAAATTTACAAGATGCTCTTACAGAAGATATAAAAGGAGTAAAAGTTTTAGAAATTAACTTAGAAGGCAAATATGCAGTAATCGATATGGGTGAAGAAGCAAGTATGGATGAAGTTAAAGCTATAATCGAAGATTTAGGATTTAGTTTAGTAAGTGTTATATAAAGAAATAATAAAAAAAGTAAGTGATTTATTTCACTTACTTTTTTTCTGTAACTTATGTATAAAAATATACCTTATGCACATCTATTGAAATATAATTATTTATTAGTTTATACTTTAAACAAGTAAGATGAGGAAAGAGGAATTGGCCAATGATTAAAATAGCTATATGTGATGATGAGTTGATAACTCTTAATCACACCAAAAAATTAATAGAAAATTATAAAATAAAAGATTTTTATATATATGTATATAAAAGTGGAGAAGAGCTAATTGAAAGTAATAATAAATTTGACATTATATTTTTAGATATAGATATGAATGGAATTAATGGTATAGAAACTGCAAAAAGAATAAGGACATATGATAAGCAAGTAAAAATAATTTACATAACTAATTATACTGACTACACATATTCAGCTTTTAGTGTTCATGCTTTTGCTTATTTAGTTAAACCTATTAAAGAAAAAGACTTACATGAACAACTGGATGAAGTACTTTCTTATATAAAAGAAGATAAAGAATATTTGATGGAGTTTATTACAAATGAAGGATTAGTTAGAGTAGATTTAAATAAAATATATTACTTTGAATATGAATCTAGAAAAGTATTGATGAAAACTTATGATAAAACATACATACTTAAAGAAAAAATTTCAGATATAAGCACTAAGATGAAAGAACATGGATTCGAAATGCCTCATAAAAGTTTTGTTGTAAATTTATATAATGTAAAATCCATAAAAGGATATGACATTTATATGATGAACGGAAGTATAATACCTTTATCGCAAAAGAAATCAACAGAATTTAGAAATTCTCTTAATATTTATCTTAGTAATCATATTGAGAAACAGATAAGGGGGTAAGGGTTATAAATAATTATATTAATGTAGTTGCATTTTTAATATTACCCATAATAGGGAGTGCATTTATAATTTATACTTGTTTTGAGTTTTTGAAAAAAATAGATAGAAATATATATAGAACTAAAATTGCTTATATAATAGCATTTATAGTTTTTAATATAGTACTATTTTTAACAGCTATGTCAGGAAGTTTATTAATAAATATAATTGGATTTACTAGTGGAATATTAATTATTGGCCACTTCTTATACAATGATTCTAAAGTTTACTTACTATATTACTGTGTATTTTCAATTTGTTTTTTATTTATAGACTTACTGTTAGCTTGGATGATACCTACTATTGTTATGATGAATGAAGTTTATTTTACGAGCATGGCTTATTTGCAAATAGCAATGATATTTATAATTAGAATGATAGAATATGTTTATATTAAACTATTCACCAATTTCATAAATAGAAGAAAAGGTAAATATATAAGCAAAAAACAAAGTTTAAGTTTTTTAGTTATACCTACTTTTAGTGTTATATATATAATAACTTTAGTTTCAGTATTACAAATATACACAGGACTTCAAGAATCTATATTATTAGTAATAAATATTATATTGGTTCTGATTTTAAATATTTATGTAACTCATATATTTGATGCAATATCAAAAAATAATATATTACAAAATGAAGTTAATCTATATCATCAACAAAGTGAGTTACAGCATAAGTACTATGATAACTTAGAAAATAAATATAAAGAATCAAGAAAATTAATTCATGATATTAGAAACCATTTGCAATCTATAGAAAGACTTTATGAAATAAAAGATGCTGAAAAAGCCAAAGAATATACAAATGACATACATCTCATGCTTAATGAATTAAATCAAAAGTATTATACAAGTAATAGGGTCTTAAATATTATTTTAAATGATAAATTTCAAATTATAAGAAATGCGAATATAGATTTAGATTGTAAAATTGGAGAAATTGACTTGGATTTTATGAAAGAAATAGATATAACCACAATATTTGCAAATCTTTTGGATAACTCAATAGAATCTGCAAAAAAGGTTGAGGATAATAGTTATATTAAATTTCATGTTAATAAATTCAATGATTTTATAGTTATAAATATTATAAACTCAATGAAAGAAAAACCGACCATTAAGAATAGTAAAATTCAAAGCACAAAATCAAATCATGAAGGACTTGGACTTGAAAATATAAGAAAAACGTTGAAAAAATATGAAGGAACTATGGTTATTGATTATGATGATACAAACTTTAAGGTTAATGTTGTAATTCCAATTTAAATAATAGGAAGTGAGAGCTTATGATTGAAAATTCAGTAATAATAGGTTTAGGATTTAGTACAATAATAACGTTAATAATACCTATAGTAATATTAATTTACTGTATATTTTCAAAAAATAAAATATTAAAATCATTTGTAGTAGGTGCTTTAGTATTTTTTATATCTCAAATAGTTTTACGAATACCAATAATATCTTATATTTTATCAAATCAAAGTTGGTATATTAAATTAAGCTTAAACCCATATTTACATGGGGTATTTTTAGGACTAACAGCGGGTATTTTTGAAGAAATAGGTAGATATATAGGATTTAAATATTTCCTGAAAAGTAATTATAGATATATAGATGGATTATATTTTGGTTTTGGCCACTGGGGAATAGAAGCATTATTACTTGTAGGAATAAATGCAGCTATATTTTTATTTGGAACTATAGCAATAAAAAGTGGTATAGATTATAGTAGCCCTTCACTATTAAGTTTAGTATCTAATCAGCTGTCATCTTTAACAACGATGAATGCTTATATTATGGGTATTGAAAGATTACTTACTATGAGTATACATGTTTCGTTTACTATGATTGTTTTATATGGAATAAGAATTAATAAAATTAGATACTTATTTTTGGCAATATTACTTCATGGTTTAGTGGATGCAGGAGTTGTAATTTTACCACAAATATTTAATATAAGTATTGGAGGTATGGAGATATATGTATTAATATGTGCTTTAGTACTTTTATATTCTATATTTATATTTAAAGATGTATTTGCTAAGTTAGATGATAAAAAAGTTTAGAAGAAATATAAAATATTGGGAGAGATTAAAATGAGAAAATTAAGATTATTTTTAGTTATGGCTTTAAGCTGTTTAACATTAGCAGGATGTTCTACTAATAAGTTAAGTGATGAATTTAGTGAAGATGAGTTAAAGACTATGACTCAAAATGTAATCCAAATGTTATGTAACGGAGAGTATAATAAAATTGAAGGAATATCTGGACAAGAGCTAATAGATGCAGGAGTTACAGCTAAATTAAAAGAAGTATGGGGACCAATAGAAAAAGATTTAGGTGAATTTGATTCATATGAAAAAGAAGCTGTAGTGGGGAAAGATAATCAAGCAACAGTAGTTACTTTGACTAAATTTAAAAATGGAAAAGCTCAATTTACTATAAGTTATAATGAAGATATGAAATTAACTGGATTTTATATAAAATAATTTAAACTATAAACTAATTCACTCTAAGGGGGGGGTTATAAACATGACTAAAACTAATATATATGGAAAAGTAGCAGTTATTTTATTATTATTAATATGTACTATAACAGCATTACTTCTAAATATAGTGGATCCATCAGGTCATAAACTAGAGGTAATAGATGACAAGATAAAAATAAAATCAGAAATATTTGATATTGAAGAGATTAAAGATATTGAGCTTTTAGATGATATTAATATTGGAAGTAGAATTAAAGGTACAGGAACTTTAAAATATCTTAGAGGAACTTTTAAAATTAATAATGGAAGTGAAGTTGGTAAAGTTTATGTATATAGAGATAAAAACCCTTATATAAGAATTGAATTAGATGATAAAATTATTATATATAATGATGGAAATCGTGAGGATACTGAAAAAACTTATAAAAAATTAGTGAATAAAGTTGAATATATTAAAAAATAGTAAACGAATTTTGTTTACTATTTTTTTATTTACTAAAAGTCAAATTAAAAAACTTATTATGTATAATTTAGTGTTATTATATGAAAAAAAGACTTCTATTTATGGGGGAAAATAGAAGTCTAAATGGGGGAGATTGAGTATGTTTGATTTTATAATAGTATTTTTTCCAAATCAAATTAATTTATACATAAATTTAAAAGAATTTAATAATTTTCTATAAAAATCATATAATTAAATAACAATCAAAAAATTAACAAATTCACCAATTTAAAAATACTTGAATATAATAAATGAGAGTAATATTGCTTATATACAGAAGGGGGAGGTATCATGGAATCTAGATATTATAAAGATGATTTAAAAAAAATGATACTTGATATGGCCCATAAGGAACTTGAAAATTATATATCTCAAAAAGGCGCACAAAAATACTTTGAGGGCAATATAGATAAAATTATTAATAATTATATAAAGAAAATAAGCAAAGAATCTAGTGTAAATAGAACCTATTTAAAAGTATTAAAATATGGTGCATATCAAGAAAATGTAGTTTCAGTAGGAAAGATAATTAGAAGTCAAGAAATGTTTAAATCTAAAGGAGAATTAATAAAATTTGCAAATTATTTAGGTATAAGAGTTAATAGCAAACACTCTTATAATCAAATATTAAAGACTGTATCTAGGTATATTTATGATAATAGAAAATCTTATTCTAAAAAATACGTTTTATATAGTAGAAATAGTCAAGAATATGTAATAGAGCCTGATAAAATTAAAGGGGATTTAATAGAAAGTTATAAATCTAAAACAAGAGGAGATATGCAATCTATTGCTAAATTACTAGATATAGATGTGATAGATGAAGATTCAGCCGAAGACATAAGAAAAAAAGTTATAAATTATATTATTAAAGAGAAGGTTGTAAAGAAAAATCATTAATTTTAAAGGCGCTTATGGCGTCTTTAATTTTGAACAAGAATTAAAAGAGCAAAAGGGAGTTGATGATTTATTAATTTTAGAAAAATATTTTTGTTTTTTATAATATTTATATCAAGCATACTTATAAGCAATGTAAATATTAATGAAGGACATTTAGATCAAGAAATAAAAATAGTGAGTTATAACATACATAGTGGTGTAGATAAAGATATGTTTCCTACACTTTTTGATACTATAGATTTTTTAAAGAATTCTGATGCAGATATAATATGTTTACAAGAAGTTAATGAGTCGGCTAAAGTTGGATTTCAAGTTAGTAGTTTAAAAGAAGAGTTAGGTATGAATTCACATTATGGAGCTAATGTTGTTAATGCAAATTCTAGTTATGGTTTAGTTACATATTCAAAATATAAAATAATAAGTAAGAATCATGTGTATTTGAGTAGTGAAAATGAGCAAAGGGGTCTTTTACATACAGTAATAGATGTGAGAGGTAAAAAGGTGAATATTATTAATTTACATTTATCTGCAAATACACAAGAGCAAGAAATCCAACTTAAGGAAGTGCAAGAGTTTATAGATAATTTAGGGGATGAAACTTACATAATAGCAGGTGATTTTAATGAACCAGACATAAGTTTAAATGATACGATAGATGTGGCTAAGGAATTGGAGCAGTCTAATACGTTAACATTTTCTTTAGGAATAGAAAGAATCGATTACATTTTTACATCTTCTGATGTAGAACCCATAGATTATAAAGTATTAATAAAAAAAATGTCAGATCACTATCCAATTATTGCAAAATTAAAGATATAATTATAAAATAACTGTATGATATATGAATTATATATGATTTTAGTTAAAATTTAGGAGGAAAATAATATGAAATTTACATTTTGTCATAATAATTTTAATGTTCTTAACCTAGAAAAAAGTTTAGAGTTTTATGAAAAATCATTAGGATTAAAAGAAGTTAGACGTAAAGAAGCTGAAGATGGAAGCTTTATATTAGTTTATTTAGGAGATGGAGTTACAAGCCATAGCTTAGAATTAACTTGGTTAAGAGATTGGGATAGACCATACAACCTAGGAGATAATGAATTCCATCTAGCTTTAGAAGTTGAAGATTTCAATAAGGCATATGAATTACATAAAGAAATGGGATGTATCTGTTTTGAAAATAAAGCAATGGGAATATACTTCATTGCAGATCCAGATAACTACTGGATAGAAATATTACCAAAAAATAGATAAAAATAAAGCTGTTGTATACTTGGCTTTATCATTGTTTTTCTGGATATTATGAAATGTATTATTAGGAGAAAGAATATTTGCTTAATATAAAAAACTACGCTTAAAATTTTAAGTGTAGTTTTTTTATACGATTATACATAATTTGGACATCTTCTAAATATATATTATTAAAAACTATTTAGGAGGGGACAACTTATGAGCAAAAGAAAATTTTACAGAAATTTCAATAAGAGAAAAAAGTTTAATGCTACAAAAGGTATAACAATCATGTTATGTATATGTATCATAGGTTCTTATGCATATATAAACCTAAAAGATAAAGGCCTTTCGGACAAGCTTGAGAGTGTAAGTGTTATGAGTAGTATCAAAAATTTATCTGTATGGGATGGATTAAAGAAGTTATTTAATAAAAGTGATGTAATAACATCAAGTGATATTTCATCGGAGTTAGGAGACTTGGAAGAAAATAAGGATAGTGAGGAAAATGCAAAAGTAGCAAGTGTTAATGAGATGGAAATATACACCATACAGGTTGCGTCTATAGAAAATAAAAATGATTTAAAAAAGGTTGAAGATGTAATGGAAGAGTATAAATTTCCTTCTGCTAATATGGACTTAGACAACACTAAAAAAGTGCAAGTATATGCCTCTCTTAAAGAAGACAAAGTAAGAGAAAATTTAGAGGATACAAGGACATATTTTTCGGACGCTTTTTTAACTAAAATAGAAATTCCAATGTTATCTTTACAATATACAGATAGCTATTCTTATATGGAAGACATAGCAAAGGGATTAAATAATTTAATTGAAAATTATAAAAAAGAGAGTGAATATTGGGATTTAGGAGAAAAAAATCTAGAAACTTATAACGAAATTTTAACAAGTAGAAATACGATTTTAGATAATTTAAAGAAAAATATAAATAAAATTAATTATTCAAAGATGGATAAATTTAAAGAAAATTTAATTTCATATATAGATGAAGTTGAGGAAAAAATATTAATATCTTCAAAAAGTGCTAATGAAAATAAAAATTACATAAGTCAAGGTGCATTATTATCTTCAATACAAGGTTACTATTTATTTGTAAATTCAATGAAATAGATAATTAAAGGGTTGTTTTATCAACCTTTTTTTATGTATAAAAAAATAATGTGATATTTAATATATTTAATTTAAAAATACTTAATTATTTAAATTGATTTATTGATAATGGTTTAAAAATTTTGTTATAAAGTTAGAAAAAAGGATATTTTTTTAACAATTATTAAATTTTACCAATTTTATAGTATACTATAAATAATAGCATAAAGTTAAAAACAGTATGGGGAGGGAGTAAAATGAAACTCTTAACATTTAAAGGAGGAATACATCCTCCATATAATAAAGAGTATACAAATCAAATAGCTATAAGAAAAGCTGAAGCTCCAAAAGTAGTTTATATACCTTTACAACAACATATAGGTGCTCCAGCAAACCCTATAGTTGCTGTGGGAGATGAGGTGAAAGTAGGACAAAAAATAGGTGAGTCTCAGGGATTTGTATCAAGTAATATACATTCATCTGTTTCAGGTAAGGTAATCGGAATAGAACAGCATGACATCCCAGGAGGAAATGGACTATGTGTTGTAATTGAAAACAATTTCAAAGAAGAAATTCACGAAAGTGTAAGTCCTAAAGGAGATTTAGAAAGCTTATATCCTAAGGATATTGTGAAATACATACAAGAGGCTGGTATCGTTGGTATGGGAGGAGCAACATTTCCAACTCATGTAAAATTATCACCGCCACCAAATACAAACATTGATGTTGTTATATTAAACGGTGCGGAATGTGAACCGTATCTTACAGCAGACCATAGACTTATGGTAGAGAATCCAGAAGATGTAGTATTTGGATTAAGAGTAATAATGAAAGCTTTAAATGTTAAAAAGGGATATATCGCCATAGAAGTTAATAAGCCAGATGCTATAGAGGCTGTTACTAAAGCTGCAAACAATTATAATGAGGTAGAAGTAGTAGGTCTTGAAGTTAAATATCCACAAGGTGCAGAAAAGCAATTAATATATGCTTGTACAGGAAGAGAAGTTCCATCAGGAGCTTTACCAGCAGCTGCAGGAGCAGTAGTTGATAATGTTGGTACAGCAGCACAAGTAGCAAGAACTATAAAAACAGGAATGCCTTTAATAGAAAGAATTACAACTGTTACAGGAAGTTGTATAAAAGAGCCTGCAAACTTAGTAACAAAAGTAGGTACAGTTGTTTCTGAAATAATAGACCAATGTGGTGGATTTAAAGATAATGTTAAAGTAGGAAAGTTTATAATGGGTGGACCTATGATGGGGATGACTCAATATACTACTAATGTAGTTACTAATAAAGGATCTTCTGGAATACTTTGTATATCTGTAGAAGAAGCAAAAATAGATGAACCAAGTAATTGTTTAAGATGTGGTAGATGTACAGAAGTATGTCCAGCATTTTTACAACCACTATATATAAGTGCTAATTCACTAAAGGGGGATTTTGAAAGAGCAGATGAACATAGAGCTCTTGATTGTATAGAGTGTGGTTCTTGTTCATTTATATGTCCTGCTAGAAGGCCTTTAGTTGAATCTATAAGAAATGCTAAGAGACAAATTCAAGCGATGAGAAGGAAACAGCAGGCAGCTAACAAATAATAGTTAGGGGGAAATAATATGGAAAACAAGTTTATAGTATCGTCATCACCTCACATAAGAAGTAATGAAGATACTTCTTATATAATGAAGCAAGTAATATTAGCTCTTGTACCAGCAGCACTTGCAGCCGTATATTACTTTAGAGCTAGCGCATTGTATGTAATGTTTTTTTGTATACTAGGTACAGTGGGATCTGAATTTTTATATCAAAAAATATCAAAGCAAAAAAGTACCATAGGAGACTTTTCTGCAGTAGTAACAGGTTTATTACTAGCATTTAATGTACCAGCGTCACTTCCATGGTGGATGTGTATATCAGGGGGAGTATTTTCAATAATAGTTGTAAAAATGGTATTTGGAGGGATTGGTAATAACTTTGTTAATCCAGCCCTTGCAGGGAGAGCATTCTTATTAGCATCATTTCCAGTTGCTATGACAACTTGGACTAAAACAGGTGTAAACTGGGTTGGTAGCGGAAGTTTAGATGCAGTTACAACTGCAACACCATTAAGTTTTCTAAAAGAAGGGGCAGCAGGTTTAGCTCCTTTAAAAGAAAGTGGAATATCTTTAATTGATATGACGTTGGGTAATATTAGTGGATGTATAGGTGAAACATGTGCAGTTTTGATAATGCTTGGAGGAGTTTACTTAATTTATAGAGGAATAATAAGTTACATCATGCCAGTCTTTTACATAGGAACAATATTTGTTTTATCTTTTATATTAGGTGGATTTAATTTTGAGTTTGCTTTATTCCAAGTTTTAGCTGGTGGTGTATTATTAGGTGGATTTTTCATGTTAACTGACTATACCACATCTCCTATGACAAAAAAAGGTCAAATAATTTATGCAGTTTTAGCAGGTGTAATAGCAACTGTTATAAGATTATATGGTGGATATCCAGAGGGATGTTCGTACTCAATATTATTAGCTAATGTAGCTACTCCGCTTATAGATAAATACGTTAATAACAGAATATTTGGGGAGGTGGCTAAGAGTGAATAGTATCTTAAAATTAGGATTGAATTTATTTATAATTTGTGCAGTTGCTGCTGGTTTATTAGCAGGAACAAATCAATTGACAGAACCAATAATAGCACAGAGAAATGAACAAGCAAATAATGAAGCTAGAAAAATGGTACTACCAGATGCTAATAACTTTGAGTTAATAGACCCAAATGATTATGGGAAAAATGGTGAAGTAGAAACAGTAGAAGTTTATAAAGGATTAAATGGTTCTAATATAGCAGGATATACTATTAAAGTTCTTCCAAGTGGTTATGGTGGAGAGATAGAACTTATGGTAGGGATAAAATCTGATGGAACTATATCAGGTGTCAATATAGGTAATATGACAGAAACTCCAGGTCTTGGAGCTAAAGCAAAGGAAGAGACATTTTATGGTCAATATGCAGGAAAGCCAGCGGATGAGCTTAGTGTTGTAAAAAGTGGACCTGCAGGAGAAACAGAAATACAGGCTATATCAGGAGCTACTATTACATCTACAGCTGTGACAACAGGGGTTAATGCAGCCGTAGAAGTATATTATAGCATTAATAATAAATAGGATAGGGGGAAAAAATATGAGTCTAGGGAAAGTATTTAAAAATGGTATTATAGACGAGAACCCAACCTTCGTTCAAGTTATAGGTATGTGTCCGACTCTAGCTGTAACAAGTTCTGCTATAAATGGTATAGGTATGGGACTTTCAACAGCACTAGTTTTAGCATGTTCAAATATAGCGATATCACTACTTAGAAAAGTAATACCAGATAAAATAAGAATACCAGCCTTTGTAGTTGTAATAGCAACATTCGTTACAATCGTTCAAATGATTTTAAAAGCTTTTGTTCCAGCGTTAGATCAAGCTCTTGGATTATATATTCCATTGATAGTTGTTAACTGTCTAATATTAGCTCGTGCAGAAAGTTTTGCATCTAAAAATGGACCAATAGAATCTGCGGTTGATGGTATAGCAATGGGTCTTGGATTTACTTTGGCTCTTACATCTTTAGGTGCAGTTAGAGAATTATTAGGAGCAGGATCAATATTTGGTTTAAGTATATTCGGTGCTTCTTATCAACCAGCATTATTATTTATACTACCTCCAGGTGCATTTTTAACTTTAGGGTTCTTAATGGCACTATTTAACAAAGTAGTAAAGAAAAAAGCTTAATAAGGGGGAAGTCATATGAATTATATATTATTATTTCTAAGTATTGTGCTTGTAAATAATGTTATAACATCGCAATTCTTAGGTATATGTCCGTTTTTAGGGGTTTCTAAGAAAGTTGATACAGCAGTTGGAATGGGAGCCGCTGTTACTTTTGTTTTAGGATTAGCTTCAGTGATTACTTATTTTATACAAAAATTATTAAATATAACATCTACTGGATACCTACAAACTATAGCGTTTATACTAGTAATAGCTTCTATCGTTCAGTTTGTTGAGATGGTAATAAAAAAGATGAGTCCATCTTTATATCAAGCACTTGGTGTTTATTTACCACTTATAACAACTAACTGCGCTGTTTTAGGTATAGCTTTAGTTAATGTTCAAAATAACTATAACATAGTTGCTACACTAATAAATGGTGTTGGTGCAGGTGTTGGTTTTACATTAGCAATAGTATTATTCGCTGGAATAAGAGAAAGATTGGAATTAGCAGATATACCAGAATCATTCCAAGGTTTCCCAATAACATTAATAGCAGCAGCTTTAATGTCTATAGCTTTCTTAGGATTTACAGGATTAATAAAATTATAAAATAGGGGGTGATTTTGTGAGTATAATAAAAGCAATTATAATTTTAGGTGGATTAGGATTGGCATTCGGAGCAATTCTAGCTTATGCATCTAAAAAATTTGCTGTTGAAGTAGATGAGAGGGAAGAAAAAATACTTGCAGTACTTCCTGGAGCTAATTGTGGTGGTTGTGGATTCCCTGGATGTGGAGGTTTAGCAGCTGCAATAGCAAAAGGTGAAGCACCAGTTAATGGATGTCCAGTTGGTGGAGCAGCTGTTGCTGCTAAAGTTGGAGAAATTATGGGGGTAGCTGCCGATAGTGGAGAAAGAATGGTAGCTGCTGTTAAATGTAAAGGAACTTGTGACAAAACCAAAAATAAGTACATACACCAAGGTCTTAAAGACTGTATGGCAGCAGCAGTTCTAAATGGTGGACAAAAGGCTTGTAAATCAGGATGCTTAGGATTTGGTACTTGTGTCTCAGTATGTAAATTTGATGCTATCAAAATAGTAGATGGAGTTGCTGTAGTAGATGAAGATAAATGTGTTTTATGTGGAAAATGCATGGAAGTATGTCCAAAGGCTTTAATAGTTAAAAAGCCAGCGAGTAAAGAAATTTTTGTTCAATGTAATAGTAACGAATTTGGTAAAGCCGTAAAAGAAAAGTGTAGCGTAGGTTGTATTGGATGTGGAAAATGTTCGAAAGCATGTCCAGTAGATGCTATAATTTTTGAAAATAAACTTGCGAAAATTAATCATGAAAAATGCATAGGATGTAAAGAATGTGTTGTTAGCTGTCCAACTAAAGTAATAGTTGGAGAGATAAAAGATAGAAGGAAGGTTACTATCGACGAAGAAAAATGTATAGGATGTACAGCATGTGCAAGACAATGTAAGTTTGGTGCAATAGAGGGTGAAAAGAAACAGCCTCATAGAATAGATTTAGATAAATGTAGAGGGTGTCATTTATGCTTGCCGAAGTGTAAAAAAGGAGCTATGAGTCTAGTCGAAGAAGTTAAAGCTGTGAACTAACGATTGATATCGTCAAATTGATATTAAAATATATTGATTATGGATAAAATAAGGGTATGGAATAGCTCCATACCCTTATTTTTGTTAAAAATTACTACAAAAAAATCATTGGTAATTTTAGTTAGAAAAAATACCTAAATGATTTGAAAATATAACAATTATGTAATTAAAAGACTCGACATTTACATTGAAATTTTTACAATATAATGATAAACTTAATTAGTACAAAAATATAGTACAAGGTGAGGTGATAGTATGAATATAATTTTAGCATCGAATTCACCTAGAAGAAGAGAAATCTTAGAAAATACTAAGGTGAGATTTTCAGTTAAAGGGAGTCATATTAACGAGATCATTAAAGACAATGAATCACCAGAAGAAACTGTAATGAGACTTGCATACGAAAAAGCACTAGATATATCAAAAGATAATAAAGATGCACTAGTGATCGGCGCAGACACAATAGTTGTGATAAATGACACTATTTTAGGAAAGCCAAAAGATGAGCAAGAGGCATATGACATGATTAAGTTATTGTCTGGGAAAACTCACTATGTAATTACAGGTTTCGCTTTGATAAATTTAAGTTTAGATAAAAAGGTAATTGACCACCAAATAAGTAAGGTTACTTTTAAAGAATTATCGAATGATTGTATTAAAGATTATATACAAACTAAAGAGTCTTTAGATAAAGCTGGAGCTTATGGGATACAAGGGTATGGTGCGCTATTAGTTAATAATATCGAAGGTGATTATTTTAACATAGTAGGATTACCCATATCTAAAATTAGCGATTGCTTAAAAGATCACTTTGATATAAATCTTTTTTACGGAGGTTGATTTATTGAATAACTCTTCTAAATTATCTTTAAATATAAAAGAGATGACATTAGAGGACAGACCAAGAGAAAAAATGATTTCCAATGGTGTGAGTAGTTTATCGGATGCGGAATTATTAGCAATTCTTATTAGAAGTGGAAATAAAGAATTAAATGCAATTCAACTAGCGCAAAAGATAATAAATAAAGCTGATAACATAAGATGTTTACAAGATATGACCATAGATGAATTAAGAAGTATTAATGGAATAGGACTTTCTAAAGCAGCTCAAATTAAAGCGGCATTAGAATTAGGTGTTAGAGTAGCATCTTATAAGCCTAAAAAATACAAAATTAAGAATCCATGGGATATATACAAATATTATATGGAAAGTTTAAGATATCAATATAAAGAGATTTTTAAGGTAGTTCTTTTGAATACAAAAAATGAAATAATAACTGATGTGGATATTTCAATAGGAACGTTAAATTCATCCCTAGTTCACCCAAGAGAAGTTTTTAGAGAAGCAATAAGAAGAAGCAGTAATAAAATTATATTATTACACAATCATCCTTCTGGAGATGTTGAGCCATCAAAAGAGGATAAAAACGTGACTTCTAGATTAAAAGAATGTGGCGAATTAATAGGTATAGAAGTGATTGATCACATCATTATTGGAGACGGAATTTATTTTAGTTTTAAAGAAAATATGATGATTTAAGTAGATGGTAAGTAGAATAGAATAAAAAAATAAGGAAGGTGCATTAGAATGGCTAAAGAAAAAAAAGAGAAAAAAGAAAAAAGAGGTTTTAAATCTTTATTTGGATTTGGAAAAACAACTAAAGATATGGGAATAGACTTAGGTACAGCTAATACATTAGTTTATATAAAAGGACAAGGTATCGTAGTAAGAGAACCATCTGTTGTTGCGATAAGAGATGATAGTAAAGAAGTTTTAGCAGTTGGTGAAGAAGCTAAAAGAATGATAGGAAGAACACCAGGAAATATAGTAGCTATAAGACCAATGAAAGATGGAGTTATAGCTGATTTTGATGTAACTCAATCAATGTTAAGCTACTTTATACAAAAAGCTGCAGCTAAGAAAGGTGTAGTAAGTCCAAGGATAGCTATATGTGTGCCTTTTGGTGTTACAGAAGTTGAAAAAAGAGCAATAGAAGAGGCTGCAAGAACAGCTGGAGCTAAAGATGCTTTCTTAATAGAAGAACCAATGGCTGCTGCAATAGGAGCTGGTCTTAGAATAGAAGAACCAGAAGGAAACATGGTAGTAGATATAGGTGGTGGTACTTCTGAAATAGCAATAATATCATTAGGTGGTATAGTTACTGCTAAATCAATAAGACTTGGTGGAGACGAGTTAGATGAAGCTATAGTTAACTATGTTAAAAAAGAATACAGTTTAATGATTGGAGAGAGAACGGCTGAAGATGTTAAAATAAAAATAGGTTCAGCTTACAAAGAAGGCGATGAAGTTGAAATGGAAATAAGAGGTAGAGATCTTATAACTGGTCTTCCAAAGACTATGCAAATATCTTCTTCAGAAGTTAGAGATGCTTTAAGAGAATCAGTTAATTCTATCGTAGATGGTATAAAATCAACATTAGAAAAAACTCCACCAGAGTTAGCTTCAGACATAATGGAAAATGGAATAATGTTAACTGGAGGAGGAGCTCTACTTAGAGGACTTGATAAATTAGTTAAAGAAGAAACTGGTATGCCTGTTAAAATAGCAGAAAACCCACTTGATTGTGTTGCTATAGGTACTGGTAAATCAGTTGAAGATGCAGAAATATTTGAAAAAGTATTAATGATGAATAATAAAAAGTAATAAAGTAGGTGCTTACCTTGAAATTTGAGAATAATAATAAAAAAAAGATTAATTTAAAAGTGATAGCAACGGGTGCAGTTGCTATCACTTTAATTGGAATTGTGGGGATGTCATTAGGTAGAAGTAATGGACAAAATCCAATAGGGGCTAATGTTGGAATGAACACATTTTCGTCTATTGGAAGTACGATAAATAAGGGGTTTACTTATGTAAAGAGTGGATTCAATAATATTATACACTTCTATTCTAATGCAAAAAAAGTTGAAAGTTTAGAAAAAGAAAATAATGAATTAGAAGCACAAGTAATAGAATTACAAGGGAAACTAGATGACACTGAGTCTTTACAAAGTTTAAAAACAGCTCTTAAATTTGTAGATGAAAAATATGTGGCCAATTCTTTATCGGCAAAAGTTGTAAGTAAAAACGATGGGAACTGGTATACAAGTTTTGTAGTATCTGCAGGTAGTAAAGACGGAGTTAAAAAAGATAGCTTAGTAATTAATGGTAGTGGCCTTGTAGGAATCGTATATGAAGTTTCTGCAAATTACTGTAAAGCTATTTCATTATTAGATACAAAATCATCGGTAAGCTTTAAGTTAGCAAAGGACTCAAATTGTAAAGGGATTATAACATATGGTCAAAATATGGATGAAAAAGATGACTATAGGAATCAGGGACTACTTCAAGGATATATGTTTGACTCACAATATGATGTATTACCAGGAGATGTTGTTACAACATCAGGTCTTGGACTATATCCAGAAGGAATTGTTATAGGTAAGGTGGAAAAAGTTATAGAAGACAAAAATAACTCCTTAAAATATGTTGTAGTAAAGCCTAATGTTGACTTTAAAAATATAGATGATGTTATGATCGTTGAACCAAGAAATATAGGATAAAGGGGAAAACAATTATGAAAAAAGTTTTACTTTGTCTTTTTGGAATAGCTATACTGATAATTGAAAACAGTGTAACTAACTATATAAATATACTAGGAGTAAGTATTGACTTTATATTAATCTATTTAACAATCATATCTTTATATACAGCTGAATTAGAAAGTAGTTTAATTGGGGCTATTATTGGACTGATTCAGGATATAACTGTAGGAGGTATATTTGGAGTTAATGGATTGATTTACTTTGCCATATGCTTTATAGTTAGTTATTCAAGAAACAAAATATATAAAGAAAGTAAAGTTACTATATTCACATTAATTCTTGCAACAACGATATTTAGTTCATTAATAAATATATTAACATCTATAGTTGCATATAGTAGTTTTACTGCTATGAGATTAATAATAAGAGGTATAGTAATATTACCACTATTAAATAGTTTAATAGCATTAATATTGTATAAAATTTTTGCTAAATCAATATTAAAACTTAAAGAAGATTAGTTGGTGATTTAATGGATGAAAAAAGAATTAACGATAGAACTAAGATAATACAAAAGGTATTTCTTTTTGCCTTCATAGCTATAATAGTTAAAATTTTATATATGAACATATTTAAATATGATTATTATACATCACTAGCAAATAATAAAACATATAAAGAAGTCACGATTAAAGCATCGAGGGGAGAAATCAGAGATAGATATGGTAGATTATTAGCTGGAAATATTAATCAATTTACAGCGCAAATATCTATAAATGAATTCACTAGAAATGATACTAAAGAAGATAAGTCTAAAGCTAACAACACTTCTTTAAAACTTATTAAATTGCTAGAGCAAAATGGAGAAGAATATAAAGATGAATTTCCTATAGTAATAAAAGGTAATAAGTACTATTACACATTTGATGAGGAAATAAAAGAATTTAAAACAGAGAATAATGTACCTTTAGAGTACAATGCAAAAGAAACATTTTATTATATAGTAGATAGAATGATAGAAGAAGGAAAACTAACAGAGGAAGATAAAAATTTAAAGCCAAGTGAATTACAAAAAAAGGTGAATGAAGCAGGGACATACCCTCCTATATTAGTTTCAAATTTTAAATTTACAGCTCAAAAAGAAAAAAATGACTGGTTAGAAGGCTATAAAGTAAAAAAATGGCTTAAAGAAAATGAAATTAATAAAAAGAATATAGATGCTAAAACAGCATTTAAAGCAATAAGAGACTATTATTTAATCGATCCAGATTTAAGTGATGAACAGGCAAGAAAAATTCTTATTGTTAGAGATTTAATTAAATCTCAAGGATATACAAAATATCAACCAGTAACTATAGCTCAAAACATAAGTGAAGAAACTATTGCTGAAATAAAAGAAATGGCTATGGAACTTCCTGGTGTTAGTGTATCTAATGAGCCTGTTAGGAGTTATCCAAATGGAAATTTAGCATCTCATGTATTAGGATACGTAGGAAAAATACCATCATCAAAAGAACAGTCATACTTAGAAAAAGGTTACTCTAAGAGTGATATTGTAGGACTTTCTGGTGTTGAAGGAAAATATGAAGAAAAATTACATGGTAAAGATGGTTATAAAAAGGTAAAAGTTGATGCAGTAGGTAATATAACAGATGAATTAGAAGTTGTAGAGCCAGTATCTGGAGATACTTTATATCTTACTTTAGATAAAGACTTACAGGAAGTAACAGAAAAAGCTTTAGAAAAAGCCATAAAAGCAGCTAAATATGGTGGAATTTATGAAAGTGAATATGGAAATATATCAGTATCAGGAGGAGCTAAGAATGCTGCATCTGGAGCTATAATAGTTGTAGATGTAAAGACAGGAGAAACTCTAGCTTCTGCAAGTTATCCAAATTTCGATCCTAACCTATTTGTATCAGGAATATCATCTGAGGATTACAAAAAACTTATGCCAGAAAATAAAAATGATTTACTTGCACCTGCACCGCTTTTAAATTTAGTCACTCAAGGTGCATTCCAACCAGGTTCAACATTTAAGATGATAACAGGTATGGCTGCATTGGAACATGGATTAAATCCTAATTATACTATAATGGATCCAGGTGTTATTTGGCTTGGTAAGAAGTCATATGGTGATTCTGTATGGAATTCAGGTAGAGGAAATCATGGTGCAACAGATCTTTATAAAGCACTACAAGAATCTTGTAACATATACTTCTTTACTATAGGTACTGGAGAGAATCGAGTTGGTAGTAATCAGCCTAGTGCCAAAATAGGTCCTAAAGAAGTAATGGATTATGCTAAGCTATTTGGGCTAGATGAGTATACAGGTTTAATTGATGATATAGAGGAAAGTAAAGGTACTGTTCCGAGTGAAGAAAAGAAAATAGAATCTATGAAATCTATGCTTAAATCATATTTAAATAGAGCTATGAAAAATAGCTTCACTGATATAACTAAAGATAATAATTCGGAAGAATTTAAAGCTAGAATAGAAGAAATCGCAAGTTGGTGTGATGAAGAAACAGCTCCAAGTAAAGCTACAGTATTAGAAAGACTTAAAAAATTAAAAGTTAAAGAAGACGATTTAGAACCTCTTGCTGATGAAATCGTATATACTTATCTGAAGTTTGCTAGATGGACTACATCAGATGCATTCAACTTAGCTATAGGTCAGGGGGAAAATGCATATACTCCAGCGCAAATGGTAAGATATATATCAGCTATAGCAAATGGTGGATACTTAAATAAATTATATTTAGTTCAAAAATCAATATCTGCTGATTACAGTGAGGTGGATATAAAAGAACAAAAATCAGAAAAAATTAAATTTGTAGATTCAAATAACTTAAAAGATTTAGTTACTGGTATGAAGAGAGTTGTTACTGATGGTACAGCTAAAAAGGTACTTGGAGATCTTGGAGTATCAATTGCGGCTAAAACCGGTACGGCTCAAAAAAGTACCAAAATACCAACTGAAAATGAATATGAGTACTTAATAAGTCACTTATCATCATATAAAGTAGAAAAAGATGAAGTACTTGAAGTATACAATAAATTAAGAGCTGAAAGAGAAGTAGAATTAACTAAAGCTAGAATTGAAGAAATAAAAGAGCAATTAGCAGACAAGGATATCAGTGACAAAACAAAAGCTGAACTAGAAAAAGAATTGAAAGATGGAGTTTCAGAAAAACTTCCTACAGACAATGATAGAATAAATGCGGCTTATTTAAGAAGAGCGATTAAAGAACTTAATCCTAAAATAACTGATGAACAAATAGATGCATTTAAAGAAACTTATGATAACTTTGCCGAGGCAGCAGCGTTTGCACCAGCTGATAATCCAGAAATAGCTATATACGTAATGATGCCACAAGGTGATTCAAGTACTCATGCTCTTTTACCAATGAGAGATATAATTGGTTATTACATGGGGTTAGAAGGAAAATCTTCTACTAAAACTAACGAGAAGACAGAAAATGAGGAAAATGACAATAATTTAAAAGAAGAGAGTATAAATTTTTCGACTCAATTGAAAAAATAAAAGGTGATTAATATATTTATGAAGAATATAGTAAATAGATTAATATCACTCTGGAGGTTGTTATGTCTTTAAGAGAATTTTCTACAGAAGAACTTGTAGAATTTAAGGGGAATAAAAGAGGATTAATTATAAATATTAAAAATGTTGCACCTTTTGAACAAGTTCAAAAAAGTATAATAGATAGATTAGAAGAAAATATTGGATTTTTTTGTGGGGCTAAAATATATCAGATTAACTGTGATTATTTAAAAGATGTACAAATGCTTATGATAGAAGAAGCAATCACATCTAAGTTTGATATAGAGTTTGTCGAAGAAGAAAAAGAATGCGATATAAATACTTATGAGACAAAATATGTGGATACTATGAGATCTGGAGAAAATATCGTTTTTGATGGAGATGTAGTAGTTATGAGTGATATGAACCCAGGTTCACAAGTAAATTCCACTAGGAACGTTGTTGTCATGGGAAATATACATCCGGGAGCAAAGGTTGTGGCTAATGGAAATATTGTTGTTATGGGTGAAGTGAGAGGATTTGTACATGCTGGAGCGAAAGGAAATGTTTCTGCTTATGTTATTGCAAATAGTTTATGCCCTAAGATATTACAAATAGCAGATAATATAGCTGAGGCACCGGATGATGATTATGATGAGAGTCAGGTTGTTGAACAAATCATACCTGAAATAGCTTTTGTTAGTAAAGAAAGAATAGTTATAGAAAGTTATTTACCTAAAATTTTGAAAAATAAGGAAATGTACAGGGGGTAGTAGGATGAGCGAGGTCATAGTTATAACTTCAGGTAAAGGTGGAGTTGGAAAAACAACTACTGTAGCTAATTTAGGTACAGCATTAAGTTTAGAAAATAGAAGGACTGTTGTAGTTGATGCAGATATAGGATTAAGAAACTTAGACGTAGTAATGGGCTTAGAAAATAGAATAGTTTATGATATAGTTGATGTTGTAGAGGGGACTTGTAAATTAAAACAGGCTTTAATAAAAGATAAGAGATTTGAAAATTTATACTTATTACCGGCAGCTCAAACGAGGGACAAAAATGCTGTATCTGTTGAGCAAATGTCTACATTATGCGAAAAGTTAAGAGAAAGCTTTGATTTCATTATAATAGATTGTCCTGCAGGTATTGAACAAGGGTTTAAGAATGCCATAGCAGGTGCAGATAGAGCGATTGTTGTAACAAATCCTGAAGTCTCTGCAGTAAGAGATGCTGATAGAATAATAGGCTTATTAGAAGCTAATGAAATAAGTGATATTCAATTAGTTATAAATAGAATAAGACAAGATATGGTTAAACGTGGAGATATGATGGACAAGCAAGATATTGTTGAAATATTAGCTATAAACCTACTTGGGATAGTTCCTGATGATGAAAGTATAATTATATCTACAAATAAGGGAGAGCCAGCAATTTTAGATGTTAAATCTAATGCAGGTAGAGCTTACAAAAATATCGCACAAAGAATATTAGGTAACAATATTCCAATACAAGAAATTGAAACTCAGACTAATTTCTTTGATAAAATTAAAAAAATTTTTGGCGTAGCTAAATAAAGTAAGGGGGATATTCATGTTTGATCTTTTTAAATCTTTTTCAAATGAAAATAAGACTAGCAAGAATGTAGCTAAAGAAAGGTTAAAACTAGTTCTTGTGCATGATAGAGTTGACTGTTCTCCTCAACTTTTGAATCTTATAAAAGATGATATATTAAAGGTTATATCTAATTATGCTGATATAGAGGAATATGGTCTTGAAATAAAGATGTCTAAAACTAGAGGCGAAAATGATGACAGGCCTGTGTCTGCCTTAGTTGCAAATATACCACTTAAAAATTTAAAAGACAGAAGAATGTAAACTCAGTCTTTATAAAGGGGGATATACTTAAGGTATATTCCCTATTTAAGTTTATCTTGAGAATTAGAAAGACGGTGATGACTTGGTTAATTATAAAAATAAATTTAAATTACTAAAACAGTTAGACTGGAAATTAATTGTTACTCTTTTAATTATATTTACTTTTGGTATAATAATTTTAAGTAGTGCTACACATGTAAATCAAACAGGAGATTATTCTAGGATGATAAAACAAACTGTGGCCTTTGTACTTGGTTTAGTAATAGTATTGTTTATGTTGATATTTGATTATAACGTAATGGGAAAATATTATAAAGAACTATATGTGGTAAGTGTGTTTTTGTTAGTTATAGTTCTAACTCCACTTGGTGCTATTAGAGGAGGAGCGAAATCAACTTTATCCTTTGGACCATTGGATTTACAAACGGCAGAAATTGTTAAACTTACATTTATACTTAGTTATGCTAAAATTGTTGAGCTAAAAAAAGGTAAGATGGATAATATTAAAGATATTATCAATTTACTAATGTATGCACTGCCTATAATAGGCTTATTAATTGCTCAACCAGACCTAGGAACAGCTATAGTATACTGTTGTATAATAGCAGGTATAATATTTACGGCAGGAATAGACTATAAAATCTTAAGAAAAGTAATGATAGTGGGGGTTATTGCACTTCCGCTAGTATATTTAAGTATAGATGAATATCAACAATCTAGGATATTAGGATTTTTACACCCTGAGGATACGACTATACAAGGAAACTATCAAGTTATGCAATCGAATATTGCTATAGGTTCAGGTGGTTTCTTAGGCAAAGGTCTATTCAAAGGAACTCAAAATCAAGAAGATTTTCTACCGATACAAGATAGTGACTTTATATTTGCTGTTGTTGGTGAAGAATTAGGAGTAGTTGGCATGGTAGTATTAATAGGTTTATTTGCTTACTTCTTGTTTAGAATGTTAGAAATATCCAGGGAGGCAAAAGATGAATATGGAGCTCTAGTATCAGTGGGAATTACCTGTATGTTTGCTTATCAAATTATTCAAAATATAGGTATGACGGTATCACTGATACCTGTTACAGGGGTTACACTACCGTTTATAAGTTATGGAGGAAGTTCTGTACTTACATCTATGGCAACTTTAGGTCTGATTCTAAATGTATGTATGAGAAGGAAGAAAATAAACTTTTAAAATATATGAGTAGATAAGAAGGAGGAGTAGAGAATAATGATGAAAATAGCATTAGTAGCACATGATAAGATGAAAAAAACTATGGTAGGTTTTTGTATTGCTTATGAGGATATTTTAAAAAAATATAAAATCTATGCAACAGGAACTACTGGAAAGATAGTAATGGATGAAACAGGACTAGAGATTGAAAGACTTGCATCTGGTCCTCTAGGGGGAGACCAACAAATAGGATCACTTATAGTAAATCAAGAAGTAGATTTAGTTATATTCTTAAGAGACCCACTTACTTCTCAAGCTCATGAAACAGATATACAAGCTTTAATAAGATTATGTGATGTATATTATGTACCAATAGCTACAAATTTGGCTTCAGCGGAGATATTTATAAAAGCTCTAGATAGAGGAGAATTTTCATTTAGAGAAGTTAGAAAAACTACAAGTCAAAGAGTATAGTATTAAATAAAAGGTTAATGTATTAGAAGTTTTAAACTTCACATACATTAACCTTATTTAATTTCTATTTTAAATATTGTGCAAATTCAACACCGTAATCGAAACATTCTTTGAATGTATCATCACTAGGGAAGAATTTCTTTTTAAGAGCTGGAGCAGGAACTTTGAATGACATAGCTTTAAATAAGTTTTCTGCCATTGTTATACCTTCACCACTCCATCCGTAAGAACCAAATACTCCTGCAACAGTTCCTTTATTAGCCATTGGATCTATTACTGAGAATAAGTCCCACATAGGTTTAACCATAGTTTTGTTTATTGTAGGAGAACCTACTAAAACAACTTTAGCTGAAACTACAGCATCGTGCATCTCTTTTAGAGTTAATTTTTCTAAGTCATATAATTTAACCTTAACATCTTGTGATAAAGCACCTTGCTGTATTTTCTTAGCCATTTCAAAAGTATTTGTATAAGCTGATAAGTAGAATATAGCCATATGTTGATTATTAGTTTCCTCTATTACCTCTTTTGACCATTTTACATATCTTTCAACTTGCTCCATAGGTCTTTCTGAAAGTATAGGTCCATGAGAAGTTAATATAGTATCAAAGTCTAATCCAAGCTCTACTACTTTATTAACAGCTTCTAAAACATATTTTGCATATGGTTTTACTATGCAATCATAATATAATTTTGATGATGGTAAATATCCTTCATCATCTATAGCCTTGCAGTCGAATTCAGAATAGTGACATCCGAAAGCATCACAAGTTAATAATATTTTATCTTGAGGAACATAAGTAAACATTGTATCAGCCCAGTGTAAGAAAGGAGCTTGAATAAATTCAAGAGTTCTCTTGCCTATGTTTAAAGAATCTCCAGTTTTTACAGTTGTACAGTTAAAAGGTTTATTGATTTGATCTTTTAAGTACATATGTGCTGCTTTAGTAGCAATAACTTGTATGTCTGGATTTATTTCTAATATATATTTTAAACAACCTGCATGATCAGGTTCAGTATGATGAATAACTACATAATCAATATCTTTAATATCAACTATTTCACGTAAGTTACTTAAAAATTCATCTTTAAAACAATCTTTTACAGTATCAAATAAAACAACTTTTTCATCTTTTATTAGATAAGAATTATAAGTTGTACCATATTCTGTTTCCATTATAATATCGAATATTTTTAAATCCTTATCTACAACACCAGTATAGAATATATCTGGTTTTATTTCAAAAACACTGCTCATTGCAAACCTCCTAAATATAAAAAATCATAGCACAAATTTTATATACCCAAATTTTATTTATATGAAACTAAAAATATAATTCACATTATTATTATATTATCTGTATTTTTATTAAAAAAAACAAGTAAAAAAAACAATATTGTTTAATTTAGGTAATATATAATTATAATTATAGTTAAAAGTTGATCGAATTAACAATAGAAATATATTGTAAATCTAGTATAATGGATAAGAATATAGTGATAATATAAAATATAGGTAATAATAGGATTAAATTTAAAATATTTTGATACCGAATATTTTATAGTGTATAATAAAATTTATGTGAATTACAATTAGTTAATCGGAGGTTTCAATAATAGATGGACAAAGCAGAATTTAAGAAAATTTTAAAAAAGGTTGAAAAGCCGGCTAGATATTTAGGAAATGAGATAAATTCAATACATAAAGATACTAGTAATAAAGAATTAGTAAGATATGCTCAATGCTTCCCAGATATATATGAAGTAGGGATGAGTCATTTAGGCAGTCAAATACTATATAGAGTATTAAATAAAGATGAAGGTGTTTATTGTGAAAGAGTATATTCTCCAGCGGTTGATATGGAAGAAATATTAAGAGAAAAGAATATACCTCTATTTGCATTAGAATCTAGAGAATCAATAACTAACTTCGATTTTGTTACATTTACACTTCAATATGAACTTTCTTACACAAATATATTAAATATATTAGATTTAGGTAATATAGAAATATTAGCTAAAGATAGAAAATTAGATGATCCATTCATTATGGTTGGAGGACCATGTGCATATAATTCAGAACCTCTTGCCGATTTTGTAGATATTGTAATACTTGGTGAAGGTGAAGAAGTAAACTTAGAAGTATTAAATGAATACAAAGAATGGAGAAAAAATAAAACAACTAGAGAAGATTTCTTAATGAGAGTATCTAAAATAGAAGGTGTTTATATACCAAGTTTCTATGATGTTACATATAATGAAGATAATACAGTAAAAGAAACTGTACCAAATAGAGAAGGAATACCAGCGCATCCTAGAAAAAGAATAATAAAAAATATGGATGAAGTTTATTATCCAGAAGCTTTAATAGTTCCATATATCGAAACTGTTCATGAAAGAGTAGTGCTAGAACTATTCAGAGGATGTACAAGAGGATGTAGATTCTGTCAAGCTGGTATGATATATAGACCTATAAGAGAAAAGAGTGTAGAAAGGTTAAAAGAATCTTTAGATAAGCTAATAAAAAGTACAGGATATGATGAAGTGTCTTTATCATCTCTTTCTACAAGTGATTACTCTAAATTAAGTGAGCTTACAGATGTATTAGTAGAAGAATATGCAAGTAAAAATATAGGTATATCTCTTCCATCACTTAGACTTGATAACTTTACTATGGAGATTGCGGAAAAAATACAACAAGTTAGAAAATCAGGTTTAACATTTGCACCAGAGGCAGGAAGCCAAAGAATGAGAGACGTTATAAATAAAGGTGTAAGTGAGCAAGATTTAAAGGATGCTACTAGAAAAGCATTTGAAATGGGATGGAATAGTGTAAAACTTTACTTCATGATAGGTCTTCCTACAGAAAGATACGATGACCTAGATGGTATAAGAGACCTAGCTTATAATGTAATAGATACTTACAGAGAAGTACATGGAGGAAAACTATCAAGAAAATTCTCTGTAACAGTAAGTACATCAACATTTGTTCCAAAACCATTCACTCCTTTCCAATGGCATGGACAAGACACGGGAGATGTTGTCAGAGAAAAACAACAATATTTAGTTAAAGCATTAAGAAATAGAGATATAAAATATATTTATCATGACTCTAAGACAAGTTTAATGGAAGCTGTTGTTTCTAGAGGAGATAGAAGAATAGGTAAAGTTATTTATGATGCATTTAAAGCTGGAGCTAAGTTTGATGGATGGTCAGAATATTTCAATTTAGATATATGGCTAGAAGCTATGGCTAAAAATAACTTAGATATAAGCTGGTATGCTCATAGAGAAAGAAGTTATGATGAAGTATTTGCATGGGATCACATAGATGTAGGTGTAACTAAAAAATTCTTAATAAGAGAAAATAATAAAGCAAAAGAAGATGCAGTAACTGTAGATTGTAGACATAGATGTAATGGCTGTGGAGTTAATACAAATGATATAGGAAGGGGGCTATGCTAATTATGAGTAAGATAATTAGAGCTAAATATAAAAAAGAAGATGATATGATATTTATATCTCATCTTGACTTACAAAGACTTTTACAAAGAGCTTTTAGAAGAGCAGAGATAAATTTATCTTATTCTCTAGGATTTAATCCTCACCCTAAAATGAGTTATGGTAATGCATTAGCTTTAGGTGTGGAAAGTCAAGGAGAGTACGTTGATATAGAAATTGAAGATGATATAACTATTGAAGAATTCTTAAAAAGAATAAATGAAAAACTTCCTGTAGGTGTTGAGTTTATAAAAGCTAAAGAAATAACTTCAAGTACTCCTTCTTTATCATCTGAAATAGTTTATGGAGAATATTTATTTAATATAGATTTAGAGAAACCACTTAGTAAAGAATTAGTTAAATCTAGAGTATTAGATTTTGTAAAAAGTGAATCAATAATGATAACTAAAAAAAATAAAAAAGGTAAAATAGTAGAATCTGATATAAGACCACTAATAAGAAACTTTGATTTAGTTAGCTTAGATGATGAAAAAGTTACTTTTGAAGCTACAATAGCAACTGGATCTAAAGCTAATTTAAATATAAATATATTAGTACCTAAGATATTAGAAATATTAAATGTAGAAATGGATCCAAGAGAAGTAGAAGTTATAAGAAGAGACTTATATGCTATGGAAGATGGGGAGTTAGTAACTCCGTTATAATAAAAAAATCTATGAAAAGAATAATAATAGAATCTCTAGTTTTATCTCAAAAAACTGCAATAGTTGAAGATGATAAATTAGTAGAATTATTAATAGAAGAAAATAAAAATAACAAACTAGTATCCAATATCTATAGAGGAATAGTTAAAAATGTAAAAGCAGGCCTTGAGGCCTGCTTTGTAGATATTGGATTTGAAAAGTTAGCCTATCTACCTTTAAAAAAGGATTCTAATATAAAATCGGGTATGGATATAATGGTTCAAATTAATAAAGAAGCAATTGGAACTAAAGGAGCAAAGTTAAGTGAAGAAATAAGCCTTTCAGGGCGTTTCTTAGTATATATTCCATCTAACGATAGAATAACAATATCTAATAGGCTTCAAGATGAAGACGAACGTTTTAGGTTAAAAAAACTTGTTAGATCTTTTGTTGGAAAAGAGTGTGGAATAATAATTAGAACAGAAGCAAATGGTTGTAGCAAAGAAGAGTTAGAAAATGACTTTAATGAATTAAAAGAAAAATATGATTTAATTTGCAAAGAATTTAAGTTAGGTATAGGACCTAAGTTACTATATAAAGAACTTGATTTTTCATCTAAATATATAAAAGACAATGTTAATGAAGATGTGGAACAAATAGTTTTAAATGATGCACAAAAATATGAAGAAATAAAAAATATTTTAAAACGTATTAATAAAGACTATATAAGTAAACTAAAGTTACAAGAAAATGAAGATATATTTGATTTATATAGAATACAAAATCAAATAGAAAGAAGTCTCAATAAAAAAGTATGGTTAAAAAGTGGTGGATATCTAATAATAGAAAAAACCGAAGCCTTAACTGTAATAGATGTTAACACAGGTAAATTTACTGGAAGTGGAAATAGAGAAGATACTGTATATAAAACTAACTTAGAAGCTTGTAAAGAAATTGCAAGACAACTTAGACTTAGAGATATTGGTGGAATAATAATAATAGATTTTATTGATATGATTAAAAAGAAAAATAAAGAAAATTTATTAAAAACTTTAAATAGTCATATGGAAAAGGATAAAAGAAAATCTGAAGTGTTAGGAATGACAAGACTTGGACTTGTAGAAGTTGCAAGACGAAGAGAAAAAAATTCAATAAGTAAGTATTATTTAGAAGATTGTACATTATGTGATAGTATTTTATCTACAAAGTCTATTAATTATTTAATTGATGATATTGAAAAAGAAGTAATGAGAATTAAATATCATACCTCTTATAATAATTTAGATTTACAGTTGAGTCCAATTACTTTAAAAAAGATAAAAAGTAATTATATGGATATAATTTATAAAATATGTGAAAAATATAAAGTGGATATTTCACTTAAAGAAAATGAAAAAATTAGTAATGAAAAATATAAAATAATTTTTGCAAGCTAGTTGACATTTTGTTCAATAAGTAGTATTATTTATAACTGTAATGCCGCACAGAAAAGGTGAAAATCTTCTCAAGGGAAGTACCTTGATGGCGAGTTCTTAGACCGAGGAGGTGTATATTAATGTACGCTATAGTTAAAACAGGTGGAAAGCAATACAAAGTTGCTGAAGGTGATGTATTATTCGTTGAAAAGTTAGAAGCACAAGCTGGTGAAGAAGTAACTTTAAACGAAGTATTAGCTTGTACTAATGCAGAAGGAGAATTAGTTGTTGGTGCTCCAGTTGTAGAAGGTGCTTCTGTTACTGCTAAAGTAGTAGAACAAGGTAAAGCTAAAAAAGTTATAGTTTTCAAATATAAAGCTAAAAAAGACTACAGAAGAAAACAAGGTCATCGTCAACCATACACTAAGATAGTTATCGAAAAAATAAACGCTTAGTATTAGGTAAGTAAAATGATAAAGATTAAATATCATTATACAGACGACTTCAGACGTAAAGGTTTTACAATAAAAGGACATGCTGATTTTGCTCCAATAGGACAAGATATAGTATGTGCAGCTGTTACATCTAATAGCATTGGTATTATCAATTCATTAGATGCAATAGTTAAAGTGAAATTTGACTCTGTAATCGGCCAAGAAGGTTTTATTGAATGTCTGGTTAATGAAGAAAGTTTAAATGAAAAAACTGATTTATTATTAGAACATTTTGAATTAACAATGAAATCAATTAAAAAGGATTATCCGAACAATATAAAAATTCTAAAAAAGTAGGGGGTGACTCCAAATGTTAAACATGAACTTACAATTATTAGCATCTAAAAAAGGGGTAGGGTCTTCTAAAAATGGTAGAGATTCTATAGCTAAAAGATTAGGTGTTAAAAGATATGACGGACAACTAGTTACTGCTGGTAGTATAATAGTAAGACAAAGAGGTACTAAAATACATCCAGGAACTAATGTAGGTAAAGGTGGAGATGACACTTTATTCGCATTAATAGATGGTACAGTTAAATTCGAAAGAAAAGACAAAAAAAGAAAAAAAGTAAGTATATATCCAGTACAAGTTGCTGAATAATAAAGGGAGAGGAGTGTATGTACACTCCTTTTCTTTTTAAATATAGGAAATTGGATATAAAAGCAAATTTTGTATAGGAGGTGCCACTTTTGTTTATAGATAAGGCAAGAATATTTGTTAAAGCTGGAAATGGTGGAAACGGTGCAGTATCATTTAGAAGAGAAAAATATGTTCCTGCAGGTGGGCCAGACGGTGGAGACGGAGGAAGAGGCGCTAGTGTTATATTTGAAGTTGATAACGACTTAAGAACACTAATGGACTTTAAATATCAAAGAAAATACGTTGCTACCCCAGGTGGAGATGGAAGTAAAAAAAGACAAGCTGGTAAAAATGGTGAAGATTTAGTTTTAAAAGTGCCAGCAGGGACAATTATAAGAGATGAAGCTACTAATAAAATCATAGCTGATTTAAAGCATGAAGGAGATAGAGCTGTAGTTGCAAGAGGTGGTAGAGGCGGAAAAGGAAACCAACACTTTGCTAATGCAGTAAGACAAGCTCCGAATTTTGCTAAATCAGGGACTGATGGAGAAGAAAGATGGGTTATATTAGAGCTTAAAATGATTGCTGATGTGGGATTATTAGGATTCCCTAACGTAGGTAAATCTACATTCTTATCAGTAGTTACTGCGGCTAAGCCTAAAATAGCTAATTATCATTTTACTACTTTAACACCTAACTTAGGTGTAGTTAAAACTAAATTTGGAGATAGTTTTGTTTTAGCTGACATACCTGGACTTATAGAAGGAGCAGCTGAAGGTGTAGGACTTGGACATGACTTCTTAAGACATGTTGAGAGAACTAAAGTTTTAATACATATAGTTGATATATCTGGAATAGAAGGTAGAGATGCTCTAGAAGACTTTGATAAAATCAATGATGAATTAAAACTATATAATGAAAAACTATCTACTAGACCACAAGTAGTAGTAGCTAATAAAATAGATATACTAGAAGATGAATCTGTATTTGAAGATTTCAAAGAGTCATTAGAAGAAAGAGGATACAAAGTATTCAAAATGTCTGCTGCGACTAGAGAAGGTATAGATGATGTTATAACTTATGTATCTCAATTACTGAAAGATGCAGAAGAAATAGAAATTGTTTCTGAAGAAGAATTATATGTGCCAGAATTAGATGATACAGAAGAAGAAGGATTAAATGTTGAAATAGAAGATGGAGTATACGTTGTTACTGGTAAGGCACTTAGAAGAATTATGTACTCTGTTAACTTTGAAGATATGGAATCTATCCAATTCTTCCAAAAAACTATGGAAAGTCAAGGAGTATTTGACAGACTTAGAGAAATGGGAATTGAGGATGGAGACACAGTTAAGATATACGATATAGAATTTGAATTCTATAACTAGAATTTAATTATAAAGAGGTGACAGGATGTTAAACGGAAGACAAAGAGCATATTTAAGATCTTTAGCAAACACTCTTAAGCCTATAACTCAAATAGGAAAAGATGGTGTTACAGAAGGTTTCTTAGATCAATTAGATGGAATGTTAGATGCCAGAGAAATAGTTAAAGTAACTATATTAGAAACTGCTGGACTTGATGCAAAAGAGACAGCTAATGCTATATGTAAAGTTTTAAGAGCAGAATTTGTTCAAGCTATAGGTTTTAAATTTACAATATACAGAAAAAATCAAGAAAATCAAAAAATATTCTTCCCAGGTCAAAAACCAGCAGTTAAAAAGGTTGCAGAAGAGGGAATGACTAAAAAAGGAAGACCAACTAAGAGATCTCGTAGATAATAGTTGGAATGTAAATATATATAATTATATATTTTAAAGCGGACTTGAATAAGTTCGCTTTTTTGCTTTATAGCAAATTTTTATATATGAAAAGTTTATAAGATAATCTTGATTAAAATATAAAATTGTTATTAAGTATGAACAATAAATTGTTTATATTATTATGAATAAGGGTAATTTAGAACTGTTATATATTTATAGATTATTTTTGTATATATCATATAATTAGACATATATTTAAAATAATGATATAATCCAGAAGAATATTTAGAATAAAATATGGAAGGAAGTGCAATATGAAAAGATTAAGTAAATTATTAAGTCTATCGATTTGTATCTTAGTGATAAGTGCATTTTTTGTAGGATGTAGTAATAAGAAGTATTCTCAAGAAATAAACTTTTTTAACTATGGAGAAAATATAGATGATGAAACCCTAAGGGAGTTTGAAAAGCAATATGGTATAAAAGTGAATATGGAAACTTTTGATGATATGGAAGCTATGTACCAAAAAATTAGTAGTGGAGCAGGTAAATATGATGTTGTTTTAGTATCTGATGCTTTAATGCCAAGAATGATTGAAAAAAATCTACTTCAAGAGCTAAATAAAGAAAATATACCTAATATATCTCAAATGGATGAACAATACTTAAATCTAGAAATAGATCCAGATAATAAGTATTCAGTACCATATATGTTTGGAACAGTAGGCCTTATTTATAATACAGATGTAGTAAAAGAAGAAGTAGATAGTTGGGACATATTATGGGATGAAAAGTATAAAGATAAAATTTTTATGTTTGATACATACAGAGATACAATAGGAGTAGCTTTAAAAAAACTTGGATACTCTTTAAACTCAACTAATGAAAAAGAAATAGAAAAAGCTAAGCAATTATTATTAGAACAAAGAAAATTAGTAAAACCACTATATGGTGTTGATAATGGGACTACAATGATACCAGCGGGAGAAACTGATATTAATATGATATGGTCTGGAGAAGGTTTAAATCTTCAAGAAGAATATCCTAATTTAAAATATGTAGTACCTAAAGAAGGCGCAAACTTTTGGATTGATAGTTTATGTATAACTGCTAATGCTGAAAATGTAGAAGGGGCTGAAAAGTTCATAAACTTTGTAAGTGATAAGGAAAGTGCGTTAAGAATAGCTGATGAAATTGGATATACAACTCCAAATAAAGAAGCAAAACTAGAACAACCAGAAGAAGTTAGAAATAATCCTAATGCGTATATGCCTAAAGAAATAATGGATAGATGCGAAATTTATCTTGATTTGCCTATGAATATTAAAAAAATATATGACAAAGCATGGATAAGCATAAAAGCAGATGAATAGATAAAAAAATTAATTTTAAAAATAAGGAAAGGCTTAATATAGCCTTTCCTTATTTTTTTAAATTATTTTATAATGTATTTTAATGAATTAATATTATTCAATAAAAATACATTAAAATGCAATATAAAATTATTGAAAAACGATATGAAACCTGATAATATAATATTATAAAATAAAAAGGGGTGTAATAAATGTTAAAGAATTCAATGAAGATAAAAAATATACTTAGTACTTCATTAATTATTCTATTTTTTCTATTAGGTTTAATTCTTTTAATAGCTGTTATTATGGGAGTTCCATATATCGTTAACAACATTGGTAATATTACAAATATAGTTTCGGGAGTAGGGATGTTCGTTTTAGGAGTTATTTATTTTATAATGATTATTTTGTTATTAGAAATAGTAAGTAGCTCAAAGATAAATATATTTATAGATGCAAATGTAAAAAGATTTAGACAGATAGGATATTTATTATTTTTAAACTTAATAATGGACTATGTTTCTATGTTATTTAATGGAGTAACGGGGATAAGATTTATAGATGTGGCTCCAGGGATTTTTATAACACCAGGTATGACTATATATTTTATAGCAGGTTTATTATGCTTTGTAATAGCAGATGCTTTTAATCAGGCAATAAAAATAAAAAATGATAACGATCTTACTATATAGAGGTGACTTATGACAATAATAGTTAATTTAGATGTTATGATGGCAAAAAGAAAAATATCTCTTAAAGACCTGGCTGAAAAAATAGATATTACTAATGCTAACCTATCAATATTAAAAAATAATAGGGCTAAGGCTGTCAGATTTTCAACTTTAAATGAAATCTGTAAAGTGCTAGAATGTCAGCCGGGAGATATATTAGAATATATTGACGATGAAGAAGAGAAACATAATATTGACTAAATATATTTTGTGAAGATGTAAAAGTAGTATAAAATATTAATTATTTTGATACTACTTTTTTTATTGTTAATCTTCATAATTTAAAGACAAAGATAATCTATCCTCACCAATAATAGTATTCTCAAAAATTCTCGTAGCATTTCCTAAGTACTCATGAGGATTTTCAAGAGAGGGACTAAAATGAGTTAGAAGTAACTTTTTAACTTCTCCAAGTCTTGCTAAATTAGCAGCCTCTGTAAAAGTCATATGTTTATTTTTCACAGCTTTAGATATATCCATATCATTTCCATACATAGCTTCACAGACGAATAAGTCACTATCTTTTATAAAGTCAGGGATAGTAAATAAAGGTCTGGTATCTGTTACAAAGCTGATTTTAATTCCCTTTCTATCATCCCCTAAAACCATATCAGATGTATAAGTTCTATTATTATAGAAAATTTCATTATTGTTTTGTAATCTATTCCATAATTCTTTTGGAACATTATTTTTCAGGGCTTTTTGTACATTAAATTTTGGAGTTCTATTAAAATAAAGACTATATCCTAAACATTCAGTAGAATGCTCTAATTCAAGAGTAGAAATCTCCAAATCTTTTAGAATATCATTTTCAATAGAAAAAGTCTCTTTAGGATCTTCTATGATATTAATTTTATAAGGTAAGTATTCAACTAAAACTCTTATGGCATTTATAGCTTCTGTAATTCCTCTAGGCCCAACGATAGTTAAATTATCACTTTTGCCACTATTACCAATAGTTGATAAAAGTCCAATTAAACCGATTATATGATCACCATGAAGATGTGTAATTAATATTAAATCTATATCTTTAAATCCACAATTTTTCATCCTCATAGAAACTTGTGTACCTTCACCGCAGTCTATTAAAATTTTATGACCTCTATAATTTATAAATATAGAAGAAAGGTTTCTGTTTGGCATAGGAACATTTCCTCCACATCCTAATAAAACTAAATCTATCATATTAATCTCCTTAAATATACATCTATTTTTATTATTAATTATATAATAGTTTTTACTAAAGTCTCATTAATAATAACATCATTTATGAGCAATTGAAAAAAGAGATTAATTAAATAACCTCTTATAAACTATTTATCTTCCTTATATAATTGTTTTATGTTATATATTGATAATAATACACAAAGTATTGCGATGACTGTTTTCATAGAACCTCCTAATCAGTAAAAATATATATTAATAGTCATTATAGTCACTTTTGAATATTTTATTTAGTACGCTTTTTATTATATCATAACTAAAGCCTTTATAAGCAAGGTGGTTAGCAACTTTTGCATAAGCTTTTTTAGGATCTTCTTTTTTTACCCTTTCATATCTTTTCTCGGCAAGGTATAAAGCATTTTCAAATTCGACATCCTGATCTATTTCTGATATGGCTCCATCAATAGACGATTTTTCTAGACCTTTATTATAAAGATTTTGTTTTATTTTATTTTTTCCGTATTTATTTAAATTAACATTAGTAGTTACGATTTTTGAGGCTAACTCATTATCATTTATAAAATTGTATTTTTTTAAGAAATCTACTATATCATCTATAGTATCTTCCTCAAAATCATCTTTTAGTTTTTCTCTCATTTTTTTCTCAGACTGGCTAGCTTTAGATAAAATATTTAATGCTTTGTTTTTTCCTTTTAAAAACATCTCATCTTTTAATATTTCTCTAAGGTTATCTTCTTCTATGATATCTCCTTTTTTTAAATTAAATGTGAATACAAGCTCTTTATAAATAGCCATAAAAAACTTTTCATCTACATATATATTCACCCTATCTTCACTTTTCTTTTGTGATTCAATTTTTGTTATTATAGGCATTTTAAGTCTCCTTTATGTTAAATTAGTAAAATAATTGTTAAAAATAACTTGTTATATATGGAAAATTATTATATATATTAATATAGTGAATAATTTTTCTGGATTAGTATGAATAAAACTAAATAATTTAATAAAAATATATATTTATGATTATATACTAAAATGAGGAATTTTAACTTATAAAGATTCAATCGTTATTATAAAAGGGTATAAAAGGAGAATAAAAATGAGGATTAACGATATAGTAATTAAGTCTATATTGAAAAATAATGAAAAGCTAGCTGATTTTATGAATAATGCTAACAACCTAAAAATAGGGATTTTAGGAGGGACTTTTGACCCTATACATTATGCTCATTTGGCAACAGCAGAGTTTATTAGATGTAAATATAATTTAGATAAGGTTATTTTCATACCATCTGGTAATCCTCCTCATAAATTTTGGAATATAACAGATAAAAGAGATCGTTATAACATGGTATTATTAGCTACAGTAAAAAATGAAAATTTTGTAGTTTCTGATATGGAAATTGAGAAAAATGGTAAGACTTATACTGTAGATACATTAAGAGAGTTAAAGAAAATGTATCCTACATGTGAATTGTTTTTCATAACAGGTGCGGACGCCATATGTGATATAGAAGCTTGGAAAGATGTTGCGGAAAATTTTAAATTAGCTACATTTATAGCAGCAACAAGACCTGGTATAAGCTTACTAAGAGCTCAGGATTATATTGAAAAGCTTGAAAAAAAATACAGTGCTAAGATAATAAATGTGTATGTACCATCTTTGGATATATCATCTACATATATAAGAGATCAATTAAACCAAGGAAAATCAGTTAGATATTTAATACCAGAAAATGTGGAAACATACATAAATGAAAAAGGTTTATATAATTATGGAGTTGAATAAATTGAATTATAAAGATATAGAATATAAATTAAAAGAAATGCTTCCTGAAAGAAGATTAAAGCATTCTATGAATGTATCACAGTGTGCTGTGAAATTAAGTGAAATATACGGTTATGATATGGAAAAAGCCAAATTAGCAGGTTTGATTCATGACTGTGCAAAATATTTTAATGATGATCAAGTTGAAGATAGTATTAAGAAATTTAATATAGAATTAGATTCTTTAGAGGAAAATAACATATCTCTATCACATAGTGTTATAGGTTCATATGTTATACAGGAGACATTTAATATTAAGGATGAAGATATTATAAATGCTGTAAGATATCATACAACAGGTAGAGAGAATATGAGTATTCTGGAAAAAATTATATATATGGCAGACTTGATAGAAGAAGGAAGAAAGTTTCCTCTTGTAGATAAATTAAGGGAATTAGCTTACAATGGAAGTTTAGATGAGGCTTTATTATTATCTTTTAATAATACTATCAAATTTGTTATGGACAACAATCAATTAATACATCCAAGAACTGTAAGTGCTAGAAATTATATATTAAGGGAAATACTCTAATATAGATAAAGGGTAGTGAATTTTATTTGTATATATAATTGAATATTTATGTTATAATATCTAAAGTACTTTTAAAAACGAAAGGAGACAGAAAATGACTGTTGAACAAATGACAAAAATTGTATACGATGCAATTGATGATAAATTAGGACAAGATATATCAATAATAAACATAGGAAAAGTATCAAGTCTTTGTGATTACTTTGTAATAGCTACAGCTGGATCAACTAGACAAGTAAAAGCAATAGCTGACAATGTACAAGATGAATTAACAAAGTACGGAATAGAGCCAAGATCGAAAGAAGGATATGAAAGTCAAACATGGGTGTTACTTGATTATGGCGATGTTATGGTTCACGTATTTGACGAAGAAAATAGAGGATTCTATAACTTAGAAAAATTATGGAAAGATGCTCCATATGTTGATGTTGACACTTTAGCATAAAAGTGCTAATATTATATAAAAATAAAGAATAAATTCAAATAAGTTAGAGTAGTAGAAAATTTTGCTTATTACAGAGAGTTAGTGGGTGCTGAAAACTAATATAAGCTATTTTTGAACTTGCTAACATCATATTATTTGGCCGTAGTTGGCATAAAGACTATCTAAGAGAGTTTACTTTTGTAAACTAATTAGGGTGGTACCGCGAAAATATATCCTCGTCCCTAAACGTAAAGTTTAGGACGGGGATTTTTTAATATTTATAAAACAAAGTAAAATTTGTTAAATTGGATAAACTATTATCTATGGTAATTATTTCAATAAATTAACAGAGGAGGCAAATAATGAGCGTTTATAATTTCAAGAAAATTGAAAAAAAATGGCAACAAAAATGGGTTGAAGATAATCAATATAAAACTGATACAACTGATACTTCAAAGCCAAATTACTACACTTTAGAAATGTTCCCATACCCATCTGGGAAAATACATATGGGACATGTTAGAAACTACTCTATAGGTGATGTAGTTGCTAGATTTAAGAAAATGGAAGGGTACAATGTACTTCATCCGATGGGATGGGATTCATTTGGTTTACCAGCTGAAAATGCTGCTATAAAGCATGGAATACATCCACATAAATGGACTATGGAAAATATAGAAGACATGAAAGGTCAATTAAAGTTACTAGGATTAAGTTATGATTGGGAAAGAGAAGTAGCTACTTCTACACCAGAATATTATAGATTTACTCAAGAAATATTCTTAAAATTCTTAGAAGCTGGACTTGCTTACAAGAAAAAATCTTTCGTTAACTGGTGCCCATCTTGTGAGACTGTTCTTGCTAACGAGCAAGTTGTACAAGGTCAATGTGAAAGATGTGATACTGTAGTAGTTAAGAAAGACTTAGAACAATGGTATTTCAAAACTACTGCTTTTGCAGAAGAATTATTAAATGATTTAGATAAATTAGATGGTTGGCCAGAAAAAGTTAAAACAATGCAAAAAAACTGGATAGGAAAATCAGAAGGTGCTGAATTAGTATTTGATGTAGATGAAACTGATAAATCTATAACAGTTTATACTACTAGACCAGATACTACTTACGGTGTTACATTTATGGTTTTAGCTCCAGAAAGTGAACTAGTTCAAGAGTTAGTTGCAGGAAGTGAGTATGAAGAAGATGTAAATGCTTTTATAGCTAAAATGCATACTAAAACTGAAATAGAAAGAACTTCTTCTGATGTTGAAAAAGAAGGTATGTTTATAGGTAAATATGTAATAAATCCAGTAAATGGTAAGAAAATACCAGTTTGGATAGCAAATTATGTATTAGCTGATTATGGTACTGGTGCAATAATGGCAGTTCCAGCTCATGATGATAGAGATGGTGATTTTGCTAAGAAATATGATTTAGAAGTAATACCAGTTATAGATGAAGATAATAAAATGATAAATTCAGAAGAATTTAATGGTATGGATGCTTCTGAAGCATTTGAAAAAATAGTTGAAAAACTAGCTAAAGATAATAGAGGTAAAAAGACTACTAACTACAGATTAAGAGACTGGTTATTATCTAGACAAAGATATTGGGGATGTCCAATACCAGTTGTTTATTGTGATGATTGTGGAATAGTACCAGTAGATAAAAAAGACTTACCAGTATTATTACCAACAGATGTAGAATTCACAGGAAAAGGAGATTCTCCACTTACAACTTCGCAAGCATTTAAAACTACTCCATGTCCACACTGTGGAAAAGAAGCAAGAAGAGAAGTTGATACTATGGATACTTTTGTAGATTCATCTTGGTATTTCTTAAGATACATAGACCCTAAAAATACTGAGGAACCATTTAGTACAGAAATGGTAAATAAATGGATGCCAGTTGATCAATACATAGGTGGGGTAGAGCATGCTATAATGCACTTACTTTATGCTAGATTCTTTATTAAAGCGTTTAAATCAATGGGAATGGTTGATTTTGATGAGCCATTTAAAAACTTATTAACTCAAGGTATGGTTTTAATGAATGGTAGCAAAATGAGTAAGTCTAAAGGAAATACCGTATCACCTCTTGAAATAATAGACGAGTATGGTGCAGATACGGCTAGATTATTTGTATTATTCGCAGCTCCACCAGAAAGAGATTTAGACTGGTCTGAGCAAGGTGTTGAAGGATGTTTCAGATTTATAAATAGAGTTTATAGATTAGTAGATGAATTAGCTAAAATAGCTAAATCTAATGCAGAAGTAAAGGCTGTAACAAAAGAAGATAAGGCTATGAGATTAGTTATACATTCAACGCTTAAAAAAGTAACTGCTGATTTAAGTGAAAAATTCGGATTTAATACTGCTATAGCAGCATTAATGGAATTAATAAACGAAATGTACAAATATAAAGAGTTAGATACTAGAAATGAAGGAATAATAAGAGAAGGTATTGAAACTATAGTAACTATCTTAGCACCGTTTACTCCACATGTTGGTGAAGAATTATGGACTATGATAGGTAAAGAAGGTAGTGTATTTGATATAAGTTGGCCTAAATATGATGAAGCAGCTTTAGTTCAAGATGAAGTTGAAGTAATTGTTCAAGTTAATGGAAAATTAAGAGCTAAAATATCTATGGATACTAATATATCAAAAGAGGATATGGAAAAAGTAGCTTTAGAAAATGATAAAGTTAAAGTAGCAATAGAAGGTAAAAATATAGTAAAAGTTATTGCTGTTCCTAAAAAATTAATAAATATAGTTGTAAAATAATCTCAGTAAAAAAGCATACTTCAATTATGAAATATGCTTTTTTTTATGAACAATATATTTATAGAAAAAAACAGTAAAAAAACGGTAAAAAATAGTAAAAAAATTAAATTTCACATAAAATAAAAAAAAATATGAAAAAATAGCAGTTTATTGAATCTTCACAAATAATCTTCTATAATTAAATGGAAAACGTTTTTAAAACGTAGAATTTTTAATTTTGGGGGGAGATTAATAATGAATAAAAAAGGTATTTTAGCACTAGGTCTATCAACTATGATGTTATTTTCTATGGTAGGGTGTAGCTCAGGGGGAGGAAAAGGAGATTCTGCTGAGTTACCAAAAATAGGTGCAACTGTTTATAAAGCTGACGATAATTTTATATCATCAGTTGCTAGAGAGTTAAAAACAAATGCCGAAGGTGTAGCTGAATTAACAGTTGATGATTCTCAAAACGACCAAGCAAAACAATTGGATCAAATTGATACTATGATTACTAAGGGAGCAAAAGTTTTAGCAATAAATTTAGTTGACCCAAAAGCTGCAGAATCAGTTATAGAAAAAGCAGAAGCTGCTGATTTACCAGTAATATTCTTTAATAAAGAGCCAGACGCTGATGCTCTAGCAAGCTATGATAAAGCTTACTATGTAGGTACTGACTCAAAAGAATCAGGGGTAATGCAAGGTGAAGTAATAGCTAAGCAATGGGAAGCTAATAAAGAAAAATGGGATAAAAATGGAGATGGAAAAATCCAATATGTTATGATAAAAGGTGAACCAGGTCATCCAGATGCAGAAGCAAGAACTGAGTGGTCTGTAAAAACTTTAAATGAAAAAGGAATAGAAACAGAAGAATTAGCAATAGATACAGGAATGTGGGATGCTGCTAAAGCTACTGAAAAAATGGATGCATGGTTAGCTAAATTTGGTGATAAAATAGAATTCGTTATATGTAACAATGATGGTATGGCTTCTGGAGCAGTTGCATCATTAGAAAAAGAAGGATACTTCAAAGGTGACAAATTTATGCCTGTTGTAGGTGTTGATGCTATACCAGAAATAGTAACTTTAATTGAAGAAGGTAAAGTTATAGGTACAGTATTAAATGATGCTAAAAACCAAGCAAAAGCTGTTATAGATTTAAGTTTAAATTTAGCTAATGGAAAAGATCCAGTTGAAGGAACTGATTGGAAACTAGATGATAATAAGGCTCTTCGTGTTTCATATGTAGGTATAACTAAAGATAATCTAGATGATGCTAAGTAATATTACTAACTAAATAGAATATAAAATCTTAGTACCTAAGAAGTACGAATTCTGTATCTTCTTAGGTGCTAAAGTAATAGTAAAGATTATGAAGGTCTAAAGGGGGTAGCAACTTTTGGAAAAGGTTAACAATAGATTTATACTACAAATGGTAGATATCACTAAAGAATTTCCAGGGGTAAAGGCGTTAGATAATGTAAGTTTAAATGTTAGACCAGGGACAGTACATGCTCTTATGGGAGAAAATGGAGCTGGTAAATCAACATTAATGAAATGCTTATTTGGCATCTATAAAAAAAATGGTGGAAAAATCTTCTTAGGAGGAAGAGAAATAGAATTTCAAAATACTAGACAAGCTCTAGATAATGGTGTATCGATGGTACATCAAGAGTTAAATCAGGTTAGACAAAGAAATATATTAGATAATATTTGGCTTGGAAGATATCCTAAAAAAGGATTATTTATAGATGAAAATAAAATGTATGAAGATACAAAAAAAATATTTAAAGACTTAGATATAGACTTGGATCCAAGAGAGAAGGTTGGAAACTTATCTGTATCACAAATGCAAATGATAGAAATAGCAAAAGCTGTGTCTTATAACTCCAAGGTTATAGTAATGGATGAGCCAACTTCTTCTCTTACAGAAAAGGAAGTAGACCACCTATTTAGAATAATAAACAAGCTTAAAAAAGATAATGTAGCTATAATTTACATTTCACACAAGATGGAAGAAATCTTAAAAATCTCAGATGAAGTTACAGTTATGAGAGATGGTCAATTAATAGGGACTAAAAATGCATCAGATTTAACAACAGATATTATAATAAGTATGATGGTTGGTAGAGATATGTCAAACAGATTTCCACCAAAAGATAACCATCCAGGAGAAGTGATTTTAGAAGTTGAAGGAATTACGGAAGGTAATAAATTTGGATTTAAAGATGTAAGTTTTAAACTTAGAAAAGGAGAAATTCTTGGGATTGCAGGTTTAGTTGGATCTAAGAGAACAGAAATTGTAGAAGCATTATTTGGAATGAGACATATAGAAAGTGGAGAAGTAAAGCTACATAGTAATGTTATAAAAAATACTTCGCCTAAAAAAGCTATAACAAATGGTTTTGCACTAGTAACAGAGGAAAGAAGAAGTACAGGTATATTCCCACAATTAAGTATTAATTTTAATTCTATAATATCTAATATGGGAAAATATAAAGTGAATGGGTGCTTTTTATCTGATAAAAAAATGGAGAAGGATACAAAATGGGTAATAGAATCTATGAATGTTAAGACTCCTTCACAAAAAACTAACATAGGAAGTTTATCTGGAGGTAACCAACAAAAAGTCATAATTGGTAGATGGCTTTTAACAAATCCAGAAATTCTTATGTTAGATGAGCCTACGAGGGGGATAGATGTAGGTGCTAAATATGAAATTTATCAACTTATAAACGACTTGGCAAGTAAGGAGAAGGGGATTATCATGATATCTTCTGAAATGCCGGAGCTTATAGGTGTAACAGATAGAATATTAGTTATGAGTAACGGTAGAGTTGCTGGAATTGTTGATTCAAAAAATACTACGCAAGAAGAGATAATGAAATTATCAGCGAAGTTTATAGAGGGGGAGAATAACAAAGATGCAGTCACTAACTAGTAAAAAATCAGGATTTAATTTTAAAGAATGGGCAGGCAATAATGCAATAACAATAGTTCTTGTATTTTTATTGATAGGAATAATTGCTATAGAACCTAGTTTTCTTTCTATTAAGAACTTAACAAACATATTAGCGCAATGTTCTACACGTATGATTATAGCACTAGGGGTTGGTGGTATAATTGTAACTCAAGGTACAGACCTTTCTGCAGGTCGTATTATAGGTTTGGCAGCAGTTGTATCTGCATCATTACTTCAAGCTACTGATTATGCTTATCGTATGTATCCAAACATGCAAGAATTACCTTTATTTGTACCTATTTTATTAGCTATGGCTATATGTGGATTCATGGGAGGGATAAATGGTTTAGCTGTTGCAAAATTAAAAACACCTCCATTCATAGCAACTATGGGTACTATGCTTTTAGCTTATGGTATTACAAGTTTATACTTTGATAGACCACCATACGGAGCTCAACCAATAGCTGGTCTTGCTAAAAACTTTAAAAACTTAGCATCAGGTGCTATAGAAATTGGAAGCTTTAGATTACCATACCTTATAATATATGCAGTGATTGCTTGTGTAATAATGTGGTTTATATGGAATAAAACTAAGCTTGGTAAAAATATGTTTGCCATAGGTGGAAACCCAGAAGCAGCAGAAGTATCTGGAGTTAACGTTGCTAGAAACTTAATTATAATATATATAATAGCAGGAGTATTATATGGTCTTGCAGGATCTCTAGAAGCAGCTAGAGTTGGTTCTGCAACAAATAATACTGGATTTATGTATGAGATGGATGCCATAGCAGCTTGTGTTGTCGGTGGAGTTTCTTTCGCTGGTGGTGTTGGTAGTATAGGAGGAATAATAACAGGTGTTCTTATATTCCAAGTTCTTAACTATGGACTTTCGTTTATAGGTGTAAGTACATATTTACAGTTTATAATCAAAGGTATAATTATAATAGCAGCAGTTGCATTAGATACAAGAAAATATATGAAGAAAAAATAATTTTTGAAAATAGAAATTTATCTCAAATAAAAAGATTACCTAATTTAAAGGAGGTAATCTTTTTATTTGAGGTGATAATATAAATGTATATAGTATTGTTATATTTTTAATAAATTAATCGAAAGTTTTATATCATAATGAAAGAGTAACTGCAAATAATATATATACAATGTTTGTTATAGGTAGTATAATAATATAGGGAAATGTTTTATAAACATATTTTAGGAGGTTATATAACATGAAACATGAAGTGATACATACAAACAATGCGCCAGCGGCAATAGGTCCATACTCTCAAGCTATAAAAGCTGGAAATTTATTATTTATATCAGGACAAGTTCCTTTCGTTCCAGAAACAATGGAAATAGTAGAAGGAGATGTTAAAGCACAAACTGCTCAATCTTTAAAAAACTTACAAGCTATATTAAAAGAAGCAGGAGCTGATTTCTCTGATGTAGTTAAAACTACAGTTTTCATAAAAGATATGAACGAATTTGCTCAAATAAACGAAGTTTATGCTGAATACTTTGGAGAAAATAAACCAGCTAGAGCTTGTGTAGAAGTTGCTAGATTACCTAAAGACGTAAAAGTTGAAATAGAAGTAATAGCAGTAGTTAAATAATAATTTAACATAACATAAATTTAACAAAAAATGACCATGTGTATATGGTCATTTTTTTTTATAAAATACTATAATTAAATTATTGAATAATAATTTAAGGATTAGTCATAAAAAAGTGGGGAGATGATATTATGGAAACATCCATTCATGAAATAGCATGTAATCAGATATTAATTATTTTTGCAACAATAGCTATAACAGGGATTATTTGTAGTAAGGGAAGTGAATTAGTAAATATACCTGATGTAGTTTTGTTTTTAATTGTAGGGATACTTTTAGGTCCATCTGTTTTAGATATGATTGATATAAGTAAATTTCAATTGGAAAATCAATTAATATTAACTTTTGGATCAGCATTTATTTTGTATTTGGGAGGTAAAGAAGTCAGTTTAAAAGTATTAAAGAATGTAAAAGTGACGGTTTTATTATTATCAACATTGGGAGTAGCAGTTTCTACATTTTTAATGGGTAAATTTATAGATTTGAATTTTGAAGCAAGCTTTATGACTTGTTTATTGGCAGGTGCTATAATTGCATCTACAGATCCAGCAACCATAGTACCTATATTTAACCAAGTTAAAATAGATAAAAAAGTTAAGCAGACTGTAATAAGTGAGTCAGCATTAAATGATGCAACAGGGGCTATATTAACAGTTGCAATATTATCAATCATCCAAGGTGGTAGATTTTCTTTAGAAGAGAATATATACAATCTTTTTATGATGATTATAATAGGTATAATAATAGGTGTAGTTACAGGACTTACATTATTATTTTTAGTGAATGACAGTCCAAAAGGAATTTTTAAGGATTATACACCTATTATATCAATATTATCAGTTATAATAGTTTATGAACTATCCACATATTTAGGTGGAAGTGGATATATGTCATGTTTTATAGTAGGACTTATAACTGGTAATAAACAGAATTTTAAATTGTGGTTAAATCAAAAACATTATGATGCAGATAAAAATGTTGTTGAAACTTTGGGTACTATATGTCGAATGTGTATTTTTATAATATTAGGTAGCCAAGTAAAATTAGATGTTTTATTTAAGTATTTTGTTCCGTCTTTAATTTCAGTACTAGCATTCATATTCATAGTTAGACCTATATGTGTTTTATTATGTTCATTAGTAGATAGAAAAGCTAGATGGAATAAAAAACAATTATTATTTATGATGTGGGTTAGAGAAACAGGTGTTATACCAGCAGCTCTTTGTGGTATAATAACGGCTATGAAACTACCTGGAAATGAAATTATCTCTTCTATAGTTTTTATGACTATACTTATCACATTAATACTTCAAGGTAGTAATACTAAGCTTGTAGCTAAGAAATTAGATTTATTAGAAGATGAGACATTAATTGAGGCTCATAAAGATTTGTAAAATGAATATTAACACAAGAATTTAATATTAAAATATAATGAAATAGTATAAATAATTAATATTTATACTATTTTTTTTAGGGAAATATTTTTGATATAAATATTAATTATTATAAAATTAGATTTAGTCTATTTATGATAAGATATAAGATAGCTAAATATTTTGAGATGAGGTAAGATTTATGAATAATTATAGAATGATAGTCACAGACATGGATGGTACAGTATTAGGTACAGATCATAAGATTACAAAAGATAATAAAATTGCATTAAAGAAAGCAGAAGATAAAGGAATAAAAATTGTTTTTGCGACAGGGAGATTTCATGAATCGGCAAAGGTTCATATAGATTTTTTAGAGGAAAAGATGCCTATAATTTCATCTAATGGTTCTATAATAAAGAATCCTATAACAAATGAAGCCTTATATTGCAACTCTATAGATGAGGATAAATGTATACGAATAATGGATACTTTGGATAAATATCATTTAAAATATCAAATATATACAGATGAGATAATTCTTCAAAAATATGATAATGAAGAAGAAAAGCAAATGATGATAGATTTTATAAAAACAGTATTTTCAGATAAAACGGAAATTATATTTAAAAAAGATTTAAGAGATGATATAAAAAATAAGAATATACTAAAGTTTAATGTAATGGAACTTGAGAGAATGGATTTAATAGATATAACAAGAAATGAGTTGAACAAAATAGATGGAATTGAAATAACTTCATCTTGGGGAAATAATTTAGAAATTATGTCGGAAGGAAGTACTAAAGGTAAGGCTATAGAATTTCTTGCGAATTTATTGAATATCAATAGAGAAGAAATTATTGCTTTTGGTGATAATTATAATGATGTTAGTATGATAGAATTTGTGGGAACAGGTGTAGCTATGGGGAATGCAGAAGAAGATGTAAAAAATATAGCTAACTATGTTACAGATACAAATAGTGAAAGTGGTGTAGCAAAGGCTATTGATAAGTTAGTTTTTGAAAAATCTTTTAGCATATAGTTAGCAATTGTGATACCATTATAAGAAATATTAAATCATAAGTTTTTAAAGGGGTGGATTATATGAAACTTTGGGGAGGTCGTTTTAGAGACGAAGAAAATGTACTAATGGAAGAATTTAATAAGTCTTTTGACTTTGATTCTATTTTATATAAACAAGATATTAATGGTAGCTTAGCTCATGTATATATGCAAGTGCAAGTTGGCTTATTAAATGAAGAAGAAGGAAAATTAATTAGTAAGGGTTTAAAATCCATTGAAAAAGACATAGAAGATGGTGTTCTATGTCTTGATGGTAATTATGAAGATATACATAGTTTTGTAGAAATTAATTTAATAAAAAGAATAGGGGAAGTAGGCAAAAAGCTACATACAGGAAGAAGTAGAAATGATCAAGTAGCAGTTGATATGAGATTATTTGCAAAAGAAAAAGCCTATGAAATATTAGAATATATTGAAAATCTAAAAGCTACATTAAAAGAAGTGGGAAAAAATAATCCTGTTATAATGCCCGGGTATACTCATTTACAGAGAGCCCAAGTAGTTACTTTTAAACATCATCTAATGGCATACTATAATATGTTTGATAGAGATGCAAGAAGAGTAAAGAATGCTATTGAAATATTAAATGAAAGTCCTCTAGGATGTGGAGCATTAGCAGGAACTACTCATAATATAGATAGAGGTATTACTTGTAATAAATTAGGTTTTAAAAAGCCTGTTGACAATTTTATGGATGGTGTAAGCGATAGGGACTATTTATTAGAACTTATGAGTGATTTTTCTATAATAATGATGCATTTAAGCCGACTTAGTGAAGAGTTAATCTTATGGAGTAGTCAAGAATTTAAATTTATAGAGATCGATGATTTATATTCAACAGGAAGTAGTATAATGCCACAAAAGAAAAATCCTGATGGAGCAGAATTAATAAGAGGTAAGACTGGTAGGGTATATGGGAATTTAATATCATTATTAACAGTTATGAAAGGATTACCTCTTGCGTATAATAAAGACATGCAAGAAGATAAAGAGGGATTTTTTGATAGTGTGAATACACTTTCTATGTGTCTTCAGATAATGTCGAGAATGATAGCTACTTTAAAGGTAAGGGCTGATAATATGAAAACTGCTGTGAAAAGTGGATTCTTAAATGCTACAGAAGTAGCAGATTATTTGGTGAATAAAAATATTCCATTTAGAGATGCTCATGGAATAGTTGGACAAATTGTAATATATTGTGAGGATAATGATAAATCAATCGAGGATCTATCTTTGGAGGAGTTGTTACAGTTTTCTAATACATTTGAAGAAGATATATATAACTTTATAGAATATGAAAATATATTAGATAAAGGAATTAAAGTTAATTTAAGATAAATAATTAAAAATAAGATGGTTTGATATAAACCATCTTATTTTTGTTTTCTTCTATATTTATTTGATCTTCTCTTTCTTATACGTCTTTTTTTTAATATTCTAGATATGACAAATATAATAAACAAAGTACCTAAAGCTAATAATAATCTAATTGAGTATTTTACTGTTTGATTTTCTGTGATAAATCCAAACACACTATTTAAATCATTTTCTGCTATTAAAGGTATAGACTTTTCTAATGTTTTCCCATTGTATATATCTAAAGTACCTACTTTATCGCCTTTTTTTATAGGTAATTTATAGTCTAAATTAGTATCTGCTGTATACTCATCAGATGCGTTAGTACCTTTTTCTAAAACTAATTTATAATTATACTCTGGTTGGTAAAATAATTCTTTTTGCTTTGTAAATAATACTCTTTTGGTATCAGCGTAATCATCTTTATTGATTATAGTTTGAGAGTAATAATTATCAAAAGCATAGTCTATTAGTGTTCTAGAGTCCACATATACATCCATACCCGTATCTTTAAATACTGCTGTGATAACTCTCATATTATCTTTAACTGCGCTTGTTAATAAACATCTTCCTGCATCATCAGTATATCCAGTTTTAATACCATCAACTATATCGTATTTTACATCAGTTAATTTACCTTTATACATTATTTCTTCATTAGAATTTAAAAATTTATTAGTATTTGTAAATACTCTAGTTACAAAACGTCTGCTTGTAGGTGTATTAGATTCCTTAAATGTTATAGATTTTGTATTTACTATTTCTCTGATTAACTCATTACTCATAGCTACTCTAGCCATTAGTGCCATATCATAAGCTGTTGTGTAATGTTTTTGATCAGGTAATCCATGTGGATTGTTAAAATGAGTATTTTCTGCCCCTATGGCCTTTGCTTCTTTATTCATTAATTCAGCAAAATCTTCAATTGTTCCTGATACATACTTAGCAAGTAATTCAGCAGCATCATTAGAAGAGTGGATTAATAAACCTTGTAATAATTCTTTTACTGTAAATATTTCCCCTTTTTCTAAATACATACTTGATCCATCAACATTAGGATCTTCCGTAACCTCAATTGGGGTGTCTAGATTTTCAACATGTTTGATTACCAAGTACGCAGTCCATATCTTAGTTGTTGAAGCAGGATATATCTTTTTATTTCCATTTTTTTCGTAAAGTACTTTACCTGTTTCATAATCTAGTACTACTGAATTAGGAGAAGAGATAGATACATCATCACTATCAGCAAATGAAGAGATTGGACTTGAAAAAGTTGTTACCGAAACAATGGATGCAATCAAAAAATATAAAAACTTTTTCATATTAAACCTCCAAATTTTAATCTTAGATTTTAGTATAACATATTTCTGTTAATAATTAAATTAAGGAGGGATAAAAAGTGTTTAAAATAAAGAAAATAATATTATTTTTATTTATTTTATTAATATCTGTAGGAGGGCTATTAATAAAAGATAGGTATATTTCAAAGAATGATATATATGTTTTGAGTGGACAAAACTCTGAAAATAAAAAAGATAATAATTCTGAAATTAAAAATGCAGAAGAAGAAAAAAACTTAAAAGTGACAAATAAAGAGATAACAGTTTATATAAGTGGTGCAGTGAAGAATCCTGGCATTGTGACTTTGAATTCAGGGGAAAGGCTAGCTACAGCTGTAGATAAGGTAGGGGGAACTACTGAAAAGGCAGATTTAAATAAGGTGAATTTAGCTATAAAAATAGAAGATGAAATGCACTATATAATTCCTGAAATAGGAGAAGAAATTAACTATACTTCTGAAAATATAAAGGATGATATTGGAAGTAAAGATATAACTAATAATTCGGCCAAAATAAATATTAATACCGCTACTATTGAAGAATTAGATACTTTGCCAGGTGTAGGTGAAGCAACTGCAAATAAAATATTAAATCATAGAAAAGAAAATGGGAATTTTAAAAGCATAGAAGAAATAAAAAATGTTAATGGTATTGGAGATAAAAAATTTGAGAATATTCGAGAGTTAATAAGTGTGGAATAAAAAATTCTTCCTAAAGCTAGGAAGAATTTTTTATCATATCAAAGCTAATATTAAAAACTAGAATTTTAATTTATAAAATTTCTAGTGATAATTATTATAAATAATATAGAATTTAACGGTTTAAGTCACAAATAGTAAAACTATTATCGGTAAGATTAAATTTATTTTTTAGATTACTGCTTAAGTAAATTTTTTTATCTTTAGTAATGAAAATCGCATCCACATTATTCAAGCTTTCTACTAATTTCATGCCTTCATTAAGACCTAATCCGAAAGTTGTTGTAGATAAAGCATCACATATCATGGAATTATCAGAGATTATTGTGACACTACTTAAATTATTTTCAAAAGGATATCCTGTATGAGGATTTAACATATGGTGATATACTTTATTATCTTTTTTTAGATATCTTTCATAAATTCCAGAAGTAACAACTGATTTATCCGATACTTTAATATTACCAATTGAATTTCCTCTAGGCTTAGTTGGATCTTGAATTCCTATAGAAAAAGGTTGATTATTTTCTTTAGTGCCAAGAACATATACATTTCCACCTAGATTTATTAATGCACTTTTTAATTTTTCTTCTTTTAAATAATTATAAATTTTATCTGCTGCATATCCTTTAGCGATTCCGCCTAAATCAATCTTCATATTATCATTATTTAGTTTTACAGAGTGAGTATTTTCATCTAAAAGAATATCTTTATAATTAACTAGAGATATTTTATTCTCTATATCTTTTTTATTTGGAACTTTGGCATTATCTGTTCCTATAGCCCATAAATCAATAATAGGTCCTATACTTATATCGAAAGTATCATTAGACATTTTAGAGAAATTTAAAGATTCTTTTATAACATAAAATGTATCTTCTGAAACTTTTACATAGTTTTTACCCGCCATATCATTTATTTTAGATATTTCACTAGAAGTAAGTTGAGAACTCATTTTATTATCTATATCTGTTAGTATTGAAGCACATTTTTCTAATATTGCATCGGCATTTTTTTTATTTATATTATACAAAGTTATTTCGTTGATTGTACCTAGGTTGTAATATGTATGAGAGTATGTATCTTCTTTTTTATTAATATTTACTATATATAAAGAAAATAAAATAAATACTATTATCAGTAAGGTAAATAGCAGTTTTTTCTTATTCATGATGAATCCTCCAATTTTTTATGATATATTTAATTTATCATTTATCATTATATCACAAATATTGGTAAATAATATTGATGATGGCGAGGTAGTATAGTGAAAAGAAAAGACTTCATATTAATTGGTTTAGTATTAATTGTTATAGTAGTAAGTTTTGGTGTGAATTTTATAATGAATAATAAAGATTCAGACTATATAGAAATATACGTTGATAATAAATTATATAAAACATATAGTATCTATGATGAAGATGAATTTAGAATAAATACTAAAGATGGATACAATATTGTGAAAATACACGATCATGGAGTTGAAATTACGGAAGCTTCATGTCCAGATAAAGTTTGTGTTAAATCTGGTTTTATTACAAAATCCAGCGAAAGTATAGTTTGTTTGCCAAATAAGGTTAATATAAAAATAAAGACTCATAATAAAGATAAACAAGAAATCGAAGAAGACATTATAGCAAATTAATTTGATGGAGGATATAAGATGGTTAACTTAGGAAATGACTGGAACAATTTATTAAAAGAAGAATTTAAAAAAGATTATTACATAAAATTAAGAGAATTTCTTATAGAAGAATATAAAAGTAGAGTTATATATCCAAATATGTATAATATTTTTGAGGCACTAAAACATACATCATATAAAGATACGAAGGTATTAATATTAGGGCAGGATCCATATCATGGAGAAAATCAAGCACATGGTTTAGCTTTTTCTGTCCAACCAAATGTAAAAACACCGCCTTCTTTATTAAACATGTACAAAGAATTAAAAGATGATTTAGGATGTTTTATACCTAATAACGGTTATTTGATGCCGTGGGCGGATCAAGGAGTATTACTTCTAAATACAGCATTAACAGTAAGAGCTCATGAAGCAAACTCTCATCAAAATAAAGGGTGGGAAATATTCACAGATGAAATAATAAAGAAACTAAATGAAAGAAAAGATTCAGTTATATTTGTTTTATGGGGTGCAAATGCAAGAAAGAAAAAAGAATTTATTGACGCAAAGAGACATTATATTTTGGAAGCGCCTCATCCAAGTCCTCTTTCAGCAAGAAGAGGATTCTTTGGATGTAAACATTTTTCAAAAATAAATGACATTTTAAGTGACATGGGAAAAGAGCCGATAGATTGGCAAATTCCTAATATTTAAATTTAATATAACTTTATGTAACATTTTATCAAAATATAGAATAATATATACAAAGGTAGGGTGTTATATATGAAGGTTATTGAGATAAATAGTAAAAAAGCTAATGAAATGATTAAAAACAATAAATTTAATTTAATAATTGACCTAAGGGAGGAAGGATTATATTTAGAAGGCCATATACCAGGGGCTATAAACATACCTACTTATGAGATAAATGACCATATAGATTATCTGAGAAGTATGTCTAGTAAAAATATTTTATTGTATTGTACTAGAGGAATACAAAGTCTATCTGTAGGAAAAGTTCTTTTAATAAGTGGATTTAAAAATGTATATAGTTTGTATAATGGCATAGAAAATTATAATTATAAAATAGTAAAATAATCAGGCAAAAAATGTAACAGTTTTGTTACTTGTTGGACCTTGTTGTAAAAGTGCTTAAATAGTTGAAAATACTATATAAGCACTTTTTTGTTTTTTTGTCAAGTTGACAACTGTTGAAAAATAGTTTACAATTTAGTTACAAAATAACTTTGAGAGAAAAATTTAATTCAGAGTTAAATAAAACTTAGGAGGAGATAGTTTGAGTTATATAAATAGAAAAATAAAATCTATTTTATTATCGGGGCTATTATCTATGGGGATTGTAACAGTGAATTATGTTGCTTTTAATAAGGAAGTTGTTTTAATTGTTGATGGACAAGAAATAGAGGTGAGTTCATTTCAATCTAACGTACAAGGTGTGCTAGATGAAAATGAAATTGATTACGATGTAAATGACATAATAAGTGAAGATTTAGATACAGCTTTAGAAGATGGTATGAAAATAGAAATAAAAAAAGTTGAAAAAAGAACTATTATAGAAACAGATAATATACCTTTTGAAACTGTAGAACAAAGTGATAGTTCGTTATTAAAGGGGAAAACTAAGATAGCTCAAGAAGGCAAAAATGGTACAAAAGAATTGATTTACGACGCCATATATTACGATGGCAAATTAGTTGAAAAAGAATTAGTTAAAGAAAATATTTTGACAAAGCCTGAAAATAAAATAGTATTAAAAGGGACAAAAGAAGAAAGTAAACCGAAAAGTAACAACATTAGTAAAGTTAGTTCTAGTAAAAGTAGCGAAAGCTCAAAGAGTAGCTTAGGTACAAAAATGGTTGTACAAGCTACAGCTTATAGTGGTGATGGAATAACGGCTACAGGTACAGTTCCTAAATGGGGAACAATAGCTGTTGATCCAAGTATAATACCTTATGGAACTAAGGTATATATACCTCAGTTTAATCAATACTTTATCGCAGAAGACTGTGGTGGAGCTATAAAAGGAAATAAAATAGATATATTTATGAATAGTGAATCTCAGTGTGTAAACTGGGGAAGAAGAACAATTGATATATATATTGTAAAATAGAAATTAAACCCTCAAGGTGTACAATCATTTTGAGGGTTTTTACATATTATAAATTACAATTTATTTATTTTGATAATTTTAGTATTGAATATTTTGTGAAATTTCAATTTGAAATTATAGAACAAGATTTTATAGTAATATTATGGATATAAATGCTAGTATGATAAATTTGTTTGGTAGTCTAAAAATATATATTTTTAATAACTTAATGTTTAAATGTATTAATTTGTAATAAAATAATTATATTAGCTATTTAAAAATAATAAAATTTAATTTATAATAATATTTATTTTAAAATCAAGGAGAAGAAAGTATATGAACAACTTTACAACAAGAACAAGTCTTATTGTAGGAGATGAAGGAATAGAAAAATTAAGAAATTCAAACGTAATAGTATTTGGTGTGGGAGGAGTAGGAAGTTTTGCAGCAGAAGCCATAGTTCGTGCTGGTGTAGGAAACATAACTATAGTTGATTTTGATGATGTAGATATAACTAATATAAACAGACAATTACCTGCACTACACTCTACAGTAGGGAAATTAAAAGTAGAAGTAATGAAAGAAAGATTATTAGATATCAATCCAGATTTAAATATAAAAACTATTGCCAATAAATACAATAAAGAAACAACAGATGAAATATTAGTAGAAGATTATGACTATGTAGTAGATGCAATAGATATGGTTACTTCAAAAATATTATTAGTAGAAGAGTGTAAGAAAAAAGGACTAACATTAATAAGTTCTATGGGAATGGGTAACAAATTAGATCCGACTAAAATAGTTGTTACAGACATACATAAAACTCACACTTGTCCATTAGCAAAAGTAATTAGAAAAGAATTAAAAGATAGAAGAATAAAGAAACTTAAAGTAGTTTACTCAACAGAACAACCAAGAGAATTAAAGAAAAAAATAATGAATGGTAGAAAAGTTACTCCAGGAAGTACTTCATTTGTACCTTCTGTAGGTGGATTAACAATAGCATCTGTTGTGATTAATGATTTATTAAATAAATAATAAAGAAAAAACTTATAGTGATGTTTTTTTATCAGACATCCGTAAAAAAGGCATGGGTAAAGGATTTAACTTTACTCGTGCCTTTTTATTTGTATGAGTTTAGTATTATAAAAGTAAGTTTATTTATAATTTTTTTATTTAATAAAGATTGTTAAATATATTTTTCTAAAAAGCCCATTATAGTAAGCCAATAAAGATAAGGGCTTATTAAATCAGAATTAGCATGTTCACCTCCTTCTACAGTTAACCTTTCTTTAGGAGAATTAGTTGCATCATATAATTCATTCATCATGTAATAAGGTACAAATTTATCACTATCTCCATGTATAAATAGTATAGGAACTTTTGCTTTTTTAACTTGATCTAGAGCAGAAGCTTCTCTAAAAGAATATCCAGCTCTTATCATAGTTATTAAATCTGTAATATTAATTAAAGGAAAATATGATAAATTTAAGAACGTTTTTAGTTCATACTTGAATTCATCTAAAACAGAAGTATAAGCACTATCGGAAATAATAGCTTTCACATTAGATGGAATATTTTCTCCTGATGTCATCAAAACAGTTGAGGCCCCCATAGAAGTACCATGAAGAACGATTTCTGATTTAGGATTTTCTTTAATAATATGATTTATCCAAGAAATAATATCTAACCTATCATCCCATCCCATACCAATGTAATTTCCTTCACTTTCACCATGACCTCTTAAATCGGGTATTAACACATTGTACCCCATTTCATAAAAGTACTTAGCCTTGTCGCTCATTAGTTTTCCATTACCAGCATAACCATGAACTACAATGGCCCATTTATCAGTCTTAACTTTATTTTTAACTATATAAGCATGTAATTTTAAATTATCAAAGGAGTTGATATATTCATCCATATAATTAGATTTTTCCATAAGCCACTTAGAGTCTTCTCTTGGTTCTGTATTTTTATTATCAGCATAAATAATATTTTTAGAAATTTTAGGATTTAGAACTAAATCATAAACCAAGTTTCCAATAAAAGCCCCTGTAATTATGGCACTTATTAAGATAACTACAAAAATACTCACAAGTATCTTTTTTATTTTCCTCATACTCAATCCCCCTATTTGAAATTTTAAAAAATATATTATCATAAAAAATGACACTTTAAAATGAACAAAATAATCCAGTAAATTTAAAGATTTTTCTTAGGGATAAGTTTTAGTATAGTTAAGAGTTTAGTAAAACATCAGTGTGGAAAAGTTGATATCGATATTCATGGATATTTGTTTAAAGTAGTACTTAGATTTAATAGATGAGGTTAAGTTATATATGAAGAATTTGCAATTACTAAATATTAATATACAGACATTAGATATAAATAATAATAAACTGTATCCCAAGTAATGGATGTAGTTTATTATTATTTATTTTAAATTACTTGTTAAATACTATTGTTTGTATTTTTTAGTAGTAAATATCTTATAACCATCACTATAAAATACTAGATCGCCGTTAAGATCAGTTCTAAAAATATTTACATTATATTTTTTTAATGTATCTAAGGTAGATTGATGAGGATGACCATATTGATTTTTATATCCACAAGAAATCACACCAATATCAGGGCTAGTCTCTTTAATAAAATTTTCAGTAGAAGAAGTGCTACTGCCATGATGAGCTACTTTTAGAAAATCCACATCTTCAAGTTCGAATGAATTAATTATTTCTATTTCATTAGGTTCTTCGCAATCGCCTGTAAATAAAAAATCCATGTTCATATAATTAAGATTTAGTACAATAGAATTTAAATTATTATTATCTTGAATATAAGATGGTCCTAGAACATTTATGTTGATATCATCATTAAGTTTTATTTTATCTCCTTTTTTTAGGTAATTTATATCTATATTTTTGTTTTCACAAGATTTTATTAAATTATAATAAGAGGGTGAATCATCTTTTTGATTAGGTGTATAAACTTTTTTCACATTGAAATTATCAATCACATTATCTAAGCTTCCAATATGATCTTTATCTAAATGTGAGGCTACAATCATATCCAAGTTTTTTATCTTATGTAATTTTAAATAAGATTTAACAATTTTATATGTATTTTCATCTCCACTATCGATTAAAATATTATTATTACTTGAAGTAGTAATCAATATACAATCTCCTTGTCCAACATCTATAACATGAACAGCTAAAAAATTATTATTGTTGCTACATCCAGTAGAAAGGAATAAAATAATAAATATTAAGAAAAGTCTTTTCATATAATTTTAATCACTCCATAAATTTAATATTTTTATGTATACTTTTAAGTATTAATTGAAAGATAAATAAGTATACACTTTTCTATTTAAAAAGAGAAAATAATCCTCAATTGAAATTTTTTGTCATAAATATTCAAAAGTGTTATTATATAACATATGCAAGTTTATACTCATTTGATTTAAAATAAAATGTTTATATATATATTTGTAAGGGTAATATATATATTAAAATTTATTTTAGAGCGAAAATATTTAATAATAAAATAGAAGCGTAAAATTACTATTTAAGATATAATTAATAGCAATAAATAGGAGGAATTTATGATTTTTAAAAATATAGATATGGAAGCTAGGGAAATTCTTAATCCATATTTCGATTTAGTAGATTATGAAGCATGTGAATATTGTTTCAATACATTATATATGTGGCAACATTTATACAAGACAGGTTATTATATAGGAGATGGATTTGCAGTAATAGTAGCCGAGTACGAAGGAGATACATTCTCAATATTACCTTTAGCAAAACCAGAAGATATGCCAAGAGTTATAAAGTTTGTTGTAGATTACTTTGAAAAAGAAAATAAGAAAATCTATTTTAGAGGGATAACTAAAGAAGTAGTAGAATTTTTAAAAGAAAATTACGAAGGAAAATTCCAATACACAGAAGAAAGAGATTTATTTGATTATATATATGATGGCGAGAGTATGAGAACATTAAAAGGACGAAAAAATGTTAAGAAAAGAAATCATATAAACTTTTTCTTAAAAGAGTATGAAGGAAGATATGAATATAGATTATTAGATGAAAATGACTTTGATGCTTGCTTACAATTAGTAGAAGAATGGACTAGTAATAAAGAAGAAAACAATGAAGTAAGTGAAGAGATGGAAGAAGAACTTATAGGTATGAAAAAGTTATTTGCAAACTATTATATATTAAAAGATAGATTAAAAATAGCGGGTATATTTATAGATGGAAAATTAGAAGCATTTACTATGGGAGAATATATAAATCAAAATATGGCTTTAATCCACATCGAAAAAGCTAATCCAAGTATAAGAGGATTATATCCATTTATAAATCAACAATTTTTAGTAAATGAATTTAGTGATGCTGAGTTTGTAAATAGAGAGGAAGATTTAGGAATAGAGGGGCTTAGAAAAGCAAAACTTTCTTATCACCCATGTAGATTTGTAGAAAAATATACAGTAAGAGAGGTATAAGAATGGATATAAGATTTGCTAGAGGGAATGAAAAAGATAATATAAGGGAAATATGGGACTATTGCTTCAACGATGGACCTAAATTTACAGATTATTACTTTGAAGATAAATACGATAATGAAAATACAGTTGTTGTAGAAGATGAAAATGAAATAGTATCTTCTTTACAATTAAATCAATATAAGCTTTTGTTGAATGGAAAATTATATGATACTTCATATGTAGTTGGGGTGTCTACTTTCCCTCAAGTAAGAGGGAAAGGATATATGAAAAATATAATGGATTTCACATTAAATGAGCTTTATAAAAAGAAACAGCTTGTATCAATATTAATGCCTATTGATTATAGACTTTATAGAAAGTACGGATATGAGCATTGTTATGATCAATTAGAGTATGAACTTGATATAGAAGATTTAAGAGGATTTAAGTCATCAGGTAATATGAAAAAAGCTAATTTAAATAGCATTGAAGAAATGATAGAAATACAAGAAAGCTTTTTGAAAAATGTAAATGGTAATATTAAAAGAGATAAAGCATATTATGAAAGCTTATTTAAAGAAGTAAATAGTGAAGATGGTCATATTTATATTCATGAAAATGATGACAGTAAAGGATATATAATTTACTTCATAAATGGAGAAAACATGTTTGTAAGAGAATTATATTATACAAGCCTAGAATCTCTTAAATCTATGCTTAAATTCATATACAATCATAATACACAATGCAAAAAAGTTACTGTGAGTGCTCCTATAAATGATAAGATAAGATTTATTCTAGCTAATCCTAGGACTGCAAGTATAAAATTGAAGCCATTTATGATGGGTAGAGTTATAAATTTTGAGGAGTATATAAAAACTCTTAATATAAAAAATCATATAAAAGGAAGTTTAAATATTTCTATAAAAGATGATTTTATAAAAGAAAATAATAATGTATTTAAAATAAACTTAGAAAACGATAAAATATATGTAGAAAAAGGAGAATTTACTCCACACATTCAGTTTGATATAAACACTATTTCTCAGCTAGCATTTTCTTATATAGATGCAAGAGAAGCATTTCTATTAAACAACTTAGAAGAAGATGAGAATATTATAGAATTCTTAAGTTCGATATTTGTTAAAAAAGAAAATTATATAAATGAGTATATATAAAAGTACCTGATACAGGTGCTTTTTTATTATGCAAAAACAAATGTTGAGCAACCTCTTAAAAAGGATTATTATAAATATTTAGAAAATCAAACTAAAGTAATTATATAAAGATAAAAGAATTGTTTGAAAAAAAATAATCTGATGATAATAGAAATAAGAATAATAATACGGAGGAAACATGAGAAGGCCATTATTAATATTGTTTACACTATTATTAGTCATATCATTTATTTATACAAATAATAAATCTTTAGATAATATTAAAGATAAAGAAAAAATCACAATAGAAGGTATTGTAAAAGATAAAATAGAAAAAGAAAATTATGATCAATATAAAATAGGACATTATTTAGTAAATGATTACAATAAGAACTTAGACATAAAAACAGGGAAAATAGTTAAAATAAGTGGAAGTATTAAAAGTTTAGATAATATGAACTATGAAAATTTTAATTATGGAAGATATATAAAAAGTATGGGGTATAAAGGAGTTATTGCTATTAAAAATTATAGTATAATAGGTGAAAATCAATTTTATATTAATATAGGAAAAATGAAAAACTATATTAGAGATGGTTTTAGATATTTATATAAAGATAGTTCAGATTTTATAAACTCTTTAATACTAGGTCAAAAAGATAGTCTAAGTGAAGAAGAAAAAAATATGTTTTCTAGGACAGGTACTAGTCATGTAATAGCTATATCTGGACTTCATACAGGTATTTTATGTACTATGATTTCTATAATAATAAGAGGAATTAATAAATTCTATAAACTTATTATTATAACGCTAATTATGATTTTATATTGTATAATAGTAGGGTTTTCACCATCAATATCTAGGGCAATAGTTTTTATGGTGATTATATATTTAGCTGTTTTTATGGATCGAAAAAGAGATGGAATATCTACGTTATCTTTAGTAGGCTCTTTTTTATTAGTAGATAATCCATATATAATTTATAATACATCATTCCAATTATCTTTTTTAGCCACATTATCAATTATATATTTTTATAAAATAATAAATAAGTATATTAAAAGTAGTATAGTATCTGTTAGTGTAGCAGCTAATATATTAACTATGCCTGTGGTCTATTATACATTCAAAGGTATCCCAACTTTATTTATATTAGGCAATATGATTATTATACCAGTGATTGGTATTATTATGAGTTTAAGTATTATTAGTGTAATTTTGTTCGAAATTAGCATTTTCTTGTCAAAAATTTTAGTATATTTGAACAAAAGTATTATTATTATGGTATATTATTTATTAGAAAAACTCAGCGCGATAGAATTAGCATATATTGAAGTGAATAATCCTAAATTATTTTATGTAACTTTTTATTACATTTTAATTTTTTCATATATGATATATAGAGAGTTAAGAATTATGAAGGAGCAAGAAAATGGATTACAAGGATATTATAAGGAATATTAAAAATAGAAATTTTAATAATATATATCTTTTATACGGTAGAGAATACTACTTAATAGATAATGCTATAAAGAGCTTTAAAGAAAGTCTAAATGAATCTATGATAGATTTTAATTTAGATGTTATAGATGGAAAAGAAGTATTTCTAGATCAATTATTAAGTTCCATAGAGACTCTGCCTTTTATGGATGATAAAAAAATTACCATAGTAAAAGACTTTGAATTATTAAAAGGAAAGAGAAAGAACTTTTCAGAAGGAGATGAAAAGTATTTTATTGATTACTTAGATAACATATCAGAAAGTACAGTTTTAGTTTTTGTTGTATACGGAGAAGTTGATAAAAGAAAGAAAATTGTTAAGAAAATTCAAGAAAAAGGAATTGTATTTAATTGTGATAAAATATCTGATATGGATTTGTTCAAGTGGACAAAGAGAAAATTTGAAAGCTTTGGTTCGATAATAGAAAATTCACAAATAATGTATTTTATTGAATCTCAAGGGTATAGAGATAAAAGTAGTGATAAAACTCTTGCTGATTTAGAAAATGAAATAATTAAGATTAGCTCCTTTGTAGGGAAAGATAATAAAGTAACTAATGAAGTTATAGATAGATTATCCCAAAAGAAAATAGAAAATGATATTTTTAAATTAATTGATTATATAGGAGAAAAAAACTCTTCTAATGCAATAAAGATATTAAATGACATGATTCAAGAAGGAGAATCTGTTCTTGGAATATTTGCTATGATAAGTAGACAATTTAAAATAGTAATGCAAGTTAGGCAATTACAAATCCAAGGAAGCTCAGTTAATGATATAGGTCAAAAACTAAATGTACGTCAATTTGTAGTTAACAAGGCCTTAAAACAAAGTCGTAACTTCTCAGATGAAATGATAATAGATATGTTGAATTTCATTTTAGAAAATGATTTTAAAATAAAAAATGGATTAATTAAAGATACTTTGGCAGTAGAAATACTAGTAAGCAAGTATTGCCAGAGGAATGTTAGTTAAAAGTCTTAGTTTAAAAAAAGCTAAGACTTTTTATTTTTTAGTTGTGATTTATAATTCATTCATAAGAAATAGGATTTATAAATTTCGTATAATATAATAAAAAACCCTTGATAAAAATCAAGGGTTTAAATTTATAAAAATTAAACTGTTATTATGCGTTCATTGCGTTTAATTTTTGAGCTAATTTAGCAACTTTTCTAGCTGCAGCATTTTTGTGTATAGTTCCTTTTGATGCTACTTGGTATATTCTTTTTTGAGCATATTGGAATTTAGCTGTAGCTTCTTCTTTGTTTCCTGCATTAACAGCATCTTCGAATCTTCTTATAGCAGTTTTTAATTGAGATTTTCTAGCTTTGTTTAAAGCAGTTTTCTTATCGATAACTTTTATTCTCTTTTTAGCTGATTTTATGTTTGCCACTTAGAACACCTCCTTGTAAATATAATTATTCTCATCGTCAACATATTAGATTTTAACAGAAATAAATATAAAAATCAAGAGTTAATATTTATTAGTTAAATATAATTTGTTGTTAGTGTTTTTCGCTTATGACATACTTTATCACATATAAAAATATTTCACAATAATGTATTAAATTATTCACAAAACTAATAAAAAATTCCAATCCTTCAACCTATTATATAGGCGTTACTCTTTATATTCTAAGAACCATATATTTTATATTTTTTTATAAATTAAAAATTATATTTTACGAAAAAAAATCTTATACAACATAATTTAGTCAAGATTAAAAATGATAAATAATGTTTAAAATGCTATTACATGTCAATAATCAATAATATCATTTTATTATATTCTGGAGGGAACAATGATAAAAATTAGAACAGATTTAGCACTTGAAGCAAGAGAAATAATAGAAGAAAGTGAAAATAGTAGCCAAATACCAGGCGTGAAAACAGAAAATAAACAACTTGAAGACTGCTTAGTAACAAAAGTTGATGTATTAGATGAACAAGGTTCTCAAATAATGAACAAAGGAATTGGAAAATATGTAACATTAGAGAGTAAGTTAATGACATATGATGACGATGACTCTAGAGAGCAGATGATAAAATATTTATCGGACGAGCTAAAAGAGATTTTTGGACCGGAAGAGCACAAGAAAACATTAGTTATAGGATTAGGAAATTGGAATATAACATCAGATGCATTAGGTCCAAGAGCTGTTTCAAAAACTCTTGTTACTCGTCATATTTTTAAAAATTACAATAAGGATTATGATGATGACTTCACTGAAGTTTCAGCTTTAAGTCCTGGTGTTATGGGCGTTACGGGTCTTGAAACAAGTGAAACTGTAAAAGGTATAGTAGATGCTATTAAACCAGACAGAGTAGTTGCAATAGATGCACTAGCTTCAAGAAAAATGGAAAGGGTAAATACTACTATACAAATATCTACAGCTGGTATTTCACCAGGTGGAGGAGTAGGAAATAAAAGAAAAGCTTTAAATAAAGACTACTTAGGAGTAGATGTTATAGCTATAGGAGTACCTACAGTTGTTGATGCAGCCACTTTAACCAGTGATGTTTTAGATTTAGCTATAAAAAACTTAATGGAGCAATCAAACTCTGGTGAGATATTTTATAAAATGCTTCAAGACTTGCAAGAGGAAGAAAAATACCAACTAATTAGAGACTGTCTAGATCCATATGATAAAAACTTAATAGTTACTCCTAAAGATATTGATGAAACGATAGAAAATCTAGCAGTTATAATTAGTGAAGGATTGAATAGATCTCTTCATCCGGGGAGAACTTCGTAATAAGGAGGAATTTAAATGTTTAAAAACAGAATAAAAGCTATAAAAATTGGATTTTTATTAGTTTGTATTTTACCAACTATTTCCCAAGCTTTGGACAAAGATGATTTACTAAAATATCTACTAAAATCATCTTATCCTGAAGTAAAGGTAATAGACAAAGATGAAGAAAAAAATGAAGATATAGATGTAATAAATAATAATGAAAAAAAACAAGATGAAGAAACTTCAAATAATAAGGATTCTGGAAATGATGAAGAAGAGTTTGTAAATGTATATGTTGGAGAAGAAAATAAGCCACAGACGGAAGAGGAAAAGGAAGCTACTACAATTACAGAGTCAAACTATACCAATGATTTAAGAATAACTAAGGATAACCCTCAAATATTAGTATATCATTCTCATAGTAGCGAAACTTATTCTGATTCACCAGATAATGATTATCACTCTTCTAAAGATAAGGAACACTCAGTTATGGAAGTTGGTAGCCTATTAACAAATGAATTAAGTAAAAGAGGTTGGGGAGTAATGCATAATACCCAATATAATGATTTAGATTATAATAAATCTTATGTAAATAGTTCTAAGCTAGTTAAATCTGCTTTATCATCTAATGATTCAATCAAAATAACTATCGACTTACATAGAAATGGATTAACGTTAGAAAATAGTGAGGCGAAGAAAAAAGCACATGATAAATCTACTATAGAAATTAATGGAGAAACTGTAGCTAAGTTTTTATTTGTAGTGGGTCAAAGAAATGAAAATGTAGATGAAATAAGAAAAGAAGCTGAAGAATTAACTGCTTTAGCAGAAAAAAAATATCCAGGGTTAGTTGAGCCAGTAATAACTAAACAATATGGAAGATTTAATCAGTATTTAGCAGAAGATGGATTATTAATAGAAATAGGTAATAATGCTACGAGCACTCAAGAAGCAAAAGCTGCATGTAAATATGTAGCAGAAGTATTAGATGAATACTATAAAGATAAAAAGTAATAAGAGCTGGTATAATATGAGTCGTTTAGAAAAAAAATTAAATAAAAAGCTGCAAAAAAAGAAAAACGGGATACTATATAAGGTAGTATTTTTGTTTATAATGATTATAATTACTGCAGGAAGCATACTAATTTCTGATTATAGAATGAACGAAATGTTGCAAGATGATAGTAAAGATAGTCTTATAAAATATTTAAATATTTTTTATTAAAAAGCATAGTAAATATAAATATTAAAGAATACAAATAGTAAAAATAAATCAAAATAATAAAAATAAGGCTTAAAATAATAAGTCTTATTTTTTTGTAATGTAACACTTATTTACATAAAAGCAGATATATTATAAAATAAAGTTTATGATACTAACTTATTTAAGGAGGAAAAAAGGTGGACAGACAAAGTAGAACTAGAAATTTTAGTATAATAGCTCATATAGACCATGGTAAGTCTACCTTAGCTGATAGATTAATACAGTATACAGGTTTAGTAAGTGATAGAGAGATGAAAAATCAGTTATTAGATAACATGGATTTAGAAAGAGAAAGAGGAATCACTATTAAGCTACAAAATATTAGGTTAATTTACAAGGCTAAGGATGGTAATGAATATTATTTAAATCTTATAGATACTCCAGGACATGTGGATTTCAACTATGAGGTTTCAAGAAGTTTAGCTGCATGTGAAGGTGCTTTATTAGTTGTAGATGCGGCTCAAGGTGTTGAAGCTCAAACTTTAGCAAATGTATATTTAGCTTTAGATCAAGATTTGGAAATATTACCAGTTATAAATAAAATAGATCTTCCAAGTGCAAGACCAGATGAAATAAAAGAAGAAATAGAAGAAATAATAGGTCTTGATGCAAGTGAAGCACCATTAATATCTGCTAAAAGTGGTTTAAATATAGAAGACGTTTTAGAAGATATAGTAGCTAATGTACCTGCTCCAACAGGTGATATAAATAAACCTTTAAAAGCTTTAATATTTGATTCATACTATGATGCATATAAAGGTGTTGTGGCATATGTAAGAGTATTTGAGGGTGAAGTTAAAAAAGGTATGACTATCGAGATGATGAATACTAAGAAGAAATTTGAAGTAACAGAAGTAGGGGTTATGGCTCCTAATGCAACTGAGCTGGATAGTCTATGCGCAGGTGATGTTGGTTATATAGCTGCAAGTATCAAGGATATAAGAAGCTGTCACGTAGGTGATACTATAACTGATGCTACAAATAAAACAGAAGAGCCACTTGAAGGATATAAAAAAGCTACTCCAATGGTTTACTGCGGTATATATCCAGGTGAAGGTGAAAAATACGAAAACGTAAGAGATGCATTAGAAAAATTACAGGTTAATGATGCAGCATTAGAATTTGAACCGGAAACATCTGCAGCCTTAGGATTTGGTTTCAGATGTGGATTTCTTGGATTATTACACTTAGAAATAATACAAGAGAGATTAGAAAGAGAATTTAATCTAAGCTTAGTTACAACAGCTCCTTCTGTTATATACAGAGTTACTAAAACTGATGGTGAAGTAGTTATGATTCAAAACCCAACAAACTTACCAGAAGTTTCAGAAATTCAAATGATAGAAGAACCAATAGTTAAAGCTGATATAATAGCTCCTAAAGATTTCGTTGGTATAGTTATGGAATTATGCCAAGAAAGACGTGGAACTATGTTACACATGGAATATATAGATGAAAAAAGAGTAATGCTTCATTATGATTTACCATTAAATGAAGTTGTTTATGATTTCTTTGATGCTTTAAAATCTAGAACTAGAGGATATGGTTCTCTAGACTACGAAATGAAAGGATATGTTCCTTCTAAGCTTGTTAAATTGGATATACTAATAAACAAAGAACAAGTTGATGCACTTAGCTTCATAGTTCATGACACAAAAGCATACTCTAGAGGTAAAGCCATGTGTGAAAAATTAAAAAATGAAATACCTAGACATCAATTTGCTGTTCCGATACAGGCAGCAGTTGGAAATAAGGTTGTTGCAAGAGAGACAATAAGTGCTCTTAGAAAAGACGTACTTGCTAAATGTTACGGTGGAGATATATCTCGTAAGAAGAAACTTCTTGAAAAACAAAAAGAAGGTAAAAAACGTATGAGACAAATTGGAAGTGTTGAAGTTCCACAAAAAGCGTTTATGTCAGTTCTTAAACTAGATGATTAATTAAAAAATATATTTATATAAAGGTAATTAGCTTATCTATACTGCTTAGATAAGTTGATTACCTTTTGTTTTTTTATTTTAAATAATTTAGGCTATATTAAACTTAATACAAAGGATTAATATGTAATTAAAGAGGATAGATTTTATTTTATATATCAAGGGTAATAATATATAATAATTGCTGTAAATAGAAAAAGAAGAGGTGACTAAATGTTAGGTTTATATATACATATACCGTTTTGTGTATCAAAATGTAAATACTGTGATTTTAATTCTTATAAATTAGATTTAGAGGAAAAGAAAAAATATTTAAAATCATTGGAAAAAGAAATGAGTTTTTATAAGAATGAAATTAAAGAAAAAGAAATAGATACTATATTTATTGGTGGAGGAACACCAAGCATATTAAGAGATTATGAGATTAAGACTTTATTCGATAATATAAAAACTAATTTTAAAATTAAAAAAAATGCTGAAATCACAATGGAATGTAATCCAGGAACATTAACTTTAAGCAAGTTAAAAATAATGAAAGATTGTGGTGTAAATAGATTAAGTATTGGACTTCAAGCAGTTCAAAATCATCATCTAGAATATATAGGAAGAATACATACTTTTGAAGAATTTGAAAAAAACTATTTTCAGGCTAAGGAAGTTGGATTTGAAAACATAAATATTGATTTAATGTATGCGCTTCCAAATCAAAATGAAGAAGATTGGAAAGAGACTTTAGAGAAAATAGTAGAACTAAATCCAGCTCACATATCTGCTTATTCATTAATATTAGAAGAAAATACAGAACTATTTGATATGTATAATAGAAATGAATTCAAATTATTAGATGAAGATACTGATATTGTTATGTATGAATATACAATAAATTACTTAAAATCCCATGGATATAATCAGTATGAAATATCAAATTATGCGAAAGAAGGATATGAATGTAATCATAATATTTTATATTGGAAATGTGAAAACTATGTTGGGATTGGTGCATCAGCATCAGGATTTTTAAGTGGAACAAGGTACAATAATGTTTCATCATTATCTGAGTATGAAAAAATGATATTAGAAGGTAAAAAACCTATAGACTGGGAAGAAAAACTAAGTATCAAAGATGAAATAGAGGAAAGTATATTTTTAGGATTAAGAATGAATGAAGGAATTAAATTTAAAGATTTTAAGATTAAGTATGATTTAGATTTTATAGAAAAATATAAAAATGAAATTGAAAAACTTGAAAAACTAAATTTAATAGATGTGAATGAATTAGGGATGAGATTGACGCAAAAAGGGAGAGAAATATCAAACAGCGTTTTTGTAGAATTTATGGCTTAAAAAAAGAAAATATCTAAAAGGTGTTGACAATAAAAATTTAACGTGGTATATAATATATATAATCTTTTTAGCACTCGGATATAGTGAGTGCTAACAGTGTGGGAGGTATTTAGTATGGAATTAAATGAAAGAAAAATGAATATCCTCAAAGCAATAGTTAAAGATTATATAGAAACAGCTGAAGCTGTAGGGTCTAGAACGATATCAAAGAAATATAACCTTGGTGTTAGTGCAGCAACTATTAGAAATGAAATGGCCGACTTAGAAGAGTTGGGATACTTAGTCCAACCTTATACATCTGCTGGTAGAGTTCCAACAGAAAAAGGATATAAGTTGTATGTTAATTCACTTATGAGTACTAGTGAACTTAGTGAATCAGATAAAGAGATAATTGAAACTTGTGTTGAAGAAAATATAAGTCATATACAAGATTTAATTCATGAAACATCAAAGATGTTATCTCAATTGACTAACTATACAACAGTTGCCATGACAAGAAATTTATCAACATTAAATGAAATTAGGCATATACAATTAGTTAAAATGCATGATAATGAAATTTTATTAATAGTGGTTACAGATAAAGGCGATATTAAAAAATCAAGTATTACTGCTAAGATTAATTTAGATCAAGCTAAGTTGAATTTAATTTCTGATAATTTAACTAGAAAGCTTTCAGGTAAGACGATAACTGAAATAGATGAAAGATTAATAGCATATATAAAGTACGAAATTGGAGAATATTCATCAATAATAGATCAGTTACTTAATTTGTTAAATACAAATCCTACTGATGAAGAGCTTTCAATGACTTTAAATGGAGCAACTAATATATTTAATTATCCAGAGTTTAATGATGTTTTTAAGGCAAGGTCATTTTTAAATATGCTAGAAACAAAGGAGACTATAGCTAAGATAGTTAAGTCAAAGGGTATTTTAAAAGATAATACGACTATAATTATTGGTAGTGATAATGACTGTGAACAAGCTCAAGAATGCAGTGTTGTTACAGCAACATATAAAGTGGATAAGAATTTAATTGGTCGTATAAGCTTTATAGGACCTACAAGAATGGATTATTCTAGAATATATTCAATTATAAATTACATGAATATATTATTAAATAATAAATCAAATAAATTTTAAAACTAAGGGGTGTAGATCTTGGAAAATAACATTAATCAAGATGAAAAGTTACAAGAAGATTACGCTTCTAAGGAAGAGGAAATAGTACAAAATTCTGAGGAAAATGTCCAAGGAGATATATCAACAGAAGAAGAGAATGTAACTGATATAAACTCGAAATTAGAAGAAAAGAAAATAAATGACAAAATAGAAGAACTTGAAAACCAAATCAATGAAAGAGATGATAAGTATAAAAGACTTCAAGCTGAGTACTCAAACTATATGAGAAGAACTCAACAAGAAAAAGAAACTATAGGACTATTTGCTAATGAAAAAATAATCAATGAGTTAATACCAGTTATAGATAGCATGGAAAGAGCTATGGATGCTTGCACAAATAAAGAAGATGATATGTATAAAGGGATAGAACTTGTTCATAAGCAACTTATAGACTGTCTACAAAAATTTGGAGTTGAAGAAATAGATGCTATAGATCAAGACTTCGATCCAAACTTACACTTAGCTGTAATGCAAGAAAGTGTAGAAGGTATTGAACCTAATAAAGTAGTAATGGTACTTCAAAAAGGATATAAATTAAAAAGTAAAGTATTAAGAGCTACTATGGTAAAAGTTTCTTGCTAATAATTTAAGTTAAATATAATTAATTAAAATAGATGATAAATTAAGGAGGATACAAATTATGTCTAAAGTAATAGGAATAGATTTAGGAACTACAAACTCATGTGTTGCTGTTTTAGAAAATGGTGAACCACAAATAATAGCAAATAATGAAGGTATGAGAACTACTCCATCAGTAGTTGCTTTTACTAAAAGTGGAGAAAGATTAGTTGGGGAACCTGCTAAAAGACAAGCGGTAACTAACGCAGATAATACAGTAATATCTATAAAAACTCACATGGGAACAGACTATAAAGTTAATATAGAAGGAAAAGGATACACTCCACAAGAAATATCAGCTATAATACTTCAAAAATTAAAAGCTGATGCTGAAAGTTATTTAGGTCAACCAGTTAAAGAAGCTGTTATAACAGTTCCAGCCTACTTTACAGATGCTCAAAGACAAGCTACTAAAGATGCTGGTAGAATAGCTGGTTTAGAAGTTAAAAGAATAATAAATGAACCAACTGCTGCAGCTTTAGCTTATGGTATGGATAAATTAGACCAAGATAAAAAAATATTAGTATTTGACTTAGGTGGAGGTACTTTCGACGTATCTATACTTGAAATAGGAGACGGAACTTTCGAAGTTTTAGCTACTGCTGGTAATAACAGATTAGGTGGAGATGACTTTGATAAAGTTATAATAGATTATTTAGCTGAAGAATTCAAAAAAGCTGAAGGTGTTGATTTAAGAAGTGACAACATGGCTCTTCAAAGATTAAAAGAAGCTGCTGAAAAAGCTAAAAAAGAATTATCTTCAACAATGAGTACAAATATAAACTTACCATTTATAACAGCTACTGCAAGTGGACCAAAACATTTAAACATAGATTTATCAAGAGCTAAATTTGATGAATTAACTGCTTCATTAGTTGAAAAAACTATGGAACCAACTAAGAGAGCTTTATCTGATGCTGGCCTTTCAGTATCTGAAATAGATGATGTATTATTAGTAGGTGGATCTACAAGAATACCAGCTGTTCAAGAAGCTGTTAAGAAATTCATAGGAAAAGAACCTCACAAAGGGATAAACCCAGATGAATGTGTTGCTGCTGGTGCTGCTATACAAGCTGGTGTTTTAACTGGTGAAGTTAATGACTTATTATTATTAGATGTTACTCCATTATCATTAGGTATAGAAACTATGGGTAACGTAATGACTAAAATAATAGAAAGAAATACAACTATACCAACTAAAAAATCTCAAGTATTCTCAACTGCTGCAGATAACCAAACTGCTGTTGATATACATGTTCTTCAAGGTGAAAGATCTATGGCATTCGATAATACTACTTTAGGTAGATTCCAATTATCAGAAATACCACCAGCACCAAGAGGAATACCTCAAATAGAAGTTACTTTCGATATAGATGCCAATGGTATAGTTCATGTTACTGCTAAAGATTTAGGAACTGGAAAAGAACAAAAAGTTACTATAACTTCAGGAACTAACTTAAGCGAAGAAGAGATAGAAAGAAAAGTTAAAGAAGCTGAGATGAATGCTGAAGCTGATAAAGCTAAAAAAGATAAAATAGAAGCTGTTAACCAAGCTGATTCAACTATATATCAAACAGAAAAAACTTTAAATGAACTTGGAGAACAAGTAAGTGCTGATGATAAATCTGCAATAGAAGCAGCTATAGCATCATTAAAAGAAGTAAAAGATAAAGAATCTGCTACTGCTGAAGAAATAAAAGCTGCTATAGATGAAGTAATGAACAAATTCCACAAAGTTTCTGAGCAAATGTATCAACAAGCTCAAGCTGCACAGCAAGCTCAAGGAGCTCAAGGTGGAGAGCAAGCAGGACAAAATCAATCAAATGATGATGTTGTAGATGCTGACTACACAGAATTATAAGAGTGATAAGTTGCAATTCAATAGTAATTGTGTATAATAAATTAAAGGATATTAATCTGTTTTAAAACAATTAATAATAGCTTGTAGTTTAATATTCTACAAGCTATTATTTTGTAAAATAAAGGTGGTGACAAAACTTGGGAACTAAAAGAGACTACTATGATGTCTTAGGTGTAAGTAAAACAGCAGAGGCACAAGAAATAAAAAAGGCTTATAGAAAATTAGCTATGAAATATCACCCAGACAAAAATCCTGGTGATAAAGAAGCTGAAGAAAAATTTAAAGAAATAAATGAAGCATATGAAGTATTATCAGATGAAACTAAAAGAAGAAATTACGATCAATTTGGTCATGAAGGTGTAAATGGTCAAGGATTTGGTGGTCAAGGTTTCGGAGGCCAAGGATTTGGTGGATTCGATGATATATTCGGAGATATATTTGGAGATATGTTCGGTGGAGGATTCGGCGGTGGTCGTCCAAGAAGAAGAGGACCAGAACGTGGAGCTGACATAAGACAAAGTGTAACTATATCTTTTGAAGAAGCTGCTTTTGGTAAAAAAGTTCAAGTTAAAGTAAATAGAAGTGAAGAGTGTGATGAATGTAATGGAAGTGGTGCAAAACCAGGAACTTCTAAAAAAACTTGTCCAACATGTAATGGTAGCGGTCAAGTACAATCTGTACAAAGAACGCCTTTTGGTAATATAGCAAGTACTAGAACTTGTGCTACATGTAATGGTGAAGGGGAGGTTATAGACTCTCCATGTTCGAAATGCCATGGAAAAGGTAGTATAAGAAAAACTAAGACTATTGAAGTTGATATACCAGCAGGTATAGATGAAGGTCAAATGATTAAGCTTTCTGGTCAAGGTGAACTTGGAACAAGAGGTGGACCAAGAGGAGATTTATATATAGTTGTTAATGTTAAAAATCATTCACTATTTACTAGAGAAGGTTATGATGTTTATTTAGAAATGCCTATAACATTTGCTCAAGCTGCATTAGGAGATAAAATAAAAGTACCAACACTAGATGGTCAAGTTGAATATACAATTCCAGAAGGAACTCAAACTGGAACAGTATTCAGACTAAAGTCGAAAGGTATACCTAAACTAAGATCAAATGTTAGAGGTGATCAATATGTTAAGGTAACAGTTGAAATACCTAAAAAATTAAATGAAAAACAAAAAGACTTGATAAGAGAATTTGCTAAAGAGTGCGGAGAAGAGGTGCACGAAAGGCAAAAAACTTTAAGTGATAAAGTGGATAGTTTTTTCAAGAATCTTAAGAAAAATAAATAAGAAAAGATTTAATTTTAAAGATAAAATAAAATCCTTCCAATATGAAAAATAAATTGGAGGGATTTTTTGTGATTATGTATCTTATTATGTATAAAACAATATTATAAAAGATAATAATTATGATATAATAAGATTCATGAAAAATAGTATAAAGATTGAAAGAAGGTTTACATATGAATTGGATAGAAGTAACGATTAAAACAACTACAGAAGCTGTAGAAGCTATAACAAATATACTAGATAATGAAAGAACGGGTGGCGTTGTAATAGAAGATCCTAAAGATTTTTTATTCCAAAAGAAAAATGAACTTGATTGGGATTATGTTGAAGAAGAAGTATTTAACAAAAGTGGACAAGATGGTGTTTTAATAAAAACATACATTTCAGAAGAAAGAAATGTGATGGAAGTAATTGAAAATATAAAACAAAAAGTTTTAGGATTAAAAGAGTTCGGTATAGATATAGGTGAGGGTAGTGTTTCTTTAGGTCAAGTTAGAGAAGAAGACTGGGCAAACGAATGGAAAAAATACTATAAACCAACTAAAGTTGGTCAAAAAATAGTAGTAAAACCTACTTGGGAAGAATATGAAGAGCAAGATGGTGATTTAATAATCGAATTAGATCCAGGAATGGCCTTTGGAACGGGAACTCATGAAACAACTTCTATGTGTATCAGAGAATTAGAAAAATATGTTGATGAAACTAAAAGAGTATTTGATATAGGATGTGGAAGTGGAATACTTGCCATAGCTGCTGCAAAACTTGGAGCGAAAGAAGTTGTTGCTGGGGATTTAGATGAAGTGGCAGTTAAAGTTTCTAAAGAAAACTGTGAAGAAAATAATGTTTCTGATAAAGTTATTGTTAAACATGGTAGCTTATTTGAAGTTGTAGAAGGAAAAGCTGACGTAATAGTGGCAAATATAATAGCAGATATAATAAAAATATTAGCTAAAGATGTAAGTGAATTTTTAACAGAAGATGGTGTATTTATATCATCTGGAATAATCCTTGCAAAAATAGATGAAGTTGTAGAAGCTTTAGAACAAAATGGATTTGAAATAGTTGAGATAATAAAACTTGGTGAATGGTCAGCTATAGTTTCTAAATTAAAGTAGGTGAAATTATGGATAGATTTTTCACACCTAAAAACAATATAAACTTAGAACAAAATACTTGTATTATAGAAGGTGAAGATGTAAAACATATTTCAAAAGTTCTTAGATGTAAAGAAAATGATAAACTTGAAGTATGTGATATGGATAATAATGAGTATATTTGTGAAATAAAAGAAATAAACAAAGACAATATAATATTAGACATAATTGAAAAGGTTAATATAAAACGTGAATCAAACTTAAAGGTTAAATTATATCAAGGTATGCCAAAAGGAACTAAGATGGAATTAATACTTCAAAAGTTAACAGAAATTGGTGTAGACGAGATTGTTTTAGTACAAGCTAAAAGAAGTGTAACTAAAATTGATAACAAAAAAGAAGATAAAAAAATTGAAAGATGGGAAAGAATCATTTATGAAGCTGCAAAGCAAAGTAAAAGAGGGAAAATACCAAAGCTCACTGGTGTGTTATCTTTCAATGAAGCATTAGAAGATATGAAGAATAATGATTTAAATATTTGTCCTTATGAAAATGAAAGAACAGTTTCTATAAAAGAAGCTATCAGAGGTTTAAATATAAATAGTGTTGGAATTTTTGTTGGACCAGAAGGTGGATTTGAAGAAGAGGAAATAGAAAAAATTCAAAATATAGATGGAAAAGTTGTGTCTCTAGGACCTAGAATACTTAGAACAGAAACTGCATCTGTAGTTGCTTCATCAATAGTTTTATATCAACTAAGTGACTTAGGAGGAAATATATAAAATGAAAAAAGTAGCATTTTATACTTTAGGATGTAAAGTAAACCAATATGAAACAGAAGCTATGCTTGAAATGTTTAAGGAAGATGGATATGAGCAAGTTGGTAGCGAGGATTATGCAGATGTATATGTTATAAACACTTGTACTGTAACTCATATGAGTGATAGAAAATCACGTCAATATATAAGAAGAATGAAAAAGAAAAATCCAGACTCAATAATAGCAGTAGTTGGATGTTATTCTCAAGTTTCTCCGGAAGAAATACTTGAAATAGAAGAAGTAAACCTTGTAATGGGAACTAATGAAAGAAGAACTATAGTTGATGAAATTAAAAAATTAGAACAAGCTCAAGGTGAGAAAAAAGCTAGCACTGTAGACGATATAATGAAAGTAAGAGCTTTTGAAGAAATAGAAATAAGTCAATCAAACGGAAGAACTAGAGCGTTCATGAAAATACAAGATGGATGTGATAGATTCTGTACGTATTGTATAATACCTTATGCTAGAGGTGGAAAAGTAAGAAGTAGAGATATGGAAAGTATAGTTAATGAAGCTAAAACTTTAGCTGAAAACGGATATGAGGAAGTTGTACTAACAGGTATACATGTTGCTTCTTATGGTAAAGACTTAAGAGAGAATAAAGTAGGTCTTTTAGATGTAATAAAAAGAATAAATGAAATAGACGGAATAAAAAGAATAAGAACAAGTTCTGTTGAACCTGTTTTATTTACGGATGAATTTGTAGATGAAGTATCAAAAATGGAAAAAGTTATGCCTCACTATCATTTATCACTACAAAGTGGATGTGATGATACATTAAAAAGAATGAATAGAAGATATACAACAGCAGAATACAAAGAAATAGTAGATAAATTAAGAAGAGAAATACCAGATGTAGCTATAACTACAGATGTAATTGTTGGATTCCCTGGTGAAACAGAAGAAGAGTTTGATAAAACTTACAATTATTTAAAAGAGTTAGAATTATCACAAATGCATATATTTAAGTATTCTCCAAGAAAAGGAACAAAGGCTGCTGATATGGAAAAACAAGTAAATCCTCAATTAAAACATGAAAGAAGTGAAAAACTTTTAAACTTAAATAAAGAAAACTTTAAAAAATTCGCTTCAAGAATGTTAAATAAAGAATTTGATGTTTTATTTGAGCAATCTATAGGGGATAATAAATATGAAGGATTAACTCCAAACTATTTAAAAACTATTGTAGAATCTAATGATGATATAGCTGGTAAAATACTAAAGGTTAAAATTACAGAAGTAAAAGATGAATATATAGAAGGAATATTAGTATAAGTTGTAGAATTTTAGCAATATAATAGTAAATAGTTAGGAGGTGAAAAAAATGGATTGTTTATTTTGTAAGATAGTAAATGGAGAAATACCTTGTACTAAAGTATATGAGGATGATAAGGTTTTAGCTTTTAATGATATAAATCCTGTGGCTCCATATCATATATTAGTTATTCCAAAACAACATTTTGATAGTATAGCAGATGTTAGTGATAAAGATATGGAAATAGTTGCACATATTCACTCGGTTATAAATAAAATAGCTATAGAGAAAGGATTCAGCGATGCTGGATTTAGAATTATAAATAACTGTAGAGAAGATGGAGGGCAAGAGGTTAAACACATTCACTACCATGTTTTGGCTGGGAAAAAATTACCTCTTTATGAAGCTTAAAAAAAATAAGTTATTTACAAATATTTTAGAATTATAAATAATTAAATACTTGATAAAAGTATAATTTTAGTTTATAATAAACAAAGTGTGAGGTTGTAATGCAGTGATGCAGATATAATCAAATTACAGTCCCAGCATAATTCGCGCAATCGGAGGGAGGGAAAAAGAATGTCAGAAGTTAGAGTAAGAGAAAATGAATCATTAGACAGTGCTTTAAGAAGATTTAAACGTCAATGTGCAATGTCTGGCATAATGTCAGAAGTTAGAAAAAGAGAGCACTATGATAAACCAAGTGTAAAACGTAAGAAAAAAGCTGAAGCAGCTAGAAGAAAAAACGCTAAAAGATAGTAAATAGAAGTAAAGAGGTGAGGGGAATGTCCCTTAAACAAAAGTTACAAGAAGATCTAAAGTCTTCTATGAAAAACAAGGAAACTATTAAAAAGTCTGTTATAACTCTAATAAGATCTTCTATTAAACAATATGAAGTTGATAATAGAGTTGAATTAGGAGACGCTGAAATAGTGGATCTTATTGCAAAGCAATTAAAACAAACTAGAGATTCTCGTGAAGAGTTTAAAAAAGCTGGAAGAGAAGATTTAGTTAGTAAAGCAGAAGCAGAGATAGAAGTTTTAAAAGAGTACCTACCTCAACAATTAAGCGAAGAAGAATTAAATGAAATTGTAATTTCTACTATATCTGAAGTAGGAGCTACTTCTATGAAGGATATGAAAAAAATTATGACATCAATAATGCCTAAAGTAAAAGGCAGAGCTGATGGAAAACTAATAAATGAGTTAGTAAAGAAAAATTTACAATAGATAAAAACCTAGAGAGTAATCTCTAGGTTTTTTTATGTTTCTATAGAAAAATAATCATAAACCTCAGGGCTTGAACATACTTATTAAGTAGAAATACATATGAAATAATAAGGGAAAGTGAGGGAAGAAATTGATTATATCCGTCAAAGAAGTTAAAAGGTTTGTTTATTGTGTGTTGATCCCACTACTTATAGGTTATTTAAGCAATTTAGTATCTAAAGTGATATGTGGGGTAGACATGGTTACATATTATCATGAACTTATTAAGCCAGGTTTTGCACCTCCAGGAATTGTATTTCCCATAGCATGGACCATATTATACATCTTAATGGGGACATCATCATATATAATAATTTCACATAATAAAAATGAAATAAAAGTTAAGGATGCGATGTTTTATTATTGGTTGCAATTAGCGTTGAATTTTATATGGCCTATTTTATTTTTTGCTTTTCAATTAAGATTAACAGCATTGGTAGATATAGCGTTGCTTATAATCCTTGTATCAGTAATGATATACAAGTTACATAAAATCAAACCTTCAGCAGGGTTCATAAATATACCATATATAATATGGCTAATATATGCATTTATACTTAACTATTTTATATGGTTTATAAATAAATAAGTTTATATAATAAAATAAAAAATTCGCTTCGCCTGAGTGATGTTTTGGGGAGAAATATTTTATGTCGCCAACGATTTCGTCCGTTGCTCAAGTTATTAAGTTGGAATTTATAATTTATCTACAAACTAGATAAATTATAAATTCTATACAAAAACAACTGAGAGTATTCTCGGTTTTTTTTGTATAGAGAGGTTTATTAAATAATAGAAAATAAAAATATAATGAAACATTATAGTATATAGTTAATAAAATATACAGAAGGGAGAGATGAGAAGATGGAGATTTCACCGGATTTAAAAGTAACAGAGCCAACTGTTACAATGATTAGTAATACATTTGTAAGAATTGAGAATTATTTATCTATTGTAACTTATGATACTAATTTAATTAAAATAAAAACAAAAATAAAGACGGTTAAGATAGTAGGTGACGGATTACTATTAAAATATATTGAGGAAAATGAAATTGGAATAAAAGGACTTATATACTCCTTGGAGTATATAGATTAGGAGGAGATATTATGATAAGTTTCATAAGAGGATACTATGTATTAACAGTAGAGGGAATAGAAACAGAGAGCTTTTTGAATTACCTTATAAGAAATAAAATATATGTGTACAATGTAAATAGGATAAACAAGACCAAAATTCAATTTTCTATAAATAGAGAAGACTATAGAAGGTTGAAAAAAATACATAGAAGTAGTAAATTTGATATTAAGGTTAAAAATAAGACAGGCATTCCATTTATAGCTAAAAGAATCTATACATACAGAGGTATGCTTGTTTGTGCGATTATATCTTTAATTGTTTTAATGTCTACTTCTTTATTTGTAACAGATGTATACATTACGGCTCCAGAAGGTATTGATAAAGAATCTTTAAAAAATGAGTTATATAAAGAAGGTGTTAAGCCAGGAGTATATAAAAAGAGTATAGATAGAAAAATTGTAAGAGATAACATAATGGGCAAGTTCGATGATATTGCATATGTATCTATAAACGTGAAAGGGACTAATATTTTTGTCAATATAACTAAAAAAGAAGAAAGTCAAAATGAAGAAGATCGCTCAAATTATTGTAATATTATAGCAACGAAAGATGGTATAATAGAAAAGGTAGTAGCTAGAAGTGGAGAGGCTCTTGTTGAAGAAGGGGATATTGTAAAAAAAGGTGATGTTCTGATTAATGGAGCGAATACTACCGCCATACCAGAAATCTGGGCAACAACATTTTATGAGGCTAAAAAAAGTTCAAATTACATAGATGTCAAAAATCAAAGAACAGAAAAAAGTAAAAATGTTTATACCATAAGTTTCTATGATAAAAAATATCAAATAAAGAGAAATATAAAGTATAGAGACTATGAAATTGAAAATAAAACATATGAATTTAGATTAGGAGATTATACATTTCCTTTAAAAATAATAGCAACCACTTTCTATGAAGTTAAAAAGGTGGAAGATAAAGTGGATGTAAATAAGTTAAAAGAAGACTTATCATCAGTTGTAAGGAATGAATTGGCGTATAAAATACCAGTATCAGCAAGAATTGTGGATACAAAAGATAAATATAATATAAGTAAAAGTATGGTAGAATATGTAGTAACAGTTCAAACAAGTGAAAATATTGCACAGCTTGATATTCTTAGTAAAAGTGAAGCTGAAGCTATAATTAAATCAAATCAAGAAAAGAAAAAGCAAGAAGAAGGTGAAGAACAAAATTCTAATCCTCAAAAAAGGCCTATTAATGATATAAGAAATGAATTTAAAGAAGATAGTAATAAAAAAGAAGAAAAAAGTGAGAATAACCAGTAAATTTATATGACTTAAGGAGGAATAGTTCAGTTGATAATTCAAAAAAAATTCATAGTATCAGAAGAAAAATTTGAAAGGGAGCTATTTGGAAATTTTGATGAAAATATTAAATTAATAGAAGATGCTTTAAGTATAGATGTGATACTTAGAGAAGGAAATATTGTTTTAATGGGAGAAGAAAAAAATGTAGATTTAGCATTAAAACTAATGACTGAACTGCATGATACTGTATCAAATGGTAAATCATTAGACAAACAAAGTATTAATTATTCACTATCTCTTTTATTAGAAGGTAGTGAAATGAAGATAAAAGAGCTAGAAGATGTAATAGTCATGACTAAAAAAGGTAAGGCTATACAACCAAAAACTTTAGGACAAAAAGAGTATGTAGAGTTAATAGAAAAAAATGATATTACTTTTGGGATAGGTCCTGCAGGAACAGGAAAGACTTACTTAGCTGTAGCTATGGCAGTAAAGGCTTTTAAAAGAGATGAAGTTAGTAGGATTATATTAACTAGACCAGCAGTTGAAGCAGGTGAAAGTTTAGGTTTTTTACCGGGAGATTTAAAAGATAAGGTGGATCCTTACTTAAGACCATTATACGATGCATTATTTGATATGTTAGGAGCGGACAGATTTAATAAGTATCTAGAAAGAGGTACTATTGAAGTAGCGCCACTTGCTTTTATGAGAGGTAGAACACTTGATAATGCATTTATAATATTAGACGAAGCACAAAATACTACCCCAGAACAAATGAAGATGTTTTTAACAAGACTTGGATTTGGTTCTAAAGCTGTAGTAACAGGAGATGTTACACAAACAGATTTACCAAATGCTAAAAAAAGTGGTTTAGTTCAAGCGACAAAAATTCTTAAAAATATACAAGGTATTGGAAGTATACAATTAACTGATAAAGATGTAGTAAGACATGAATTAGTTCAAAGAATTATAAGAGCTTACGAGAAATTTGAGAAAAGAGAAGAAATTAAAAAAAATGATAAAAAATAAGACAATAGAAGGTGGAACAATGGAATTAATAATAGACAATAGACAAGATAAATTAGAGGTTAAAGAAGAATTAATAGAAAGAATAAAAGATATAATCTCTGAATGTTTAGACTATGAGGGGTATGATGATGATTATGAGGTTAGTTTATCATTTGTAGATAATAAAGAAATACATCAATTAAATAGAGATTTTAGAGGTGTTGATAGACCTACAGATGTATTATCTTTTCCTTTATTAGTAGACGAAGAATTTGATGTGGATTTTGGAGAAGAATCTTTAGGAGATATAGTTATATCTTTAGAGAAAGCATTTGAACAAAGTAGAGAATATAATCACAGTTTTGAAAGAGAAGTATGTTTCCTTGTGTGTCATAGTATGTTCCATTTATTAGGTTATGACCATGATACAGAAGAAAATACAAAAGAAATGAGAGAAAAAGAAGAACATATCTTGGGTAAGTTAGGTATAACAAGGGAGTAATCTTTATGAGAGATAAAAAGCATCATCCTAGTATAATAGAAGCATTTAATGCTGCTATTCAGGGTATTTTATATACATTTAAATATGAGAGAAATATGAAAATACACTACTTTATTGCAGTAATAGTTCTAATGGTAAGTTTATTTTTAGACTTAACTAGAGTAGAAATGATGATTTTAATATTATCTATTTGCTTAGTTATAGTATCTGAGATGTTTAATACTGCTATAGAAAATACAGTTGATTTAGTGACAGATAAATATCATAATCTTGCTAAAATTGCTAAGGATGTGGCTGCAGGTGGCGTATTAATCTCCGCTTTAAATGCAGTTGCAGTAGGGTATTTGATTTTTAATGAAAAGTTTAATGAAACAACAAAATCTTTAATATTTGCCATAAGGAAATCAGATCCTCATGTTACATTAATATGTGTAGTATTAGTATTAATAGCAGTGGTAGTAGTAAAGGCGTTGACTTTTACAGGAACACCATTAAAAGGTGGTATGCCAAGTGGTCATGCAGCATTAGCTTTTGCTCTTGCAACTGCAATTACTATGATGATTGAAAGACCAGTAGCTTGTACCTTGGCTTATATTATGGCAATATTAGTTGCACAAAGCAGAATAGAAGGAAAAATACATACATTCTGGGAAACAGTGGCAGGAGCATTACTAGGTATATTAGTTGCTATGTTAGTTTTCCAATTAAAAATAATAAACTTTTATTAAAATATGATATAATATAACATTAGATATTTAATAATATTTTATATGAAAAATATTTTGTTATATTGAATATGAGAAAAATATAAGGAAAAAATGAACAATAACGAAACAATCAAAAGATAAGTTAGGAGAATTATAGATGTTCAAGTCAGGATTTATAAGCATAGTAGGCAGACCAAACGTTGGAAAATCTACATTAATGAATAATGTTGTAGGAGAAAAAATTGCTATAATGAGTGATAAACCTCAGACAACAAGAAATACTATTCAAGCAGTATATACTTCAGAGGATTGTCAAATGGTATTTTTAGATACACCAGGAATACACAAGCCTAAGAATAAATTAGGAGAGTTTATGGTTAAATCAGCTACAGATGCATTTAAAAATGTTGATGTAGTATTATTTGTAGTTGATGATTCTAAAAAAATAGGACCAGGGGATAGAAAAATAATAGAAGATTTAAGAAGTATAAAAACTCCTGTAGTTTTAGTGATAAATAAAATAGATCAAATAGAAGAAGCTGATTTATTTAACTTAATGAAATTATATAATGAGGAAGGTATATCTAAGGAAATAGTACCGGTTTCAGCTTTAAAAGGAAGAAATATAAAAGAATTATTAAAAGTAGTTGAAAGTTACCTTGAAGAAGGTCCTAAATATTTCCCGGACTATATGATTACTGACCAACCAGAAAGAGTTTTAGTTTCTGAGTTAATAAGAGAAAAAGTTTTACACTATGTACATGATGAAGTACCTCATGGTGTGGCAGTAGAAGTTGAAAGGATGAAGTTTAGAGAGCCTCAAAACATAATTGATATTTCAGCTGTCATATGTTGCGAAAGAACTTCACATAAGGGTATAATTATAGGAAAGAATGGTAGAAAACTAAAAGGTATAGGAAAGTCAGCTAGAGAAGACATGGAATTACTTTTAGGAGCTAAAGTTAACCTTCAATTATGGGTAAAAGTTAAGGAAAATTGGAGGAATTCACAAAATTACATTAGTGATTTTGGATACAATGATAAATAAAGGTGGATTATATGGATAAGAAACAAGAAGATTCCAAGGAATTGTTAAGGAATGTTATATGCTTACTTGAAAATAATAAATTATTAGATCTAAGAGAATTATTAGAAGAATATCATATTATGGATATATTTGATGTAATGGAAGACTTAGATGAAGATATGAAAATAAAATTGTTTGAAGTATTACCAATAGATATGTCTGCTTCTATTTTAGAAGAAAGTGGTCCAGAATTTTTTAAATCTATTTTATCAAACATTGATCAAGAGCATGGTAAAAATATATTAGAACAAATGTCTCTAGATGATATGACTGATATTTTAAGTCAGATAGAAGAAGATGAAAGACAAAATATAATGAATCTTTTGAGCAAAGAAGATGCCGATGATGTAAAAGAACTATTAGTTTATGATGAAGATTCTGCTGGTGGTATAATGACTACTGGTTATATTGAAATAAATAAAAATATGACTGCTAAAGATGCTATAAAGCATATGAGAGAAAATGCATTGGATGCAGAGACAATTTACTATATATATATAGTAGATAATGATGAAAAGCTAGTTGGAGTTTTATCACTTAGAGAGCTTATTACGGCAAGAGATTCTGTAATAGTAGAAGATTTAATGAGTGAAAACATAATATCTATAGATGTGGATGAAGATCGGGAAGAGGCTGTTAGATTAGTATCTAAATATGATTTAATTGCAATACCTGTAACAGATAAAGATGGTATTTTAAAAGGTATAATAACAGTAGATGATATAATAGATGTCATGGAAGAAGAGGCAAGTGAAGACTTATATAAGTTAGCAGGCTCTTCTGAACATGAAAGAGATGTTGTAGAAAATCAAAATGCTACACCACTTCAACAAATAACATCATCTTTAAGAGCAAGAATGCCATGGTTAATAATAATTCTAGTTATGGGATTATTTTCTACCCTAATATTAACAAAGCTTGATTTTGTAGGAGTTAATTCTAGTTATGTGAATATACTATTATTTTTACCAGTTATACTATGTTTAGGTGGAAGTATAGGGATGCAATCTTCATCTATAACACTTATGACTTTAGGTAATAAAGATGGAGGTAACACTAATATACTAAAAGAAGTTATAGTGGGACTGATAACAGGTATATTTTGTGGAATAATAACAGGTATAGGTACTTATTTTATAATAAGTGATATTAATATATCTTTATTGGTATCTATAGCTGTATTGATAAATATGATATTTGGTGCAACTATAGGGGCTTTTGTACCGGTTCTGCTAAAAAAATTAGAAATTGATACATCTATAGTATCAGCACCGTTAGTATCAGTTATACTTGATTTTATAGGAATATGTATATTCTTTATAATAACAACTATGTTTTTGTAAAAAATTGTTTATTAAATTAATGAATTATTTACCCTTTTCTTACTAAAAATATTAATAAATTGTGAGAAGGGGGTAATAATATGTACAATTTATTTTGGCAAATTTTTAAAAATACAGGAAATATAGAGGCTTATTTATATATTAATAATCACGATACTTTACTCAAGAAGAATGAAAAAGGGAGATAAGTAATGATAGTTTTAAACACCCAGGGTATAGTACTTAAATCAGTTACTTATAAAGAGAATGACTTAATTTTGACTATATTTACACGAAAACTGGGAAAAATATCTGCAATAGCTAGAGGTGCTAAGAAGAGTAAAAGTTCTTTATTATCTTCTTCACAAATTTTTGCTTATGCAAACTTTACTTTAAAAAAAGAAGGAAATATGTATAGAGTCACTCAAAGCGAGATAATAAAAAGTTTTTATAATTTATCTTATAACTTTGAAGCTTTTTCTTATGCAACTCATATATTAAAATTAGTGGATACTTTTTTGATAGATAATCAATCCAATAACAGATTATTTATATTACTTGCTCAATCTCTATATTTATTTTCAGAAGAAGATATAGATATGGAATATATAACTCTTTGTTTTGAACTTAAGTTTTTAGATTACATAGGATTTAAACCAATAGTTAAGACATGTGTAAATTGTTACAATAATGATTTTAAAAATCCAGTATTTAATGTATATGAAGGGGGAGTGTTATGTGAGAAATGTAGTGAACACTTTGAGCATAACTTAAATATGAATATAACTACCACAAAACTTATACAATATATACTAGATAATGATATACTATCCTGCTCAAAGGCAAAAGTATCAAAATACCTTATTAATGAACTAAGTAAAATTTTAAAAATATATATGGATGTATATTTGGGTAAAATAAATGAGAAATCCTTAAATGTCTTAAAAAGTCTAAATAAAAAAGGAGTGTAATAAGTGAGTAATATAACTATAGAAGCTATTGATCAAGTTATGGAAAGAGTTCCTGGAGCAACTTATGCTCAAGTAAGAGAGGCTCTTATAAAATCTAATGGAGATGTAGTAGAAGCTATAATTTTACTACAAGATAATGATACGCAACGAAAAGAAGAAAGTAGTAATGGTAAAAAATCATTTGAAGATATATTTGGTAAAGATTCTGAACAAATGAAAGAAGATATATCAGAACTTATAAGAAAAAGTAACGTAGTACGTATAGTAATTGAAAAAAATGGGAAAATAATAATGAATGTGCCTATTACTGTAGGAGTTGTAGGTGTTGTATTTGCACCTATATTATCATTAATAGGTTTTTCAGCATCAGTATTAGCAAAATATAGAATAAAAATTAAAAATGAAGATGAAGGCACAGTAGTAGACTTAGGAGAATTTAGCGAAGAAAAATTAACTCTTATAAAAGATATGTTAAGCAATGCAGCTAAAGATGTAAAAAGTGCTGTAGATAAGAAAAATAAAAATACAGAAGATAAAAACGAAGATACTAATGACGAAGATGTCATTATAAATCTAAGTAAACAAGATTATAGAGAAAAAAATGATGAAGAGTAATAAATAATAGTCTAGTTTATTGACAAATTTTTTATGTTTTGTTATTCTTACAAATATAAACGAAGTATTAAGAGGCCTTTCGTGGATACGGAAGGCCTTATTGCTATAAATAGGTAACAAATAAAATTTAGGAGGTATTATTATGAATTTTCAAGATATGATACTAGCGCTTCAAAGTTACTGGTCTAAGCAAGGATGTATTATGATGCAACCTTATGACGTTGAAAAAGGTGCTGGAACTATGAATCCAAACACAATTTTAAGATCATTAGGGCCAGAACCATGGAGTGTTTGTTATGTAGAACCATCAAGAAGACCTGCAGATGGAAGATATGGTGAAAATCCAAATAGATTATATCAACATCACCAATTCCAAGTTATATTAAAGCCATCTCCAGAAAATATACAAGAACTATATTTAAAAAGTTTAGAGGCTATAGGTATTAATCCACTAGAACATGATATAAGATTTGTTGAAGATAACTGGGAATCAACTACAGTTGGTGCTTGGGGTCTTGGATGGGAAGTCTGGTTAGACGGTATGGAAGTTACTCAATTTACATATTTCCAACAAGTTGGAGGTATAGAATGTGAGTTAGAAACTGGAGAGATAACTTATGGTCTAGAAAGACTTGCAATGTATATCCAAGATGTAGACAGTGTTTATGATTTAAAATGGAATGATAACATAACTTATGGAGATGTTTTCAAACAAGCTGAATTTGAAAATAGTACATATTCATTTGACGAATGTGATGCAGATATGTTATTTAACTTATTTGACACATATGAAAAAGAAGCTTTAAGAATAATAGACAGAGGATTAGTAATACCTGCTTATGATTATGTCTTAAAATGTTCTCATACATTTAATACATTAGATGCAAGAGGTGCTATAGGTGTTAGCCAAAGAGCTTCATTTATAGGAAGAGTTAGAAATATGGCAAAGGCAGTAGCTGAACTATATGTTAAGCAAAGAGAAGAATTAGGATATCCACTATTAAAGGAAGGTGACAAATAATGAATAATTACCTTTTATTAGAAATTGGGGTAGAAGAATTACCATCAAGATTTGGACAATCTACATTAGAACAAATAGAAAATAATTTAAGTAAATTATTAACAGAAGAAAGAGTAAACTTTGATAATATAGAAAAGTATGCAACTCCAAGAAGATTAACTTTTATAATAAAAAACATATCTGACAAAGCAAGTGATCTAGAAGAAGAAGTTAAAGGTCCTGCTAAAAAAATAGCTTTTGATGCAGAAGGAAGCTTCACTAAGCCAGCACTTGGATTTATGAAAAGTAAAGGATTAAAAGAAGAAGATGTATACTTTAAACAAGTAGGAAATACTGAGTACTTATTTGGTACTATAAAGCAAGAAGGTAAAGAAACTAGCGAAGTATTAAAAAATATAATACCAGAAGCTATAAAAAATGTAACATTCCCTAAAGCTATGCGTTGGGGTGGAAAAAATATGAGATTTGCTAGACCAATAAGATGGATGGTAGTTCTATTAAATGATAATGTACTTGAAGTAGATTTAGAAGGTATAAAATCTTCTAACGTAACTAAAGGGCACAGATTCCTTGGAGAAAGAGAATTTGAAGTAAACTCAATAGAAGAGTATTTTGAAAAATTAGAAAACAACTACATAGTATTAGATCAAAATAAAAGAAAAGAAATGATAAGGAATCAAGCTATAGAAGTTGCTAATTTTTTAGGTGGAGAAGTTGAATTTGATGAAGATTTACTAGAAGAAATAACTTTTTTAGTAGAGTACCCAACTGCTTTCTATGGAGAGTTTGAGGAAGATTACGTAAAACTTCCAAAAGAAGTTGTAACTACACCAATGAAAGAACATCAAAGATACTTCCCTGTATTAAAAGATGGTAAATTACTACCAAATTTTATAGCAGTTAGAAATGGTGATTCTAATAGAATAGATTTAGTTAAAGCTGGTAATGAAAAAGTTTTAAAAGCAAGACTTGCAGATGCTTTATTCTTCTACAAAGAAGATACTAAAAAGCCTTTAGAAAGCTTTATAGATAAATTACATACTGTTGTATTCCAAGCTAAACTTGGTACAATATATGATAAAACTTTAAGAATAGAGAAATTATCACAAGTTATAATAGATGAATTAAAGATGTCAGAAAGCAAAGAAAATACTATAAGAGCTGCTAAGTTATGTAAAGCTGACCTTGTTACAAATATGGTATTCGAGTTTACAGAACTTCAAGGTATAATGGGTAGAGATTATGCTAAAATAAGTGGTGAAAATGAAGAAGTTTGTGAGGGTATATTTGAACATTATCTTCCAAGATTTGCTGGAGATATATTACCTGAAACTAATGCAGGTATAGCTTTATCAATAGCTGATAAATTAGATTCAATAGCAGGATTCTTTGCTATAGGAATAAAACCATCTGGATCACAAGACCCTTATGCTTTAAGACGTCAAGCATTAGGTATATTAAGTATATTATTAGATAAAAAATTATCTGTTAACTTAAATAGCCTAATCAGTGCAGCATTAGATAATTATTCTAATATTGACTTTAACAAAGAAGAAGTAAGTGAACAAATAGTTGAGTTCTTTGTTGAAAGAGTTAAAAACTTATTTAAAGATTTAGGAATAAGATATGATGTTATAGATGCTGTATTAAATAATAACTTAGATGATATATCAGATATACATACTAGAGCATTAGAGTTAAACAGATGGCTTCAAAAAGATGAGTTAGTAGAAATGTTAACTGCATTTAATAGGGTTTCAACTTTAGCACAAAAAGCTACTAGTGATATGGTTAAAGAAGAACTATTAAAAGAAGATGCAGAAATGAAACTATATAATAGCTTTAAAGAAATAAAATCAAATGTTGAGAGTTTATTAAAGGATAAAAAGTATAATGAAGCTTTAGATGCTTTTGCGACATTAAGACCATTAGTAGATAACTTATTTGATAATGTTATGGTGATGGATAAAGATGAAGCTATTAAAGAAAATAGATTAGGCTTATTAAAGCAAATTTATAGTACTATGCTAACAATTTGTGACTTATCAAAAATAGTATATAAATAAAAGAATAAAATAATAAAATAACCTTCCTTGTTAGTACTATTTTACTTAAAAGGAAGGTCTTTTTAATCTTTATTAGATTATATTTATATACTATACAAATTTAAAAATACAGTACTTATAAAAATAAGAAGTATAACATATATATTAAGTATGTTGTAATATTATATGAATTATAATGTAAATAAAAGTTAAAACTAATAATAAAATAGTGAAAAATATAAAAAATACATCATAAATAAATAAAAAATCTGTTTACACAATGGTATATAAACATATATAATATACTATATAAAGAAAAAACGGATCAATAGTATATCATATTGAAAGAAGGTGATTGTCATTCAACTTAATCAAAGACAACAAAAGATTATAGAGATAGTTAAAGAAAATGAACCTATTACAAGTGAACAAATTGCTTCTATTTTAAATGTTACTAGAGCAACATTAAGATCTGACTTTGCTATATTAACAATGACAGGGATTTTAGATGCAAGACCTAAGGTAGGGTATTTTTATTCTGGTATAAGCAACCTAAATTTTGTAGGGGATAATATAAAAAATAAAAAGGTTGAAGAAGTTATGGGGATACCGGTAGTAGCTAAAAAAGATGATAGCTTATATGAAGTAATTGTTAATATGTTCTTATCTGATGCAGGAACAATTTTTATAATAGATGAAGATGATAGCTTATGTGGAGTAGTTTCAAGAAAAGATTTATTAAAAGCAACTATAGGTGGAGGAGACATGAACAAAATGCCTATAGGTATGATAATGACAAGAACTCCTAATATAGTTACTGCTACCAAAGATGAGAGTATTATATTAGTTGCTAAAAAAATAATAGAACATGAAATTGATTCTATACCAGTAGTTGAGAATATAGATAATAAAACAAGAGTAATTGGAAAAATATCTAAGACTAATATAACAAAATTATTTTTAGAAATAGTTGACAATTAAGGAGGAAAAATGGAGAGTTTTATATTATATGCAATATCTGATTCCATAGGTGAAACAGCCCAGCAAGTTGCAAAAGCAGCTATATCGCAATTTGATATAAGAGAAGAAAGTTATGAAGTCAGAAGATTTCCTTATGTATCTAATAAAGAAATTTTAATGGAAATATTAGAAAGTGCAAAAAAAGAAAATGCAATAATTGTGTATACATTGGTAAGTGAAAACTTAGGTGATATTGTAGAAAATTTCTGCTCAAGAGAAAATTTACATTGTGTTGACTTAATGTCGCAAATATTAAATATACTATCAGATAAAATTGGAGAATCTCCAAGGAGAGAACCTGGTATTATTAGAAGGATGAATGAAGAATATTTCAGAAGAATAGAAGCTATAGAATTTGCAGTTAAATATGATGATGGAAAGGATCCAAGAGGTGTGTTAAATGCGGATTTAGTTTTAGTTGGAATTTCTAGAACATCTAAAACACCACTTAGTATGTATTTAGCAAATAGAAATATCAAAGTTGCAAATATACCTTTAGTACCTGAAATACCTGTACCAAAAGAAGTATTTGAGATAAATCCTAAAAAAATAATAGGCTTAACAAATACTCCAGAAAAATTAAATGAAATAAGACAGGCAAGATTGAAAGCTTTAGGCTTATCAAGTAATGCAAATTATGCAAAATTAGATAGAATATTAGAAGAGTTAGATTACTCTGAAAAGATAATGAAGAAGTTATCTTGTCCGGTAATCAATGTGGCTAATAAAGCTATTGAAGAAACAGCTGGTCTTATATTAGATATAATGAAAGAAAATGGTTTAAAGAAAAGAATACACACAACAAAATAATCTATATTTAGATTTCATAAATAAATTTTTTTAAAGGGGATTGGAAATATGAGTGTAAAATATGTTTATAGTTTCAATGAAGGAAGTAAAGAAATGAAATCTTTACTAGGTGGAAAAGGAGCAAACTTAGCTGAAATGACTAAGATAAATTTACCTGTACCGCCAGGATTTACTATAACAACGCAAGCATGTAACAATTACTATGAAAATAACAAAACAATAAAACAAGAAGTGAAAGATCAAATTGAAGAAAAGTTATCCATACTAGAAAAAGATTTAGATAAAAAATTAGGAAGTGATAAAAATCCACTATTAGTATCTGTTCGTTCTGGAGCAGTTATATCAATGCCAGGAATGATGGATACAATTCTTAATTTAGGTTTGAATGATGATACAGTAAAAGCTTTGGCAAAAGCTACTGATAATGAAAGATTTGCTTATGATAGTTACAGAAGATTTATTCAAATGTTTTCTGACGTAGCTATGGAAGTACCAAAATATAAATTTGAGAATGTATTAGATAGGTTCAAAGAAGAAAATAATTTTAAATATGACACAGATTTAACATGTGAACATTTAAAGGAAATAGTTGAAGAGTATAAAGCAATTTATAAAAAAGAAATTAGAGAAGAGTTTCCGCAAGATCCAAAGAAACAATTAATGTTAGCTGTAGAAGCAGTATTTAGATCTTGGAATAACCCAAGAGCGATAGTATATCGTAGATTAAATGATATTCCAAATGACTTAGGTACTGCTGTCAATATTCAATCTATGGTATTTGGTAATATGGGTGATACTTCTGGAACAGGAGTTGCATTTACTAGGGACCCAGCAACTGGAGAAAATAAATTACTAGGCGAATACTTAATAAATGCCCAAGGAGAAGATGTTGTTGCAGGAATTAGAACACCTGAGCCAATAGATAAACTAAAAGAAGTAATGCCAGAAATATATGATCAATTTATAAAAACAGTAAAAGTATTAGAAAATCATTATAGAGATATGCAAGATGTGGAGTTTACCATAGAAAAAGGAAGATTATTCTTCTTACAAACTAGAAATGGTAAAAGAACTGCTGAATCTGCAATAAATGTAGCTGTAGATTTAGTTGAAGAGGGATTATTAACTAAAGAAGAAGCTATAATGAGAGTTGAGCCTAAACAATTAGATCAACTACTTCATCCAAAGTTTGAAGATAAAGCATTAAAAGAGGCTACAATATTAACTAAAGGATTACCAGCATCACCAGGTGCAGGAAGCGGTAAGATATATTTTACTGCAGAAGAAGCAGTAGAAGCATCTAAATCAGGAGAAAAAGTTATCTTAGTAAGACAAGAGACTTCTCCAGAAGATATAGAGGGAATGATTTCTTCACAAGGTATACTTACTGCCAGAGGTGGAATGACATCTCATGCAGCAGTTGTTGCAAGAGGTATGGGTAAATGTTGTGTAGCTGGATGTGGAGAAATAAAAGTTGATGAAATATCTAAAGAAGTTAGAAAAGACAATATAGTATTAAGAGAAGGAGATTATATATCTCTTGATGGTTCAACTGGAAATGTTTATTTAGGCGAAGTTGCTAAAACAGAAGCTGCTATGACTGGAAACTTTGAAAAGCTTATGACTTGGGTTGATGAAGTTAGAGATATGAAAGTTAGAACCAATGCTGACAACCCAAGGGATGCAAAAGTTGCTGTGGAATTTGGAGCAGAAGGTATAGGACTTTGTAGAACAGAGCATATGTTTTTTGATGAAGATAGAATACCGGCTGTAAGAAAAATGATATTATCAAACACTGTAGAAGATAGAGTAGAAGCTTTAGATAGATTATTACCAATGCAACAACAAGATTTTGTGGATATCTATAGGGTAATGGGAGAAAGACATGTTAATATAAGATTATTAGATCCACCATTACACGAATTTTTACCACACGATGATGAAACTATAGAAGAACTAGCGAAGGATATGAATATAGATGCTAAAGAAATTAGAAAAAGAATTGTTGATTTAGCCGAATTCAATCCAATGTTAGGACACAGGGGATGTAGACTTGCAGTAACTTATCCTGAAATCGCCGTAATGCAAACAAAGGCTATAATAAATGCAGCTATAGAAGTAAATAAAGAAGGTTTAAATGTTGAACCAGAAATAATGATACCTCTTGTAGGAGCATTAAATGAATTTAGAGTAGTTAAAAATATTATAGTAGAAACTGCAAATAGAATAATAGAGGAAAATGATATAGACTTAAAATATACAGTAGGTACAATGATAGAAATACCTCGTGCCTGCTTAATCGCTGATGAAATAGCTAAAGAAGCTGATTTCTTTAGTTTTGGGACAAATGACTTAACTCAAATGACATTTGGATATTCAAGAGATGATGCTGGTAAATTCTTAGGGCAATACGTTGATGAAGAAATACTAGAAAAAGATCCATTCCAAGTATTAGACAAAAATGGTGTTGGTAAATTAGTTAAAATGGCATCAACACTTGCTAGAGAAGTTAAAGGTCAAGAAATCAAGCTTGGAATATGTGGAGAACATGGTGGAGACCCAACTTCAGTGGAATTCTGCTATAATAGTGGATTAAACTATGTATCTTGTTCACCATATAGAGTTCCAATAGCAAGACTTGCTGCTGCTCAAGCTGCAATTAAAAAGAACAATAAATAGACACATAAATATTATTAATATAAAAACGGTGAACAAAATGTTCACCGTTTTATTTTAATCATTTTAAGAATTGATGTTTATTTTATAACTGTTAATTCTTTAGATACATTATTTAACACTTCGCATCCATCTTCAGTTATAAGAACTAAATCTTCTATACGAACACCAACTTCACCTGATAAATATATACCTGGCTCAACAGAGAATATCATACCTGGTTTTAATATATCTTCGTTTACAGAAGAAACATCACCAAATTCGTGGCACTCCATACCTATAGAGTGACCAGTTCTATGAGTGAAGTATTCACCATATCCTTTTTCAGTTATGTAATCACGGCAAGCATTATCTACATCACAGAATCTGTTGCCTGGCTTACAAGCAGCTATACCTCTTAAGTTAGCTTCTTTAACTATTTCATATACTTCTCTTGCTTTTTCAGATACTTCACCTATAAATACTGTTCTAGTCATATCAGAACAGTATCCGTCTTTTACACATCCTATATCTAAAACTACTGAGTCACCAACTTTTCCAGTTGAATTATCTGATTCATGGTGAGGGTCAGCTGCATTAGCACCATATCCTACTATTGGGTCAAAAGAGTGACCTTGTGCTCCACCTTCAAGATACATTTCTAGAATTTTATCCGACATTTCTAATTCAGTATAACCCTCTTTAACAAGTGGTTGTAATTTTTCCATAACTTTATCATTTAATTTAGATGCAGCTCTCATTAAATCTTGTTCTTTTTCATTTTTTATTTGACGAATATTATCAACTATGAATGAACCATCAATGAATTCAGTAGCATTTAATTTTTTCATTAGAGGTAATAAGAATTTAGCTGGCCATACTTTATCTATACCAACTACAGTGTTTTCTCTCATTGCATTTGCTAACATACCTACATAATCATCAGTATCATCAAAGTAGACTATTTCAGCTCCTTCAATTGGAGTAGATTGTGGGAATAGTTTACCTATGAAAAATTTATGATTACCTTCTACATCAAGATAAAGAGCAAGCATTCTTTCTCCACAGTTTAACATACGACCTGTTAAGTAACATATAGAAGCTGGATCAGCTACTATTAATTGTGGTACATTGTTTTCCTTCATTGAGTCTAAAATACTTTGTAACTTTAATTGATCCATTAATAAATCCCCCCTGTAAATTGTGAAATTATTAGTTAAAATTTAATTTACTATAATTTAACTTTTAAGATAATTGTAATTATCGCATTGAATAAAGTCAATATAAGCAATCAAAAGTAAAGGTAGACAGAAGATTTAATTTATTATGTTAAAATATTTTATTTTAAATTCTATGAAATATGAATGATTGGATAAAATTACTAAAAAATAGTATATTTATATAAAAGATTACTGATATATAGTGTAAATATCAGAAGATTATACTATAATTACTATTGAGAATAGAGGGTTAGTATGCAAAAGAAAGCTAGTCTCAGAAACATAACTTCTAAATGTATACTATTTGTTATTAAAACATTACACTATATAGTGTAATGTTTTAAAATATTTATTTCAGGGGTGGATAGAGCAATGAGTATATCAAATAGGATATCTGCGCTAAGAAAAATAATGGAAGAAAAGCAAATTGATGCTTATATAATTCCATCTGCAGACAATCATCAAAGTGAGTATGTTGGAGAATATTTTAAAGCTAGAAGATTTATGTCTGGATTTACAGGCTCTGCTGGAACACTTGTTATAACTAAGGAGCAAGCTGGATTATGGACAGATGGTAGATATTTTATACAAGCTGAAAATCAATTATCAGGTAGTGGAATTGACTTATTTAAAATGGGTGAAGAAGGTGTGCCAACAGTAGAAGATTTTATAAAAGAAAAAACACCTGTTGGTGGATCTCTAGGATTCGATGGAAGATTGATATCTGCCTTAGAAGGTTTAGATCTAGCAAGAGCACTTAAAGAAAAAAATGTGACTATAAAATATGAATATGATCTTGTAGATATGATTTGGGAAGATAGACCTGCTTTATCTGAAGAATCAGCTTTTGCATTAGATGTTAAATATGCTGGTGAAGGTTTTGAATCAAAAATAAATAGAATAAGAGATGTTATGAGAAAAAATAATGCATCAATGCATGTAGTCACAACACTAGATGAAGTTGCATGGATATTTAATATAAGAGGAAATGATGTAAGTTATACACCTGTAGTTCTTGCATATGCAATAATAACATTAGATAAAGCTTATTTATTTATAGATGAAAATAAATTAGATGAAAGTATCAAAACAGATTTTGCTAAATTTAATATAGAAATAAAACCATATAATTATATTTATGAATTTATAAAAAATATTGATAAAAAAGAATGTGTAATGTTAGACCCGGAAAGAATAAATTATTCTTTATATAACAATATTCCTGATGAAATAGAAAAAATAGAAATAGAAAATCCAGCTGTTTTAATGAAAGCTATAAAAAATAAAACAGAGTTAAAAAATACGAGAAATGCTTATATAAAAGATGGTATTGCGTGTACTAAGTTTATGTACTGGTTAAAAAATAACGTAGGAAAAATAAAAATAACTGAGCTTAGTGCTTCTGAAAAGTTATTAGAACTTAGAAAAGAGCAAGATGGATTTGTCGATTTAAGTTTTGAAACTATTGCAGGATATAAAGAACATGCAGCTATGATGCACTATAGTGCAACTGAAGAAAGTGATTATGAAGTAAAAGCTGAACATATGTTATTAGTAGATTCTGGGGGACATTATTATGAAGGAACTACTGATATAACAAGAACTTTTGTACTTGGGGAATTAAATGATGAATTAAAAACTCATTTTACAGCAGTACTTAGAGGTATGATTAATCTTTCTATGGCTAAGTTTTTACAAGGTTGTAGAGGTTACAATTTAGATATATTAGCAAGAGGACCTATGTGGGATATAGGAATAGATTATAAATGTGGTACAGGACATGGTGTAGGTTACATGTTAAGTGTACACGAGGGACCAAGTGGTTTTCGTTGGTATATTGTTCCTGCAAAACATGAAACAACTCCTTTAGAAGAAGGAATGGTCATTACAAATGAACCAGGAATTTACATAGAAGGTTCACATGGTATCCGTACGGAAAATCAATTAGTTGTGAAGAAAGTTGAAAAAAATGACTCAGGACAATTTATGGAGTTTGAAACTATTACAATGTGTCCAATTGATTTAGATGGAATTAACCCAGGGTTAATGACACAAAGAGAAAAGGACTTTTTAAATAGTTATCATAAAAAAGTGTATGACACAATCAGTCAATATTTAACAGCAGAAGAGAGTGACTGGCTTAAGGAGTACACAAAAGAAATATAATCATCAATGGGGGAAATATGGAAAACACAGTAAAAAGTAAAAAGAAATATCCTTTTGGATTCTATGTGTGTGCATTATCATTCACATTAGAACGTATGGCATTCTATTCATCTAAATGGTTAATCGGTATATTCATAGTTGCTTCGGTAGCTAGTGGGGGACTTGGATTAACTGATGCAGTAGGGGCTAAAATGGGTGCTAACTTAGTAGCATTCACTTATTTAACACCAATATTAGGAGGATACATAGCTGATAAATGGGTAAGCCCAAGATTATGTGTAGTATTAGGTGCTATATTAATGGGATTAGGTTATGTATGTGGATGGCAAGCATCTGCTCAAAGTTCTATAGGACTTGTATGGGCAATGATAGCTCTTGTATCTATAGGTACAGGTTTATTCAAAGGTAATGTTTCAGGAATTAATGGTCAGTTATTTGATGATAAAGATCAACTTGACTCAGCATTTTCAGTTCAATATTCATTCGTTAACGTTGGTTCTTTCATAGGAACTACTATAGTATCTTTCATAGCTTATGGAGTTGGATTTGGACCTACATTCTTAATATGTGCAGCTCTACTATTCTTAGATGCAATATGGTTAGTAGTAGGTGGTAAAATAGGATTTGGTGAAGTTGGTAAAAAACCTTTCAAAGCTGATGAAGTTAAAGTTACTACTTCTAAAAAAGAAGAAAATAATGATGTACCACTTACTGTTAAAGAAAAGCAAAGAGTTGCAGCTATTATTCTTGTTACTTTATTCTCAATAGTATTCTGGATAGTTTGGTACTTAACTTATAATCCTATAATGTACCACTGGGGACCAGATTTTGATTATGCTAATAAGGCTAACTGGATGATAGGAAACTTTGTGGTTCCATCTTCTTGGTTCGATTCATTAAATGCACTTTGCTGTATATTACTTGGACCAGTTCTTGCATCTTATTGGACTAAACGTGCTAATTCACCAAAAGGTGATTTGAGTATGTTTAAGAAAACTGCTTTAGGTATGATATTACTTGGTGCAGCTTTCGGTGTAATGGCTCTTGCTGAGGTAGTAAGAGGAGATAATCAAGCTAACTTAATGTGGATAGTAGCAGTTGGTATATTAATGTCACTTGGTGAAATGGTATTCTCACCACTTGGAAACTCATTTATATCTAAATTCTCTCCAGCAAAAGTTTTAGGACTTATGATGGGAGTTTGGCCATTTGCTGTATTTATAGCTGGTAAATCTTATGGATACTTATATGAGTTCTTATCAGGATATTCATTTGCACCTGCATATGCAATAGTTGGTGGAATTGTTGTAGTATGTGGTATAGTATTATGGAGCTTAGACAAGAAATTAAATGCTCTTGTAGAAGATGAAGAAAATTCTTCTTCAGATAAAGCAATTTAATATTATAAATATTATATAATATAATCTAAATCAAAAAGTAATTTCAACTGGGTTCTGAGCTGTTACAGTGCCCAGTTTTTATTTATAAAAATATATTTATAAAAGGAGAGTAGTATTATGAGAGCTTATGAAAGAATGTTAAATTATATAAAAGTATGGACTACTAGTGATAGTAGCAGTGAAACAGTGCCTTCTACTTCTCGTCAATTTGATTTAGCTAATTTATTAGTTAAAGAAATGAAAGAGTTGGGGATAGAAGATGCTCATGTAGATGAGAAATGTTATGTATATGGAAGTATACCAGCAACAAAAGGATATGAAGATAAAACAAAGTTAGGTTTTATCGCTCATTTAGATACAACAGAAGATCTTACTGGTAAAGATGTTAATCCTCAAATTATAGAAAATTATGATGGAGAAGATATAAGACTTGGAGAGAGTGGTAAGGTTATAAAAACTAAAGAATTTCCTCACCTAAAAAATTTTAAAGGCAGAACTATAATAACTACAGATGGAACAACTTTATTAGGTGCAGATGATAAAGCCGGTATTGCAGAGATAATGACTGCAGTTGAAATAATACAAAAAGAAAATATTCCTCATGGGAAAATATGCATAGGCTTTACCCCAGATGAAGAAATAGGAAGAGGTCCTCATAATTTTGATGTTGAAAAATTTGGTGCAGACTATGCATTTACTTTAGATGGAGAGCTAGAAGGGCAAATTGAATATGAAAACTTTAATGCATCTTCTGCAACTTTTGAAATAAAAGGAGTAAATGTACATCCAGGAAGTGCAAAAGATATTATGATAAACTCTCAATTAATAGCTATGGAAATTAATTCCATATTACCAGTAAATGAAACGCCTGCTACAACTGAAGGGTATGAAGGTTTTTATCATCTAATGGAAACAACAGGCTCTGTGGAATATTCTAAGTTATCATATATAGTTAGAGATCATGATGGAGATAAATTCGAAGCTAGAAATGAATTACTTAGAAGAATAGAAAAAGAAATGAATGAAAAATATGGAGAAGATACAGTTACTCTTACTATAAAACATTCTTACAGAAATATGAAGGAAAAAATAGAACCATGTATGCACCTAGTTGAAAATGCAAAGAAAGCTACAGAAGCCGTAGGTTTAGAAGCAAAAATATCTCCTATTCGTGGAGGAACAGATGGGGCTCAATTAAGCTTTAAAGGTTTACCTTGTCCAAACTTAGGAACAGGTGGAGCTGCTTATCATGGAGCTTTAGAGCATATAAGTGCAGAAGGTATGGATAAAGTTACACAAATAGCTATAGAATTAGTTAAAATTTATGCTAAAAAATAAGCAGTACTTTATATAGATTTATAAAATAAAAGCACTAGCAGATTAATTATTAAAATTAATCTGCTGGTGCTTTTTATATTATGTATATTATTTTTATATTATTTTTATATTATCTATTTTATAGAAAAATAATTTCTTCCATAAATAAGTTAAATATTATATACTTAGTCTATTTTTATGGACCAAGAAAAATAGCCTTTATCATTTTTATCATATTTAAGTGTAGCATCAAATTTCTTACCTTCTTTAGAAGTTAAAGATTTTACTTTGGCTTCACCTTTTTTTAGTAAACTTTTAACCATGGTTTTAGTTGGTTTCTTTTTATAGTATTGTAAAAACTTGTCTTCTTTAAATATACCAAATTTACAGTTATTATAATTCACACAGAAAAATCCTTTATCTTTTTCGAAAATATCTCCTTGACATATAGGGCATTTTCCTAGTGAATCATTGCCATTTAACTTAGATGATTTACTTGAAGTTGATTTAGAGCTTTTTTTAGAGGCTGATATAACATTATCACTGACGAATTTTTTAGTTTTAGAATTATAAGTAAAGTTTTCCGTAGATATTTTTTTAGGCTTATCATATTTTATTAAATTAACATTTTTATAAATAAAGTTCATTATATTAGTTAAGTATTCTTTTCTAGTATGTTGACCTTTTTGAATATCACTTAAGCTTTTTTCTAGTTTACCAGTATAGTCCACGTCAAATAATTCTTTGACAGGGAAAATTTCAACTAGATTTTTACCCAAGTCGGTTATAAAATAAGATTTTCCTTTTTTATTAACATATCCAACCTGACTGATTTTCTTGAGTACATCAGCACGAGTAGCAGAAGTACCTATAGAATATCCTGATAAAACTGTTGTGTCATCTTCTGATACATTTTTACCACAGTTTTTCATAGCTTTAAGTAAAGTATCCTCAGTATATGGTTTAGGAGGAGTAGTTTGTTTGCTTAAAGGCTTAATTTCTATTACATCAACTACTTCATTTTTATCTACAAATGGAAGTAAATCGTCTTTTTCCTCTTTATTATACACTTCTAAATACCCTTTAACTTTAAGTACTTTTCCTTTAGTAACGAATATGTTTCTATCTATATCAGTTTTAATTTCAGTATTTTCATATTCTGCTGGTGGCATAAAGTTGGCTATAAATCTGTCCTTGATAGCATTGTAAACAATTGCTTCATCAGGAGTCAATTTAGTTGGAATAATATAAGTAGGTGTGATGGCACTATGGCTATCAACCTTTGATGAGTCGAAAACTCTTTTTGTTTTAGTAAATTTAATTTTATCTTCGTAAGGAAGTCCTTTTTTTAACTTTTCTAAAGTTTGAGAAGCTTTAGTAGTTAAACTTTCTTCTAAGAAAATAGAGTCTGTTCTAGGATAAGTAATATATCCACCTTTACCTTTACCTTCGTATAAAGACTGACAGACACTTAAAACTTTGTCAGAAGTAAAGTGACTGTACTTTGAAGTTATATAACCTTGTAAAGAAGTTAAACTGAAAAGCTTTGGAGCATATTCTTTAGAGGTAGTTACTTTTTTGTCAGTAATAGTGCCCTCTTTGGAAGTTATGCTATCTATTACGGCTTTAGCTTCTTCTGGTGTGTCAAATTTACTATTTTTATTTTTTACTAGTTTACCTTTATATTCACCGTTTTTACATCTAAAACTTCCTTCTATTTCAAAGTAAGTTTTAGGGACAAAATTTCTAATTTCCATATCTCTATCATAAATTAGCTTTACAGTAGGCAAAATGACACGTCCTATATTTAATAATTTTCCATTTCCATATTTTAATGTGGCAATAGAAGTAAAATTAATTCCTATTAGCCAATCTGTTATTAATCTTGTATATCCTGCAGCTTGTAAGTTCCTCATTTCTTTTTCATCTTTAAGATTTTGAAGCCCTTTAGTAATATCCTGAGGTGTCCATTCATTTACTAATATTCTCTTAACAGGCTTTTTATTTTTTGCCATGAGAAAAATTAAAAAGGCGATTAATTCACCTTCTCTATCGTTATCTGTTGCATTTATTATATATTCAATATCATCTCTATGTAGTAATGTATTAATTACATCAAATTGATTTTTTTTAGAATCTTCAACTTTGAATCTAAATTTCTCTTGTGGAATAAAAGGAAAATTGTCCATCTTCCATGAGCCAGAATATCTATCTTTGTCGTAGTCTTTCATATCGTATAAAGATACTAAATGTCCAAATGCATAAGTTATAATATAACCATTTCCTTCGAAATAGCCGTTGCATCTAACATTTGCACCTAAAAAGGATGCAATAGTTTTAGCTACAGATGGTTTCTCTGCTAAAATAAGTTTCATTTCATACCTCCCTTTGAACATTCTTAATATTATCATAGATAATTAAACTACTCAAGTATCTGGAAATTAAATTGTTATTTACTTACATAATGTTAGATATTATAGTAAAATAGAAAAGGCAATTATTAATTTGAGAAAAATATATTCAAGTTACAGATTATATTTATGAAATAATATTTTTTATAAATTAGAAGAAAGGGATATATCATTTATGAAAATTAGAATTAAATATTTTGAAGAAGCAACTAGATTAAAAAAAATAGCTAAAGGCAACTGGATTGACGTTTATGCAAATAAAGATATGTTTGTAAAAGAAGGAGAAAGAGCAATGATTCCACTAGGGTTCGCTTTAGAGTTACCTGAGGGATGGGAAGGGCACTTAGCTCCAAGAAGTTCAACATTTAAAACATGGGGGATAATCCAAACTAATTCAGTAGGTGTTGTTGATGATACATATATAGGAGATAATGATCAATGGCATATGCCAGTATTCTGTTTACAAGGAAAAGATACAAATATTGCGGATGGGGTGGAAGAAAAAGGCACTTGGATAAAAAAAGGTGATAAGGTAGCTCAATTTAGAATAATGGAAGTTATGCCAGAGATTGAATTGGAAGAAGTAGAAACTTTTGGAAATGATGATCGTGGTGGATTTGGTAGTACAGGAACAAAATAGTATATAAATTTAAAAATAAGAGGTTAACTAGGAATAGTTGACCTCTTATTTTATCCAAAATATAGGCAATTATCCTTGTAAATAATGTAAAAACACTGAAACTTATGGACAAAAAGTTACATTTTTGTAATAATATTTTTATAAATGTTTAGAAAGAACTATTCAAAAGTAGTCTAAGTTTAGTTCTACAATTGGAGAGGAGTTGAGTAATTTATAGTTTAAATTAAAACTATAAATATTTTTATGACAATTAATAATAAATTTATATTAACAGGTTTAGTAGCTTCATCAGTTATGCTACATGCAGGAATGAATACATCATTTGCAGAACAAAATGCAGATACAGAATATAGAGTAATAACAGCAGATTCAGTAAACTTTAGAAGCGGTCCTTCAACAAACTATTCATCAATATGTAAATTAAATAAAGGTGATAAAGTTGAGTACATAGGTGAAAGTGGATCTTGGATAAAAGTTAAATTTGAAGGTAAAACAGGTTATGTATATGGATCTTATGTAGGAGAATATACATCGACATCATTAAGTGTAAAATATGTAACAGCATCTTCATTAAATGTAAGAAGTGGAGCATCAACAAGTTATTCAGTAATAGGAACATTATCAAAAGGAACAAAAGTAGAAGTAATATCAACATCAAACGGATGGTCAAAAATAAAATATAATGGAAGTATAGGATATGTTTCTAGTAAATATTTAGATGAAAAAGTATCAGGAGATAATACATCAACATCGACTAGTACAAAATATGTGACAGCATCTTCACTAAATGTAAGAAGTGGAGCATCAACAAATTATTCAGTAATAGGAACATTATCAAAAGGAACAAAAGTAGAAGTAATATCAACATCAAATGGATGGTCAAAAATAAAATACAATGGAAGTGTAGGATATGTTTCTAGTAAATATTTAAGTGGCTCACCAGTTGAAGATAATACTACAGCTTCCCCATCTGCTACTGTTGATAAAGTAATATCTCTAGCTAAGAGTTTATTAGGAAAACCATATGTATGGGCTGCGGAAGGACCAAATAGTTTTGACTGTTCAGGATATACTTATTATGTATTTAAAAAAGCTGCAAATACTGTTATACCAAGAACTTCTGCTACTCAAAGTAAATATGGAACATATGTAAGTAAAAGTAATATAAAAATAGGTGACTTAGTATTCTTCGATACAAGTGGAGTAAATGATGGAAATGTAAGTCATGTTGGAATATATATAGGAAATAATGAATTTATACACTGTTCTTCAAGCAAAGGTAAAGTAGTAATATCTCAATTAAATAGTAGCTATTATTCAAAAGCTTATGTAAATGCAAGAAGAGTATTATAATAAATATTTAAATATTTTATAAAGATAACTGTCTCTAAGAATAGAGACAGTTATCTTTATATTGTTAATTAAATTATAGAATTATATAAATTTTTACTTATATCTTATTACTATGCTAAATTGTGATATAATTTCAACATAAGGGAGATTGATTTGCAGGAGGGGAGAGAAATCGATAACTATAAAAATTCGAAATCTTATGAGGAAAGTTTATCTCTAAATTATAAAAAAATAAAGGGGATTTATTATACACCAAAAGTTATAGTAAATTATATTTTAGAAGAAATATTATTAAATCATGATATAGTAGAAAATCCAGATCCTAAAATATTAGATTTGTCATGTGGTTGTGGAAATTTTTTATTAGAAGCTTATGATTTACTATATAAATTAATAGAAAATAACATGGATAAAATAAAAAATAAATATGGCAAATACTATATAAAAGATATAGGTGAACATATTGTAAGTAAATGTATTTATGGAACAGATACAGACAAAGACGCAATAAATATTCTTAAAAAATCTCTAATTAAAAAAGTTTTAGAATGTGGCAACATAGAAAAAGACATATCAAAGATCAATTATAATATAACTTGTGAAGACTCTCTAAAGAAAAAATACTCCATAAAATTTAATTATATAATTGGAAATCCACCTTATGTGGGACATAAAATGTTAGATAAAAATTATAAAAAATTTTTGTTAGATGAATATAAAGATGTTTATAGAGATAAAGCAGATTTATATTTTTGTTTTTATAAAAAATCCTTAGATATTATTAAAGAAAATGGTAAGATAGGACTTATAACTCCTAGGTATTTTTTAGAAAGTCCATCAGGGGAGTTACTTAGATATTATCTTTTTGAAAATAGTATTATGCATAAAATTATAGACTTAAATGGTGTCAAGGTTTTTGATAATCTGGGAATATCACCTTTAATTTTAATTTTTAGTAATAAAAATCAACAATATGATGTAATTGATAATGATAAAAATATTAATAATATAATAAGAGTTTATAAAATAAAAGAAGAAAAAATTAACTTGAAAAAGACATATAATTTAGGAGAAATTTTAAATAATAATATTTGTGAAAAAATAAGTATAAGTCAAGGTGACCTAAGAAATAATTGGATTATATTAAATAATAAGGATAGACAGCTATACGAAAAAATTCAAATAAAATGTGAGTATAAATTAGAAGATATTGCAGAAAGTTTCCAAGGTGTAATAACAGGATGTGACAAATCATTTATACTTCATGAAGATGACGAAAGAATAAAAAATATAGATAACAGGTTACTTAAACCATGGATAAAAAATAAAAATATAAATCAATATATTATAGAAGAAAGCAATCAAAAACTTATATATTCTAATAATATAGAAGACATAAATGATTTTCCTTATATTAAAGAAAATTGTTTTCTACCATATAAAAATAAATTGGAGAATAGAAGAGAGTGTAGAAATAATATAAGAAAATGGTATGAATTGCAGTGGGGAAGAGAAACATCTCTATTTGAAAGAAAAAAAATAATGTATCCTTACAAATCGAAGTATAATAGATTTGCCATTGATAACAATAATAGTTTTTGTAGTGCTGACGTATATTCTTTTTTTATTAAGGAAGAGTACAAAGAATTATTTTCATATGAATATTTATTAGCACTATTGAACAGTAACGTGTATGATAAATATTTCAAAATGACTGCTAAGTGTATGGGTAACAAAGTATACGATTATTATCCTAATAGAGTAATGAAAATAAAGATATTTAGAGACAATAATTATGAAGAAATAGAATACTTATGTAAAAAAATAATTTCAATGAAATTACTTATTCAAGAGGGCAGAAAGTGTCTTAAGTTTCAAGGTAAAAATAATATCCTTAATAAAGAAATTTATTACCTTGAAAATGAAAGCCATTTCCTGCAAAATAAAATTAGTAATTTAATTAATAAATCTCTTGAATTATAGCACTATCCCTATTTTTAATTCATATAATAGAATAATGAATTATTAGGAGGGATATAAGTGATAAATATTAATGTTAATGAAGAAGAAAAAAGAGTTTATGTTGATGTGAGTGGGTATATAGGTAGAAGAGACGCAAGTAATTTTTTAAATACTTATAAGCAAACTATGCAAAATAAAAAAGCATCATCGTATAAACTAGTTGTTACTCCAGCATTTTTTGAATGTGAAAATAATGAAGACATAAGAACTGTGTGCATGTCATTTTTAAAAACAGGATTTAAAAAGATTTATCTTGTTGACGAAGAAAATTATGTAATGAGTAACTTATCACTAAATCCAATTGAGAAGAAATTATTTTTGAAGTCAGTGAAAGTTGTAAATACCAGACAGGCTATAAAATAAAATACAAAATATATGGAGAATATATATTTTGTAGTATATATTCTCCATTAAAAGATAGGTGATAATATGAAAAAAGGTTTAGTCCTTGAAGGTGGAGGGACAAAAGGAGCCTATCAAATAGGGGCCTTTAAAGCCTTAAGAGATTTAGGAATTCAATTTACTGGGATAGCAGGGTCTTCCATAGGAGCTCTAAATGGAGCATTTATAGTTCAAGGAGATTTAGAAGCTATGGAGGATATTTGGATAAATTATGATTATAAAAGCTTTATGAACATCGATGAAGATACATACGAAAGATATAAAGATATAGAGATGAAACCGAAAAGTTTTCACGATGTGGTAGAGTTAATGAATAAAGCAAGAAAAAAGCAAGGGATTGATATAAGTCCTTTGAGAAAATTATTGGAAGAAAAAGTAGATGAAGAGAAAATTAGAAATTCAAGTTTTGAGTTTGGTATAACAACTGCTTATTGGGACGGAAAAATTTTTCCTATTACCCTTTATAAGGAAGATATACCAAAAGGAAGAATGGTGGATTATCTAATAGCTAGTGCTTCTCTTCCTATATTCAAATTAGATAAATTAGATGATAAACTATATTTAGACGGTATGTTTTCTGATAATATACCAATTAATATGTTGGCACAAAAGGGATATGATGATATAGTAGTAATTAGGTTAGTTGATGATTTTCTTGGTAAGATGACTATTAATAGATATCAAGATTTAAATTTAAAGGTAATAGTACCATCTCAAGGTTTAGGAGGTTCTTTAAATAAAGATAAGAATCATATAGAGACAAATATTAAACTAGGTTATCTTGATACCATGAAAGCATACAATAGATATGATGGGGTTAATTATTTCTTCAACCTTGATTGTAAATACGATGAAAAATATTGTTTTGAAAAACTTAGTAATATAAGTATTGATACAATAAATGATTTATGTTGCTTATTACATATTAAAAAAGATGTAAATCGTCGAACATTAATGGAAAATGTTATACCTAAGATTGTTGAAGTCTTAGAGATAGACAAAAACTCTTCCTATGAGGATATTTTTTATAGTATATATGAAAGAAAGCTTGAGGAAAATAATATAAATAGGATTGAACTTTATGATTTTGATAAAGTAGTCCAAATTTGTAACAAACAAATGAATGATAGTAAATTGCTTGTTACTCAAAATACTAGTAAATTAGCGAAGATAATCACAAGCATGATTATTTATGATTTTAATAAACAAAAATAAAAGCTAATTATTTGATTAAATATTTTAAATCGCCTGGAGGTTGTAATATGGAAAAGTTAGTAGTAATCAAAAATGAAACTGGTTTACATGCAAGACCAGCTGGTATGTTTGTAAAAAAAGCATCAGAATTCACTTCAACAGTTGAAGTAAAATGTAAAGGAAAAGTTGTAAACGCTAAATCAATAATGGGAATAATGAGTTTAGGACTTGGAAAAGGTGAAGAAGTAACTATATGTGCAACTGGTGCAGATGAAGAAGCAGCAGTAAATGCATTAGTTGAATTAGTAGAAAGTGGATTTGGTGAATAATCAAATATGTGCCTGGGTATAAATTAATTTACCCAGGTTTTAATATAATAATATCTTTAGGAGGATAAGCAACATGTTAAAGGGAATAGGAGCATCTCCAGGGATTGTGTTGGGGAAAGCGTTAGTAATTGAGGAAACAGAATTAGTAATAGAAAGAAAAGTAGTAACTGATTGTGAAGCTGAAGTATTAAAATTGAGAAATGCTGTACAAGTATCTAAAGAAGAACTTACAAAGGTAAAGGAAAAAGCTTTAGTAGAACTTGGAGAGCATGAAGCAGAAATATTTGAAGCTCATTTATTAGTTTTAGAAGATCCAGAATTAGTAGAATCTGCAGTTAGTAAAATAAATGATGAAAAAGTTAATGCAGAATATGCTTTAAATGAAATAAAAGAAATGTTTGTATCTATGTTTGAAGCAATGGACAATGAATACATGAGAGAAAGAGCGGCAGACATAAAAGACGTTACAAACAGAGTACTTAGACATATATTAGGTGTAAAAGTAATAGATTTAGCTGATTTAGCTGAAGAAGTTATATTAGTTGCTCACGACTTAACTCCATCTGACACTGCAACAATGGATAAAAAGAAAGTTTTAGGTTTCTTAACAGATATAGGAGGAAGAACTTCTCATACTGCTATAATGTCTAGAACTTTAGAAGTTGCTGCTATAGTTGGTTTAACAAATGCAACTAAAGAAATTAAAGATGGAGATTTTGTAGTGTTTAATGGTGATACTGGAGAAGTTGTTATAAATCCAGATGAAGAAACTATTGCTACATATACAAAGTTAAAAGCTGATTTTGAAGAATACAAAAAAGCTTTAGAATTATTAAAAGGACAAGCATCTTGCACAACTGATGGAAGACATGTTGAGCTTGCTGGAAATATAGGAACTCCAAATGATGTTGAAGGTCTTATAAAAAATGATGCTGAAGGTGTTGGACTTTATAGAACAGAATTCTTATATATGGATAGAACAGATTTCCCAAGTGAAGAAGAACAATATACAGCTTATAAAGCAGTATTAGAAGGAATGAGTGGAAAGCCAATTGTTATAAGAACTCTTGATATCGGTGGAGATAAAAAATTAGATTATTTACCGATGGACGAAGAAATGAATCCATTCTTAGGATATAGAGCTATAAGACTTTGCTTAGATAGAAAAGAAATATTCATAACTCAACTTAGAGCATTATATAGAGCAAGTGTTCATGGAAAATTAAGAATAATGTTCCCAATGATATCTTCTTTAGAAGAATTATTACAAGCTAAAGAAGTTTGTGAAGAAGTTAAGGCTCAGTTAAAAGCTGAAGGAATAGCTTATTCAGATGATGTAGAAGTTGGTATGATGATAGAAGTACCATCTGCTGCAGTAATAAGTGATGTATTAGCTAAACATGTTGATTTCTTCTCAATAGGAACAAATGACTTAATCCAATATACTTGTGCAGTTGATAGAATGAACCAAAAAATAAGCTACTTATACAACCAATTTAATCCAGCTGTATTAAGACTTATAAAAATGGTTATAGACAATGCACATAAAGAAGGTAAATGGGCTGGAATGTGTGGAGAATCTGCAGGAGATCAATTAATGATACCAATATTACTTGGATTTGGGTTAGATGAATTTTCAATGAGTCCAATATCTATACTTCCTGCTAGAAAATTAATAAATTCTTTAAGCTACGAAGATATGCAAAACTTCTCAAATGAAGTGTTATCTCTTGGAACAGCAGAAGAAATAAAAGCTTACGTCGAAAAAACATTTAATAAATAATTAACTTAAATAATGAAAGGAGCTATCTTAAAATGATATAAAATCATAAATGAGGTAGCTTTTTTTGTTATAGATTAGGAGGAAATATATGCATATTATAGAAAGTAATGATTTAATTATAGAAAGTAAAAATTCAGGGGCTGAATTAACTAGAATATATTCAAAAAAGTATAATAAAGAAATCCTTTGGAATGGAGATTCATCATTTTGGGGAAGGCATTCTCCTATACTTTTTCCTATAGTAGGTAGATTAAAAGATAGTGAAACTTATATAGAAGATAAATTATATAATATGAGTCAGCATGGATTTGCAAGAGATATGGAATTTGAAGTAATAGATGAGACTAATAGTTCTATTATTTATAAATTACAATCAAATGAAGAAAGTAAAAAATTTTATCCTTATGAATTTGAACTTTTAATAAAATATACACTTGAAGAAAATAAGTTAAATGTTAAGTGGGAAGTAAAAAATATAGATAGTAGAGATATATATTTTTCTATAGGAGCACATCCTGCTTTTAATATATCATCAAGAGAAGAATTATCTAATTATTATATAGAGTTTAAATGTAAAGATAATGTTAATCAAATTTCATTAGAAGGACCTTATTATAATGAAATTAAATCTATATCTAATTTAGAGACTTTAGAATTAAATCCTAAATCATTTGAAAAAGATGCTATTATATTTACTAATATAGATGAACTATCTATAAAAAACAAAAAAGAAGATAATTATATAAAAGTATCTTTTGAAGATTTTCCTTTAGTAGGAATATGGAGTCCTTATTATAAAGATGAAAATTTAACAGCACCATTTATATGTGTAGAGCCTTGGCATGGCTTAGCAGATAGTGTGAATAGTGATAAGGTTTATAAAAATAAAAAATTTATTAATAAATTAAACATTGGAGAAATTTTTATAACTGATTATACTATTGAGATTAAATAAATTTAATCTACTTTTTATATAATAATGATATAATATTATTTGTATAAGGAGTAATTTATAAATGAGTGGATATGGAAATTTACAAAAAATAAGAGATGGTAAAAGAACTTTTGCAATAACACCTCACATACCAGGAGGATTTGTTCTTCCAGATACTCTTATAAAAATTGCAGAGGTAGCAAAAAAATATAGTGGAGTTTTAAAATTAACTTCAGGACAAAGAATACTAATTACAAATCTTAAACAAGAAGACTTAGAATCTATATGGAAAGATCTAGACATGGAACCAGCAGTAAGAGTTCAAAATTCAGTTAAGAATGTGGAAATATGTCCTGCAAACTACTGTAAAAGATCTAAATATCCTACAATAGGTTTAGGTATGAAATTAAGCAAGAACTTTCATGGTATGGAGTTACCTTGCAGAACTAAAATAGGTGTTGCAGGGTGCAAAAATGCATGTACAAGTGTTTACTCAAAGGATTTAGGTGTAATTACTGATTTAGATGGTAAGATGCTTGTTACTGCAGGAGGTAGTGCTGGATACAATCCAAGAAGCTCAGATATAGTAACAAAAGGATTAAATGAAAAGGAAGTTTTTCATTTAATAAAAGTTATTCTTGATTATTATAATGAAGAAGCTTATGCTGGAGAAAAGTTAGGAGAATTCATAGATAGAATAAGTATAGGAAAGTTTAGAAAAGATGTATTAGGAAAAGCTAATTTAAAATTAATTTTATAAAAAATAACTGAGTAAAACTCAGTTATTTTCTTTTTGCAAATACTGCTGTACGAGCATCGTCATATTCATAACTACAAGTTGATAAGGTTATTATTTTATCACTAGAATCTACAATATCACGCTTATAAGTTGAATTACTCATAATCTTATTTAAGAAGTTGCTAAATTCATTTTCATCTGAAAAACTAACATCATTATAACTAAAGTCAGCATCAAAAACACCTACAGCGAATATTTCATAATCATAAGTTCCATCTTTTGAAGTAATAGTAATCTCTTTATTATTTTTAAAGAATTCTTCCTCTTTAAATTTCATTAATTCACTAAACATAGTTTTATTTCTCATATGATGACCATAGATTACTGAGTTAAAATCATCATTAAAATTGTTTCTATAGTCTAAAAATATTGAACCAGATTTTAAATATTCTTTATTAAACCCACGATTAAGATAAAAATCATTATCTTTGCCTTGGACTACAGGATAATCTATATTAGTACCCTCCACATTAATCCAGAATACATAATCATCATTTATAGATGATAAATCCTCACTTGAATTCTTATTTGTTTCTCTAATTTCAGTATAAATATCATCGGCTTTTTTATATTCCATTAACTTTGTAAATATTTTATATCCAGATATAATTATAGTTGCTAAACAGATAAATGTAATTAAATTTTGAAGTAATTTTTTCATCATATGCCTCCCCTTATAAATATAATTGTATACATAATTTGACCAAAAATAAACACAATTTAATTAAAATTAATGAAAAGATGTAATTAATTTTAAATTTAATAATAAGATTGTAGAGATGATTTTTAAAATAATTACTTAAAAGGAGTGTAAAATGAATAATAATTTAAATGAAAGTGCTTGCTTAAATAATAATGAGAACTTTTATACCACAATTAGAATAATAATATTATTAATTATTTTACAAGGGATAAGAATTATAGGTAAACAAATTTCTTTTTTATTTATTCCAGAAAATAGTTTAAATGAAATACTTGTTTCTATGGGAATTATGATAATATTGACAATTTATATAATTCATAAAGAGAGAAGAGAAAATATACAATTAAATGTTTTTGCTTTTATGGAAACAAGAGAGTCGAAGATTTATTATTTATTAGTTACCTTAGCATTATTACTTCTTATTGTTACATCACCTTTACTTCAAAGAGAAGTATCAATATATACTTTGACACCTTTAGTTTATGGAATAATTATTATACCTATTTATGAAGAAGTACTTTTTAGGTCATATATATGGGGAGTTCTTCAAAAAGAGCATAAAAGTGAATTTAAAGTATACTTACTTACTACAGCTTACTTTGCACTTTGGCAAGCAGGATATATAGACACAATAATTATGAGACAAGGATTTAATCATATGATATTTATTACTTTTATCAGATGCTCATTAATGTTAAGTTATGGATTACTTATAGGATTTTTCAGATATAAAATTAAGAATACATATTCATCCATGTTAATTCATGGTTTTATTAATATATTTAGAAGAGTAATTTAAATATTAGAAAAATATTAAAAGAAGGTTAATGACCTTCTTTATTTATGTTATTATTAATAATAAATGACAAAAAATGGGGGATAAGATGAAATATAGATTATGTTTATTTGATTTTGATTACACTTTAGCAGATGCTACTATGCCTATAACTGAATGTTTTAAGCATACTTTTTCAATGATGAACTTAGATTGTTATGATAGAGAAAAAGCAATTAAAACTATAGGTATGACTTTAGATAACGCATTTAAAACTTTAACTGAAATAGAAGATGAAGTGAAAATAAAAGAATTTGTAGATATTTATAAATCAAAATCTGATGAAATAACAGTAAAAAATACAGTTTTATTTGACGATACTATAGATACTTTAAAAAAATTAAAGGAAAAAGATATAAAAATAGGCATAGTATCTAGTAGAATGGGAGAAAGAATCATAAAAATTTTAAATCACTTAGACTGTTATCAATACATAGATTATGTTATAGGGTATGAGAATGTTTCAACTCATAAACCAGACCCAGAAGGATTAAATATGGCAATTGAATATTTTAATTGTGATAAAGAAGAAGTATTATACGTTGGAGATAGCTATATAGATGCTACGGCAGCTGAGAATGCAAATATTGACTTTATTGCAGTTACCACAGGAACAACATCAAAAGATGAGTTTGAAAAATATAACCATATAAAAATAGTAGAAAAACTATCTAAAATATTAGATGTTATTTAAGAAAATTTGATATATAACTTTTAATAATTAATAATAAGGTGGGGGGTAATACTATGAAAGACAAGTTTGTAATAACTATTGGTAGAGAATATGGTAGTGGTGGAGGAGAAATTGGAAGAAGGCTATCAAAATATTTTGGGATTGAATGTTATGACAAAGAGTTGTTAACTTTAGTAGCAAAAGAAAGTGGGTATTGTAAAGAATACTTTGAAAAATATGATGAAAAGCCTTTGAAGGTATTAAGTTATTTTGGGTTTGATTCTTGTACAAATTCACTTCCAATAAACCATCAATTATTTTTAAAACAATTTAATTTAATGCAAAAATTAGCTCAAAAGCAGTCATGTATATTTATAGGAAGAGCTGCTAATTATGCACTTAGAGATTTTGATAATGTAGTTAATATATTTGTTCATGGAGATTTTGAATTTAGAAAACAAAGAGCAATACATGAACATGGAATAAAAGAAGAAGTAAGTAAAAATGTAGTAAAAAAAATAGATAAAGAGAGAGCATCTTATTATAAATATTATACGGACTACACTTGGGGAGACTCAAAGCATTATCATATTTGCCTAGATACAAGTTTCATGGGAATTGATGAAGCTACTAGAATAATAATAGATTTTGTAGAGAAAAAATTTAAATAAATTTGTATCCAAATATATTTAACAATATAAAAAGAAAGAGAGCCGATAGCTTCTGATATTGTATTAATAAAACATCAGAAACTATCGACTTTCTTTTTGTATAAAAATAATATGGTTTAATATGATATAAGAGTTAAAAACATAAACATTTCATCTAATTATGTCACTAAATAGGACTAAAAGTAATAAAATATTGTAGAAGTGTATAAATAAAGATAATACTTATATATCATATATAAAGGAGTTGAATTAATTAATATGAATGAAAATATAGATAGCAATTTAAATAAAAAAAATCAAACTCCATGCCCATGTAGATGTAAAGAAATATGTTTATGTAAATGTGGTGAGGAATGTTATAACAATAAAGACTGTTGTTATTTAAGACCTAAAGATATTTCTCTAGTTCAAGTTAATGATCCTACACTTTTCCAAGTAATGACTGAATTAAATAATTTATATCTTACTGCAGTGCCAATAGAAATAAATACAGCAGGTTGTGAAATAGAATCAAGTGCTCTTCAAATACCTAATGATACTTTAGTAATTAATGATTCAGGAATTTATAACATATATCTTTCTTTGAAATATAGTTTTAAATATAATAGTTTTGCTAAAGAGGGAGATATATCTAAAGTGAAGTTTTCTATTGTTGGAAATGGGGAAGAGATATTTAATATAGAAGACACAATTTTTGTATCCCAAATTATAGATGAGCAAAGTGAAGACATAGTTAAGACGATACAAGGAAGAAGGTTAAAATCAATAAAAAAAGATTTACCATATAAGATAAATATAGTTCTTGATGAGTTTGACTTTGATAAGTCAGTATTGAATCAAATTATGATAGTGGATTTAACCTTAATAGTAGAAAAGATGATTTAATTTTTTGATAAATTTATGAAGAGGTATTATCCTATTAAAATGAAGATAATATCTCTTTATAAAATATATTTATTATAATATTAGATAATTGAAATGCTACGTTTTATCATAAAAAGTCCAAATATAATTATTAAAAGTCCAGCATACTTAAGAACTCTATCGCTATACCTTTCACTAATTTTGGAAGATAAATATCCAAAGCCAAGCATAACTGGTACAGTACCAAGTGAAAATACAAACATAGAAGAAGCTCCCATTATAAAACTTCCACTAGATAAAGCATAAAGCTGCATAGTTTGAAGTGGACCACAAGGTAAGAAACCATTTAAGTAACCTATAATAAAAGGATTTTTATGATTATTGACACATGTACTTTTATTGAAAATAGAAGGTAAAGTAAATTTTTTGAATAATTTAATACCTATCATATTTAATCCAGATATTATCATAAATAAAGCTGCAATAAGTTGAATTAGACTTTGTATTTTTGTTGATGAAGCAAATACAGAACCTAATGCACCTATAATCCCACCCAAAATAGTATAAGAAATGACACGTCCTAAATTATATAAAAAGGATGACTTTAAAGATGATATTTTGTCATAATTATTAAATGTTTGGATTAAAATTATTCCGCCGCACATACCTATACAATGAAATGATGTAAATATACCTAGTGCAAACAACATAAAAAAGGAAGTTTCATTTAGTATATAAGAGGTACTAGTACCTATTAATGGATTATTTCCCAGGAAAAACATAGATATAACTAATATACTAAGACCTAAAACTTTTAATAATAAATTATTTTTATTTGAAAAACCACAATTTTTTATTGCGTTTAATATTTCAATATCACTACACAGTTCATTATCATAAGTAACGATTACCATTGAATTTTTATAATCAGCCTGAATACTTGATATACCAGATAGTTGATTAATTTCATGTTCAACAGTAGATTCACAAGAGTGGCATTTCATACCATATACATCAAAAAATTTAGTGATTTTACTCATATTTTCTCCTTAATTTATTATTTTAAATTAATAACATATATATTATACTCTAAAATTATGAAAAAATAATGAAGAATATAAATGAAAATATTATATATAAAAATTCATAAAAAATCTATAATTATATGATATTGTAAAAATATAAGAAGTTTAAGGGAGGAGTTATGTTTAATATACTATTAGTAGATGATGAGAAAAAAATAACAGAGGTTGTAAAAGCCTATTTAGATAAAGAAGGATATAATACTAAGGTGGCTCATGATGGAAAAGAAGCTATAGATTTATTTGATAATAATGAATTTGATTTAGTTATTTTAGATAGAATGTTACCAGATATAAGCGGAGAAGAAGTGTGTAAAAAAATAAGAGAAACATCTTTAGTACATATTATAATGCTTACGGCAAAAACTGAGGATGATGATAAAATTGATGGATTTAATTTAGGTTGTGATGATTATGTTTGTAAGCCTTTTAATGTTAAAGAATTAATTCTTAGAATAAAGGCTGTATTTAGAAAAATGGAAAAAAATGAAGATGTTTTAAGAATTAAAGATGAAATAAAGATTAATACTTTATCTCATGAGGTAGAAATAAGAGGAAGAACAGTTTATTTAACTAATACAGAATATAAAATACTATTACTTTTAGTACAAAATCCAAAGAAAATCTTTACAAGAGAAGAATTATTAGAATTGGTGATGGATGATTATTATGAAAAAATAGATAGAATTATTGATGCTCATATTAAAAACTTAAGACAAAAGATAGAAATAGATACAAAAAAATCAAGGATAATTCAAACTGTTTATGGAGTGGGGTACAAACTTGGAATTTAAAAAAAGAAAATTAAATTTAAATAAAAAACTACTATTTTATTTGGCATTAACCATGATGGCTATAATTATAATTATGGCAGTTAGTATAAATTTAACTGTAGAAAATAAATTTTTACACCATTATAATACGATTACTAATGGAGAAGTATTAAATGGCATAAATCAAATAAGAGATGCTTATTTAAGAGATATAAATAATGTAATTATAGGGATTTCTTTAATAATGATTATAGTTGTTATATCGATTTCTATATTTTTATCACAACAGATTTCTAAGCCAATAATAGTAGTATCAAAAATGACAGATTCTATAAAAAAAGGCGGTTATGATCAAACTTTAGAATATGAGAGTTCTATTGTAGAGATAGACAATCTTATTAATTCAATAAATAATTTATCTAAAGAGTTATACAATATGGAAAATATGAGAAAGAGATTAACATCTGATATTTCTCATGAGTTAAGAACACCACTTACAAGTATTCAGACACATTTAGAAGCTATGATTGATGGTATATGGGAGCCAAGTGAAGAAAGATTAATTAGTGTAAATGAAGAAGTAATAAGAATTAGCCATTTAGTAAATCAGCTTAAAAATCTTGCTAAATTTGATAGCGAAGAAAGTAAGTTAGACATAAGTGAGGTCGATTTAAAACAGCTTGTAAAAAATATTATTTATAATAATGAAAGCTATGCTTTAGAAAAAAATATAAAGATTAATTCAAATTTAGAAGAATTAAGTGCTTTTATAGATAAAGAAAAAATTTCTCAAGTAATAATAAACTTAATTTCTAATGCGATTAGATATACTAATAATAATGGTGAAATTTTTATTAAATTATATAAAATCGATGATTTAATGAAAATAAGTGTGAAAGACAATGGTATAGGTATACCAAATGAAAGCGTAGACTATATTTTTGAAAGATTTTATAGAGTAGATAAGTCTAGAAGTAGAAATACGGGAGGTACTGGAGTAGGTCTTACCATATGTAAATCCATAATCGATTTACATGGCGGAAATATAGAAGTAAAAAGTGAAGTAAATGTTGGAAGTGAATTTATAATTACTATTCCAAATAAATAAAAATTACCTTCATAAAATATTCACAAAGTTATAATAAGATACAAATAGGATAAGTAATTAAGTTTATATTGTATATTTAAAAAACTTGAAAGGAGAAAAATCATGGCAGAAAATATAATTAAAGATGATATAAAAATAAGTGGTATGACCTGCGCATCTTGTGCAAAAGCAGTAGAAAGAGCTGTTAGAAAATTAGATGAAAGTGTAGAAGCTAGTGTAAATATGGCAACAGAAAAATTAAGTATATCTTATAATAGTGAAAAAGTAAAAAGTAAAGATATAGAAAATGCCATAGCAAAATCTGGTTTTGGAATTATAAGAGAAGAAAAAAATAAAGATGTGATAATTCCCATAGGAGGAATGACTTGTGCATCTTGTGCAAAAGCAGTAGAAAGAGCTGTAAAAAAATTAGATGGTGTGGAGAGCGTACAAGTTAATTTAGCAACAGAAAAAGCATCTATAACTTATATACCAAGCAAAATAAAATTATATGAAATAAAAGAAGCTATTCAAAAAGCTGGTTTTAAAGTATTAGAAATAGAAAGTAAAAAATCAGTTGATGAAGATAAATTAAGAAAAGAAAAAGAAATGAAAAACTTATTCATTAAGTTCGTAGTATCTGCCATATTTGCAGTTCCATTATTTTATATAGCAATGGGGCAGATGATTGGTGGTCCAATAGGACCACTACCTATACCAAAAATAATTGACCCTAATATAAATCCACTTAACTTTGGATTAATTCAATTAGTGTTAACTATACCAATAGTAATAGCAGGAAATAAATTTTACTCTAAAGGTGTAAAATCTATGATTTCAAAATCTCCTACTATGGATTCATTAATAACTATAGGTACTGGAGCAGCCCTTATATATAGTTTATATTCACTATATTTAGCTTATAATGGAGATCATATGGCGATACATCATATGTACTTTGAAAGTGCTGGTGTAATAATTACTTTAGTTTTACTTGGAAAATATTTTGAATCAAGAGCTAAAGGTAAAACAGGAGAAGCTATAAAAAAATTAATGGGACTTAGTCCAAAGACCGCAATTATAGTTAAAGATGACAAAGAAATAGAAATTCCGATAGAAGAAGTTGAAGTTGGAGATATTATATTAGTTAAACCCGGTTCAAAAATACCAGTAGATGGAGTTGTTATAGAAGGATATACTTCAGTAGATGAATCAATGCTTACAGGTGAAAGTATACCGGTAGAAAAAAATCCTGGAAGTTCAGTTGTTGGAGCTAGCATTAATAAAAATGGTACTATTAAATTTAGAGCTGAAAAAATAGGCAGCGATACAGTTATATCTCAAATAATTAAATTAGTTGAAGATGCTCAAGGGTCTAAAGCTCCTATTGCTAAATTAGCTGATGTTATTTCTGGATACTTTGTACCAGTAGTAGTTGTGATTGCCATAATTGCTGGATTATCATGGTTTGTGGCAGGCAAAGGAGTAGTATTCTCATTAACAGTATTTATAGCTGTATTAGTCATTGCTTGTCCATGTGCTTTAGGTCTTGCTACACCAACAGCAATAATGGTTGGTACAGGAAAAGGTGCTGAAAATGGAATTCTTATAAAAGGCGGAGAAGCTTTAGAGACTACTCACAAAATAAACACAATAGTATTTGATAAAACAGGAACAATAACTGAAGGTAAACCAGTAGTTACTGATATAATTACAGCAAATAATATAGGTGAAGAAGAATTACTAAAAGTGGCTGCTAGTTCAGAGAAATCTTCTGAACATCCACTTGGTGAAGCTATTGTAAGAGATTGTGAAGAAAAGAGTTTAGGATTCTATAAAGTAGATAAATTTATGGCTATACCTGGACATGGTATAGAAGTTATATTAGATAATAGAGATATATTACTTGGAAATAAAAAATTAATGGATAGTAAAAATATAGATATATTAAATCTTGAAAAAAAATCTGATGAACTTGCAGGGCAAGGTAAAACTCCTATGTATGTTGCCATAGATAATAACATAGCAGGTATAATAGCAGTTGCGGACATAGTAAAAGAAAATAGTGCAAAAGCTATTAAAAAACTTCATGAAATGGGAATTGAAGTTGCTATGATAACTGGTGATAATAAAAAGACAGCACAAGCTATAGCTACTCAAGTAGGTATTGATAGAGTTTTAGCAGAAGTTCTACCACAAGATAAGTCTAACGAAGTTAAAAAGCTTCAAGAAGAAGGTAAGTTTGTTGCCATGGTTGGTGATGGTATAAATGATGCTCCAGCATTAGCACAAGCTGATATAGGTATAGCAATAGGAAGTGGTACAGATGTTGCCATGGAATCTGCTGATATAGTTCTTATGAGAAGTGATTTATTAGATGTATCTACAGCTATAAAATTAAGTAAAAAGACAATGACAAATATAAAGGAAAATTTATTCTGGGCATTTGGATATAATGTAATAGGTATACCTGTTGCAGCAGGAGTATTATACTTATTTGGAGGTCCCTTATTAAATCCAGTAATAGCGGCACTTGCTATGGCATTTAGCTCAACTTCAGTATTATTAAATGCTCTTAGATTAAAAAGTTTTAAAGTAGATAAATAATAAAAAAGACAACTTGCAAGTTTGTAAGTTGTCTTTTTTTATTCTAATATAAGAGTAATATAATATCATCAAATATTTGATATAATATGATAGTTAACTATAAAAAATAGAAGGAGATAAACTATGACTATAAAGATGATACATCATATTTGTATACAAACTGAAAATTATAAGGAATCATTAGATTTTTATACAAGAATACTAGGATTTGAGATAGTAAAAGAAAGTAAAAATTTTCATAATAGAGAGTACAATACTTGGTTAAAGTTAGAGAACTTTATGATAGAGCTACAAACTCCAAAAAATGGAGATGAATTTAGAAAATGGAGTTCTTTGAATGCTGGTCCTGTTCATATGGGATTTTTAGTTGATAATGTTGAAAATGAATATGAGAGGATTAAAAAACTTGGATATGATAATTTTAAAACTAAAAATGGAGAAATAATTTATAAGGTTGAAGGTGAGAGTTTATTTAAGATAAAAGCTCCAGAAGGAACAGAAATAGAGATAAGAGATACAGATATAAAATAGTTAAAAGGGAGTATTGAGTTACTCCCTTTTCGTGTAAGTAAAGTTATCAATTGATTTTATTATTTATGTTTAAATGTAGCACAATTTGTTTCAGTATAAATTACTGGCTCATTTCCATGAAAATCTACTTGTATTCCATCTGCAGTACATGCTTTATTATTGTTGTAAACGCAAGTTTCAACTGAACATACTAGTGCATCACATGGACCAGCATCATTAGTATTATTAGTTAAGTTTGAATAATGTTTATAATCAAGGAAGCTATCGCAGCAAGTATTACATTCTTTTTCTGCTGCACCTCCAGAAATATTAACTATATTTGCATAACAGATAGATGATTTATTATGTGAGCAGTTTGTTACACTACAATCGATTTTTGCCATTTTTATAACCTCCTATTTAGAAAAATATCTATCTAATAATCCTTTAAATGCTCTACCATGTCTAGCTTCATCTTTGCACATTTCATGAACTGTATCATGGATTGCATCTAAGTTTAATTGTTTAGCTAATGTAGCTAAATCTTTCTTTCCTTGAGTTGCTCCATGTTCTGCAGCTACTCTAGCTT
>JARKUZ010000059.1 GCA_029851945.1 Terrisporobacter sp. | reverse complement strand
ATTAAAGTATTAAATGAACTTTTTAATCATTTAAATATTCGAATGGAATATAATACTTTTTACAATATTCTTCTGCAATAGAGTCTTTATAGCCTCTTATTGTCAATCTGGGGCATATATTAAAAGCTCTTTGGTGTATACATGTAACATTTGGTGGAATAACTATTTGTTTTAATTCTTTACAATTTAAAAAGGCATTTTCAGAAATTGTAGTAATTGTATTTGGCAAAATTAAATATTTAATATAATTATTATTTGTAAATGCATAGCTATTAATTATTTTTACTTCTTGAGGAATAAAATAAGTGGAACTTTGTTTAGCTGATGGATAAGTAATAATATTACTCAAATCTTTTGTAAATAATGTCCCTTTTTTACTGCAGTAATTTTTATTATCATCATCTATATTTATGCTTACTAAGTTTCCACATTTAATGAATGATTTATCTTCTATCCAATTAATATCTTCAGATAGATATATATCTTTTAAATTAATACATTCTGAAAAAGTGTTATTATCTAAAACTGTATAAGATGGCGGTATAATATATTCTGTTAAGTTATTAAGAGTACCTTTATCTATTAAATTTGTAAGTATTTCTTTTGTAAATTTAGACTGTGGTGAATTTTTTTTATTATTTATATTATGTGATAAGTGTTTATGATTAGGTTTAGAATATTCATTGTGAATTATATATGCAACTATAAGTATGACGATTATTATAAGGAATAGAAAAAATACATACATAATAATGGCCTCCTTGATATTTTAAATTAAATACTATTTTTTAGCTTATCATAAGCATTATTAATTTTTTTGTACATATCCTCCATTTCATTTTTTATCTTATATGGTACATCTTGTGAATTATATTTGTCTGGATGATAAGTTTTAGTAAGATAAGCATATTGTTTTTTTATGTCTTGTATACTACATCCTTTTTCAAGCCCTAGTATTTCGTAGTATTCATCAAGAGGATGTTCATAATTTTTATTATTTGTACCAGGAATAAGTTTATTTTTTAAAAGTCTATTAAACTCATTTTCGTAAATTTTTGTTGATATTTCAAATATAGATAAATAATCATTGATAATTTCTTTTTGTAAATTATTTAATGTATTATTATCCATTAAAAAAATTGAAAGCATATCAGATAATATATCAAGTTCTAAATGATAATTATCTATTAATTGACCTATGGATTTTTTTAATAAAATAATAATATTTTTATTATAATCATTAAGTCTTGCATAATCATATTGGGCAAATACCCAACTTTCTTGATCTTCATTCATATCAAAAGACTCAATATAGTTTACAATAAAATCTCTTTCTTCACAGGAAATTAATTTATCTGCTTTTGCACAATATGTTAATAATTGAACTAAATAATCAGCTGTAGCATTTGATACTTTTTTCTCATCATAAGTACTAAATCCGATTTTTCTAAATGTTTTTTTGCAATTAGTACAATTATATATACCGTCTTCTAAATTATATTCTTCATTACAAAAAGGACATTTAACTTTGCAATAATCAAAATTTATTTCATTTAAGTTCGTATCTATGTATCCTTTTAATAATAACTTTTCGAGAATGGGCATGTGAAAACCTCCTAATAAATAAATATTTATGCATATAATTAAATTATAGATAAATTAATTTTCCTTAGCAATCATATACATATAATAAGTTTAATAAAATATAACTATTATATAAATTTATTCAGAGGAAAAATATTAATCAGGGGAGATGATATATTGAGTGAAATCCAAAAGGATACGAAAGTTAATGAGTTAAATGATATAAGTGGAGTCCTACGTAAGATGAGAAGAGATATAAGATCAATTAATAAAAATACTAAAAAGAATATACTATCTATAGAAGCTTTAAAGGAAGAAATAACAAATAACAATGAACAAGTATTTAGGTTAAAAAAGGAATTAGAACAAAAAAGCTTTGATGAAGTGAAGATATATAAAAAAATTTTAACTATATTAGATCAAATGGATAATGTTTATAAGTTTGCCAATCAATTAGAAAATGAAGCTTTAATTGATAACTTGAATGGTGTAGAAAAAGTTATTAGAAAGGAAATATCAGAAATTAATTTATGTGAGATTAACCCACTTGGAGAATTATTTAATCCTGATATACATAGGTGTATTTCGAAGGTTGAAGATTATTCTAAAGAGCATGATGAAATAATTTCAGTAATTGAAAGAGGGTATATTTTAAAGGGAAAAGTACTTAGACCAGCTTTAGTGATAATTGCAAAATAAAATATAAGGGGGATATTACTTATGGGAAAAATAATAGGGATTGACTTAGGCACTACAACATCTGAGGTAGCTTATATTGAAAATGGAGAGCCTAAAATTATACCAGACTGTTTTGGAAATAGAATTGTACCATCTGTTGTAGGAAAAAAGGAAGATGAAACTGTAGTTGTAGGACAAGTAGCATATAATCAGTTGATTTCAGCACCGGACAGAACTATATCAGAAGTAAAACGATTAATGGGGACTGATGCAAGAATACCATTAGGAGACAAGGAATATTTACCACATGAGATATCTGGTATTTTACTTAAAGAATTAAAAAATTATGCTGAGTCTTATTTAGGAGATGAGGTAGAAGAAGCCGTAATTACTGTTCCAGCAAACTTTAATAACTCTCAAAGAAAACTTACTAAAATGGCAGGTGAACTTGCTGGGTTAAAAGTTGAAAGAATAATAAATGAACCAACAGCAGCAGCTATGGCTTATGGCATAAACAATTGTGACAAAGAAGAAAAAATACTAGTCTTTGATTTAGGTGGAGGAACTTTTGATGTATCAGTCCTTGAAATATTTGACGGAATATTGGATGTAAAATCAAGCAGAGGTAATGATAAATTAGGTGGTAAGGACTTTGATGCTAGAATAGAAAAATACATAGAAGAAGAATTTGAAATAATTCATGAATTAGGCTTATATGAAAATATAGATATAGATACAATTTATAGTATAAAATCAAGAGTTAAAGAAGCGGCGATACATGCCAAAAAAGAATTATCAACTCAGCTTAGTACTACAATTAATATACCTTTTATAACTATTCTAGATAATAAGCCAATAAATATCAGTTTAGAACTTACTAGAGAAAAGTTTAATAAGTTTACTAAAGATTTAGTAATGTCTACTACGGAAAAAATAAATGAAGTCTTAAAAGCGGCAAATTTAAAAGAAAAGGATATAGATACAGTTATACTTGCAGGTGGTTCTAGCAGAATAGTAGCTGTTAAAGAGTTGGTGGAAAGTAAGTTTCCAGGGAAAATAACATCAGGAATCAATCCAGATGAAGCTGTAGCTCTGGGAGCGGCTATACAAGCAGGACTAAAAAGCAATCAAATTACAGATGAAGACGCTTTTATTATAAGTGATAAGTGTAGCTATAATCTAGGAACAAGCATAATTAAAATAGGAGAAGGAAAAGTTATTGATGGAGTTTTTGACTGTCTAATTCCAATAGATAGTTCTATACCTTGTTCTAAAAAGAAAACATATTATACTGCTGTAGATAATCAAGAAGAAGTAAGGGTGGAAGTATATGAAGGAAATGAATTTATGGCAGAAGATAATGCTAAAATAGGGGATTTTATATTAAGGGGAGTTCCTAAGGGAAAAGCTGGAGAACAAAGTATAGATATAGAATTTGATTACGATTTAAATGGAATACTTGAAGTTAGGGCAACTGTAGTAAGCACAGGAAAATCCATTAATAAAATAATAGATAATTTTAAATTGATAGAATTACCACAAGATAGACTTATAGATGAAGATATTAATAAAGCTATTCATTTAAATGAGTGGAGAAACTATGAGCTTGGTAAAAGTGTTAAAAATATTATAGAATTAGCTGAAAATAAAATAAATGAATTAGATGAAGAGGCTTATGAAGTAGTAAATAATATACTTGAAAAACTTAAATTAGCAGTAATTGATGAAGATAAAGAGTTAGTAGAAAAATATGATGAAGTACTAACAGATATATTATTTAGATTAAGATAGAGTTTAGTATATAAATAATTTTTGCCGTAGAAATACGGCTTTTTTATATTTTTTAGATAAATTTTCCACTCAAATAAGACATGTTCATAGCACTAATCAAATAATTTTGTTATAATGAATATGAAATAATAAAGATAATATATATTTTTTATATAAAATAAAAATAAAGGGGAAAGTAAATGGGTCAAATTAATCTGACAAAGTCAAAAATAGCATCAGTAGCATGGAAATTATTTTATGAGCAAGGTTATGAAGCTACGACAGTAGACCAAATAATAAATGAGTGTGGAGTCTCAAAGGGTAATTTTTATCACTATTTTAGTGCAAAAGATGAATTACTAAATTCTTTATCTGATATGTTTGATGAAGAATATGAAAAGATTATGGACAAATTAGATAAAGATATGAATAGTTTTGATAAGCTTATAGAAACAACAAGATATTTATTTAGATTTATAGAAGAAAGAGTTCCTGTTGACTTATTAGCTATATTATATTCTTCTCAAATAATAAAAAAAGGACAGAAGCATTTATTAGATCAAACAAGGGTATACTATAGAGTTTTACAACAAATAATAACTGAAGGACAAGCTAAAAATCAAATTAAAAATGATAGGTCATCAAGAGAAATAGCAAGAATTTATGCTATGCAAGAGAGAGCTGTTCTATATGATTGGTGTATTTGTGAAGGAAATTATCCATTATCTTCGTATGGAGTAGAGTTAATAGAAATATTTTTAAAGGATTTTAAAATAGAGTAAGGAAGGTAGTCTTAATGAAGCAAATTTGTATTAAATTAACTAGAGATAATTATAATTTTAGATTTAAACAATATGAAGGTATGTTTTTTCATGCTGAAATAGGAGATAGTGAAGTTATTAAGTATAAAATTACTAAAGATGAAAAGGGAGTAGAGCTTAAAGAATTTGGAAATACTCACATTAAAGATGATATGATATACATACCTCAAATAGAGGCTTATTTAGATTTGCAGAAAATAAAGTAAGATCTTAATTATTATAATTTAAAATTGATTTATAAAAAATTGCCCTCAAATTATTTGAATAATTTGAGGGCAATTTTTATTTGTAATTTAATAACTCTTAATTTAATAAATTTATATAAAGAATTATGAATTTATTAAATTAAGAGTTATTAGTTTAATACGTATAAATTTATAATTTTTTTTTATTGAGGCAAACTAATAATATATAAGTCAGAATAATATGTTAACTATTGCATAATTATCCAATTTTATGTAAAATGTAAAATTAATAGAAATGACATTAAAGGAGAACATCATATGAGTACAAATGAAAAAAAGAAAAAAACATTTAAGCTACCAACAGCTTATACCGTATTATTATCAATAACGGCAATTATATCAATAGCAACACACTTTATACCAGGATTGAAGCCAGCTAGTTTGTCTGATTTTATTATGGCTCCAATAAATGGACTAAATGAGGCAATTGATATAGCACTATTTGTTTTATTAATAGGTGGTTTTTTAGGAGTAACTACAAAAACAGGAGCCTTGGATGCAGGTATAGGTAATGTAGTTGCGAAGTTAAAGGGAAAAGAGTTAGTTTTAATACCAGTTTTAATGTTTTTATTCTCTCTTGGAGGAACTAGTTTTGGTATGGCTGAGGAAACTATAGCTTTTACAGCGCTAGTTACAACTACTATGATTATAGCTGGATTTGATCCATTAGTATCTGTTGCAACTATTATTTTAGGTGCAGGATGCGGAGTGTTGGGTTCTACAGTTAATCCATTTTTAGTTTCAGTAAGTATAGGGACTTTAAATGGTGTGGGAATAGAAGCAAATCAAGTAATTGTTATTGGCACAAGTGTAGCTTTATGGTTATCATCATTACTTATATCTATATTTTTTGTAATGAATTATGCAAAAAAGGTTTATGCAGATAAGTCTCAAACATTGTTATCAGATTCAGAAATAAAACAAGCCAATGAAGCTTTTATAGGAAATAAAAATGGTGAAGAAAAAGTAATAGAGTTTACAAAAAAGAGAAAAATAGTTTTAGCATTATTTGCTTTTACTTTTCTAGTAATGGTAGCAGGAATAATACCTTGGGAAAAATTTGGTATAAATCTATTTATATATACAGACTTCTTAACAGGAGCTTCACTAGGTAATTGGTGGTTCCCTGAACTTGGTATGTGGTTTGTAATTATGGCAGTAGTAATAGGATTAGTTTATAGAATGAAAGAAGTAGAAATAGTAAATTCTTTCTTAGAAGGTGCTGCTGATATGGTAGGAGTGGCATTAGTTATAGGTGTATCAAAAGGTATTTCAGTTATTATGAGTAGTACAGGATTAGATGCTTATGTATTAGACTCTGCTTCATCAGTATTAATTGGTATGTCACCTATAGTATTTACAATAGTTGCCTACTTAATATATATGGCATTATCGTTTTTTATACCTTCTACATCAGGTCTGGCAGGTTTATCAATGCCTATATTTGGACCTTTAGCAGTTAGCTTAGGATTTCCTCCAGAAGTTATAATATCAATTTTTAGCGCTGGTAGTGGTATAGTAAATTTAGTTACACCTACAAGTGGAGTAATAATGGGTACACTTGCCATAGCAAAAGTAGATTATTCATCATGGATTAAATTTGTAAGTAAAGTTCTAGCTGCTATATTTATATCATCTGCAATAATATTATCTATAGCTATGATGATAGTATAAAATTCGCTTGGCTCATATCACCAAAGAGATAATTTTAATAACGCTTAAGGCAATGACCTTACTAAATTAATCGATTTTAAAAGGAGGAGTTAAATGTTAGTAAATATTGAAAATCCAAAACTACAATTAGTTTTTAAATATTTTGAGCAAATATCTAAGATACCTAGATGTTCTGGAGAAGAAAAAGAAATAAGTGATTATTTAGTAAATGAAGGGAAAAGACTAGGATTAGAAGTTATTCAAGATGAAACTTTAAATGTAATAATAAAAAAGCCTGCCACAGTAGGATACGAAAATAGCCCAGGAGTAATACTTCAAGGGCATATGGATATGGTTTGTGAAAAAAATAAAGACACAGAACATGATTTTGCTAAAGATGAAATAAAACTAAGATTAGATGGTGATTATCTATATGCCACTGGAACTACATTAGGAGCTGATAATGGAATAGCAATTGCAATGGGACTTGCATTATTGGCTTCGGATGATATACCTCATCCACCACTTGAAGTAGTTTATACAGTTAATGAAGAAGTCAGCATGATAGGTGCAATGAATTTAGATGGAAGTCTTTTTAAAGGAAAATATATAATAAATTTAGATTCAGAAGAAGAAGGAAAAATAACTGTAAGCTGTGCAGGTGGTGTTACAGCAATAGCTACAATTACTAAAGAGTACAAGGACATTACTTCTCCTAAAACTGCTTATGATGTATCAATAAAAGGACTTCAGGGTGGACATTCTGGCATGGAGATAGATAAGCAAAGAGCAAATTCTAACGTATTAATGGGTAGAGTTTTAAATGAACTTTGTAAAAATATAGATTATGATTTAGTTACTATTCACGGTGGACTTAAAAATAATGCCATACCTCGTGAAGCTGAATGTGTAATTCTAGTAGATAGTAAATATGAAGATAGTTTACAAAAAGAAATTAATACTATGCTAGATATATTTAAAAATGAATATAAAACTTCAGATCCAAATGTTAATTTAGCATGTAATAAAGTGGAAAAAAATTATGATAAAGCATTATCTGATGATATTAAAAATAAAATCATAGGTGTATTAAATTTAATGCCTAGAGGAATTCAAACTATGAGTGCTGATATAGAAGGACTTGTAGAAAGTTCTACTAATTTAGGTGTAGTAGTTACTAGTGATAATGAAGTTAAGTTTGAGCTGGCTACTAGAAGTTCTGTGAAGAGCTTGAAAGATGATTTAAATAATAGAATGAATTTATTATGTGAATATTTAGGAGTTAAGCTTGATTTAGAAGATGATTATCCAGAGTGGGAATATGTAAAGAATTCTAAGTTGGAAAAGATTTGTGTAGATACTTATGAAGAGTTAACTGGCAAGAATCCTGAGATAATTGCTATTCATGCTGGGTTAGAGTGTGGATTGTTGCTGGATGCTATAAAAGGTGCAGAAGCTGTTTCTATAGGACCTGATTTGTTTGATGTGCATACTCCTAATGAGCACTTAAGTGTGGGCTCTACTGAGAGGACTTGGGATTATTTGGTGGCTGTGCTTAAAAATGTGAAGTAGATGAGAGAGTTCTTCCTTTTTGGAAGGACTCTTTTTTATACTAAGGGATTAGAAGAAAGTGACTTATGGATAATTTATTGATGATGAAGATAATTGATTAACATATAAAAATGGTTATAATTAAGTATACATTATACAAAGCATATGGATATTTCTATATAATAAATAAATTAATAAAATATTCTATGGTAAAAATTGAAACTTTATATAGAAAAATTGTAAAAAAGGGTGTAAAATGGTAACGAGGTGATAATATGAATTTTAATAAATCTTTAAACAATTTAAAAGATGAGTTATCTAATTTATTAAAAATGATGTTGGTATCAGAAAGAATAAATAGTCAAAGATGTTTAAATCAAGATTTAGACACAACAAAAACAATAATAGAACATAAAGAAACTAGTGAAGAATTTACGGAAGAAGAGGTAGATAATTTACTAAAAGAAGCAAAAAGACTATTGGATATGATGCTAGTATCAGAACGAATAAATAGTCAAAGATGCTTAAATCAAGATTTAGATACAACAAAAACAATAATAGAACATGTTGAAAAAATAGAAAATGATAAACATCACTTAAAATTAGAAGACAAAAAATTAGAATTAGATAAAGTAATAAATCAGATAAAAGGTATTTTAAATGAAATGCTTATATTAGAGAGAATAAACAGTCAAAGATGTTTAAATAAAGATCTAGATACTTCAAAAACAATAATAGATCATAAGGAATAAATATAAATTATATACAGTGTACCCTATATAGTAAAAATTAAATAATACTCCATAGGGTACATTTTAATTATAAGAATTCTGATTCCGTCATCGGAACGGTCCACGAATGGTGGAATCCTACTTTGCCTTAATACAAAAACTTTTGAAGTTTAATATTATCATATAAAATGGTTTAGTAAGTATATACATCTTATTAATGTTTTTTGTGGATTAAAATTAAATTGTGTATTTTATAATGATTATGTCGAATTTTATTGAGTTAATATAACTTTTTGCGAGACGCAGACGTAAGGTGAACAAAATAAAAATGAAAATAAAAATAAAAATAAAAATAAAAATAAAAAAACTCAAAGAACAAATGAAAGTTCTTAGGGGGAGATAAGATATTTTATTATTCAATGATGATGGGTGGAATTTTTTTATTGCATCAATGATATTTTTTATATTTAAAGAAGGGTCATGCTAAAAATGTATTAGCTAGAGAATAAGTGGGAGACCAAATAAGTAAAAGATTAGTTGAAATATGTGAGCAGGCTTTATTAGAAAAATATAATTCTCAAAATAAACGTATAAGTTGAATATGATCAAATATTAAAAGCTGTTTCACTATATTGTGATACAGCTTTATTCATATAAGTGTAATACTTTATTATTACAATTTTTACCACAATTGTCTCGTTTTACAATTTTTATCATATAAATATATTACGTAGAAACTCTACTAAATTTTATCAACATGGAGTGTTATATTATGAATAAAAATTGTGAAGACAAATGTAGTTCTTGTAATCTATCTTCATGTAAGGAATTAAAAGCTGATAAGAGTTGTAAACATAAAAAAGTTTACTGTCCTGGAAAGATGGAGTCTTCATCTTGTCCGATGTTTGTTATTCCTTTAAAATGTGAAGATTTTCAGATTTTTAATATCTTATGTTGCTCTATTGGGCGAACTGTGGGGCTAAAATTAGAGGGAAGCGATTGTATATTAAGATTAAAAGTTTGCCAAGTTAATCAATGTGCTGTTATGGGTAAAACTTGTTCTGGTAAAGGTCCTATATACATTAAATTAAGTGCTATTCAATATGTAGACTTAGGAAAAGAAGTTTATATTAACCCACTATGTAATGTTGCTGGTTGCGTTGGTGCTCAGGGACCAGCTGGCCCAGTAGGTCCACAAGGCCCACAGGGACCAAAAGGAGAAACAGGCCCAGCAGGTCCACAAGGCCCACAGGGGCCAAAAGGAGAAACAGGCCCAGTAGGTCCACAAGGCCCACAAGGAGCAAAAGGAGAAATAGGCCCAGCAGGCCCACAAGGCCCACAGGGACCAAAAGGGGAAATAGGCCCACAAGGACCTCAAGGTATTCCTGGTAGTATGATTCCTACTTTAATACCGGAAAAAGAATATAAAAAGAAAAAGTATCCTCAGAATAAATAGCAAAAAGAAGATGTCTCAAAATGATTTTTTTATCATATAAAGAGACATCTTTTTTTACTTATTAGGATATTATATAGATTAAAGATATTTAAAAAATCTAATTGAATTAAGAGAGGTAATTAAAGAATCAACATCTGATGCAATAAAAAAGATACATGGGCAGTACCTATCTATAATCAAAATATTTTTTGTACAATTTTAAAAGCGTATACTTGTGTATCTACAACATGTGCTATACTTTGGTTATTTTGTATTTTAGGTTATGATAAACATCCAAAAGCAAGATAAAGTTTAATATTATAGTATTATCAATTAATGGCTATGATTTTCTAATCATAGCCATTAAAATTATTATTATTATTATTATTAAATTTGCTTGTAGTCTAGAAAATAGTAGCTCATATTTCTAGGATATCAAAGATAAAAAAATACTATCTTTTTAAATCTATAACATTTTGAACTAAAGCTTTACATCTACCGCAAGCAGAACCGGCTTTAGTTACTTCCGCAACCTTTTCAACAGTATCGCAACCATTGTTTACAGCACTTACTACGTCTTCTAATGAAACTTTATGACATCCACATACTGAAGCCAATATTTCTTCTATAGCTCCTGCACATCTACCACATCCAGTAGCAGCACCTGTAATTTCTTTAATCTCTTCTAAAGTTCTAGCACCATTTATCATTGCTTTTCTTATGTCTATGTAACTTACTTGTTTACAGTGACATATTATTCTGTCTCCAGCCATAATTATTCCTCCATAAAATACATTATTATAATTATAATTTTTAGTTATAATATAAAATTAAACTTCTTAATAAATATACCATATTTTGTAGATATTTAAACTAAAATTTATAAAATATAAGTATAAAATTTGTAATTAAAAAGTAAAAGCATATATCACAGGAAATAGAATGATAGAGTTTATATTAAATAATTAAAAAAATATAGAAATAAATTATATATTTACAAATAATATAAAGTTGGTAAAATTATTAGTATAAAGAAATTAGTATTCGAAGGGAAATAATTATGAGGCGTTTTAATGAAACTTACAAAAAGAGACAGTTTATAACTAGAAATGACTGGGCTGATACATATAAATCTATACATGCAGAGACAGAAGAGACTGTAATATTAAAAGTTATATCAAATAGAAGTGAAAATGAAGAATATATAAATAATTTATCAAAAGAAGTTGAAGAATTAAAACAAATAAAACATCCTAACTTAACTTCTGTTCATGGAATATTTAAATATGATGGAATAGGTCAAGCTCACTATTATTATATAGAAGGTGAGTATTTTAAAGGAATATCTTTAAAAGATAGATTAAATGATAGAAAATTTGAAAAAAATGAAGCTATAAAAATAGTTGAACAACTAGCTAAAGCCTTAGAGAAATTTCATGATATGAGCAAATCTTTTGAAGTTTTAAATGTTGAAAATATTCTTATAAACCCTAAAGGGCCTAAAAATCATAAGGACTTAATTAAAATAGATATTTTATCATATTTAGAAAATAAAAGATTTAATTTAGATGTAAAGCAAAATTTAAAAGACTTAGAGAATGATGAAGAAGATAAAAACTTAGATGAAAATATATTTAGTCCAGATAAGGATATTTATTCTTTAGGAGTTGTTTTATATAGTTTAGTAAGTGGAAAAATTAATTTTGAAAATGGAAAATATAAAAAAGATATAGATGATGAAAATTTATTAAAAATTATTCAAAAAGCTATAAATGAAAAATCAGTAAAGGGATATCCTAATTTAAGAATATTTATAAATGATCTTAAATCATATTTAGAATCTGGTGAATTAAAAAGTGACAGTTATGACTATGAGTTAGAAGATTTAGATAATAAAAAATCTAAAAAAAATAAGTCTAAAAATAAAAAAGGCAAAAAAGTATTAGCTATTTGTGTATTATTTATCTTATTTGGTGGAGCTAGTATTAAAGGATTTGATTTATTGGAAAAAATCAATAATGATAAACCAGTTGATAGTATAGAAAAAGAAAGTATAGATAGTAAAAAAGAAGAAAAAGCTGATAAAGAGGAAGCTCAAAGGGAAAAAGAAGAAATAGATAAATCAGAAAGTGATAAAGCTACTACTTCAAATAATAATAGTAAGCCAAGCAAAACTAATAATACAAATAATAGTAGTAATTCAAACACAACAAATAATAATCAGAATAATAGTAATTCAAATACTACAAATAATAACTCAAACAGCGGTACAAATAATAATAACTCAAATAGTAATAATAACTCACAAAAGCCAAATGAATCAGATAATAATCAAAACTTAGGTGACGTAACTAATAAACCTGATTCAGGAAATAATAATGGTGCTTTAGGAGGAGCTACAGAAGCATTACCACCAGATACTATTAATGGTGGTAGTGGCGAAAATGGAGGAAGTGCTATTGAGACTCCTGAGCCTGGTTCACAAGAGTAACCATAAATTTAATAGAAGATTTACTTTGCTTAAGCACTACTAAAAAATCTAATTTTATGGTATATTATATCTTACGTTTATCAAAATATAGCATATTTTGTAGAAAGTTAAGAAAGGAAATATATTATGGAGATTTTAAGATTTAAGGCAGAAGAGTTTAATTTAAAAAATTTTATAGATTATTATAATGACAATATTGAGGAATTATTACATGATTTTCCTAATAGTGTTTCGAGAATCTGTTTAATAGATAGAGATTATATGGATGTAGTTACTTTTGATGAAGATTATGAAAATCTACAAGAACCTAGTGATTACATAGATTTATTAGAAGGTGGAGAATATGCTCTTCATTTTGCTGTAGGAAAAACTTATGAAGGTAGTGAAAAAATAGAACTTATAGATGGTAGTAAATATTCACTTAATCACTATTTAGATGATATTTATGAAGATGATAATACAATAAAAGACATAGGTGACTTAAGTTTAAATGTTGATAACTTAATAGGATTATTATTTGATTTTGAAGAGGAAGATGGAGATATTGTAGTTCATCCTACTGATTTTGAACATGGTGGAGAAATATCTCATCCTAGAATAAGGAAAGCTGATGACTGTGGAGACTTAGAAAATATACTAAAAAATATTTTAGAAAGGTTTTTAACTGCATAGTTTTATGATATTTTTATAGCTGATAATAATAAAGACTTACTAATTAGTAAGTCTTTTTTCTATGAAAGAATTTAAGACAAAAAATATAATATGAAAAGATTTTAATACTTAAAATATTAAATTGATACAAATTTCGACAAAAAAGATAGTGATAATAATGTATAATTCTATATGAACAATAGCAAAGGAGATACATTATGAAAAAATATATAGCAGGCTTTAGGAGCAACAAAAAAACAAATAAAAAAATAGCAACAGCATACTATATTTTAACAATATTATTTTTCTTGATAGGTTCATCAAAAAGTGTAAATGAAATATCGTTATGCTTATTAATGTTATCTACGCCATCGTTAATATTTAATATAAAATATTTATTTGCAAAAAATAATAAAAAACAAAAGAAAAAAATATTTACTGATACATTAGTAGCATATTTACTTTTATTAGTAGTATTCTCTTTTACAACACCAGAGATAAATGAAACAACAGCAGACTCTCAGCTTTTATCACAAGAAACTATTAATAAAGAAAACTCTTTAAAAAAAGATGATAATAAAGATGAAAAAACACAAGAAGATATAACAGATGCAGTAAGTGAAAATAAAGCTGAAATACACTTTATAAATACAGGAAACTCTGATGCTATACTTATACAAGAAGGAAGTAAAGCAGCTCTTATAGATGGGGGAGATAATGATGATGAAAGTACAGTAGTTTCGTATTTAAAAAAACAAGGAGTGAATGAGCTGAAATACATTTTTGCTACACATCCTGATGCTGATCATATTGGAGGTCTTGATGCAGTAGTAGATTCTATACCAGTAAAAAGTATTTATGTAAGTAATGGAGAGGCTAACACTAAGACTTATGCAGACTTTATAACTTCAATGGCAAATAAAGGATTAAATCCTAGTGTTCCTTTATTAAATAGTGAATTTAAGTTAGGAAAATCTAAATTTAAAGTTTTATCAGTTGCCAATGAAAAAGATATAAATAATAATTCCATAGTGCTGGAATATACAAATGGCAATGATAAGATTTTATTTATGGGTGATGCTGGAAGAGAAATAGAAAGTAGTATAAATGTAAGTGATGTAGATTTATTAAAAGTAGGTCATCATGGTTCTAGAACAAGTTCAGATTCAAGTTTTATAAAAAAAGCAAATCCAGAATATGCTGTAATTACAGTTGGAGCAAATAATAGATATGGTCATCCACATAAAGAAACTATGAATACTTTAAAAAATAATAATATTGAAGTTCATAGAAGTGATGAGTGTGGTGATATCATATTTATATCTACTGGAAATGGATTAGAAGTAAATTGTAAGATAGGTAGTTATAATATAGGTAATAAAAAGCAAAGCTCTTCATCATCTACAAAAAATAACTATTCATCAGTAAATAAAACTTCAACAAGTAATAGTAGTTCAGTAAACAATAGTAATTTATCAAATAATAACTCAGTAAGTAATAGTAATTCAGTAGGGAATAATTCATCAAGTAATAATAATTCTGGAAGTTCAAATACTTCTAATGTAAATCAAAGTAATAATACATCGGGCTCAAGTAGTAGTGATATTGTGTATTGGACACCGAATGGTAAATCATATCACTCAACTAAGTCTTGTCCAACACTTTCTAGGAGTAAAATAATAAATTCTGGGACAATATCACAATCTGGAAAATATGATCCATGTGATAGATGTATGTAATATATTTTAAAGCAAGATATATGAAATAAATCAAATATGTAATTTTAAATATTAGAATTTATGGTAAATTTAAGGAGAATATAATGAAGAAAAGTAACGTTATTGCAATATCAGTATCGCTATCCATTTTTATATTTATTTGCAGCTTTTACATTTGGAGGTTTTCTCCTTTTTTACCTCATATAGATCGTAATGATGATGGATCAATTACTTATAACAATATTATTTATGATGAGTATCATAAAATTGATATGTATTCTGAAATTGATGGAATAGAAAAGTTCTCTCATTTAAAAAGAGGTAAAAAAATAGCAATCATAAATAAACAAGGGGATCTACCTCGCTGTTCTGTTTATGAGGCACAAGGTGACAATCATGAAAATGTTCTTATTGTATATGAAGAAATAATTATGTCAATAGACACCTATTATGTTGCTAAATAAATTAAAATTTGAAGGGAAAATAATAAATAGAAAATTTATATAAAATAACCGCTTTGTAAATTTTACAAGGCGGTTATTTTTATATTCTAATATGTATCTAATATAGCTTTTCCTATATTATTGTAATAAGTTTCATATTTTGATGGTATATGATGTATGCCCTCCCAGTCTGGATATTTTAAATATCCATCACTAGTCACAAGTCCTTTGCTTGAATCAATAATTACAAGGTTAGATTTAGTTTGGCAGAATTTTTCTATTTCATTATTGTATCTTGTAATATCATTTATAATATCGCGAGAGAAGTTCTTGCCAAGAGGATGAACTTTTTGTACATAAATTTTTTTATCAGGATATTTTGAAGCTAGTTTATTAAGCAAAACTTTCATATCTTTAAGTGTTTCATCATACTTATATGCTTTTATACCATTTACACCTAATAAAATAGTTACACCTTTTACCTGAGCATTACTTGGCATTTGGTTGAAATTATCTAGCCAATAAGATGGAACAACTCCAGACTTAGCAACTATATGATGATTTTTAGTATTTGCATTTATTGTGTCTTTCATAAATGCAGTATACGAATCACCTACAAATAAAAATCCATCTAAAGAAGCTATCACATTGTCCTTAGAAATATATCCGTATCTATCTTCATATTTAACTTTGTACCAGTTATTTTTAGTTTCTCCAACTATTTTTACCTCATCACCTTTTTTATACTCTCCAATAATATCATAAGAAGTAGAGGCTCCGCTTCTTATATCTAAATTTGTAGTAATCACTTTTCCAGTTTTAGAAGCAATTAAAACGGCTTCTTTATTTAAACTTGATGGAGCATATGAATTTATTAGTGATAAATTTACACCACAGAATATAATAAACAATATTATAATTAAAGTTAATATTCTAAATTTAGTTTTTTTTAATGATTTTACCATTATAAATGATTTCCTTCCGTATAATATAAGAATTTAGATTTAATTTCTATTTATAGTTAATAATTACTAAAATCTAAATATACTAAGTAAACTAATTCAAGTTTATACACTAATAGGAGCAAAACCTTCGCCAAATACTTCATGAACATCACTTACTATAATAAACGCATCTTTATCTATTTTTTTAATAAGTTTCTTAAGATGTACTTCTTGATTTTTTTTAACTACTACTATTAAAATGCTTTTGTTAGTATCTGAGTATGCACCTCTACCATCAATAATAGTCATACCTCTTTTAACATCATTTAATATTACATCTCTTAACTTTTCTTTCTTGTTAGTTATTATCATAAATTCTTTAGAATAGTCAAATCCTGCAATCATAAAGTCTATCATTTTAACTATTATATAAAGGCTTATGGCAGAATATAAACCAGTTTCTATATTTTTATTTACTAATCCAGAAGATAAAACTACAGCGCCATCAATAAATATTAAACATTTAGATATGGATATACTTGGTGCCACCTTATTCACCATAAGAGCTATTAAATCAGTTCCTCCAGTAGATCCATCTAATCTAAGAATAAGACCTTGACCTAATCCTAAAACTAAAGCACCAGTAATTGCCGCTAATAAAACATCCTCTGTTACTGTAATTTGAGAAAGTGGCGATGTTAATTTTACACTAAATGAAAGAAGTAACATACCAGCTAAAGTCTTTAAAGCATTTAATTTTCCAAGGATTTTAATAGAAAATATAATTAGTGGAACTCCAATAATAAGCATAACTGTAGAGACTGTAAGTCCACTTATTTTACTTAGGACTACTGATAACCCACTAAGTCCCCCAGGTGCAATAGTATTAGGGCTAAAGAACATGTTAATTCCCAAACTTATTAGTATACATCCTAAAATCATCCCTAAAGCTTCAATTATGATTTCTTTTAAATTATTTGTCATTTTTTATCAACCTCCAATGGACATATTATAACAATAATAAAGAATAAATGCTAATGCTTTATAATATTATTAAATATTGATTTAATTCAGAAAATTAAGAGTGATAAAATATATATAAAAAGTGTAACTAAAAAGTTACACTTAAAGATTAAAATAATGCAAAAAATTTGAAAACTAATAATATTACTAAAGCCATTAAAGCTAATTTAAATACAAAAGATGTAATTATTTTTAAAATATTAAAAACTATTCCAATTACAACTATTAAAAGGCAAATTCTTAATATCAAATTTAAATCCATAGTCAATCCTCCTAATATAAGCTATTAAATTTATAATGTATATATAATATATTTTTTTATAAAATTAATCAAGTTTTTCTAGTAATATGAAAATTTGTTTTATAAATCGTATAAAAAAATTATTAAATATAATACTAAGAAAAGATTAAGTTTATCAAACATAAAATTACATCTTTATTACAATTTGGAAATAGTATTCATGAACAAAAGAATATATAATATAATATTTATTAACAGCTTAAGAATATATAAAAGTAGGAGTAAGTTAAGATGAAAAATTCAAAATTTTCTTTTGGAAAAATTAAAGATTTATCTAGAGAATCTGGTTTAGCTCATAAAAAAGCAGTTATTTTAGAAAAGATGGGAAAATTAGATGAGGCAATTGCCTCTTATAAAACTTCAGCAGAAGATGGAAATGTTAAATCTCAATATACTTTAGGTAGAATTTATTTAAATAAAAATCAATATCATGAGGCAGAAAGATGGTATTCAATGTCATTTAAAAATGGTTTTGAAGATGCAGCTTTCGATCTTGGTAATATGTATTATGATTTAGAAGGCTATGAATATTCTCTTTATTGGTATGAAAAAGTAGCCCTAGAAGGTAATATAAAAGCTCAAAATAATCTGGGAGTAATTCATTTTAAATTAAATGATTATATAAGAAGTGAAAAATGGTTAAAAGTGGCAGCTGATGATAACTATGGTGTAGCATGCTTTAACTTGGGAAATTTATATTTATATTTAGGAAAAGAAGAAGAGGCAGTAGAATATTTTAGAAAAGGCTCTGTTTTATTAAATGATGATTGTAAATATAATTTGGCAATATTAAGTAGAAAAGAAGAGAATGAAAAAAATACTATTTCTTTATATAAACAGCTTTATAGATCTTCCCACATAAAAGGATGCTATAACATGGGCCTTATAAGTGAAATGAATGATGAATTATCAGAAGCAGAAAAATATTATTTAAAAGGTGCTAGACAAAATCATGTTAAATCGCAATATAGACTAGCCTATTTATATGATAAGTTGGATAAAAGAGAAGAGGCTATTAAGTATTATGAAAAAGGAATAGAGCATAATCATACTCTATCTAAATTTAGACTAGCTAATTTATGTAATAGGGAAAATGAAATTGAAAGTGCAAAAATGTATTACGACTTAGCATCTAATGAAATGGTGGAGGCTAAAAATAATTTAGCTGGATTGTATTTTGAAGAAAAAAATTATGAAAAAGCTATAAAAAATTATGATGAGGCCATAGTTGATGGTTGCAAAATATCTATAGAAAATATAGCTGATTTATACGACCAAACTGGAGACATAGAAAAGGCAATTTCATATTATCAAAGAAACTCTACGGTAGTTTCTTGTCAGGTGAAACTAGGAGATATTTTTAAAAGAATAGATAATATTGATGAAGCTATCATCTGGTATGAAAAAGCTTTAGAAAATGATGATACATATTCAGCTTATGCTTTAGGATTAATATATGAAGAGTTAAAAGATTTTGAAAAATCTAAAGAATATTTTATGAAAGCGGTGGAAAAAAATCATATAAATAGCCGCATTCACTTAGGAAGAATATATTACAATGAAAAAGATTTTGAAAAAGCCAAAGAAATGTTTGATGTCACTGCCAATGAAAATAATGTATATTCACAGCATATGATAGGACTTATTTATGAAACATTTTACAATGATTATACTAATGCAAAATATTGGTATGAGAAATCTAGAGAACAAGGATGCATAGAATCAATTTATAATTTAGGGCAATTATCACTAAAATTAGGTGAAGTAGAAGAAAGTGAAAAATACTTTGATGAAGGTGCAAAGAAAGAAGATAAAAATTGTGAATATATGTTAGCATTCATGTATTTTGAAAAAAGTAAAAGAATGTATGCAGAATTAAGTAAAGTAAATTATGAAAATAGTGAATCAATACTTGAAAAGTTTCCATTAATAGAAGTGAATCAAGAGGAAAGATTATTAGCTCCTTTTGTTGAAGTAGAAAAGGTAGTAGAAGATGAGGAAGAAGAGTATATACCTCAATATATATTAGAAATAAATGAAAATATTGAAAATGAATTTGAAGGTATAGAAAGTGAAATGAAAGTAGTTAGATAGAATCTAGCTACTTTATTTATTTTAAGTAAGACTTAATATAATCAACAGATACATCTATACTTATTGCAGTTTCTTCAGTCCATATGGTAGGTAAAAGTATATAATTTTTATATTATGGCATCCTAATGGTAGAATCTACCTTAGAAGTATGAGCTTAATATATTATTGAAAATTTACTTGACTTAGAGCTAACTTCAAAGACTATCATATATATTAAGTAGAAAAATATTTAAGAATTACTAATTTTAATATTTTAATTCACTATAAAATAAATATGAAATATGGAGGGAATATAAATGAAAAAATTAGGTTTTAGTTTAATGAACAGTTGGAAAAATGTGGTGTAGATTATTTTGATTATTATCTACTTCATAACTTGGGAGTGGGTACTTACGAAAAATGTAAAGAATTTAATAGCTTTGAATTTATTATAAAAAAGAAAAAAGAAGGTAGAATAAAAAATATAGGATTTTCTTTTCACGATAGAGCTGATTTACTAGATGAAATATTAACAGCTCATCCTGAAGTAGATTTTGTCCAATTACAAATAAATTATTTAGACTGGAAGAATGAAAGTATCCAATCAAGAACATGTTACGAAGTAGCTAGAAAACATAATAAATCAATTATTGCAATGGAGCCTGTTAAAGGCGGTACTCTAGCTAATGTACCAAAAGAAGCTGAAGATCTATTTAAAAATTATAATAAAGAAATGTCTATACCTTCATGGGCAATAAGATACGTAGCAAGTCATGAAGGAGTAATAATGGCATTAAGTGGAATGTCTGATATGAATCAATTATTAGATAACACTAGCTATATGAAAGATTTTAAACCTTTTTCAAAAGTAGAATATGATATTGTGAATAAGGAAGTTGACATTATAAATAATTCAATCATGATTCCATGTACATCATGTCAATATTGTGTAGAAGGATGTCCTAAAAATATACCAATTCCAAATTACTTTACACTATATAATAATGCAAAACAATCATTAAATATAGGATTTTCTACTCAAAAAGTGTACTATGATAATTATATTCATACTCATGGAAAAGCATCGGATTGTATTGAATGTAGACAGTGTGAAAAAAGCTGTCCTCAACATATAGATATTACAAAGTTTTTAAAAGGCATATCTGAGGAATTTGAGACTATATAAATTTAATCTACTTAAATGTGATTAATACATAAGATAAATCTAAATAGGAGTTAAAATATATAAAAAGCTCTAGTTAGACTAGAGCTTTCACAAATTATTAGTAAGTTTTTATAATAATTTATTTTTAGATAATAAAATAGATAATATAATGCAAATTATTGCTGATATAAATAATATAATCCAAAATCCATTAGGATTATTAGAGAATGGCATATTCTCCACGTTCATTCCAAAATATCCAGAAATCATGGTTGGAATGGATAAAATAAGAGTGACAACAGTTAATAGTTGCATAACATTATTTTGGTTGTTATTAACTATGGCACTGAAGGCATCCATGATTCTACTTAATATATCTCCATAAATTGAAGCCATTTCCAAGGCCTGTCTATTTTCAACAATAACATCTTCCAATAAATCCTCATCTTCTGAGTATTTTTTTATAGTAGATGTACGAACCATTTTGTTTAGGACTAGCTCTATTGCTTTTAGGGAAGTAGAAAAATATACTAAAGACTTTTCTAATTCTAGTAATTGAACTAATTCTCTATTCTTCATTGATTTGTGTATTTCACGTTCTATTTCAATAGTCATTCTATTAATTCTTCTTAGATACAATAGATAATAAGTTGCATTTTTGTGTAAAATTTGTAATAAGAATCGAGTTTTCTTAAAAGTATAAAACTCCTTTATATGTCCTACTATAAAATCATTTAAAATCTTACTTTGTGCAGTACATACTGTTATAATAGCATTATCTGTTAATATTATCCCAAGGGGGATAGTTGAGTAATGAGCAGAGTCATAGTCACTTTCATCAATTGGAATATCTATAAGAATTAAAGTATGATTATCTTCTACATCAATTCTTGATCTTTCTTCCTCATCTAGAGCTGATTTAAGAGTATCTATATCTATTTCAAATCTTTCTGAAATATAACTTATTTCATCATGATTAGGTTCAACAAGATTTATCCAACAACCATCTTCAAAGTCGTTTAGTTTCTCAAGTTTTGTCTCAATTGTTTTGTAATATCTTATCATGGCAACACATCCTTTATTCAGTTTTATATATTGGTCACTTAATGATATCTATTAAAAGACCAATATAACTTGGAAGTATTAGTCATAAATAGATACTATCAAGTGATTAAATTGTTTTGCAGTCCGAAACAAACGTATCGGAATACTGTCCATTTCCATCACTCTCCTTAAATTTTTAAACATCTATTATATATTAATAATTTTTTAGTTATAAATCAATATTTTAAGAAAATTTATAATAAAAAATATAATCTCAATGTATATTATAAACCTTTATGATAAAATATAAAATGCTTTTAGCTTAAATTTTAATTTTCTTATATTATACTTTATTCCTTGTTTATAAATATAAATACCTATGCAGACTAATATTAACTCAGTTATATTTTTTACTTCAAAAAGTTTTTCATGTAAAATTTATGAACTTAAAATTTTTTTACTAAAATCTTTAAATATAACTTCAAAATGAAGATCATAGATAGTTTTCAATTTTTCTTGTATAGGAAATATTTCAACCACTAATTTCATATCTGATAGCAGAATTAAATTTAATCTTACTAATCATTGTTTTTTAATATTAAATTATTTAAATTTAGTTTATTAATAAAATAAAGTCAAGAAAAATTAAAAAATCTTATAATATTGTAAGGTTACAATAATTTAACTATATAAAATTTGATTATATGGTATTATAATAGTATTAACTGTTAAAAATAGGATATTGAATACATACTTATGTATAAAATATTTAATTAAATTCCCTCGAAATTCATAGATTATTCATATTAGGGAATTATAATAATATCAAAAGGAGGAATTAATATGGCAATAGTACTTATTACAGCAGTATTAGTAGTAGTGATGCTTGGTTTATCTTTCTTATCATATTTATCAGAAATAAATTTATTAGAAGACCAAAGTATGGAAAATTAATTTTAAAAAATAAAATTTAATATAGAATAAGTTTTTAAAAGATTGAATAAACTCAATCTTTTTTTATTATAAAAAAAAAAAAAAA
>JARKUZ010000056.1 GCA_029851945.1 Terrisporobacter sp. | reverse complement strand
CTTCAATAACTTCATCATCACTTGCATCTTGCTTTCCATATTTGATATTTTCCTTTATTGTGCCTGTATATAAAAATACTTCTTGTTGAACTATACCTATATTTTTTCTTAAAGAATCTAGCTTAATATCATATATGCTTTTTCCATCTATTTTTATATCTCCATTGTCCACATCATAAAATCTAGGTATTAAATTACAAAATGTAGTTTTTCCTCCACCCGATGGTCCTACTAGAGCTAACATTTTTCCTTTCTCTATAGATAATGTAATTTTATCTAATACTTTTTCATTTTCATAGCTAAAACATACATTTTCAAAACTTATATTACCTTCTACTTTTTCTAATTCTACTGCATTGTCTTTTTCTGTTTCTTCTTCAACATTCATAATATCAATAAATCTTTTAAATCCAGTCATTCCATTTTGATATTGCTCTACAAAATTAATAAGTTTTTTAATTGGGTCTGTAAATAATTTAACATATAACATATAAGCTAAAAAATCCCCTAAGTTAATAGCATTATAATATGTAAATATTCCTCCTGCTATTAAAACAACATAATCCAATACATCTACTCCAAAATTAACACCAGCAAAATACTCTGCCATAACCTTATATGATTGTCTTCTTACTTCCTTAAACTTATTATTCCCTTTATTAAATTTTTCATTTTCATATTCTTCTGCAACAAATGCCTTAGATATTCTTATACCTGCAATTGAGTTTTCTAGTGTTGAATTTATTGCTGATGTATGAACCCTTGTTTCCATAAAACATTTATTCATCTTTTTTCTTTTCTTTAATGTAAATATCACTATAAATGGAACAAAAGCAAATATTAAAATTGTAAGAGGTAAGTTTATAGTTGATAATATTATAAATGATCCTAAAAACATTATTACTGAAATAAACAAATCTTCTGGTCCATGATGAGCCAGTTCAGATATATCCATTAAATCATTTATCATTCTGCTCATTAAGTCTCCAGTTTTTGTATTATCAAAATATGAATTAGGTAATTTTTCAAGGTGCTTAAACATATCTCTTCTCATATCACCTTGCATTCCAACTCCAACAAGATGTCCAAAATACTGCATAAAGTAACAACATCCTGCCTTAATTAAGTATAAAATCATAAGAATAACTGCAAATATACCTATAACTTTTATCTCCTTATTTGGTATAGCATCATTAACTAAAGTTCTTGTCATCATTGGATATATCAAATTGCATAGAGTTGCTATAGTTGCAACTATTAAATCTGTAAAAAATAATCCCCTATAGGGCTTATAATATGAAATAAATTTTTTAATCATGAAATCTCTCCTTTTTACTTAACACATAAAAGAAGAACAAGGTTTTATTGACCCCTGTTCTTCCTTTGCTCTATTTATCAACATCTACGATAGAATTATGAATATCTAATACTCCAGCTTCTTCATCAGAAATTGGAACTAAAATTGTACTTAGCAATCCATCTTCTTTTCTAGCATAAAAATATGAATCACTACCTACTCTAAGCTTTTTACTATATTGATTCTTTTCAATTTTATACTTCTTATTATCATAGGTTTTACCTATAAAGTACTTTGATGTTTCTTTTTTTATAATAACTCTATAAAGCATTAAGTATCTCCTTTAGCTTGTCATTAGTTTCACAATACTAATTTATTTAATTTTGAAAATAGTCATTTAAGATCATTTTATCTTCATCATTAAAAACATAATCTTCAATGTTTCTTTTAGAAATCCATTTTATATCATTTATACTTTTATGACAAGTAATATATTCCTTTACACTACCTGTAAAAACTTTCAATTTCTTTTCATCTTCTAAATCATATTCTTTAAATGGCTTTAAATCAAATATTGTACATTTTATATCTTTATCAACGGCTTTAGAAATACATTTTTCTTCTGTTTCTTTACCCTTCATTTCCTTTCCAAACATTCCCCAAGTTCTTTCGTTTCTTTTTCCTCTTTCTGCAATCAATACATTTCCAAAATCATCATAAATAATAATTGAACATCTTGTAACCATCCCCGTCTTTACCTCCAATTAGCAATTAAATTTTAATGAATTTATTTATTATTATAATTATAATCTCTTTTTACCTATTTTTAAACATTATTTTCTTTTTTATTACAAATTTATTTATATTTCTTATTTAAAACTTATTTAACAATTAATGTATATTATATATAAATTTTGTTAATAATCTATACGAGGTGATTTTTATGAATTCTATTAAATATTTACCACTTATTATATTATTATTTTTTACATTAAAATTTTTAATATCTTATATAGAAAAATCTACTATAGATTTAAATAAAAAAGAAACAGAAAAACATATGAAACTCGGTCTATTATCTATAAAAGATCTTCAAAAAAACAACTACACCACATTTATAAAAATTATAAATATATATCTTAAAATTTTAGGTTTTAAGGAAAATACAATTCTTCCTAATGGTGATAGTAGTTTAACTAATTTTAAATCTTCATTAAATAACGAAGAAGTATTTATAAGTTGTATTCAAAACAATTTACTTAGTGAAACTCCTGCTGATGAAGACAATTGGGAATTAACCGATAGATCTGCCGTTCAAAGCTTTTTAGGTAGAGTACTTATTAATAACTGCAAAAAAGGAATTCTTATTACTAATAGTTCATTTTCTGATAAGGCTATAGAATTTACTAAATATTTTAACAATCAAAATCGTGGAATAGAAATTAAGCTTATCGATGGTTATGAACTTACAAAATCAATAAGAAATCATAATTACTATATTAAGAAAGAGGGTTTAATGAATGAAGTTAAATACAATATATAGCTATTTCTTAATAATATTATTTGCTCCTTTAATAGGTAAATTAATAAAAAAAATTATTATATACTATAAATCATATAAAAATTTTGAAGGAAACAACAAATTATATAATTTAGTTCATAGATTAACACCCCATGAATTTGAAATTTGGTGTAGTGAATATTTATATCAATTAGGATTCACTAATATCATTCTCCTTCCTTTAGGACCAGATGGTGGAAAAGATATTATTTGTGAAAAAGATTCTGAAAAATTCTATGTTGAATGTAAAAGATATTCCATTAATAATTCTATATCAATATTACAGGTTGAAAAATTATTAGGTGCTATGATTTCAAATAATATAAATAATGGAATAATTATAACTACGGGCACTGTATCTGATGATGTAAAATCTATTTTAAGTAAAATAAATAAACCTTACAATATAAAAATAATAAGTTCTATTGAATTAGATATTCCATATACAGAATATATACTTAAAACTAATTAATTTAGCTATCTCATTTTCCTCTTAAATATATTAGGGATGTGTAATTTTTAATACACATCCCCTTATAAATTCTCTTAATTAATACTACTTAAATTAATTATCGATTTTGAAATAATAAAACTACAATATATTTATTTAATACTAGGAATTATTAATTTAACTATTATTATATTGTTTTTTATATCATATATTAATTCACTATTATTTTCTTCTGCTAACTTACTGCATATATATAATCCTAATCCTGAACTTGTTATCCCTTCTTTTTCAAGAATAATATCATTAGTATGTTTTACAAAAGCTTCTAATAAATTATTTTTTACAACTTCTGGTATTTCATAAATTTCATTTGATATTTCAAATATACTTTTTTCTGATTCTTCATAAACATTAATTATTACTTCTTTTCCTGCAGTATATTTAATAGCATTATCTAAAAGATTTATTATTATAGTACTAATTTCTTCTTTATTACATTTTACTATTGTATTATTAATATTAGTTTTTAAATAGAGATTTGACTTTACAAATCTCACCTTCATATCAGATATTTTTTTATTAATAAGATCTCCAAGGTCAAACTCTTCTTTATCTATATTTCTCTTTACTTTTCCTCGTGATATTTCTAAAATATTTTTAACAAGTAAATTTAATTTATTACTTTCCTTTAAAATTCTATCTAATGCTCTTTCTCTAAACTCTTCTTCTATTGCTGAAATATCATTATCTATTAATAACTGAGTATATCCACTAATAGCTGTAATTGGCGTTTTAAGTTCATGTGTTGCATTATTAAAAAACTCCCTACTTTTATTTTGCTCCTTTATAATAACTTCCATTTGATATTTAATTTCATTTTTCATAACGTTAAATTTGTCAGCTAATATAGCTACCTCATCTTTTGTTTCTACTTTAATATCTCCTTCATCTTTTCCAATTGCAAAATTTTCAATTGCATTAGATAGATTATTAATTGGTTTTGTAAACTTACTAATTATACTCCATAATGCCATTACTAATATTAATAGTATTATGGATTGTCCTATAAATATAGAACAAATAATTTTATAGTTTTCATTATATTCTTTAGTGTAATCTTTTTGTATAACTATATTTCCATAATAACTTTCATCAATATATATTGGATAATTAAATGTTGCAATATATAATTTACTATCTTTATTTAAATTTAATAATGATTTTCTACTATTACTTTCCTCTAAAATTTCTATTATTTTATCTTCTCGTATGAGAGTTCCCCTACTACTCATCACATTATCATCTTTATAAGCTATAGCTATATAATCACCAAATATATCATATAAATTACTTACAATAATATTATCCTCTTCATTAGGTGAACCGCTTGTCATTGCAATATTTCTAGCCATAAACTGTATTGTCTTCATATACCCTTGAATTGAACTTTCTAATTTCTTATTTATTGTTATATAAATAAAAACACTTAAAATTATATTTAATATTCCAACTATAATTATTGACCATAAAGTTACCTTTCCTCTTATAGTTTTAAACACTTTTTTCACCTCATTACATATCCAACACCAAAAACTGTTTCTATTAAAGTACTATTTTTCTCTTCACTTAATTTAGCTCTTACTCTTCTAATATGAACATCAACAGTTCTTACATCACCTTCATATTCAGCTCCCCATACCTTATCAAGTAATTCTTCTCTTGAAAATACTATATTTTTATTTCTATATAAAAAACTTAATAAATCAAATTCCTTCTTCTTTAGCTCTATTTCAACTCCATCCTTATACACTTTTCTATCATTTAAATTTATAAATAACCCCTTATCTAATATTCCCTGGGAAATATTAGACATAATATTATTGCTTTTGCTAAGTCTTCTAAAAATACTTTTTATCCTTGCTGTTACTTCTCTAATTTCAAAAGGTTTTGTTATATAATCATCCGCTCCTATTTCTATACCCAAAATCTTATCTATAACATCATCTCTTGCTGTCAACATTATTACAAAAGTCTTATCACAAATTTCTCTACACACTTGAAATCCATCTTTGTCAGGTAACATAATATCTAAAAGCACTAAATCTGGATTAAAGCTCTCTACCATCTCTATCGCATCTTTCCCCCTATATACACCTCTAACATCATATCCTTCTTTTCTTAATGCAAATGTTAATATATCATTTATTGATATTTCATCTTCTACAACTAAAATTCTTTGCCTTTCCATGTCTCCCCCAAATTTTTCACATTTTCTATTCTATATCTAAATTATACAAAACATATCTATAAGTAACTATATTATCATCTTTCCAAGTTCCATATTGAACAAACATATTTTTTTCATCATCATCAAATACAACTTTTATTGGACACTCTTCAAACTCATAGATATACTCTACTTTATTTTCATGAACCTTTCCTAAAAATATCCTACTTTTCTCTTCTCCTTCTTCATGATTAATAGTTATTACATATTTGCTTGAATTAGATTTCATTAAAAAGTTAGTTTGATTATTTTTCTGTATTACATTAATTTCCTTGCTATTTAAATCAAGTAACATAGTTTCTTCTTCCGTCATAATAAACTCATCTTCACTACCATCAGGTTTAAATGACTCTATAAGTAAACTACCTCCTATTATTTGGCTATTCCAAATACCAGTTATCTTATCACCTAAATCAAATTTATATACTAAATCTAAACTATAAGTATCATCATTAATATTTATTTCATAAATTTCATCTTCATTGCTTCCACCTATAGCATAAATTTTATTATCTTCTTTTGAATACATCAAATTACTTAAAATAGGAAAATCACCACTAAACTTTCCATCAAAAGTTATTGCTTTATTATTTTCATAATCATATAAAACAATAATCGAATCTACACTTTTAAATTTTGTTAAATCTCTTTTACCATATACAGTCCTATATAAAAAGCTTTCATCTTCCTCCTCTTCATATATAAAATTTGTTATTTGCCTATAAAAGTAATTATCATTTCCTTTTACAAGATAATATTGATCATTCTTCATAGACCGTTCATTTCCATAATATTTTTTATCTATATAGTCTGTATCGTAATTATTATTTACTTTATTATTGCTTTCTTCTGATGCTACTACTCTTATACCTTCTGTATCACTAGTAAAATCAATTTTAACTTCTGGTATACTTTTTTCTTCCCCTGTTACTACATCTTTAAAAGTTTTATTTTTCCAATTATATATTCTTCTTTCATTATAATTCATAGTTGAAAATATTTCTTCATTAGTCAACTTATTTAGTTTCACTAAATTATCCTCTTTAGAATAATAAGCACTATATACTTCTACATCACTCTCTGAACTATTTTTAGTATTAATTAAAATTCCATATACTTTACCATCTTGAAAAAAACCTGGTTCAAACTTAAATCCTTCATCTACCTCAATATTAATTTCTTCACTTGTTATCTTACTTGAATTTTCTATCTCCTCCATATAAACATCTTCATTCATAGTTATAGTCTTATCCCCTATACTACAGCTAGGTAAAATAGATGTAATTATACATACTGATATCCCCAATAATATTCTTTTATTTCTATTAAGCATTTAGTACCACCTCTTATTAGTTTACAAATATATAATACATCTAAGTTTTTACATATTTTAATTAACTTATTGCCAAATTGTTACCTAACAAAAAACTTTAAATTTTTTTACATAAAAAGAACACCTTTCTGAACTATTTTCTGATAAGTATCCATCAAATAGTTCACTTCAGTGTTCTAATCTAAATTATTATTAACTTTTCATTATATTAAAGAAGTTATTAACTACTAACTATAATAATCTACTTCCCTCTTTATCTTGAGCAAGCTTTCCAGCCTTCATAAGTCCACCTAAAGCCATCTTAAAGTAATTCTTGCTAGTTCCAAAAGTCGCTTTTATATCTTCTGGATTAGATTTATCATTGAATTCCATAAATCCACCATTTTTTCTCATATAAGTTACAATTCTTTCTTGAAGTTCATCTCTTTCATTTAATCTAGTCTTTCTTGGTGTTAATCCTATTACACCATCTTCATAAACTCTCTTAACTCTTA
>JARKUZ010000049.1 GCA_029851945.1 Terrisporobacter sp. | reverse complement strand
ACGCCGCCAGCGTTCATCCTGAGCCAGGATCAAACTCTCAAATAAAAGTTGTTACCTGCTCAGACTAATCATTATCTGAATATCTGGCTTGGTTTGTTTGTGTTTAATTCTTAAAGAATTAATTTATGTTAACCTACTGTTTAATTTTCAAAGTTCTTGTCATTCAACTTCTTTAGTCTATCAGAGTTGTTCAGTTTTGTCAACAACTTTTCATAAACTATTTTCTTAAAGTTGTTATTTTCTTTAAGACAAGTATAATTTTATCATCATAAAAATATATTGTCAACTACTTTTTCATATATTTATATTGTTTCTATTTTTCTTATAAATATACATCATAAATTATTAAATTTATTGTATATGAATAAATCTATTTATAACTAAACATTTTATAAATAAAATACTTTAGAGCATAAACCCTACAGTTTAATATAAATAATCAGATTTTAATTAAATGAGGAATATTGCAACTATAGTTGTTACCACAAATCCTACCATGATAGGTATAAAGTTTCTTTTAGCTAATTCAATAGGACTAACACCACATATTGCAGTTGCTGCAACCACCGACCAATGAACTAAGTAACCTCCTCCAACCCATACGACTGCTATTTGGATAATTACCCCAAATATACTTATTGCAAAACTAAGTCCGTGAACAACATGTTCTGCAACTTCATCCAAACTATTTTTAGGATTATTTAATACATCGATAAATATTAATAAACCTACTGCAGTACCACCTAATAAAGCAGTTGTATCTCCACCTTTTAACTCTAATATAAACATAGTTACAATATCTAATATAAGTGCAATTCCTAATACTAAAACTGATATTTTATACATGTACAAAGTTTTGTAAATATAATTAAAAGTTGTTATATTATATAAAAAAATATATAACATAATATATAGAAGAAAATTATTTTTTCTTCTATATATTATTTAACTCGAAATAAATATTTTCCAATAAATAGATAATTTTTATAACTTTTCCAAAGATTTTTGATATAATCTTTTTGTTAATAATATAAATAGGAGGACTTTATGAAAAAAGAATTTCAAATCAGCTATAAGAAAGAGATTCTAAGATTTGCTCTATTACTTGGAGAACAAATGTTAACTAACGGAGCAGAAACATCTAGAGTTGAAGATAGTGTTCTTAGAGTTTGTAAATCTAGAGGATTTAAACATGTTAATGTGTTTACTACACCAACTTGCGTAATTATTTCAGATGAAAAGTTTGACGGATTAACTTTTATGAAAACTATTTCTAAGAGAACAATCAATTTGACTAAAATTGATAAATTAAATGATATTTCTAGAGAGTTTGTCCAAAATGAAGATATAGATCCTATATATGCCATTGACAAATTAAAGGAAGTTGAAGCAGTAAAAGATTATAATCAGTTTATATACTTTATTGGTACTGCTATGGCATCAGCTTCATTTGCCTATTTAATAGGTGGTACTACTGTGTTAGACTTTATTTTGACATTAATAATAGCAAGTATCGGAGTAATTATTTACAATAAGATATTGAAATTAAATGGAATAACATTTTTCGCAACACTAATGAGTTCTTTTTCCATAGCAGTCCTTGGTAACTTATTAGTAAATTATAATGTTTTACAAAATTCTACTTCACTAATAGTTGGTTCCATAATGCCTCTTTTACCTGGGGTTTCTTTTATAAAAGGCCTTAGAGACTTAATTTCTGGAAATCTAATAGCAGGTATATCTAGAATTGTAGAAGCAATTTTAATTTCTGCTGCTATAGCCGTCGGTGTTGGTGTTGTTTTAGACTTAACTCATAGATTTGGAGGTTAATGAAATGACTTTAAATATACTTATTATTAATTTTATATTTTCAGCTTTAGCTACAGCAGGATTTTCAATATTTTTCAATTCTCCAAAGCGTTCATTAATTCCAGTAGGAGTTATTGGAGGTATCGGTTGGACTATATATATGATTTTATTCGATATATCGGGAAATGCTATGTTAGCTAATTTTTTCGCAGCTAGCTTTATATCATTAGTTAGTGAAATACTTGCAAGAAAAATGAAATTCCCTGCTATCATATTTGCAATACCTGGAATATTGCCTTTGATACCTGGACTTGGACTTTATAAAACCATGCTTTCTTTAGTTGAAGGTAATTATACTAATGCTGTGTCAATTGGCACTAATGCAGTTTTTGTAAGTGCTTCCATAGCAATGGGTGTGCTATTAATTACATCTCTAGTAAATACTTATTATATAATTGCATCTAAAATACGAAACAAAAAACTGCAATTAAAAAAGTTAATCAAATAAAAATTCGCTTACGCAACTAAGTGCGTGCTCCACTTTATGAAAAAAAGAAGTATTTAACTGCAAATGTTAAATACTTCTTTTTATTTCAATCAAAAACATCTATTGTTCCATTATTTTCGTTACAACTGGTATATAGTCTCTACTCTCTCTAAATTTCTTATCATTTTTATTTAAGATTACATAAGAAATAAAAGTGCATACCAATCCAGTAATTCCGCTAATAAGTTCAATTTGTCCTGAATAATTTATTAAATCTAATATAAAGTAAGTTAATATAGTTCCTACCAATAAAAATACTAAAGGTACAACATAAGCAAGCATAGTAGCCTTAAGTACTTTCACACTTTCCATACTAACTTCTACATGATCACCTTTTTTGGCCCCTATATGATTATCTACTTCCACTACTAAATCTTGACACTCAGATGACAATTTATTACACTTTCCACATGACGCACAAGCTGAATGACGTTGCATTATCATCTTTGCGGTTTTATCATCTACAATATCTATTATAAACCCTTGTTGATTCATGTTTTCATCCCCTCTTTAACATAAAAATAACTAGAGAATTAACTCATATTTCTCTTTTTTCGCAAATAATAATATTTCCGATCCATAATATGCTTTTTAATACCTATTTATTAATAACCCATATTACAGTATTTCTCTCCCTCCGAAAGATCATGTATTTATAGGCAGGTCTCCTGACTTAAAATCATCCTACTAGCTTCTCCTTCCCATTTTACCAGTGGAGTTAAAGCTCTCCAAAGCCCTAAGCCTTCGTCATTATCACAGTAGCGGGGGCTGTTGTGGATTTTCACCACATTCCCTTTTAAGTATTTCTACACCTTGAGCAATATGAATTATCCTCTAGTTATATGCATATTAATCTATGCTCTTTAATTATAAAATATAGTTTTTTTTTTACAAAACATTTTCTATTTTATAATAAGGTTCTACATGTATTATTACTTGACAATTACGACTTATTTTATATTTAATTTCTTCTTCTATTTTATGTGTAAGTTCATGTGATTCTTCTAAACTCATCTTAGGATCAATCATAATGTGCATATCTACATACATATCATTTATACTTCCCCTACTTCTAACCTTATGGATATTTTTTACTTGATCAAATTTTTTAACTACTGATATAATTTCTTCTTCTTGTACAACTGCTCTATCTGATAATATTCCAAAAGACTCTTTAAAAATTTCATAAGAAGCATGAAATATAAATAAAGATATTATTATCGATATTATAGGATCTATAGCAGGTGGTATTCCTAACTTAATCCCAATCAAAGAAATTAAAACTCCTATAGATATTAGAATATCACTTTTTGTATGGATAGAGTCTGAAATTAATATATAGCTATTATATTCTTCTCCTTTTTTTCTTTCATAAGTCGTCACACATATATTAATAATAATCGTTAATATTAATGATATTAAACTTGTTAAAGATATACTTACCTCAACTGGATTTGAAAATCTATTTATACCAGTATACAAAATTTTAAACCCAAGAAATAAAAGCATAGCTCCTATGAATAAGCTCGCAACTATTTCAAATTTTTTATGCCCGTATGGATGCTCTTTATCAACTGGAACGCTTGCAACAGATATACCAATTAAACCAACCACATTTGACATTCCATCTGATAAAGAATGTATACCATCTGCACTTAAACTAGAGCTGTTTATTAAGCCTCCTACAATTATTTTAGTTATGGCTACCCCCAAATTAGCAAATAGTATCAGCCATAGAACAAATTTTACTTTTTTATAGTTTTCATGACTATTAATTTTTTCATAACCTTCTGTATTCATGATAATACCTCCAAATTTGATATATACTTATATTTAATAATCTTTATCATTGTCCATATACAGAAAAAATCCATGGAATTTACCATGGATTTTTAAATATTTTATTGTATTTTATTATTAATATATTCAAATATCGTAATATTTGTTACTTCTTCTTTATTAATCAAATTTGATAAAGTAACACCTATTAACCTTATCTCTTTATGATTATGTTCAATGTTTTTAAATAAATTATATATATTAGTCCTAATATCTTCATGCGATGAAATTTCTTTATTTACACTAGTACTCCTAGTTATTTGTGTGAAATCACTATACTTCACCTTAAGTACAACAGTTCTTCCACATTTGTTTAAATATTCAGCCCTCTGAGAAACTTCTTCACAAAGTTCATCTAATATATTTATTAATTTTTCATCCTCTATATCTAAATTTTCTACTAATGTAGTTTCTGAACCTATAGATTTTCTTTCTCTATGAGGTTCAACATCTCTATGGTCTATTCCTCTAGCTAATTGATAAAATAAATATCCTCTATTTTTAAATATAGATTCTAATTCATTAATTTCTAATCGCCTTAAATCATATCCATTATTTATTCCTAAATTCTTAAGTACTTTTTGTGTAACCTTTCCAATACCAAAGAACTTACTTATTGGCAAATCATCTAAAAATTTCTGAGTATTATCTTCTCTTATAACTGTAAGACCTGCTGGCTTTTTATAATCTGATGCTAACTTAGCTAAGAATTTATTATATGATACACCAGCTGAAGCTGTTAATCCAGTTTTATCATAGATTTCTTGTTTTATTCTTTTTGCAATATCAGTTGCATACTTTATATTCATTTTATTATTAGTCACATCTAAATATGCTTCATCCAATGATAAAGGTTCTACTAAATCTGTATATTTATAAAATATTTCTCTAATTTCATCTGAGATACTTTTATATACCTCAAACCTCGGTCTAACGAATACTGCATAAGGACATCTTTTATATGCTGTTTTGCAAGGCATAGCAGAATGGATTCCGTATTTTCTAGCTTCATATGAACAGGTAGCTACAACACCTCTCCCTTGAGGACTTCCACCTACTATGACAGGCTTTCCCTTTAAATCTGGGTTATCTCTTTGTTCTATAGATGCATAAAAAGCATCCATATCTATATGAATTATTTTTCTTTTCTTATCCATATTATCATCCTTTATACTAAATGTACCTTTTATTTCATATTCCCAAAATAATTTATAAATTAATCATAATAACACCTTAAGTTATATTCTAACTCTTTACTTGTTCTATAACAACAATAAATCTACATATTATTTATAAAATTCATGAATCAATTTAAATATTCACGCTATAGTACATAAACAAAATAAATTTCCCCTGCAATTAATAAAAGGTAGCTTAATTATTATGAGCTACCTTATTTATATAAATATTTAATATTTTTAATTATAGTATAAGTTTTGAGATGGATACTCTGGATCACAAGTTATTTGTATACCTAACTTTCTAAATGTTTGTTCATCATCTTGACTTATTATAGTAGTTGAATGAGCTTGTATATTTTTTAACTCTGATAATTTTTCCATAGCTAATTCAGCTGTTGGATTAGTTACTGCACATATTGCTAGTGCTGATAAAACTTCTTCTAAGCCTAATGAAACATTTATTCCGCCTAAAGTTTCCGTTTTTAATTTTATAATTGGATTTAATATAACAGGAGATATTAATAACATCTCATCAGGTATATTAGCCATATGTTTTACTGCATTTAATATAGCTGCTGCACTAGCACACATTAAATCAGAACTTTTTCCTGTTATTATCGTACCATCTGGAACTTGTAAAGCTACAACTGGATAAACATCTTGTCTATCAGTTTCTTGTCTTAATTTTTCACTATACTCTCTAGCTGGTATAACTACAGTTCTATCTTCTGGTTTAACATTTACTTTTTCAAGTATTAAAGATATAGTTTCATATGCATCTTTATTTACTTGTCCTTTTTTATATTGGCAAGCAGTGTTAAAGTATCTTCTTATTATTTCTTCTATTGAAGCATTACGCACCACTTCATCATCAACTATACCATATCCAACTCTATTAACACCCATATCTGTTGGCGATTTAAATATTGATTCTTTTCCAGTTATTTTTTCTATTATTTTCTTTAATACTGGGAACAACTCTAAATCTCTATTATAGTTTACTGATTTTTCTCCGTATGCATCTAAATGGAATGAATCTATCATATTAACGTCTTTTAAATCAACAGTTGCAGCTTCATAAGCTATATTTACTGGATGATTTAATGGTAAATTCCAGACTGGGAATGTTTCAAATTTTGAGTAACCAACGCTATTTCCTCTTTTATTTTCATGATATAACTGACTTAAACAAGTTCCAAGTTTTCCACTGTTTGGTCCTGGTGCTGTTACCACTACTATTGGTTTTGTAGTTTCTATATATGGGTTAGCTCCATATCCTTCATCACTTACTATTGTGTCTACATCTGATGGATATCCTTTTGTAGGAGCATGTTTGTATACTTTTATTCCACGTCTTTCTAATTTATTTATAAATACTGTAGTTGCAGGTTGCCCTTCAAATCTAGTTATAACAACACTGTTTACATCTAAGTTATAACGTCTTAAGTCATCTATAAGTCTTAAAACTTCCATATCGTAAGTTATTCCAAAATCGCCTCTTACTTTATTACGCTCTATATCTCCTGCATAAACGCAAATTACAACCTCAACTTGATCTTTTATATGTTGTAATACCTTAATTTTAGCATTTTCATCAAAGCCTGGAAGTATTCTTTTTGCATGTAAGTCTCCCATAAGTTTGCCACCAAACTCCAAATATAATTTATCAAAATTGTTAACTCTCTCTAGGATATATTTAGATTGTTCTTTTAAATATTTTTCATGATCAAATCCGATTTTCATTATGCACCTCTCAAAAATTGTTTTTCATTCATTATTATTTTTCACTAAAGTATTATTATATACCATACAAGTAATTTTTTTCAATAGTTGTTTTATAAAAAATTGGATTTTTTCAACAGAAATAAAAGATAAAATAATACTTCTATCTTTAGTTAGATTTGTTTATTAATTTTTTGATTTGTTATTTTTTAGTGAAAAATAGGTGTCATAATGCCAACCATTTTTAATGGTGGAGTTCTATTATATGATAATTTATATTATCAGTCAATAGTTTTTAATAATTTTCTTACAATAAAAAAATTGCCCGCTTGAAAAATATCAAACGGGCATAATATTATTTTTAAAATAGCAAATTTAATATGCTTTAACTAGCAGCCACATCCACAGTCATCATCACCATCAAAACCACATGCACATACTATTAATAATAATATTAGGAATGGTATCCAAGCGCAAATATCTATTTCTGTCCAACAATCTTGGAATGCTAAGAATAAGAAGAATAATATTATTATCCACCATCCTGCTCCAAAGAATCCTCCATCACAACCACCAAAAAATCTATCTAACATTTATGTTACCCCCTTGTTGATAAAATAATTTGTTTTTCTAAGATATAGTATGTAGGAGGTATCATTTTTGACATTACTTTTTTGAAAAAAAAATAAATTTTTTAGTCTACTGATTTTAAAGATTCTACCATCTTAACACTTTTTAACTTGTAATACATTGCTATGTTTACAATACAGCTTAAAACTATAGTTAGTACTGCTGCTATTATATAACTATTTGTAGATATAACTCTACCAAACATCATTGATTGAATTTCAACAGTTATCATTATAAATTGATGAAGTACCTTTCCTAATCCAAGACCAACTATAGTACCTATTACACTAAGAATTATATTCTCTCTATAAATATACTTTGACACTTCATTGTCATAGAATCCTAAAACCTTTATAGTCGCGATTTCCCTTATTCTCTCTGAAATATTAACATTTGTTAAATTATATAAGACAACAAATGCCAATGAACCTGCCGATAATATCATAATTACAACTACATAATTTAAATTTTTTATAGTATCTTCATAAGTTTCCTTTGCAGCTGTATTAAATGAACTTCCATTTAAATGTTCTACTTTTGATAATTTCTTAGCTAATTCAGATTCCACATCAACACTTGGATTTTTTAATGTTCCTAGCACTCTATTAAAGCTTAAATTATCATCAAATAATTTTTTATAGGTGTTTGGAGATACATACGCATAATGAGATATATAATTTTCTGTTATGCCAGTTATTTTAACTTTAGATTTTTTATCTTTACTATTTATTAACTCTATACTATCTCCGACATTTATACCTAAATCCCTAGCCATTTTTTCAGTAATAACAGCTCCATTATCATCAAGGTTTATATATTTTTCAGTTTTTCTATTTTGAAGATGAATGAAATTATCCATTGTACTTAAATTTTCAGGAACTACTATAGTTATTTCTTTACTAGTATTATTAATTTTTATATCACCATTTTGATAACTAAATAAATCATATTTATTAATTTCATCAAAGCTTGATAGATCTTTTCTTAATTCAACTAGTTCTTTATCTTTCATATCTGAATCTATGACTATAGACATATCATATTTAAATAGCCTTCCATACTGACCAGTTACAATCATTGATATAGAATCTTTTATACCGAATCCAGTAACTATTAGAGCTGTACACCCGGCTATTCCTAAAACTGTCATAAAGAATCTTTTCTTGTATCTAAATATATTTCTAACTGTAACCTTACTTATAAAGTCAAATTTATTCCATATAAAAGGAACCCTTTCTAGCAAAATTCTTTTTCCGTTTTTTGGAGACCTAGGTCTCATTAAAACTGCTGGTGATTCTTTTAATTCGTTACGACAAGCAATATATGAAGATGATGTTATTATAATTAAAGCAACTGTAGTTATACTTAAAGTTATAGGAATACTAAAAATAAAAATCATATTTGGTACAGAATACATCATTCCATAAGCAAAGAATATCACTGTAGAGAATAGTGTATATCCAATGACCATACCTAAAATACACCCTATTAAACATGCTATAAATGCATATAAGATATATTTTTTTGCAATTTGACTAGTTTTATATCCTAATCCTTTTAAAGTTCCTATGTTTATCCTTTGTTCATCTACCATTCTTGTCATAGTAGTTAAGCAAACTAAAGCTGCAACAGCAAAGAAGAATACAGGGAATATTTTAGCCAGTGCATCTATGCTTTCTGCACAACCTTTATATTCTGCAAAAGATTGATGACTATTTCTATCTAATACATACCAAGTAGGTTTTTCAATACTTTCAATATCCTTCTTAGAATTGTTTATTTTCTCTTCACCATCAATTATCTCTTCTTCTCCATCTTTAAACTTCTTTTCTGCTTTTGCTAGTTCTTCTTCAACTTTTAATTTATTTTTATCTAGCTCTTTTTGAGATTTCTTTATTTCATCTTTATTTTTATTTAATTCATTTTTAGCTTCTTCAAATTTTAAATTTGCAGTAGATTTAGAATTTTGAAGATTTAATTTTTCTTTTTCTAATTGATTTTTGCTACTTTCTAATGTAACCTTAGTTTCTTTTAATTTATTTTCACCATAAATTAATGCTTGTTTTTGAGTTTGAAGCTCCTTGTTTCCAGAATTATATTTATCCTCTAACATAGATAATAAATATTTATTTTGTCCTAAAGTGCCTTGTAGCTTATCTCTTTCTTCAGATGATAAACTTTCATTTTTTAATTGTTCTTCTATTAATTTATTACTATCTTTTAAATTATTTATTTGAGTATTAAGCTCTTTTAACTGACTTTCAGCTTTTTGAAGTTCTACTTGAGCTAACTCTTTTTTAGAGTTAAAATCTGCTAAAGCTTTTTCATACTGAATTTCTCCAGATTTTATTCTTTCCTCAGCATCTTTTATTTTGTTCTCTCCATCTTTAATCTGACTTTCAACTTTTAACTTCTCAGACTTTAATTGTTTCTCCCCATCTTCTATTTGTTTTGAATAATTATTTATCTTATTTTGAGCATCTTTTAATTCTTTTTGAGCTTTTATTTTATTTTCTTCATACTCTTTTTTTCCTTTTTCAAGTTCTACTTTACCCTCTTGTAATTTATCTTCTGCTTCTTTTAGCTTATCATTTGCCTCTTTTAAAACTTCATTATATCTCTCATCAGATCTAATATCTTTTATTCCTTCGATTTCATCTGTTACACTTTCTACTAAATCAAAATATTCATCACTATATGTATCAAGAGCTTTAGCCCCTTTTACAGTTAAAAATATTTCTGTAAATGCTTCAATTTTGAAATCATCTTGAGGTATCATAATTGCACCAGATACCACACCACTGCCTATAGAGCTATTACCTTTTTCTTGAGATAAATAATATGGAGTTTGAACATAACCAACTACAGTATATTCAGTTTCTTTTAATGAATTAGTTAGTTTATCGTCATTACCGGACGAAAGCTTTATTTTACTTCCAATAGGATAGTCTATCGATTTAACTTTTGATTGTTCAACAACACACTCTCCGCTTTTCTCAGGCAATCTACCTTTTAATACTTTTAATTGATTAATATAATTTTTATTATTATTGTTTATATTACTTATATCTAAACCATGAACTTTAAGCACTATTTCAGATGAATTATATTCAGATAATACATCCATGGAGTAGGTTGGAAATACGCCATCCACATTATCTATTTTTTTAATTTCTTCAACATCTTCATCTGTTAAACCTAAAGTGGAAAGTAACCTTATATCCATTAGATTATAATCATCATAATATTTATCAGAAGATTTTTGCATTACAAGAGGTGCAGATTTTATACCAGTAAAAAATGCTACACCTAATGCAACTATTGCCACTATAGATATAAATCTTCCCTTTGATTTTA
>JARKUZ010000033.1 GCA_029851945.1 Terrisporobacter sp. | reverse complement strand
ACTTAGATTTTATAAGTTGGTATAATTTTGTTAAATAATTGAAATACTATATATTAAGACATAAAGACTATGAAAAGAAGAAGTAAATATAGAATCTAGTTATAGCGAGTTGAGGATGGTGGAAGCTCAATACTAAGTTTATATTGAATAACATCTTGGAGTCTCTATCCGAAAGCAAAATTATGAGCAAGTAGATATAGACGGAAGGTCCCGTTATAGACCATGAGCAAAGCTTAAACTAAGAGGTCAATTATATTGACAACTAGGGTGGTACCGCGAGAGTAATAGCCTTTCGTCCCTTTTTCATGGGATGAAGGGCTTTTTTTACATAAAATAAGTTTATGCTTTTATGAAAATAAGCTTTAGGAAAGCTAACTTTAATATAAAATTTATAGGAGGAATTAAAATGCAACAAGAATTTTTAACAGTAAAAGAACTTTACAGACAAAAAGAAGAGTACATAGGGAAAACTGTAAAAGTAGCTGGATGGATAAGAACATCTAGAGCTTCTAAAAACTTTGGATTCGTAGAATTAAATGATGGAAGCTTCTTTAAAAATATGCAAGTAGTTTTATCTGACGAAAAATTAGAAAACTTTAAAGAAATAACAAAATTACCAATAAGTTCATCAATAATTGTAGAAGGTGAATTAGTTTCTACAGAAGGTGCAAAACAACCTGTAGAAATACAAGCTACTAACATAGTAGTAGAAGGTGAATCAGATAATTCATATCCTTTACAAAAGAAAAGACATACTCTTGAGTATTTAAGAACTATAGCTCACTTAAGACCAAGAAGTAACACTTTCTCAGCAGTATTTAGAGTAAGATCTTTAGCTGCTTATGCTATACATAAATTCTTCCAAGAAAGAAACTTTGTATATGCTCACTCTCCAATTATAACAGGAAGTGACTGTGAAGGTGCTGGAGAAATGTTTAGAATAACTACTCTAGACATGAACAATTTACCAAAAACTGAAGATGGATCTATAGATTATTCTCAAGATTTCTTTGGAAAAGAAGCTAATCTAACAGTTTCTGGACAATTAAATGGTGAAATAATGGCTTTAGCATTTAGAAATGTTTATACATTTGGACCAACTTTTAGAGCTGAAAACTCATATACAGGAAGACATGCTTCTGAATTCTGGATGATAGAACCTGAAATATCTTTTGCTGATTTAGAAGACAATATGGAACTTGCTGAAGATATGATTAAATATATAATAAACTTTGTATTAGAAAATGCTCCAGAAGAAATGGAATTCTTCAATAACTTCATAGATAAAGGATTATTAGATAGATTACACAACATAGTAAACTCTGATTTTAATAGAATAACTTATACTAAAGCAGTAGAATTATTACTTGAGTCAGGGCAAGAGTTTGAATATCCAGTTGAGTGGGGGATTGATTTACAAACTGAGCATGAAAGATATATAACTGAACAAATATATAAAGCTCCAGTATTCGTAACTGATTATCCAAAAGATATAAAAGCATTCTACATGAGATTAAATGAAGATGGAAAAACAGTTAGAGCTATGGACTTACTAGTTCCAGGTGTTGGAGAAATCATTGGTGGATCTCAAAGGGAAGAAAGATACGATGTATTATTAGATAGAATCGAAGAATTCGGATTAAATAAAGAAGATTACTGGTGGTATTTAGAACTTAGAAAATTCGGTACTGCTACTCACTCAGGATTTGGCCTTGGATTTGAAAGAATGATAATGTACTTAACAGGTATGTCAAATATAAGAGACGTTATACCATTCCCAAGAACTCCTAAAAATGCTGAATTCTAATATTAAATTATTAAGCACTCTTAACAACATTAATGTTAAGGGTGTTTTTTTGTGAATAAAACTTATTTATATTATATATGATGTAAAATATTTAATTATATATAACTGACTATATATAACGTTAAAATTAATTTTATATTGTAGTTAGATTACTTTTATTTTTTTGACAATAATAAATAATATATAAAAATATATATTTACTTTATTAACTATTAAATAATTATCAATTATAACTATTTGAATCTATAATACTATAATAGATTACTTATGGAACTATAGAACTTTATTAAAGTAAGTAGAAATTTTATTTGACTATACAAAAAATTAGTACTACATTTATTTTATAAATGAAAAATGGAAAGGAGAAAAAATGGAGGAAATAGGACTTGTAATAGAAGGTGGTGGAATGCGAGGTGTGTATGCTGCAGGAGTATTAGATTACTTTATGGAACGAGACTTATATTTTAAAGACTGTTATGCAGTATCTGCTGGTGCATGTCATACTTGTAGTTATTTATCAAAACAAATAGGCAGATCAATTAAGGTAACACTTGATTATATAAATGATAAAAGATATTGTAGTGTAGATAGTTTAATAAAAACTGGTGATATGTTTGGAGCAAAAATGATTTATGAAACCATACCAAATGAATTAAACATATACGATTATGAAACTTATAATAAATATAGTGGAAATTTTTACTCTGTAGTCACAAATTGTGAAACAGGAAAGCCAGAATATCTTAAGATTAAAGATATGAAAAAAGATATTATAGCTGTAAGAGCATCTAGTTCTCTTCCTTTATTATCTAGAATTGTAGAAATTGATAATAAGAAATATTTAGATGGTGGTATTTCAGATTCTATTCCAATTAAAAAATCTATTGAAGATGGACATAGAAAGAATATTCTTTTATTAACTAGAGATATTAATTATAGAAAAAGTAAAAATAACTTAATGCCTATACTTAAAATTAAATATAAGAAATATCCAAATTTATTAAAAAGTATTAAAAATAGACATGAAATGTATAATGATACTTTAGATTTTATTGAAGAAGAAAGAAAACTAAATAATGCTTTTATAATAAGACCAAAATCTCCAGTAAAAATAGGAAGACTAGAGAAAGATAAAACAAAATTAAAATCTTTATATGATCAAGGGTATAATGATGCAAAAGATTGTTTTGATGATTTATTAAGGTTTTTGAATAGCTAAAATACACATATATAATTATTTTTATCAATAGAATAATGATTTAATATATACAAAAAGCACAAAATTTTGAATATTATAAATGATATTTAAAATTTTGTGCTTTTATAATTTTATTTAATTAAAAATATCATATGATGAATACAATTTCTAAATTAATTTACTATCTATGAATACTATCCTAGTATTTTTACTAATATAAATAATATAAAAATTTGTATATATTTAATTAAGTTATAATTAATTTCTGATTAAGGAAAAATTAAGAAAACTTTGGTATAATTCTTTTAGATTAATCAGAAAAATAGTTACGTAGAAATTGGAGGAAGGAATTAAAATGAATACGGAAGAAAGCTCAAAAAAAAGTGAGAAAGCATTTCAAAATTATTCCAAAGATGATGGCACAATATGCTTTAAAAATAAAGTAAATAGTTTTACTATGAGAAGGATTAAAAATAGTCATTGTCCAAAATGCGAAAATGAAATAGATAATTATCAAATCTATTGTGAGAATTGTGGGCAAAGCTTAGAGGATATTACAAATAATAACTTAAGTTTTATAGAATCTAAAGGTGAAAAAACTAAATTTAAAGATATATTAACTACTTTTAATATTAAAAAAGCATTTATGACATCTTTCATTGCAATTTTAATATTATTATCAATTTCAAGTATATTAAAGATTGCTTTGATTGTTAGTAACAATCAAATATCTCAATTTGTAAATCCTATTCATTTACTACTTTTAAGTAACTTAGGTAGCATTGATATTTATTTATCTTTATTTATGAATAGTAGTTCATCAAGTATTAATTTAGGATTTTTAATACTATTGATTTTACCAGTTATGTCTTTTGTAATACCATACAGATTTTTTATGAAAAATGAAAATATTTCATTGATTAATCATATAAAAAACTCGATTGGAGTAGGTATAACTTACGGACTAATTCTTAGTATACTTGCAAAAGTTTCACAAGTAGGAGTAAATTTATCAGGAGGATTTAATTCTTATGGATATAATATTTACTATGGATTTAGTATGTTAAGTGTGTTACTTAAAGGGTTTACTATAGGATTTATGTCTATATTATTTTTAGGATTAAAAAAAGAATATGAAAAAGATAATAAATTTGTAAGTATAGTTAAATTAGCTTTTAAAGCTATAATAATAGGATATGTGATAACTTTTATAATGCTTATTATAATGTATCTAGCTAATATGGATTACATTTATGAATTAGGATTAGGCTCATATAAAAGTCAAGTTAATATGGGTGTTATCTTAAGTCAGTTAGCTATGTACTTATGGGCATTTTCAAATCTAATACCAATAAATATAGGAGAAACCAGTATATCAACTTTATCTTTGCTTAACTCTACAATGTCTTTGGATTTGATACTAATGCTTGGATCAATACTTGCTTTATCAGTTTTAATATTTATAATAATAGGATGCAAATTAGACTCAAAATATAAAAAAGATGAAGGAATAAAACCAGTAATAATATTTAGTATTTGTTACTCGGTTATTATGGGAATAATTGCAGTATTTACTTCTATATATATAGGTAATAATGCAGCTTCTATAATTAGTTCTATAAGTGCTGTACAGATGGGATTCAGCTTTATTTTAACTGTTGTTATATCATTTATATATACTTTACTTACTACTTTAATCGGTTTTAAGTTAAATATATTTAATTAGTTTGGAGGATAATAATGAGAGATATGAAATTATCAAATATACAAAAAGAATCTGAGAGAATGAAGATAAAAAAAGATATAAATGAATGTGAAGATAGAAAAGTGAAAGTTTTACTTCAGATGGGAATTAAAACTTTTGATAAAATCAGAAAAAGTGAATTAGTTGACTCAGATTATGATGAATTATGTGAAGAAATTAAGAGTATAGACATAGATATCTATACAAAATATATGAAACTTAGAAGCTTAGAAAAGGAAAATAAAAAAACTACTTGTCAATGTGGATATGTAGCATTTAAAAATGAAAAGTTTTGTCCTCAATGTGGAAATAATTTAGTTCAAGAGGAGAAAAAATTTATAGTTTGCGATAATTGTAATGAAGAGACAGAGATAAATTCAAATTATTGTTCATGTTGTGGAAGTAAAATAAGTAGAGAAAATAATCTTGAAAATAAAGATATATATATTGAAGAAGATGATTTTGAAAAAGATATAATATCAGATGAAGTAGTCATAGATTGTGTTTCAGTAGATGATACTAACAATGAAATTATAGAAAGAATTGAAAATACATCTAAAGAAATAAATTATATAACTGAAAATTATAATGATTTGGAAAGTGATAATGAAGAGTTTATAATTATGGAACATGATGATGAATTTGATAATGAAGAAAAATATATTGAAAATGAAGGTAGAGAATTTCTAAAAAATCGTGAACAAATTAAAGAAAAAAATCATATATTAGAAGAATAAATCTAAAATAAGGGATATAGAATAATTATTAAATTTTCTATATCCTTTTAAATTGTTTTATATCAAAATAAAAAACAGTTTTGATATAAAATACTGATAAGTAAATATTATTTGTAAAGAAATTGATAGATTTAATTTGATGAAATGATTATATTTATATGTTAAAATATAATGGTAGTTAAAAATTTGGAGGGATAATATGAAAAAAAGGAAAGCAAAGTCAAGTAGCCAGGATAAGTATGACACTATTAGTATTACAATGGAATTAGAAAGACCTTTGCTTTACAATGATGAAGCAAATGCAGAAAAAAATAATCAATTAAATGAAGTCAATAAATCAAAAAAAATGAAAAAAAGATTTATAGTACTTTTAACTGTATTATCATTATTTGTAGTAGGTTTTTTCATATGGTTAAGTGATGGTTATACTTTAGAAAAAGATGCACAGATGTACTTAGAGAGTAATTCCAAAGTTAAAGTAACTGTTGATGGAAATTATACATATTTTATTCCAAGCAACATAAATGTAACAAAAGGATTTATTTTTTACCCAGGAGAGAAGGTCGATGCTTCCTCTTATGCCAAATTATGCAATATGATTGCAAGTTATGGATACGAGGTTGTAACTGTAGATATGCCGTTTAACTATGCAACTTTTGGTGAAGATAGAGCTACAAAAGTTATAGAAAGTAATCCTGATATAAAAAACTGGATTATTGGTGGTGATTCTCTTGGGGGAACAATTGCATGTAAATATGCTATAAAAAATAAAAATGTAGACGGTATAGTATTAATTTCATCATATCCAACAGATAACTTAAATCAACTAGGTTTTGATGTACTATCAATATCAGGTAGTAAAGATAATGTTATAAATTATGAGGAGTTAATTAATTCTAAAGAAAAATTGCCACAAGATACTAAATATGTTGAAATAGAAGGAGCAAATCATTCTCAGTTTGCTAACTATGGCTTATATGATGGAGATGAAGAAGCTTTAATTAGTAGTGATGAACAGATGAATACGACAGTAGATAATATAGTAGATTTTTTGAATAATATAGAATAAAAAGCTTGCACATTTAGAGTGCAAGCTCTTTTTTTACATATTTTTGTATAATCCAATGGCTTCCCATTCTCCTTTTTTAACATCTGTTTTGAATGCGTCAACAAACCATTTTATATCCTTTCTTCTTATAGCCTTAAATAAGATTAACATTATAAAGTAAATTACTAAATCTAAAATTATATTAATAAAAATTGAATTATTAATATGTAAACAATAAATAATAATTTTAGTAGCATAGCTAGATAAAGTAATAGAAATAGCAGGTTTTAAAATCCAATCAAAAATATCAAAGTGTAAATTAGTAACTTTTAGAATTTTAAATATACCAAGTGATGTATTAAAAGTTGTACTTATAAAAAGTACCAGTACAAATCCCTTGATTCCGTATCTTGGAATTAGTATTGAAATTGCACTAATTCTAACAAACATATCCATTATATTATATTTTAGAGTAGTAACTTGTAAATCTAGAGCATTTAAGCTGCCATCAACTACTTTATCTAAATACATGAAAGGAATTAACGGAGCTAAAATTCTAAGTAAATAGCTAACTTCTTGACTATTATATAAAGTACTTCCTAATTCATTTGCAAAAATAATAAATACCCCTGTTGAGAATACTGCTATTAGTAAAGTAAATTTCATTACTTTTGAAATTATGTAATTAACTGTATTTTTTTTATTTAATGCATTGGCTTCAGCGATTTCTGGTATTATTAACGTAGAAAATGATGCTAAAAATATAGATGGAAAAACCAATAAAGGCATTACCATTCCTTTTACCATACCAAAAATTGATAAAGATGTAGAGGATGAGGATCCGTATAGTCTAAGGGACTTTGGTATAAGAATATCTTCTATGGTTTTTAGTGAAGTTTGAATGTAAGCACTAAATGCCATAGGAATAGCTATTCTAATTATTTTAAAAAAAGAAAAGTTATTATCTTTAACCTTATAATTCATTGAGTAGCCTTTTTTGTCAAATATGTATAATATGTAAGAGTAAAACGTAGCGCAAATATTACTTATGGACATACCTACTGCAATTAAAGCACATGTATAGTCTAATCTTTCTGTCGAAAAAGAAGATACACATATTGATACTATAGTTATCATTATTAATGTTTCTAATATATCAGCACTTATGCTTTTAACAACTTTTCTGCAGCCATAGAAATAACCATTTAAGCAGCAAGATATGCCTACAAAAGGTAGAGAGTAAGATAATATTCTAAGAGGTATTATTGCTCTTTCATCTTGTATCCATGAGCTACTTATAAAAGGAGCAAGATTATACAGTAATATACCTGTTATAACACTACAAATTAAGGTATAAATTAATCCCTTTGATACAATATTTTTAATTTTATGTTTATTTCCTTTTCCAAGTTCTTCAGCTACTAGCCTAGTCATAGTGACTCTTATACCAGATATTGCTAATGTTTGACAAACAATAGTTATGCTCATTATAAGCTGATATAAACCCATTCCCTCGGCTCCAATTTTATTTGATAAATAAACTCTAAAAGTCATATCAATAAAACCTAAGACCATAGTAGAGGTGGTTAGTAATATAATATTAATTATTAAATTTCTTCTCTTCATATTTTAACTCCTCGAATATAGAAAATATATTTTTAATCACTATTATTTATATGCGACTTCTATTATAAAAAGTATTAACAAATAAATAGATTAAGTCTGCTAATAGTACACATAACATATTTAATAGCTTTTGAAAAATTATAGAGTATAGAATCTTAACCCTAGGCGAGATTAAAAATATTGAGTATATTGAAGAAAAATGAAAAAAAGTGTAAAATTAGAAAGAAGAAATATTGTAAGCTACTGACATTAAGATTTATTTAAGAGTTCATTTGAGAGGAGATTTATATGGGGGAAATTGCATTTGAAAAAGCTGTTAAAGGTAATAAAAATGCCTTGAAAGAGCTTATAAAAATGAACAGTGAGTCTATTTATAAACTAGCTTATCTTCATACAAAGTATGAAGAAGATGCAAAGATAATTATGAAAAAAACTATACTATATATTTACGATAATATACATAAAATGTCTAAGATAGATAACTTTAAAAATTATATTATGAGAATAACTATCAAATATACTAATGAATATATAGAAGAGTTTGGTATGGTTGATTTTGAGGAAAGTAAGTCGGACTTTATGTATGATACTGAGAAGATAGACCTATATAAATCTATAGATATATTAGAGGTGCATTTAAAAAACGTTGTTATACTTACTTATTTTTATAATTTATCATATGAAGAAATTTCAGAAATATTAAGTATAAATGAAAGTACTGTAAAGATGTATCTTAGAAAATCTTTAAAGATTCTTAAAAAAGAATTAAAGGAGGATTTATAAGATGAATAAAATTAGAAAAAAGAATGGCCTCTTAGAAACATTAGACTTAGATTGTATAGAAAAAAATATAGATGTAGATATAGAAAAGGATATAAGAGATTTTTATATAGAGGATGGGGCTATAAACAAAATTGAATTGCCCCAAAATTTTGATAGGATAGTTAATAGGTCTTTAAAAATAAGGAAAAAAGAAAAACGTAAAGATATAAGATATATGATTTTAGATATAGCTATTGTTTTATTGATAATATCTCCTTTTATAGGTATTATTTATCCTAAAACATTTATTAAAGTGCCTACAATATATCCTGTTTTTGTTAAGATAAATAAGTTTATTCAAACAGACAACATAGCTTCGTTTTTAGGAATAGGTAATAAAGAAGTTATAGAGGGAGAGATAGACTCTAATAAAAATACAGAATTTATCAAGGCTAAAGATGTTCAAAAGCCAACTAACTCTAATGGAGCAATAAAGTTAATTCACTCTTTAGCAAATACAATTATAAAGGCTGAATATAAATGGCAGTGTACAGAAGTAACGCCAGAAACTATAACACTGGCATTGGAATGTGTAGAGCTTATTAAAGATGATTATGACAGAATGCATCTTAGAAATGGTTTAAGTAAATGGACAAAAGGCGACTTTTCTAATGCTGTTGAAATACATAATTATGTTTGGGAGATGTTAGATGGAAGTATTGGGAAAGCAGAAGATATTGATAAAGATGAAATAGAAAAAATTAAGAGTAAATATTTTTAAGTATTTCTTAATGAAATGAAAAATACTAGAAAACAAAGATATGATAGATAGACATTTCAGATTTAGGATATTTTTTCTATTTTAAATGTATTCTTGTAGTAAGGGTGCTTGGAAAAAAATAGAAACATAAGAATTATAGACAACAGAAGATAATTTGATTGTAAAAATGAATATGCAATAGACAGGCACTTCAAACTAGAAGTGTCTTTTCTATTTCTGTGAAACAATGTTTATTTTCTTGATAAATTATAATAGTAAGTATCGTTAGTAAATGAGAAAAGAAATAGGTGGAATATAAAAATATTATGTAATTTCTATTGTAAAAAAGTAGTAAATAATGTTGAATTTTTTATTATTTTGTGATTTAAATAGATGATTTGTACTAAAAAATGCAAACAAAAAGTCATTTTTTACAAAGACGGGAGGATTAGGAAAACGATACAATAAAAATAGTTACAAAATAATTTCGTTTGGAGTGGGGGTGTATGAAATTTTTAAAGAAGTCAGGAGTATTTATAATTGAAGCAAGGAGATTATGCAATAATACACGTATATAATCAAGAAAGGAGTTAAAAAATGAAGAAAAAAACAATGTATAAAGGTGCAGCAACTTTCATGGCATTATGCATTAGTTTTGGTTCACTTTTACCTTTGAATCCAACTTATGTGCAAGCGCAAGAAAGTTCGCAAGTTAAAACGATGGGATCTGTTTCTTTAAGAAAAAATGGAACTTCTTTTACTTTTGGAAACGAATTTATCACTAGAACTTTTAATACAGCAGATGGAAAACTTAAAACAGAGAACATTACAAACTATCGTACAGGAGAAAAAAGTACTGTATTAGTCCCTGAGGTGGGTAGTGAAGAGTTTGTGATCAATACTCTAGAAAATGGACTTGATGAGAATAGTTTCATTGCTCCAACTAAAAAAATTCAAAATAGTGATTGGGAAATAACTTCTGATAGTGTATCAGAAGCTGAAGGTAACAATGGTGGTTCTGCAGATAAAATGTTTGATGGGAAAAACGAAACTTACTATCATTCAAAATATAAAGATGGTGTAACAGACGATGAATTAAAATATCCACACAACATTTATCTTGATTTGAAGGAAGTGAAAAATATTCAGTCACTTCGCTATCAGCAAAGAGTAGATGCTGAAGGTAATCCAACTGTAAGTGGACATGTAAAAGAGTTTAAAATCTATACAGCTGAAAGTATGGACCAACTTAAAGAATCTACAACACCTGTTTTAACTGGTACATTTGAGAATAAGAAGGAATCTTATGTTAATTTTGAAGGAGAAGGAATCAATGCACAGTATGTTCGCGTAGAATTCACTTCTAGCTATGAGCCAGGAGGGCAGTCGAGTCCTGATGTAGCTTGCTGTTCTGAATTTGAGTTTTTCGAAGATAAAGGAGTTTTCCCAGAAAAGTCAATTACACAAATCAAAAGTAGTGAACTGACACTAAATGGTGAACCAGTTGAAAAAAATATTGACGGAGGAAAGACACTAACATTTAATTTTAATCCTATAATAGTTCAAGGGGTAGAATATACTATCAGTGAAGTAATTACTATGAAAAATGGTGATTCTTTCATGCGTAAACATTTAAATATCTCTGTGCCAGAAAATCTTGCAGATAAGGCAATAATTGACTATATTGATTTAGAAAATATGAATATCAACGAGTCTGATTTAAAAGAAGATGAGTATTGGACAATTCCTGAACAGAAAGACAATGGTTGGATGGCAGGAATGAAAGGTGACTATCTAGAACTTGGACAGCCATATTATCTAGGTGCAATGTACTTTGGTTGTGAATTTCCACAGACTGAGAATAAAATTAGGGAAGAAAACGGATTTATTCGTTATCACTATGGAAAATCTTTAGCTAAAGATAAACACTTTGATTATAACGATAATAACACTGCTGGAAAGATGACAACATGGGATGCTGTTGTAGGTGCAGCTAGAAGTAAGGACTACAATGTTGTTCAAAGTGATTTCTATGAATACATTGAAACGATTGCTACAGATACAGATTTTCGTCAGCAGTATAACTCATGGTTTGATCATATGAAAGATATTTCTGCCGAAAATATTAAGAAGAGCTTCTATGAGGTTGAGAAAGGATTTACTCAGCATGGTGTAAATCCACTGGATTCTTATGTAGTAGATGATGGATGGGTAAATTATAGCTCATTCTGGGATTTTAACGATAAATTCCCTAATCAATTGTACGATTCAAGTCTTCAAGTAGAACAGTTGGGTTCAAACTTTGGTTTATGGCTTGGACCACGTGGAGGGTATGGAACAGAAGGGCAGATTGCAAATTGGATAGCTAATAATGGACTTGGTTCTGTAAACAAGCAATCTGGCGGAGACATTAACATTTCTGATGCACGCTATACAAATAAGCTTTTAAAAGATGTTTTCCTTAAATATCAGGAGAACTTCAATGTAAACTACTGGAAATTAGATGGTATGTTATTAAACCCTTCTACTGAAGAATCAGAATATTATGTTACTGGAAAACCTGAATACACAATTACTGAAACATATGAACGTTGGACAGACATGTACGAAAAAATGAGAGCACAAAAGGGAGGAGAAGATTTATGGATTAACATGACTTCTTATGTAAACCCTAGTCCATGGTATTTACAGTGGGTAAATAGCGTATGGATGCAGAATACAGCAGATGTTGACTTCACAAAGAAGTTTGATTCAACAGATGAACAGCAAATGCTGACATATCGTGATAACTCATACTATGAATTCGTAAATGAACGTCAGTGGCAGCTACCATTCAAATATTTCTATAACCATGACCCAGTTTATGGAAATAGAACACATGAAGGAAAGAGCAGAGATCCTATTGAGTTCGAGGATGACGAATTGAGAGAATACTTATACATGCTTGGAACAAGAGGAACTGCTTTCTGGGAATACTACTACAGCTTCAACATGTTTGACGATGATAAATGGGATATAAATGCAGAAGCATCAAATTGGATCGAAGATAATTTTGATATTCTTCAGAAGTCAAAAATGTTCGGAGGAAAACCAGACAATGGAGATGTATATGGTTACTCATGCTGGAATGGCAGTGATGGAATTGTATCTTTAAGAAACCCTTCTAATGAAAAGAAGACATATACAATTAAATATGACCGTCAGATTGGTGTTGGTGAAGGTACAAATGATGTTTATGGTAAAGTAATCATTGGAGATATGAAATATCAAACTGATAAAACATTATCTTATGGTGATGAAATTACATACACATTGGAACCAAAAGAAACTTTGATTATGCAGTATGGAGCAAAAGATACAAAAAGTGCAGTTATTGACTCTATCCATGCAAATGAAAACAAAGTAGAAGTAGAATTCAATGAAACAATTCGTACTCCTGAAAAAGAAAATATTACTGTTGAAGGACACAAAGTCAAAGAACTTGTACTAAAAGAAGATAGAAGAACTGTAGAACTTACATTAGAAGATGAAATTACAGATACTGATGATGTAAAGGTATCTGTAGATGGAGTTAAGGATACTGTAGGAAATACGACTAAGGCAAGTGAAAAAAATGACTATTATAAGGATGACATTGTAACAAGTATTACAAATAGAGAATTGGATGGGAAAGCAATTAATAAAGGAAATGCTTATTCAATTGATGGAAAAGAAGGATTCTCTATTAATGGAAAAGTGAAGACAACTTCTAAAGGTGTTGAAATTGTAAGACAGGAAGGAAGCTACACTTTATCTATTGATGAAGGTGGATATTTGAACTTCTCATTGAATGGAGTAAATGTAAATTCAAAATATACAGAAAAGACAATCAAGGATGGGGCAGTAAATTCAAGTGTCAAAGGTATGATTGCAGATGGAGAAGAACATCAGTTTACTGCTGTAAAAGAAATCAATGGAATGCTAAAACTGTATATTGATGGAAATTTGGTTGCTTCTGAGTTTAATGAAAAAAATGCAAATCCAGTTATTAAGAAAAATGATGTGGTATTTGCGGATGGATTGACTGGTTCAACTGCATATGTTACAGTTGTTGACCGTGCGATGGCATATGATGAAGTTTCAGATTTCGTTGAGAAGTATGATAATGTAGCTGCAAGTAAGAATAACTCAAAAGTAAAAATTAGTGCATATGATGTAACAGAAAGAAAAGCAGTAAATGAAAAGAGTGACCGTCCTTTTAGTCACTTGAATGATGGTAATAAAAATTACAAAGCTAATTATCTTGAATTAACGGATACTGAAAACGACAAAAATCATTCTCGTTATGTGGAAATTGATTTAGGTGCAGAGTATGAGTTAGATAAACTACATATGACTCGCTATGCTGATGGAAGAACATATGGAGCAACTGTGATTTCATTAAGCAATGATGCAAACTTTAATGATGCTACCATTGTATATAACTCTGATGAAAAAGGAACTGTCCACAATCTTGGAAAAGGTAAAGATAAATTATATGCTGAAACAACAGATGGAAAAGAAATTAATTTAGAGTCACCTGTAAAAGCTAGATATATAAGAATATATGTCAGTGGAACAGAAAAATCAACATCAGACCATTTAGTAGAGTTTGAAGCATATGGTAAAAAAACTGCGGGATCTTCTCCTGTATATCGTATTGATTACAGCAAATTGGATGCTATGCTAAATGAGGACTTAAGTAAAACTTACACAGTTTCTTCAATTAAAAAATATGAAGAGGCTGCAAGTAAAACAATCAAAGCAGCACAAAAATTACTGGAAGATAAAAATGCAACTTCTGATGCTGATGTAGAAAAATTTGTAGATGAGTTAAATACACATCGAAAACAACTTGAAAAACGTGCTGATACTACCGAAGCACAGAAAGTACTTGATGAGTTAAATGCAGAAAAACTACAAGAAAAAGATTATACTTCAGATAGCTGGAAAGCATATATATCAGCTAAGGGCAACTTAGAAAAAGCAGTAAAAGATACATCTGATATAAGTGAAAAGCAGATGACTGAACTTATCAATCTTACTAAAGAAACAAGAAATAATCTTGTAAAAGTAGGAACTGTTGTAAATGTAGATGCATTAGAAAAACTATATAATACATATGTAACTATGCAGCAGGGAAATTATACTGATAAAAGCTGGAATAAATTACAGGAAGCATTAAAGAATGCAAAAACAGTTCTTGACAATAAAAATAGAACTGAAGAAGATGTTAAAAAAGCCTATGAAGCATTAAACAAAGCAATTGCAGGTTTAGAACTAAAAGAAACTAATATTCTAACAAAACCAGAAAATAAGCCTTCACATAATGGTGGAAATCAGTCTCCACAGACTGGTGATACTTTCAATATGGGACTATGGCTAGGTGCACTTATACTTTCTGGAGGAACGCTTTCGGGTATAGGATTGAAGAAATACAAAAAACGTATGAAATAAGAAATATCAAAAGATTATGATAAAAAAAGTGCGGCCTTTTTAATTGGGTATAGTACTTATCTTGAGTTGTGAAGTAACTACTATATGAAATGAGCATCCGGACACAACAAAAATTTTTCTGACAAATATTTTAATCTTAAATAATATTTATCGGAAGTAAGATTTTACAAACTTAAAATTAAAATATAAAGGTGTATACTATCATAGTATATGCCTTTTTATATTGTAGAAAATAGAATGAACAATATTAAATTTTGGTATATGAGAAAAGAAACTGCGTAGGTTAGTAGATAAAAATAAGAAAGTAAGCTGGCTGATTATGAGTGATAATCGTACTCAAAACAAGTATAAAAAGTTTGAAAAAAATCATAGATAACAAATATAACCTAGAATAATATTTATTAGCACTTTTGATTAAATAGATAATTTGATATTTGAAAAGAATTGATTTATTAAGTATAATAATAAGTTGATTAATAAAAACTATTCATTATGAAAGAGAGCATAAGTATGAAGAAAGAATTATTTAATGGTAAAAGACTTAAAATTGCCAGAGTATATAGAGGGAAAACTATAGATCAAGTATCTAAAGAAACAAATATTAATAAGAAAGATATCCTAGCTTTTGAAGAAAATAAGTACAAGCCAACAGTAGAAAATGCACTAAAATTATCAAATGTATTAAATTTTCCTAGAGAATATTTTTATAAAAATGAAAATTTAAAAATAACTGTGGATGCAGTTCATTTTAATCCTCAGTCAACTATACAAAGAAATGAAGAAATTTCATATAGAGAAAAATTAATTATGATTCATAAATTATATTCATTCTTTGAAAATTATATCCAATTCCCAGAATTAGATTTACCGGATAACTTAAATAAAAATTGTAGCATGGAAGAATTGGCAAGTAAGTGTAGAGAATATTATGGAGTAGAAAATGAACCTATAATAAATATGGTATCATTTATGGAAAGTATAGGTATTGTTATTACTGCTATGAATGTTGAAAGAAGAGGGGCTTCTCCATACTCACAAAAACAATCTATAAATAATAAGTTTAAATACATCGTATCTTTAGGTCATGATAAAAATGCATTGGCAGTAAGAAATTATGATTTGGCATATGAATTTGCATTTTTAATATCTAACGAATTAAGGATTTCTGCTAAAAAGTTCAATAAAGATGATTTTGCATCGGCATTTTTATTACCAGAAGAAAGCTTTAGACAAGTTTTGCTTAATCCAAATGAGCTAGATTCTTATGTTGAAGTTAAGTCTAAATTTATGGTGCCTATAAGTATAGTAATATACAGAGCGTATAGTTTAGGAATGATTAATTATAAAAAGTATAACTACCTTATGAATGAATTAATGAAAAAAGGATGGCATAAAGAAGAACCTTTAGATAATGTGAGAGCTACTTCTCCTGCTTCTCTAAAAAAAGCTTATAATTTACTTTTAGAGAATAATATAATAAGCAAAAATATATTAATTGAGAAACTATATAATGAAGGAATGATACTTTTTCCTAAAGATATAGAAATACTAATGGGATTAAAAGAAGGTGCTCTTCAAGATAAAAAAGATGTTAAAGTCATAGATTTTAAAAATAAAAGAAAATAATAAAAAGTGTAGATGAGAACTTTATTAGTTTTCTTTCTACACTTTTTTACTTGCAAAGATATTATATTATGCTTAAATCTGTGGGAAGCTTATGGTAGTAAGTAATATCAATAGATATAAAATTATGAAATATTATTTTTGAGAAAGGTCGTTGCCTGAAGTTGGAGCGAAGGTATCTCGTTGGCCACATGAGTGAAGCGAATTTTTTATTTCTTTTAGTTCATATAAATCTTTTCTTCTATGTTTTAATAGAGGAAGCTCATTTCTGATTTTTTCTACATGATCTAAATCAATAGTGTAAGTTATAAATCCTTCTTCATCATTCATCTGAGACAATATTTCACCGAAAGGAGATACAATTAAAGAATGTCCATAGGAAATGTATGAAGAGTTATAATCTCTAGCTGTTGAACATCCTATTGTGTAAACTTGATTATCAATAGCTCTAGATCTAAACATAATGTCCCAATGAGCAGGACCTGTAGTCATATTAAAAGCAGCAGGAACAATTATTATTTTTGCACCTTTATCAACCATAAGTCTTGCTAATTCAGGGAATCTAAAATCATAACAAATACATAAACCTATCTTACAAAACTCAGTATCAAATACTGTAACTTTATTTCCACTAGTTAAAGTGTCTGATTCTTTGAAAGTTTGTTTATTTTTTATATCAATATCAAATAAATGAACTTTTCGATGAGATGCAATTTTTTCTCCATATCTATTAAAAACATATGAAGTGTTATAGATTTTATCATTGCATTTTTCAGGGATAGATCCTGCTACCAAGTAGACATTATTTTCTTTAGCCAAGTTAGATAAATATTTAAATGAGTATCCGCCTTCTTCTTCGGCCAATATGGGAAATTGTGAATTATTATAAGGACATGAAAACATTTCAGGTAATATTATAATGTCGGGATTTTGTATAGAAACTTTTTTTATTAAATCTGAAGCTTTTAATAGATTAATATTTTTATCTATTCCAGTTTTCATTTGTATTAAAGAAACTTTTAACTTATTCATAGTAACCTCCAATAGATTTAGCTTTATGTATTTATTAATATGTATAAAATATAAATTGTCTAATTTAAACTTTAGAGTATGATTTCTTATACTTGAATAGTATACTAGAAAGCACTTAATATCAAATATATATTATATTTGCAGTTAATATATTTTTATAATATTTTCAAAGAAGATGTTATTGTGTAATGGGCATATTTATAAAACATAATTATTGTGTTTATAAGATTCTTTTTATAAAACAAAAGAGTAAATTACAAGTCATAGAATCAATATTTATTTAAATAATTTCTATTTTTATGTTAAAATATCAAATGTGTAAGACATAATTAAGAAACAATTGACGAAAAGAGGAGCATATGAGGAATTTAATAAAAAATAAAAGAAGTATAGTTTTATTATTAAGTACATTATTTATTTTCTTATTTATTACTGGATGTAGTGTAGATGAAGACGATTTATATAATACGTTGTCTAATATATTATCTACGCAAGATGAAAGTTTTGATCCTGATGAAGAATTACTATATGAAGATTTAAAAACTTCCTTAGATAAAGGGAACATACCAAACTACGTTAAAAAAGTAAATGTGAAGAAAGTAATAGATGGTGATACCATAAAAATAGAAGATGATTATGGAAATGTGGTTTCAGTTAGAATGTTACTAATTGATACACCAGAAGATACTAAGAAAAAACAGTATTTAGGTGATGCTGCCACTAGTTATGCAAAAGAGAAGTTACAAATCGGAAGTACAATTTATATAGAAACAGATGGAAAAGAAACTGATAAATATGAAAGATATTTAGGATATATATGGTATAAAGAAAATAATGAATTTAAAATGTATAATAAAGAGGTTGTAAGTGAAGGTCTTGCAAGGGTAGGATATATTTACGATGCTGTACGACATTTACAAATATTAAAAGATGCAGAATATAGTGCAAAGAAAAGCCAAAAAAATATTTGGTCAATCAAAGGTTATGTTACAGACAGAGGTTTTAATCAAAATTTAATTAATTTTTAAGTATAAAGGACATCATTAAATATGATGTCCTTAATTATTGTATACTTTATTCTTTTTCCCATGCAATTATAACAAATTCTTTTCCCGTTTCTTGTTTTATTTGTTCTTCAGCTTTTTTTATAGCGATTTCTTCATCTTTTGTAATTGAAGCTATATGATAATTTTCCATATTCAATCCTCCATTAAAAATACTTTATATTATTATATGACATATTTTTAATATGATAAGTGCAATTTTTTTCCTATTTTTAATAAAAATTAAAAAAATTTTTGTTAATATAACTTAAAATTATAAGAATATATTATAATGTATTTATAAATGGATAATTATGACATGTTTTGTAATAGATTAATACTTATGGGAGGAAATAGGATGAATAAAAAGAAAAGATATGCTCTTGCCATGCTGTCAGCAACTTCTTTAGTATATGCTTCTGGTTTATCTCAAGGAGTATATGCAGATGATAATATTGGAATAGTAACTGCTAGTTCATTAAATGTAAGAAGCGGACCTTCTACATCTAATAACATTATAGGTGGAGTAATGAGAAATCAAAAAGTTCAAATAATGTCATCTAGAAATGGATGGTATGAAATTAAGTATTCTAATAAGAGTGGGTGGGTAAGTGGAAGATATGTTTCTATTACAAATTCACAAACAACAACTATAAAGCCGTTAAATAAAACTTTAATATCGACGGCTAATTTAAATGTGAGAAGTGGAGGATCTACTGATCATAAAATAATTTCTTACATAAGAAAAGGTGAACATGTTGATATAATAGGTATATCAAGTAGTGGATGGTATAGAGTAAAATTAAAGAATGGAACTGTGGGATATGCTAGTAATAAATATTTAAAGGAAGATAATAATTCAGGCAGTAACATTAATAACGAATCTAATAATTTAAATGATAGCGCTTTAAATAGTAACTCCAATGACGTTACAATAATAGATACTTTAATTACTACATCTAATTTAAATGTAAGAAGCGGGCCATCTACACAAAATAATATAATAGGATATTTACAAAAAGGAAGTAGTGTTAATATAGTTGAGAATAAAAATAGTTCTTGGTATAAAGTGAAACTTTCAAATGGAAAGGTAGGGTACTGTAGTCGTCAATATATAAAATCACCAGAAGAAATTAATTCTATAGCCCAAAATACAATTACATCAAGTGAAAAAACATCAACGTCACAAAATATAAATAAAACTATGAATGTAAAAGCATACGCTTATTGCGATGGTACTATTACATCTACAGGTACAAAGCCTATATCGGGTAGAACCATAGCTGTAGATCCAACAATAATACCTTATGGAACTAAGATATATATACCTGAATTTGATAAAGTATTTATAGCAGAAGATTGTGGTGGTGGAATTAAAGGAAATAAAATTGATATTTATATGGATACAAAAGAAGAATGTATATCATGGGGAATAAGAAATATTGAAATATATATATTAGAATAAAAAGTGCATTTTGAGAAAGGTCATTGTCTGAAGTGCTAATGAAGGAATTTCATTGGCTACATGAGTCAAGTGAATTTTTTATATAAAATTTATAAAGTAACCAAATATTTTAGTGAAAGTTCAAACTAAGGAAATTTGTATGACAAAAAAGAACATAGTAACAAATTTATTTTATTTTCATATTATATATTAAAATTATTATATAGGAGATGTATTAAATGGGCAAAGTTACGAAACCTATTACTGATGTTGGAAAAGAAGTTATAAATGGAGTAGGAAATGTAGCAAAAGAAACTCTAGGAACAGGTGTAAATATAGGGAAGGATGTAGTAAATGGAGTAGGAAATGTAGCAAAAGAAACTATAAACACAGGTGTGAATGTAGGTAAAGCAATAAAAGATAATATTAAAAAATAATAAATAAAACTAAAAATAAGGTACATTTAGTACCTTATTTTTTTATAAACTCTTGACCATTGACTTTTAAAGAATAGGGTTTATAATTTTTTAGTATCATATCATAATATATAGATCCTCTATCAGGGATATTAAAATATCCTTGTGCAAAGACTAAATTGCCATTTTTATGTAATTCTTCTACTACAACTTTAGATTTTATATTTAGAGTACCTTGAACTGATTCTTTAATAATATCCATATAAGTGGATGCTTCATGTTTAGATAAATCATGATTCTCTGATTTAAAATTAGTAAACTCCGTACTTTCTGGACTAGGATCATAAAACTTATTCAACAAAGATACTATAAAAAGTAAAGAAAATAAAAATATAGAAAGTGTTAAAATTATCTTTCTTGATTTGTATAATTTACTATTTTTAAATTTCTTTTTTATAGCATTATATTCTTTTATTTTTTTACGTTCTTGATACTTAATTACTTTATTATTTTTATTTTTTAGATTTTTAAGATTTAACCTACTATGATGATTTTTCCCCTTGTATTCAGCCTTTTTATCAATGAATCTAATCGTATTATCTAGATTAGTATTCTTCAATGTAGACCCCCCTTTACAATTCCCTTGTAATATAATAATACTACATTGGAATTATAAATAACAAGAAGTATTATAGAATTAATATGTAAAAACTATACTACATTATAAATCTTATTATATATGAGAAAATAGAAAAGGCTCTAAAGTTCTATCTAAAATATTATTTAAATATGAAATTAGAATCCCATAATTAACAATGGGTACATTATATTCTTTAGCTTTATTTATTCTACCTAACATGGAGTTTCTATTCATCATACATGCTCCACAATGAATTATAAGTTTGTATTTAGTAATATCATTTGTAAAAGTAATACCAGAAGAATATTCAAATATTAAATCTTTTTTAGTATGATTTTTTAACCAATTTGAAATTTTAAATGAGCCTATATCATCATTTTGTATATGATGAGTGCATCCTTCAGCAATTAAGATTCTATCACCATCTTCTAAACTTTCTATAGCCTTAGTCCCTCTTACTAATTCTTTTAAATTACCTTTTTGTCTAGCAAATAAAATTGAAGATGATGTTAGTAAAATATCCTGTGGATTATCATTAGAAACTTGTTGAAAAACTTGAGAGTCTGTGATTACAAGAGAGGGCTTCTTATTAAGGTTAGATAATGTTTCTTTTAATGTTGTTTCCTTATTAAATCTGAAACTAGTTTTAAATTTGAGCTTTCATAGTATACATTATCAATTATGATTTCTTTTGATTTATCAATACCTTTTTTAGTAGTAGAAGAGATACAGGTGATAGGGCATTGCACTTGTGATTTAGTTGATTTGATAAGCTTAGTTTTATCTTTGATTTTATCTATTTTATTTAACACAAGTATATGAGGAATTTTTTTATTTTTTTAAAGATTTATAAGTTCTAAATCATCATTACTAATGCCTAAACTAGAATCTACTATTATAAGAGTAATATCTGTCTTATTTAATATATCAAGAAATTTACTAACTCTTAATTCTCCTAAAAAAAACAATATCATCTAAACCGAAAGTATCTATAAGAACACAGGGTCCTATTGGAAGTATTTCTATTGGTCTAAATACAGTATCTGTTGTAGTACCGGCTACATCAGATACTATAGCGATATCTTGATTAGAAATTGCATTAATTATACACTAGATTTACATGCATTTCTTTCCCCGAATAATCCTATATGTATTCTTACAGACTGACGTGTTGAATTTAAACTCATCTTATTACTCCATAATTTCTTTTTTTGAAACACTGGTTTTAACTGAAACATAAGGTATTTTACCTAGTTTTCCAGTTAGATTATTAATATTATCCATTTCCCCTACTACAATGACACTTATAATAGATACACCTTCATCTTCAAAAGGAATACCCATTCTACCCCTTATAATTTTTTTAAAACTACTTAAAACTTTATTAAATTCTTGTTGGCATTTTTCTGGCTCGTCCAATACGGCACTAATAATAGCTACTCTACTCATTATATTACCCCCTAAAAAATTCTCTTAAGTTAGTGATTTATTAATTGAAGAAAATTAGTTCTATAATGAGTAATTTTTTAGTATCTAAGAAAAAAATTTTTACTTAGATTTAGTATTTTACTTAATTGATAATATTTAAATTAAAGTAAGTAAATTACTTTATCAAACTAAAATATATAATTTAACTTTAATAACAAAATAGTAAGAAATCTATACAAATATCAAACTAAAAAATAAAAAGTAAAAAAATTGAAAATTTATGTTGAAAACGAATATATGTTCGTATATAATAAAACTGTAGAACGAATGTTTGTTAAGCGTGCATTATAAATTTTATCATATTAGTACAAGCTTATTAATATAATTAAATAAATAATTTATTTGAGGAGTGATATTTATGATAACTATGGTAACTAATGAAAAGAGAATAGAGGATATAACTTTAGAGAATATAAAAAAAGGTGAGGTAACATTATTTCAATTAAATGAAATTTATAATAAAATGGGATTTGTTTTTATAGCTGATTCTGGTAAATTTACTCATATAAAGAAAGAGAGAACACATTAATATAAATGTATAGGATATATAAAAGATTATTAAATTAGACCATGCTTGTGTAATAGCAAGTTAGGTCTTTTTTTATGTTTACATATAAGTATATGGGAAAATGTGTAACAATAAAGTTACATATTGATAAATCATATTGTTAATAACCTTATATTAAAATATAATTTTATTCAGGGATGAGGTGAGTTTATGAGTGATAATGTAAAAGCTAAGTCGAATAAAGGAAATAATAAAAAGTTTTTTAACATATTAGGAGTTGTCATTATAGTTATATTAGCATTAGTATCTATTTATTTAAATTACTTTACAAAAAATTACTTATATAATGGTAAGATTGCTGAAAATGTTTATATTCAAGGAATAGAAGTATCTAACCTGAGTAAAGATGAAGCAATAAATATAGTAAGTAAGAAATATACTCCACATAATTTGACGTTAAAATATGATGATTCTTCATACACTATAAAAAGTGAAGATATAAATCTACAATATAATATTGAAAAGTTAGTAGATCAAGCCTATAATATCACAAGAACAGGGTCTTATTTTAATGATATAGCTTCTTATATAGGTATAAAAAATAATAAGAAAAACTACACTATAAGTGCTAGTTATAATGAAGAAAATCTGGACAAATCTATAGAATCAATAGCAAATGATATAAATCAAGAAGTGTCAAATGCAAGAGTGGATATATACGGTGGTAGCATAAGGGTAACTCCTTCTAAAAAGGGACAAAAATTTGACATAGATGAAAATAAAAAAATAATATCTGAAGCATTAAAAAACAAGAAGTATGATAATGTACAACTAAAAGTGTCTATTATAGAACCTAAAATATCTACAGAAGATGTAAGCAGTATTAATTCTTGTTTAGCATCTTTCTCAACAAAGTTTAATTCAGCTAATAAAGAAAGGTCATATAATATAGGTTTAGCAGCTCAAAAAAGTAATAAAGTATTATTACTTCCAGGAGAAACTTTTTCTTATAATGAGAGAACAGGTCCAAGAACTTTAAGTAATGGATATAAAAATGCTCCAGTTATATTAAACGGTGCAATGGAAGATGGACCTGGAGGAGGAGTGTGCCAAACTTCAACTACATTATTTAATGCAGCATTGTTATCTGGATTACAAATTGATCAAGTTCGTAATCATTCTATTACGTCATCTTATGTGCCAAGAGGAAGGGATGCTATGGTTAGCGATGGAGGCAGTGATCTTAAGTTTACTAATAATTTTGATCATGCTATATATATTTCGTGCTACAGAAGTGGAGATACTGTTGTAGCTGCAATATATGGCGCTGCACAAGATCGAGTAGGTGTTAGCATTGATGTAGATGAATTCAAATATAATAACTTACCAGCAGCAAAAACATATAGAACTATAACTAAAAATGGAAAAAGTACAAAATCATACATTTATACTAGTGTATATAAAAAATAAGAACAATAAAAAGCTATCTTAATGTAATTTATTTACAGTAAGATAGTTTTTTTAATTATAAACAATATTATGATTAGCATTTTTTTAATACCAACAACAACTTATTAAAGGATAGAAAATAATGTGAAATATTGTTATAATTTAGAAGGAACGAAATTAAATAGGAGGTGTATTTATGAATTTAATTTCAGATAGATATGAAATATTAGATAGAAATGAAGATATAATCTTTGGAAAGCTTTATAAAGCTAGAGATTTATTTGAAAATAAATTAGTATTTGTTCAAGTTATAGAAGATAATAAATATATAAGTAGAAATTTTATTCCTAATTTAATCGATGAATCTACCATGCTAATGCATATAAAGTCTTCTAATATTGCGAAGATTTTAGATGTAGGAGCAGATTATATAAATAATAAAGAGTGTTATTATATCGTTAATGAGTTTTTTTCAGGAATTGAATTGAAAAAAGTAATAAAAGGTAATTATATGGATTTAAATAGTATAGTCAATATAACAAAAAAGATACTTAGAACTTTGGGTTCAGCTTTTGGATATGGACTGTATCATGGAAGTTTAAATGAAGATAATATTTTTGTGGATGAAAACCATAATATAAAAATATATGATTACTGCATAACAAAAGCTAATAATGGAGTTAATATAAGAAAGGGGAATTATATTGGTTTCCTATCTCCTCACCAGCTTAATATTGACTATACAGACTTAGAAAGTGATTTTTTTACTTTAGGTGTAATATTATTTGATGCTATTTTTAAAAAAATGCCTTTTGGTATTGGAAAAAATGAAAAAGAAATGTTAAAATTAATAGACAAGGGTATTGATTGGAATACGGTAGGTGTAAATAATGAAAATATAGCCTTAGTAAATATAGTTAAGAAGCTTATCAGAAGAAAAGACAAATATAATAGTACAGATGAAGTATTAATAGACTTAAGTAAATTTATGTATGTAAAAGCTGATATTAAAGATCCACAAGTTGATAAACTTGAACTTGAGGGTAGTACTATGAGCTCAGGAAAGAACGGTAATAAATTCTTCCAAAAAGCAGTCTTACTAGTATTAACAGTCATAATATTATTTACTGTTATTGTAAAGTTTAAGTAAAGGAAAAATAAATATTTATCAGGAGTGGAAGCATGAAAATAGATTGGAATTCAAAATACAATACTATATCAGTATATACTTTAATAGTAATATGCTGTAGTATAATTTTTTATTTTATGGCATCGCAAATAGGATCCTTTAGTGAGAAAATTAGTATATTTATAGGAATAATGTATCCTTTTATTATAGGATTTTCAATTGCTTACTTATTGAACTTTGTATTGACATTTTTTGAAGTTAATACATTTGGTAAATTAGACTGGTATAAAAAATTAAAATATGGACAAAAGAGAAGTATTGCTTTAATAGCAACTTATCTATCTGCTGCAGGAATTTTATACTTATCTATGAATTTTATAATCCCACAATTAATAGATAGTATAATGGGGCTTGTTAATGACATTCCTCATTATGTGGATAATGTAACAAAGTTATTTAATGAATTAGTAAATGAAGCTAATCTTGATTCTGAATATGTAGCTTTAATAGAAGAACAAATGAATAAGCTTATAGCATATATTATGAATTTTGTTAGTGAAATTATTCCTGTTATAGGAAATGCTTTAAAAATTATCGCTTCAAGTATATGGAACATAGTTCTTGGAATAATTATTTCTGTATATTTATTAATAGATAAAGAAAGATTCTGTGCAATTAATAGAAAGATAATTTGTGCACTATTTTCACAAAAAACATCAAATAGAATATTTGAATTAACTTACAGAAGTAACGAGACTTTTGGGAAATTTTTAAGTGGAAAAATAATAGATTCTGCTATTATAGGTATGCTTAGTTTTGTGGTGTTTTCAATATTCAAGATGCCATATACTTTATTAATCTCAGTTATAATAGGAGTAACTAATATAATTCCATTCTTTGGACCTTTTATCGGTGCAATACCATCATTTATTATAATACTATTTGTTTCACCAACGAAGGCTTTAGTATTTTTAGTTTTAGTATTTATAATACAACAAATAGATGGTAATATAATAGGGCCTAAGATACTTGGAGATTCCATAGGAATTTCAGCATTTTGGATACTATTTGCAATATTAGTTTCAGGTAAGTTTTTTGGAATAGTAGGTATGATAATAGGAGTTCCTTTATTTGCTATTATTTATTCTATAATTAAGGAAGAAATTGAAGATAAGTTGAAAAATAAGCAACTGCCAACAGATACGAAAGATTATATGAAGAGAATGTAATCAAAAGTATAATATAAAATTCAAAAATAAAAAATGTGAGGAAAATGCTGACTTTCAAGATAACTGAAGTCAGCATTTTTAGTTATTATATATTAATCTAAGTAAGAATATGTTAAATGAAACATATGTACTGATAAAAAAATAATATATATAAAATATAAATTATTATTTACAAAAGATATTAATTTATATATTATGTATATTACAAGTTAACAAATCGATAATCTGATGAAGCTTTACAGAAGAGTTGTCTAAGGACACGCCGAAGGAGCAAAACTCTCAGGTACTTTTTTAAAAGTGGGACTGTAAAGTATAGGAGACTCTGGAGAGACCCGAAAGGGCGCCGAAGGGGCAAGGCTATTTTGCTCAATCTCTCAGGCAAAAGGACAGAGAATATATATAAGCATATTTGTGCTTCTATTTAATATGTATGAAATCCTATACTAAATCATCTAATGATTTAGTATTTTTTAGTCTTAGGGAACTTTTTATTTCTATGGAAACTATACAATATTTATAAATATTAAATGTCTATTATAAAAGAAATATATTTATAAAATATGTAATTATTAAAAAGTAGGATTAAAAATAGTAGAATACATATTTGAAATTATTTAATTTTTTATTCTTGTCTAAATTCATAAATGATTATTAGATTTTGTACTTAAATTATTTTAATTACAAAAGGAGTGTTTTTTATGGATTTTCTTAACTTATTAAATATGGTGGATAGTTTTATATGGGGTCCGCCGCTTCTTATATTACTTGTGGGAACAGGTATATATCTTACAGTGAGGCTTGGTCTTATTCAAATTATTAAACTTCCGAAAGCTTTTAAATTAATATTTAAGTCAGAAAATAGGGGAAATGGTGATATTTCAAGTTTTGGTGCACTTTGTACTGCCCTTGCAGCAACGCTTGGGACAGGGAATATAGTTGGTGTTGCTACTGCAATAAAAGCTGGTGGTCCAGGAGCGTTATTTTGGATGTGGCTTGCAGCATTCTTTGGCATGGCTACAAAATATTCAGAAGGACTTTTAGCCATCAAATTTAGAAGTAAGGATGATAATGGACAGATTTCTGGTGGACCAATGTATTATATAGTAAATGGTATGGGTGAAAAATGGAGACCTTTAGCAGTATTCTTTGCAGTAAGTGGGATATTAGTAGCTCTTTTAGGTATAGGGACATTTTCACAAGTTAATTCAATTACAGATGCAGTAAATAGTTCTTTTGGACTAGATCAAAGAATAACAGGTATTGTTTTAGCATCATTAGTATCTTTGGTAATATTTGGGGGTGTTCAAAGTATATCTAATGTAGCTACAAAGATAGTTCCTCTTATGTCTGTAATATACGTATTTATTTGTTTATCAATATTATCAAACTCTTATGAATTAATACCAGAGACAATTATTTTAATATTTAAAAGTGCATTTACTGGTAAAGCAGCAACAGGAGGTTTCTTAGGGGCTACTGTATCAATGGCTATAAGAAATGGTATTGCAAGAGGTGTATTTTCAAATGAATCTGGACTTGGTAGTGCACCAATTGCAGCAGCAGCAGCGAAAACTGAATGGCCAGCAGAACAAGGGCTTATATCAATGACTGGTACTTTTATAGATAGTATAGTGATTTGTACTTTAACAGGTATGGCTTTGATTATATCTGGAGCATGGCAAAGTGATTTAAATGGTGCATTGATGACTCAGTTGGCTTTTGATTCTGTATTTCCAAACCTAGGCTCTATATTCTTAACAATAAGTCTTAGCTTATTTGCTTTTACTACTATATTAGGATGGAGTTACTATGGAGAAAGATGCTTTGAATTTTTATTTGGAGTTAAAAAGATAAATTTATTTAGAAGTTTGTTCGTAGCAATGGTTTTACTAGGGTCATTTTTAAAATTAGAATTAGTTTGGATAATAGCAGATATAGTAAATGGACTTATGGCACTACCTAACTTAATAGCGCTACTTGCTTTATCTCCTATAGTAATATCAGAGACTAAACGTTATTTAGATCATTTGGAAAATAAATCAAAAGAAATTGATGAAAAAATAGTTTAGATATAAGATAGATAATATAAATTTTTATAAGCATTTATTGATAATACTTAAAAGATAGTGTGACATATTTTTGTTCAATAAAAATATATAAAAAGAGCCTTTAAAATTATTAATTATAAGGCTCTTTTGTTTTATTTTTAAGTAAATTTATTTTTTTATAATTTTTTTATAGGTTTATGCAGAACTAGTAAAATAAATAAATTCATGATAGCAACTTGGAATATGGAATTGCACCCATAACTAATTTGCATATGTTTAAAGCTATGATTATCTACAGATTGAATAGCACCTATAGATGTGTTAGTATCATATGGTTTAAGAATAATAGTAGTATTTTTTTATTAACTATCAATAAAAAATAACTTTATTTGATTAAATATAATCAATAACAAATTAATTTGAAATAGTATTTATAATGTATAGAATAAAAGTGTTTATTTAATTTCTAATAAATAGGGTATTAAATTTAATGTTATAAAAATAAGGAGAATTTAGACTTCAATATAATGGAATAATAAAATTATATAAATAGATTAAGAGGTAATAATTGTTATGAAAAAAGAAAGAAGACGAATCATTATTGATTTTGAAGTACTTTCAAAAGGTGGATTTTGGATGTGCTGTATGAAGGATTATAAAACAAGTAAAGAGCATGTAATAATAAATGATAGAGAAGAATTTCTAAGAGTTTTTAATAAAAATAGAGAGTCTGTTTGGATAGGATACAATATAAAGGGATACGATCAGTGGATAATGAAAGCTATTATTGCAGGATTAGATCCTTGCATGATATCTGATAAAATTATAGAGCAGAATATTTCTCCATGGAAAATAGATAGAGAATTAAACAAAGTAAAGTTATACTTATTTGAAATAAGCGATACTTATAGAAGTTTAAAAGAACTGGAACTATTTATGGGAGAAGATATAAGAGAAAGTAGTGTGCCTTTTGATTTAGATAGATATCCAAATTATGAAGAAGTAAAAGAGTTGACTTCTTATTGCCTACATGATGTTAGAATGACATATAAAGTTTTTGAAGAAGTATACTATAGATATGAGGCTCAATTGGGTCTTATAGAATATTTTAATTTAGATGATAGTATGTTCAATAAAACTGAAGCACAACTTAGTGCATATATTCTAGGTGCTAAAAGACCTAATTATGAAAGAAATGATACTATTGAGTTTGATATAGTAGATACTATAAGGCTTAGTAAGTATGATGATGTTAAAAAATGGTATGAAAATTATAATAATAGAGATTTGAAAAAATACTTAAGGGTAAATATTTATGGAGTTGAAACAGACTTTGGATGGGGTGGACTTCATTCGGCTAGAAAAAAATATAAAGCAGAAGATTTTATTGTAAATTCAGATGTTAGTTCTTTTTATCCATCTATAATGATTGAATATGGATTGCTTAGTAGAAATGTGCAAAATCCATCTAAATTTAAAGAAATAAGAGATACTAGATTTAATTTAAAAAAAGAAAATAATCCTATAGAAAAATCTTTAAAATTAGTTTTAAACAGTACTTATGGTTCATGTATGGATGTCAATAATGACCTTTATGATCCAAGACAAGGAACGGCTATATGTGTAAATGGGCAACTTTTATTACTTGATTTAATTGAAAAGGTTGAGTTAGAGTTTGGTGATAGAGCTGAATTTATACAAGGGAATACTGATGGAGTTATGTTTAAATTTAAGTCAAAAGAAGATGTTAATAAATATTTAAATATATGCAATAAGTGGTGTGAAAGAACTAATATGGAACTTGAACATGACTTTATTAAAAAAATAATTCAAAAAGATGTAAATAATTATATTTATATCAAAGAAGATGGAAAAGTAAAAAGTAAGGGTTCTTATGTTAAAGAATTAAGTTTAATTGATAATGATTTACCAATAGTTAATAAAGCGATAAAAGAAAAGCTTATAAATGATATAGATATAGAAAGTACTATAAATAACTGTAATAACTTAATAGATTTTCAAAAATGTGTAAAAATAACCGGTAAGTACAGTCATGTAGTTTATGGGAAGGAAAATATTAATCTGAAAGTGCTTAGAGTGTTTGCAAGTAAGTCTAGTAAAGATTATTCTATTATGAAGATGAAGGCTGATGGTAAACTTGAAAAAATAAGCTACACACCAGATAGAGTTTTTATTGATAACAGTAATATTATAAATAAAGAAATTCCAGAACAAATAGATAAAACTTGGTATATTAATTTAGCTAAAGAAAGATTAGAAAGTTTCGAGCCAGAAGAGACTTTTACGTTATTCGATTATTTTGATATGGTATAAGTAAAAAAGGAGTTGTGTAATATACAACTCCTTTTATTTGGGCTAGCGTCATACTTATACATTGTATAAGTTCCCACTTGTAATTTACATTATACTTTATAATTGTTTTAAAGTGAAGATTAAATTTTATTCAAATGAATAAACGTTCATAAACAATCCCCATTTTCGATTAGATATTCATTTATTTATGTAGGAAGCTTAGGAATTTTAGGGGGATCATTAAGGTTATTATTAATTAATAAAGAAAGTATATGAATATAAAAATTATATTGATGAAAAATAATATTAAATCAAATTACTTTGGAGGTATAAATGAATTGCAAATGGGTGTCTAACGAAGATGAAAATATTAAATGTAAAAGACATGCAGATTCATCTGGTTATTGCATCTTTCATAAAAGGAATAAAAGTAAACGAGAATTAATCTTATTTAATTCATATATAAAAAAAGGTGAAATAAGTGATTTCAGTGGGTTTTATTTCGAAGATGAATTTAATATAAATAAAATTATAAATTATGATTATAATAAGTTGAAATTTTATGAAGCTATATTTTGTAATGATGTAAAATTTAATAAATTTATATTTAATAATGCTGTTGATTTCACAAAAGCTGAATTCAAAGGAGCTGTTGATTTTTCAGAAAGTATATTTTTAAAAAATTGTATTTTTAGTGAAAATAAGTTTAATGAAAAATATATTAATGAGCAAGTCTTTCAAAGAACGAATTTTAATGGACAAAAGTTAATAGTGGAAAAGTGTATTAATTTTCCTAGATTAGATGGAGTATTGTTTTCTCCATATACAAGATTTATATTAAAAGAGATAGATTATAAAAAAGAAAATTCATTATGTGGTAGAAATAATTATAGAATAGCGAGAGTTCAAGCGAAGCAAACAGAGGATAATGAAAATATTGGATATTACTATTATAATGAAAGAAGTTATACTAGTGAGTTTTTAAGAAATAGTAAATACGAGGGATATAAGGAATACTTATCTAATGATTTTTTTGATTTTTTATCTAAATATACTATTGGATATGGTGAAAAGCCTTTAAGATTACTTTTTATAAGCTTCTTTATAATAAGTATTTTTGCACTTATATATATGTTTATAGGAGTGAACACAATAGATTATGGTTTAATAAAAGTAAATTTATTTAGTAATACGTATTCTTTATATGAATTTTTAACAATGTACTTAGAAGTATGGTATTTTTCAATGATAACATTTAGTACTGTTGGATATGGAGATATTATTGCTCTTGGATTAATTGGAAAAATAATAGCTTGCATAGAAGTTTTTCTTGGAATAACATTGCATGCAACATGGACATCAATATTACTTAGTAGACTTGTTAAATAAGTTAGAAAATAATTCAAGATTATAACTCACATAAAAGGGAAAAATAATTTAGACTTAATTATCCAAGAAGGTGAGAATTTTGAAAAAAGGAGCACAAGTATTACTAATCTTTACTATCATTATAGCTATTGTAACTCCTAACATGAGTTATGCAGATAATGTTAATTTGGATAAGTTCTCTAAATCATCCATATTAATAGATCAAGATACAAACAGAGTTTTATACTCAAAAAAACCAGATGAAAAAAGACCACTAGCAAGTCTAAGTAAGATGATGACTTTTTTACTTGCAATAGAAGCTATTGAGAATAAAGAAGTCAGTAAGGATGATATAATAGTTGTAGATAAGGACATAGCAAAAGTTAGAGGCTCATCTTACAAATTAAAAGTAGGAGAAAAAGTACCACTAATAGAGCTTATGAGAGGATTAATGATAGTATCAGGAAATGATGCAGCAGTAGGAATTGCAAAGCATATATGCAAAAGTGAAGATAAATTTGTTGAAAGAATGAACAAAAAAGCAAAAGAAATAGGAATGAATAGTACAAATTTTGTCAATTGTAATGGGCTTCCAATTTATAGTCTATCAGATCCTAAAAAAACTCCTAAAGAAAATATATCTACAGCAAGGGATATTGCTAAACTTGGAAAATATATGTTAGATAATTATGAGAGAGAAGTAACATCTATTACAGACATGCAAACTTATAATTATGCAGAGAGAGGATTTTGTAAGAATAATACAAATGCATTGTTATCCATTATACCAGAGGTAGATGGATTAAAAACAGGATACACAGGAAATGCAGGATATTGTCTAGCATTCTCTATGAAATTAAACCAAGATAGCAATAAAATAGAAAATAGATTGATAGGTGTATCATTAGGAGCTAATCATAAGAATAAAAGAGTACAAGCTTGTCTTGCAATGCTTGATTACGGTAGAAATAATTTTACTACTTTAAAAGTTATGAGTAAAGAAGAGTTAATTGGTAAAAAATATTTAAAGGGACTGGATGAATTGGAAATTACTTTAGAAAGTGAAGATGATTTATTAATACTGAAAAAAAATGATGAAAAAATAAATACACAGCTTACTTTAAAAGAAATAGAATTACCTGTTAAAAAAGGTGATGTAATAGGTGTAATCAAATACTATAATGATAATGGAGAAATGTTAGGAAGTAATAATATTGTAAGTAAGAATGATTTATATGATATTTCATTAAAAACAAAAATAAAAATGATTTTTGCAGATTAATATAGAAAAATTAGTTAATAATTAAAATGTAAGGTTATATTAAATTATGTTGAAATTTATTTTTTCCTATGATATACTATCAGAGGTGAAAAAATAAAATACAAAGATCACACACGACGATGGGATCCTTAAAAGGTGCCAATCATGGTTTTTTAGGGAGTTGATCATGTCGGAGGTATAAAACCAAGGAGGTAAAGCAATGTCAGTAATATCAATGAAACAATTATTAGAAGCTGGTGTTCACTTCGGACATCAAACAAGAAGATGGAATCCTAAAATGTCAAGATTCATCTTCACTGAAAGAAACGGAATCTATATAATAGATTTACAAAAAACAGTTAAAAAAGTAGAAGAAGCTTACAAATTCGTTAAAGAAGTGGCTGAAACTGGAAAACCAATCTTATTCGTAGGAACTAAAAAACAAGCTCAAGAAGCTATAAAAGAAGAAGCTGAAAGATGTGGAATGTTCTTCGTAAACGAAAGATGGTTAGGAGGAATGTTAACTAACCACCAAACTATCCAAACTAGAATCAAAAAATTAAGAGATTTAGAAAAAATGGAAAACGAAGGTGTATTTGAAGTTCTTCCTAAAAAAGAAGTTATAAAATTAAAAGCTGAAAAAGAAAAATTAGAAAAATACTTAGGTGGAATAAAAGAGATGCCTGAATTACCAGGTGCTATATTCGTTGTAGACCCAAGAAAAGAAAATATAGCAATACAAGAAGCTCATAGATTAGGTATACCAGTAGTAGGTATAGTTGATACTAACTGTGATCCAGATGAATTAGATTTCCCAATACCAGGAAATGACGATGCTATAAGAGCTGTAAAATTAATAACAGGTGCAATGGCTACTGCTATAATAGAAGGTAGACAAGGTGCTGAAGAAGAAGTTGTTGAAGAAGAAGCTCAAGAACAATAAAAAATAAATGGTAAGGGGGGTACCCTTACCATTTAGAATATATAGGAGGAATAAAAAATGGCTAACATAACTGCACAAATGGTTAAAGAATTAAGAGAAACTACTGGAGCTGGAATGCTTGATTGTAAAAAAGCTTTACAAGAAGCTGAAGGTAACATGGAAAAAGCAATAGATTTATTAAGAGAAAAAGGATTATCTAAAGCTGCTAAGAAAGCTGATAGAGTTGCTGCTGAAGGTTTAGTAACTATAGAAGTAAATGCTGATCATACTGCTGCTGCAATAGTAGAAGTAAACTCAGAAACTGACTTCGTTGCTAAAAATGAAGATTTCAAAGATTTCGTTAAAGATGCTGCTCAAATGGCATTAGCTACTGAAACTACTACAATAGAAGCTTTATTAGCTGAAACTCATGCTGAAGGTAAAGCATTACAAGATGTTTTAAATGATAGAATAGCTAAAATAGGAGAAAAATTAGACTTCAGAAGATTCGAAAAATTAACTACTGAAGGTCAAATAGCTGGATACATACACGGAGCTGGAAAAATAGGTGTTTTAGTTGAATTATTAACTGAAGCAAGAGATGAAAGAGTATTAACAATGGGTAAAGATATAGCTATGCAAGTTGCAGCTATGAATCCTAAATATGTTTCAAGAGATGATGTTGATCAAGCTTATATAGCTCATGAAACAGAAGTTTTAACTGCTCAAGCATTAAACGAAGGAAAACCTGCTAACATAGTAGAAAAAATGGTTAAAGGTAGATTAGAAAAAGAATTAAAAGAAGTTTGCTTATTAGAACAAACATTCGTAAAAGATTCTGATTTAACTATAAAAAAATTAGTTGCTGATGTAGCTAAACAAGTTGGTTCAGACATACAAGTTGGTAGAGTTGTAAGATTCGAAGTTGGTGAAGGTATAGAAAAGAAAGAAGAAAACTTTGCTGAAGAAGTTGCTAAGCAACTTAAGTAATAATTAACCAAAAGAGAACACTTATGTGTTCTCTTTTTTAAAAAACAGAGAAATAATAACGAGAGAATATATTTGAGATGGAGATAGGAGGATTTCTATGAGTAAACCTAAGTACAAAAGAGTATTACTAAAACTTAGTGGAGAAGCATTAGCTGGTGATAAAGGTTTTGGAATAAACAATGATGTTGTCAATGAGATAGCTGTTGCTATTAAAAAAGTACAAGAAATTGGTGTTGAAGTTGCGGTAGTAGTAGGAGGTGGGAATTTCTGGAGAGGAAGAACTTCTGAAGGTATGGATAGAGCTACAGCAGACTACATAGGAATGCTTGCTACAGTAATGAATTCTATGGCACTGCAAGATGCGTTAGAAAATATAGGTGTTGAGACAAGAGTACAAACTGCTATAGAGATGAAAGAAATCGCAGAGCCATATATAAGAAGAAGAGCTGTAAGACATCTTGAAAAAGAGAGAGTTGTTATATTTGGGTCAGGAACAGGTAATCCATATTTTTCTACTGACACAGCTGCAGCATTAAGAGCAGCTGAAATGGAAGCAGAAATAATACTTCTTGCTAAAAAAGTAGATGGAGTATACGATAAAGATCCAGTATTACATTCTGATGCTAAAAAATTCGATGAATTATCATATATAGAAGTGTTACAAAGAGAATTAAAAGTAATGGATTCAACTGCTACATCTTTATGTATGGATAATAATATTCCGATAAAGGTATTTGAACTAACAACAGAGAATATATTAAAAGCAGTATACGGAGAAAATATAGGAACAACAGTGAATTAATATTACTTTTATATTAAAGAAGGAGGAGTAAAAATGAAAGAAATACAAAAAAACTTACAACAACAAATGGATAAAACAATAGAAGCTCTAAAGTTTGAATTTTCTACTATAAGAGCAGGTAGAGCTAATGCACAAATGTTAGACAAGATAAGAGTTGATTATTATGGAACTCCAACTCCAATAAACCAAGTTGGTTCTATATCAGTGCCAGAGCCAAGAACACTAATGATAAACCCTTGGGATAAAAGTGCAATGAAAGAAATCGAAAAAGCAATAAGAAACTCAGATTTAGGATTGAATCCTACTAATGATGGAGACGTTATAAGAATAAGTGTTCCTGCATTAACAGAAGAAAGAAGAAAAGAATTATGTAAACAAGCTAAAAAAGCTTCAGAAGAATTCAAAGTAAGAATAAGAAATGAAAGAAGAGACGCTAACGATAGACTTAAAAAGTTAGAAAAAGAAGGCGAAATAACTGAGGATGATTTAAAGAAAGCACAAAATGATGTGCAAAAACTTACTGATAAATATACAAAAGATATAGATACTTTATTAGCAGCTAAAGAACAAGATATAATGGCGGTATAATTTTGAATAGATATTATGAGCTATTAGGCCTTCATTTAGATGATGTTAAAAAGTATTTTGATGATAGATGTGTAATATATACTATAACGATTCTTCAAGGTAATAAGGATAAAGATAAGCTTATTTATCCTAGGGTAATTAAAATTACAGAAAAAGAAGATAGTGTAGAATTATTTGTAACTTACTTTTCTGGCTCCTTAATATAAGGAGTCAGAAATAATATTTGGAGTATGAATATGGAAAACAATTTGTTTTATGATATAGATTTACAAAAAGTGCCTAAACACATTGCTATCATCATGGATGGTAATGGAAGATGGGCTAAAAGCAAGTTTTTACCAAGAACAGCTGGGCATAAAGCTGGTGTGGAAACTATTAGAACGGTACTTAGAGAGTGCAAAAAATTAAATGTTAAATATGTTACTTTATATGCTTTTTCCACAGAAAATTGGAAAAGACCAAAACTAGAAGTAGATACACTAATGAATCTACTTGCAACTTATTTAAAAAATGAAGTGAAAACATTACATAAAGAAAATGTTAAATTAACTGCAATAGGTGATATTGAAAAATTACCAAGTCAGTGTGTAAAAGAACTTGAAGATGCAATAGAATTAACTAAAGATAATACAGGATGTAATTTAAATTTGGCTTTAAATTACGGAGGAAGATTTGATATAAAAAATGCTCTAGTACATATTGTAAAAGATGTTAAAGAGGGTAAAATAAGTATAGAAGAAATTGATGAAGATACAATTACAAATCACTTAAGCACAAAATTTATTCCAGATCCAGATCTAGTTATAAGAACCAGTGGAGAACAAAGATTAAGTAACTTCTTGCTTTGGGAAATTGCTTACGCAGAATTTTATTTTACTGACATTCATTGGCCAGATTTTGATGAAAAAGAGCTTCAAAAAGCTATTTATACTTATCAAAATAGAGATAGGAGATTTGGCGGAATTAAATAAGGAGAATACTTATGAGAACAAGAATTATAGCCGGATTATTATTAGTTCCATTATTTATCCTTATAATACTTGGAGGACTTCCTTTATATATAGGAGAAGCTATAATAATCTCAATTGCCATAAATGAGTTTTATAAGGCATTTGAACAAAAAGAAATAAAGCCATTATATTATATAGGTTATACTTTTTCTTTTTATTTATTAATAAAGAATTATTTTAAACTACCAATATTTTATACTTATTCTATGATTTTCATTTTATTCTTAATCTCGATTGCATCTATATTAAGAGTAAAACGGAATATAATAGATATTATAGTAACTTTCTTTGGCATATTTTATGTGGCAATATTATTAGATTTTATAGTATTAACTATGGATGATTTTACTAAGGGAAAAGTTTATGTATGGCTAATATTTATTATTGCCTTTATGACAGATATATTTGCTTATTTTGCAGGCTATTTATTTGGTAAACATAAATTAATACCTAAAGTTAGCCCTAAAAAGACTGTAGAGGGAAGTGTTGGAGGAATATTAGGATCTACATTAGTATGTATTGTATTTGGATATTTCTTTGAGATTGATTTAGCAGTAATTGTATTTATGGGATTCTTTGGTAGCATTGTTGCCCAATTTGGAGATTTATTTGCTTCGTCAATTAAAAGATATGTGGGTATAAAAGATTATGGTAAATTAATACCAGGACATGGAGGTATATTAGATAGATTTGATAGTGTTATATTAGTATCTCCATTTGTATATAGTGTAATAAATTTATTTATTAATTAATTTAGCTTCAGTTTGACTGGAGCTTTTTATTTTATATAATTATAATAAAATATTTGACGATATTAAGTTTAATTTTAATTGAAAAATATTATTTTATATTTGAATTTTTAATGAATATTGTAAATAATAATGATAATAGTGATATAATACATAGATGAACAAATAATAATTAATACAACTTAGAAAGGGATTACTTATGAAAAAAATTACTATTTTAGGTTCTACAGGATCTATAGGTACTCAGACTTTAGATGTTGCACGCAAAAATAAAGATAAGTTTGAGATTGTAGCCATATCTGCAAATAGCAGCGTGGAATTATTGTTAGAGCAAATCTTAGAATTTTGTCCTAAATATGTAGCAGTTTATGACGAAAAAAGTGCGAATAGATTAAAGGAAATGATTCCTGAGAATATAGATATAGAAGTGCTTAGTGGAATGGAAGGTTTAGTTAAAATTTGTCAACTTGAGGAAATAGATATAGTATTAACTGCAGTTGTTGGTATGATAGGACTTGTTCCTACAATGGCGGCTATTAAATCTAAAAAAACAATAGCACTGGCTAATAAAGAAACATTAGTAACAGCAGGTGAATTAGTAATGAGAGAAGCTAGGAAAAATAATGTGGAAATATTACCTGTTGATAGTGAACACAGTGCTATATTTCAATGCTTAAATGGAGAGAATAAAAAAGAAATAGAAAAAATTATATTAACTGCATCAGGTGGACCATTTAGGGGTAAGAAAAAAGAAGAACTTATAAATATTAAAAAAGAACAAGCACTTAAACATCCTAACTGGGATATGGGAAGAAAAATAAGCATAGACTCATCTACACTTATGAACAAAGGCCTTGAAGTTATAGAAGCTAAGTGGTTATTTGGTGTGGAGGCAGAAGATATAGAGGTGGTGGTGCATCCCCAAAGTATAGTTCATTCAATGGTATCATTTAGAGATAGCTCAGTTATGGCGCAACTTGGATGTCCAGATATGAGACTACCAATTCAGTATGCTTTAACTTATCCAGATAGATTAGAAACTAATTTTGAAAGATTAGATTTTAGGAAAGCTTCTACTTTGACTTTTGAAGATCCAGATATGGAAACATTTCCATGTTTAAGGCTGGCATTTGAGGCATTAAAAATGGGTGGGACATATTGTGCTGCATTAAATTCTGCAAATGAAGTTTTAGTAAATGAATTTTTAAATGATAAAATTGGATTTTATGACATACCATATTACATAGAAAGAACTTTAAAAGAACATAAAAATAGAATTAATCCAACTTTAGAAGATATTCTAGAAGTAGACAAAGAGACGAGAGAATTTTTAGCAAAAATTTTAAAAAAATAGCTAATTAATTTTTTAGTGAAATTAGGAAGGTGAATATATGACAATAGTTATAGCGTTACTACTATTTGGTGTAATTATTTTGATACATGAATTAGGACATTTTCTTCTTGCAAAGAAAAATGGAGTTGTTGTACATGAATTTTCAATAGGTATGGGACCAAAACTATATGGAAAAGAAAAAAATGGAACATTGTATTCAATAAGAGCTTTACCAATAGGTGGATATGTATCTATGGAAGGTGAAGATGAGGAATCAAATAAACCTGGTTCATTCAGTGAAAAATCCATATTACAAAGAGCAAGTGTAATTTTTGCAGGACCATTTTTTAATTTTATACTTGCAATATTATTTTTAATTCCAGTATTTATTTACATTGGATCTCCAACGACTACTTTAGAGCAAATTATTGAAAATAGCCCAGCAATGGAAGCTAATTTACATAGTGGAGATATAATTAAGAAAGTTGATGGAAAAAGCATAAACTCATGGAATGAATTTACAGATGAAATTGCATCATCTAATGGTAAAGAATTAACTTTAGTAGTAGAAAGAGATAATAAAGAAATACAAACAAATTTAAAGCCAGAATTAGGTGAAGATGGAAGTTACAAAGTGGGTGTTAGTTGTAAGAGAGAAAAAAACTTTGTAAATGCTATAAAGGATTCATTTACGGCAACATGGCAAATGATTGTTCAGATGGTTGTATTTTTAAAACAAATGATAACTGGTACTGTTCCAGGAGGATTTAGTAATTCTGTTGCAGGTCCAATAGGTGTGATAACTCTTGTTTCTGATGCTGCTAAAATGGGTATAATTAATCTATTATACTTAGGATCTGTAATAAGTTTAAACTTAGGTATAATAAACTTAGTTCCATTCCCTGCATTAGATGGAGGTAGATTATTATTACTTTTTGTCGAATGGATAAGAGGTGGAAAGAAAATAAATCCTGATAAAGAAGCTATGTTAAATATGATAGGATTTTGCGCATTAATGGCCTTTATGGTGTTTATAACATACAATGACGTAACAAGATTGATAAAAGGATTTTTTAAATTTTAACACTTAGAAATATTAGAAATAGAAGGTGAAGTTTTGAGTTACAGTAGAAGAAAAACTAGAGAAGTATCTTTAGGTAGTATTAAAATTGGAGGAGATAATCCAATAGCAGTTCAGTCCATGACTAATACAGATACTAGAGATGCTAAAAAAACAATAGAACAAATAAAAAAACTTGAAGAAGCAGGATGTGATGCAGTAAGAGTAGCAGTTCCTGATATGATAGCAGCAGAAAACTTGGGCAAAATTAAAAAAGAGATAAATATACCATTAATTGCTGATATACATTTCGATTACAAATTAGCTCTTAAAGCTATAGAAGAAGGTGTAGACGGAATTAGAATAAATCCAGGGAATATAGGCGGCATAGATAGAGTTAAAGCTGTAGTTGAAAAATGTAAAGAAAAGAACTTAAAAATAAGGATCGGAGTAAATGGAGGTTCTTTAGAGAAACATTTACTAAAAAAATATGGATCAGCAACACCAGAAGCTTTAGTAGAAAGTGCTATGGAGCATGTTAAAATTTTAGAGGATTTAGATTTTTATAATATAGTAATATCACTTAAATCTTCAGATATATATACAGCTGTTGATGCCTACACTTTAATGAGTCAAAAAGTTGATTATCCGCTACACTTAGGAATAACTGAAGCAGGTGGAATTAAAAAAGGAACTATTAAATCATCAATTGGTGTAGGTTCACTTTTACTTAGAGGAATAGGTGATACAATAAGAATTTCTTTAACTGGAGATCCAGTAGAAGAAGTACATGTAGGTAAAGATATACTTAGAAGTTTAAACTTATTAAACGATAAGATAAAAATAGTTTCTTGTCCTACATGTGGTAGATGTAACATTGACTTAATTAGTGTTGCAAATGAAGTAGAAGAAAAAATAAAAGACATAAATAAAGATATGACAGTAGCAATAATGGGATGTGCTGTTAATGGACCTGGAGAAGCTAGAGAAGCCGACATAGGCATTGCTGGTGGAAAAGGGGAAGGTCTTTTATTTAAAAAGGGTGAAATAGTAAGAAAAATAAAGGGTAATTCACTGGTAGATGAATTACTTGAAGAAATAAGTAAATTTGAAAAATAATAAGAAAAAGGATGAACTAAAATAGTTCATCCTTTTTCTTATACAAGATATGTGTATTTATATAGATAATTTAGTATTAATAAAATGAATTAATTAAGCATTTAGATATTTATTTAATAAAAGATTAGTTTGAAAAATTACAAATAAGTTTGATAATGAAATTAGTATCTGCTATAATATAATTTGATAAACAACTTATGTATTGAATAAAGTTGTTTGAAGGAGGAGGGGGATATTATGATAGAAATTAAAAATATTTCTAAAAAGGTAGGTAGCAAGGTTATCTTGGAAGATATATCTTTAAAAATTGATAAAGGTAGTTTTGTTGTATTTATAGGACCTAGTGGTTGTGGGAAAACTACAACACTTAAATTAATTAATAAATTAATTGAACCTACTAAAGGTGAAATTTATATTGATGGAAGACCTATATCTGAAGAAGACCCTATAAAGCTAAGAAGAAATATAGGATATGTAATACAAAGCACTGGATTATTCCCACATTTAACTATCAGAGATAATATAGAGTTAATACCTAGATTAAAAAAAGGTAAAAGTGAAGAAGAAATAAATAATAAGACACTAGAATTAATGAATATGGTTGGATTAGATCCAAAAGAATTCTTAGATAAATATCCATCTGAGCTAAGTGGAGGACAGCAACAAAGAATTGGTCTTGTAAGAGCTGTAGCTACTGATGCAGATATAATACTTATGGATGAACCTTTCAGTGCTTTAGATCCAATTACACGCACTCAACTACAAGAATGGTTATACTCTCTTCAAGAAGAGTTAAAGAAAACTATAATATTTGTCACCCATGATATGGATGAAGCTTTAAAATTAGCTGATAAAATTTGTATTATGAAAGATGGTAATATAGAACAATATGATACAGTAGAAAATTTACTTAGAAATCCATCCAATGAATTTGTCAAAAATTTTATAGGAACTGATAGATTATGGAATGCACCAGAATATATAAAAGCAAAAGATATTATGATTAAAAATCCTATAACAGTAAAATCTTCAAGGACTGTTATACAAGGTATGGAAATAATGAGAACTAATAAAGTAGATAGTTTATTAGTGACAGATAAAGAAGGAAATTTTCTTGGTATAGTTACAATAAAAGAATTAAGACTAGATGGGAAGCAAAATCACTTATTAGGTGAAATAATGAATAAAGAACCTATTTTTGTTTATGATGAAAATCATCTAGTAGAAATATTAGAAGTTATGAATGAAGAACATATTGGTCATGTTCCAGTAGTTACTAAAGACAAAAAGTTAGTTGGCCTTATAACTAGAAGCAGTTTACTTACAGTACTAAGTGAGCAATTTTTAGAAATGGAGGTGAGCATACTTGACTAATTTTATAAATTATATTTTTTCTCAGAAATCTCAAATCATTAGTTTATTAATAGAACATATTAGATTAACTATACTAGCTATTTTAGTAGCTATAGTTATAGGAATACCTTTAGGAATACTTATTTCTAAAAATGAAAAATTAAGAAAATATATTATAGGGGTAATTAATATATTTCAAGCAATACCATCTATGGCTCTTTTAGGTCTTTTGGTGCCTATTTTAGGAATTGGCAGTAAGCCAGCAATAATGATGGTTGTTCTTTATTCCTTACTACCTATAGTAAAAAATACATCTACAGGAATATTAGGTATTGATAAAAATATTATAGAATCGGCAGTTGGAATTGGGCTTACGAATAAACAGATATTATATAAAATACAATTACCATTAGCACTTCCTATAATAATGGCAGGAGTTAGAATATCATCAGTTACAGCTGTAGGTCTTATGACACTTGCTGCATTTATAGGTGCTGGAGGACTTGGATATTTAGTATTTTCAGGAGTTCAAACAGTTAATAATATTATGATTTTAGCAGGGGCTATACCTGCATGTTTACTTGCTCTTTTAGTAGATTACATATTCTCTAAGATTGAAAAATCTGCTATGAATAAATATATGTCTTCAAAATCTTCTACAAATAAAAATAATAATTTTGGTGCTAAAGTATGTGCCATACTTCTTGTAGTAGCAATTTTATTTACTACTGTAGGTCAAGGATTATCTAAAAAGGATACTATAGTAGTTGGTTCAAAAGACTTTACAGAGCAATTAATACTTGGAAATATATATGCAGATTTACTAGAAGAGTATACTGATTACAATATTGAAAGAAAACTTAATATGGGAACTACTGTATTATGGAGTTCTATGACAAATGGTGATGTAGATTTTTGTGTAGATTATACAGGGACTATATTGATGAATATCATGAAAGAAGAAGCTAAGGGGGATAAAGATGATGTTTATAATCATGTAAAAAATACACTATCTGAAAAATATCAAATAGAAGTATTAAATCCTATAGGATTTAATAATACTTATACTTTAGCTATGGATCCAAAAGTATGTGAAAAGTATAATATTGAAACTTACTCAGATTTGACTAAGTATAGTAAAAATTTTGTATTCTCTCCAACTATGCAATTTGCTAATAGGGATGATGGTTTACCAGGGCTTCAAAAATGTTATGGAATGGAGTATAAGGATGTTAAAGGTATAGACGGGTCTCTAAGATATCAAGCTCTTGAAAAAGGGGATGCTCAAGTAATAGATGCATTTTCTACTGATGGACTTCTTAAAAAATTTAATCTTAAAGTCTTAAAGGATGATAAAAACTTTTTTCCACCATATTACGCTATACCAATTGTAAGAGAGGAAACTTTAGAAAAATATCCAGAAATAGAAGAAGTATTAGAGATGTTAGAAGGTGTTATTACTGAAGAAGATATGATAAATATGAATTATCAAGTTGATGAAGAAGGTAAAACTCCTGAAAATGTAGCACATGATTTTTTAGTAGAGAAAAATATAATACCTAATTAAAGATTTATATACTTAATTAGGTATTAATAAATAAAGTAAGTGATAATTAATTAAAAAACAGTTGTTATTTAAATTAAAAATAACAACTGTTTTTTATAAATATGTACTTAAAAATTATGAGATCTAAACCAAGTTATGTTATCTCCTCTCGATGTATCAAGTACAAACCCTGCTTTGTTTATTTTTTCTTCCATAAAATTTTTATACTCGGCAGCTTCATCACCACTAGAGAGTTTGTTATCATATAATAAATATTTATCACGAACTTTTTTAGGAGATAAATTAGGCATAATTACATTTGCACCTGCATAAAATCCTGCTTCTCTTCCATTTGGATTAATAGTTGCAAGGGATGTAGTTGATGGAATTAGAGCTTGTGGTAATAATAATCTAGTTAAAGCTAACATTATAATAGTTTTTTCTAGGGTACCTGCAGACTCATCTTTAAATATTGTATCATGATGAGGGATAAAAGGACCAATACCAATCATATGAGGATTTAATTTTTTTAAAAATATTAAATCTTGAACTAAATTTTCATTAGTTTGGTAAGGTGAGTTTACCATAAATCCAGCACCAACTTGATATCCTATTTCTTTTAGATTTTCAAGACATTTAATTCTGTTATTTAAATTTAGATTTTTAGGATGCAATTTTTTATAATGTTCATTTGTTGCAGTTTCGTGTCTAAGTAAATATCTATCAGCACCTGCATCAAAAAATTTCTTATAAGAATCATAGGATTTTTCACCTATAGATAAGGTTATCGCACAATCAGGATGTAATTTTTTTATACTCTTAATTATTTCAATAATTTTATCATCAGAAAAATATATGTCTTCTCCACCTTGTAATACAAAAGTTCTATATCCAAGTTTATATCCAATATTAGTACATTCTAAAATTTCATCTAAACTTAATCTGTACCTTTCGATATTTTTATTAGAGCATCTTATACCGCAGTAATAGCAATCATTTCTACAGTAATTGGTAAACTCTATCAGACCTCTCATAAATATTTTATTGCTATAGTATTTTTCTTTAGTTTTTAGTGCTTTGTCACAAATATATTCTATATAATTTTCTTTTATATTGTCTAATATATATATTATTTCATTTTTGTCTAAGGAATTATTTTTATATAATTTATCTATTAAATTTTTTATATCCATATTCCCTCCTTGAACATTAATATAAGTTAAATAAAAAGTATATATATGAAAATTATAGTATTAAAATATATTAAAAGCTATAAGAATGCATAATATTAGTTAGTAATAGCTTTATCATATAGAGTACAGAAAAATTAATTATAATAAAAATATTAGTAATACAGAAAATCACCATAAATTGTATATTTAATACGATTAAATTTTTAATATTTTTTTGAAGATTTATATAAGTAAACTTTAACATATATGGACAAAATTATGACAAAATGATTAGTATAATTGCTAAATAAGTAGATTTTACTGATGAAAATATAAGTTGAATTTAATTTTTTATTTCATAAAAACATATTAAGACAAATAAAAAAATTAAAATTTGAAATAATAAAGTTAAAGATATTAATTAATATGGAGGTAATTAAGAAATGAAAAAAATATTAACATTAGGTTTATCATGCCTGTTATTACTTACTAGTGTTGCTTGTAATAATAGAGCTGCTAATACCACAGATAGAACTAATAACACTACAAATAAAACAGCACAACAAAATGCTGCAACAGAAAATAACCCATACTATGATGCTTATACAGGGCTATATAATACTAATATAGGTGGATTAGGTCAATATAGCATGTATACAGATGTAGAAAGTGTAAATAAAGCTTATAAGGAAAAAGAATATCCGGGTAATAAGAAGCATTTAGAAGAAGTAAAAGCTGCTTATAGAGATAGTAGAGAAAAAATACAAACTTTTGTAAATGGTCTTAAAAAAGATGCAAAAACTGGTGATCAAGAATTAAATAAAATGAATCAAGATCTAATTTCAGAAGGCGAAAAATTAATAAAAGATATTGATGCTAAACTAGCAAAATTAGATAATATTACAGAAGCTGATTATAATAAAAATCAAAATGAATTTATAAAGTTAGTTGATGATACTGTAAGAGGTGCTGAAACAGTAACAAATAGATTTGGTGATGCATTAAAAAATATGAATAGAAGATTAGGGATAGACAGAGAAAACATTGAAAATAACAATACAAACAATACAACTAAATAGATAATTTATAATTTTTTTGAAAAAATAAAAAATTATAGTTGACTTTTAAAAAACAAATGTATATCATTATTAACATAATAAAAAACAAAAAATTGAAAATAACTCTTATCAAGAGAGGTGGAGGGACTGGCCCTATGAAACCCGGCAACCAGTATGTATGTACATGGTGCTAAATCCTGCAACTATTAAATTAGTTGAAAGATAAGTATAAATTTGCTATTAAGCCTAAGTTTATACTTAGGCTTTTTATATTTTAAGGAATAATGATTTAGATTTAATAAATTAATATTAATGGAAATAAGTAAATTATTGACAATATAAAAGGGGGAGAAGATTTATGATTACTGTAAAAAACTTAAATAAGTACTATGGTGATACAAAAGTATTAAATAATATTAATCTAAGTATTAATCAAGGAGAAATATTCGGAATAATAGGTCATAGTGGTGCGGGTAAATCCACACTACTTAGATGTATTAATAGATTAGAGAACTATCAAGAAGGCAGTCTTTTAGTGGATAATCAAGAAGTCAAAGATTTAAATGAAAAAGAACTTAGAATATTGAGGAAAGACTTAGGAATGATTTTTCAACACTTTTCATTATTAGAAAGAAAAACTGTATTTGAAAATGTTGCATTGCCACTAGAATGTTTTAAATTTTCAAAAGAAGAAAAAGAAAAAAGAGTTATGGAACTTTTAAAATTAGTAGGAATTGCTGATAAAAGAAATGTCAAACCTAGAAACTTAAGTGGTGGACAAAAGCAAAGGGTAGCAATAGCAAGGGCTTTATCACTAAATCCCAAAGTTCTTTTATGCGATGAAGCAACATCAGCACTAGATCCAAATACAACGAAATCTATTTTGAGTTTACTGCAAGATATAAATAAAAAACTGAATATTACAATAATTGTAGTTACACATCAGATGGAGGTCATAAAACAAATTTGTAGTAGAGTAGCTATTATGGAACGAGGAGAAGTCTTAGAAATTGGAGATACAGAAGAATTATTTTTGCAAAACTCAAAGAATTTAAGAAAGTTAGTAGGTGAAGAAGATATACTTCTACCTAAAGGAAGTAATATAAGAATTATATTCCCAAAAGAAATTTCTAATGAAGCCATAATAACTTCTATGGCAAGGGAACTGAATATAGATATTTCAATTATATGTGGAAAATTAGAAAAGTATAGAGATGATGTATTAGGATCTTTAGTAGTTAATATTTCTTGTAAACACAAAGATAATGTAAAAAAATATTTGGATGATAAGGGAGTAAGATGGGAGGAAATAATAAATGAAGACTAGTTTATATACTTATTTAACGGAAATACTTGGGGAAGCACTTTTACAAACCTTATATATGACAATAGTTCCTACTATTTTTGCTACTATATTAGGATTTATAATGGCTGTTATATTATTTATAAGTAAACCAAATGGATTAAAGGCGAATAAAACTATATACAGTATACTAAGCTTTATAGTTAATATAGTTAGGAGTTTTCCTTTTATTATACTTTTAGTTGCATTATTTCCAGTTACTAGATTCATAGTAGGAACGAGTATTGGTGAAACAGCTGCAATGGTTCCTATTACTATAGGAGCAGCACCATTTATTGCTAGGGTAATAGAAAATGCTTTAAACGAAGTAGATGAAGGTTTAATAGAGGCTGCAAAATCTTTTGGAGCAACAAATACACAGATTATATTTAAAGTTATAGTAAAAGAAGCAATGCCATCTATAGTTTCTGGAATTACCCTATCTATAATATCAATACTTGGATATACTGCAATGGCAGGAGCTGTAGGAGCAGGTGGACTTGGGAAAGTAGCTATAGTTTATGGACATCAAAGATTTGATACTTCAGTAACAATTTATGTAGTAGTAACACTTATTATAATAGTTCAGCTTATTCAAAGTATTGGAGACTTAGCTTATAAAAAATTAAAGTAATTATACTTATATTTTTTTATTATAAAATAATAGGGGGAATTTTAAAATGAAATTAAAAAAATTATTAGGATTAACATTAGCAACAGTGGTATCTGCATCATTATTTGTTGGTTGTTCACAAACTTCTAAAGAAGATAAAACTATTAAGGTAGGAGCATCTCCAACGCCACATGCAGAAATATTAGAAGTAGTAAAACCATTATTAAAAGAAAAAGGGTATGAATTAGAGATAGTAGAATTTGATGATTATGTTTTACCAAATACATCTTTAGCTGAAGGAGAGTTAGATGCAAACTTCTTTCAACATATACCTTACTTAGAAGAAATGAATAAAGAGAAAGACTTAAAATTAACTTATACTGAAAAAATTCATATAGAGCCAATGGGAATTTATTCAGAAAAAAATAAGTCTTTAGATGATTTAAAGGATGAAGCAAAAATATCTGTACCAAATGATGCAACAAATGAAGCTAGAGCATTACAATTATTAGCTAAAAATGGAATTATAGAGATTGCAGATAAAGAGTTAATAACTGCAAAAGATATAACAAGTAATCCTAAAAATATAGAAATAGTTGAAGTAGATGCAGCACAAGTACCATCAACTTTACAAGATGTTGACTTTGCTGTTATAAACACTAACTTCGCATTAAACGTAGGATTAAATCCAACTAAAGATGCAATAGCTATAGAATCTAATGATTCACCATATGCTAACATATTAGCTTGTAGAGACGATAATAAAGATAGTGAAAAAGTTAAAGCCTTATCAGAAGCTTTAACTAGTGATGAAGTTAAAACTTTTATAGAAGAAAAGTATAAAGGAAGTATAGTTCCAACTTTCTAACATAATTTATAAAAAAGGATATATTTTTTAATATATCCTTTTTGATTGTAATGAATTATAACTTTATCAATAATATAGCTATAAATTGTTATACTAACAATATGTGAAATTGATAAAAGGATGTGATAAATTTGGATAAAGAGTTTTATCTGAAAAATAGTATAGATGTTGCAAAAGGGCTTTTAAATAAATACCTAATTAGAGAATATGATGATAAAAAGATAATAACTAAGATAGTTGAAACTGAAGCTTATACGGGAATAAATGATAAAGCAAGTCATGTTTACAATAATAAAAAAAGCGTTAGAACACAACCTTTATATTTAGAGGGGGGACATATATATGTATATTTAATTTATGGCATGTATAATTGCTTAAATTTATCAGCTAATAAGGAAAACATACCAGAATGTGTATTAATAAGAGCAGTAGAGCCTATTAATAGTTTTGATGAAATATCTTACAATAGGTTTAATAAAAGTTATGGTGAATTAAATTCTTATCAGAGAAAGAACTTAACAAATGGTCCAGGGAAATTATGTAAAGCCTTAAAAATAGACAGAAATTTAAGTGGAAAGACCATATTTAGTAATGAATTATATATTGAAGATAACTTAGATAATAATTTTAATATTGTGGAAAGTAAAAGAATCAACATTGATTATGCTGAAGAAGCTGCAGATTATCTATTGAGATTTTATATTGATAATAATAAATATGTTTCTGTAATAGATAAGATATAGTGCTATAATTTATTTGTATTAAGTAAAGCTTAGGAGGAATAAAATGAGAAACATAGGAGTTATAGGTGCAGGAAATATGGGAAAATCAATATTAGGAGGACTATTAAAGTCAAAATTAATTGATGCAAACCATATAATAGCTTCTGCTAAAAGTGATTTAACTATAGAAAAATTAAAAAAAGAATTTAATATTAAAACGACTAAATCATCTAAGGAAGTTGTTGAATTTTCAGATATAATAATTATAGGTGTTAAACCATATATATATGATGATATATTAGAGGAAATAAAAGACTATATAGACAATAGTAAAATAATTATTACTATAGCAGCAGGAAAAAATATAGAATCAGTAGAAAAAATTATTGGTTCAGATAAGAAAATAGTTAGAACTATGCCAAATACACCATCTTTAGTAGGCGAAGGAATGACAGCTATTTGTCCTAATAAAAATATTAATGAAGAAGAGTTAGATGAGATAAAATTATTATTTAATTCTTGTGGCAAAAGCGAAGTTGTTGAAGAAATTTTATTTGACGCAGTCATAGGGGCAAGTGGATCATCTCCTGCTTATGCTTTTATGTTTATAGAAGCTGTAGCAGATGCAACAGTAATTGCAGGTATGCCAAGAGATAAAGCATATAAATTTGCAGCACAAGGATTGCTAGGAGCTGCGAAAATGGTGCTAGAGACTGATAATCATCCAGGAGAGTTAAAAGATATGGTATGCTCGCCAGGAGGTACGACTATAGAAGCTGTAAGAGTGTTAGAAGAAGAACAATTCAGAGGTGCAGTAATAAAAGCGGTTTGTGCTTGTGTTGACAAATCTAAAGAAATGAGTAAATAACAAGTTGGTTTATATAAAAATCCTCTCCTTATTAAGGAGAGGATTTTTTATTATTGTTGGACATCTTCAGAATCAAAATGTTGTTCTGATTCAGTTTGAATATCTAAAGAAGGATTATTTGTAGAATTATTATTAGTATCTTGAACATTTTCGTTATTATTAACATTATTTTCTTCTGGTGATTGAGTATTTTCTTCTATATTAGTATTATTGTTTTGATTATTTTCATCAGTATTTTGTGAATCATTACCATTGAATAAATCTTTAAACCAATTAATTAACTTTTGGAAGAAACCTTCTACTTCTTCACTTGAAGGTAAATTTTCAGCAGCTTTGTCAGTAGCATTTATTATAGCATCGCTTCCTAACATATTATCGTTTGTTTCTCCAAGTATACCTAAATCTTTATTACCACCAAATAAGTTAGAGAACCATTTACCAATTGATGAGAAGAAATCACCTATTGAATCTAGTATTCCAGAACCTTCAACACTTTCTCCAGCTTCTTTTAAATTATCTTTAACTACATCAGAAACATTATTTAATGTATCCTTCATAGAATTATAATCATAATTTTGTGCAGCAATTTTTTTCATTAAATCAGTTATTTGTTTAACTTGAGCATCTGTTAAAGTAATATTGTAATTATTAGTGACATTATTTATTATATCTGCAATTTGAGTAGTATCACTTGTACCATTTTTAATTACTTCAATTTTAACATCATTTACTACACCTGTTGCTTTATCTTGACCTATTTTATCTCCTAAATCGCCAGTTGTAATTAATTCTTCAGATGCAAGTTCTTTTTTTGATTCGTCAAGTTTTTCTCCAGTAGCATCTTCAAAAGCTTTCATAACACCTGTTAAAGCTCCTGTTCCGCTTACAGGAAATGTAGAAGCTATAACACAGTTGGCATCAGTCATGCCAGCAGTTGATAAAGTTGATGCAACCATTGATGATGTAACCCAAGTTATATTAGCTGTTTTAACATTTATTCCACTTCCATTATTAGTAGGTTCCACATAAGCACATGAATAAGTTTTTGTTCCTAATTGAGCTTCTGTAGCAACTTTTCCTAAGTATTGTCTTTCTTCTTGATTGTTGACTTCTAATATAACTACCTCATTTTCTTTAACACCAAAATAATTTAATATTTTTTGTTTTTGTTCAGCAGTATTATTAACACCTAAAGTTACAACTCTAGCGCCATCTGCAAATGATGGAGCAAAACTACTAGCTACTAAAGTCATACATATTAATAATGAGCTAACTTTCTTTTTAAAGTTCATAATATTTCCTCCTAAAATTACTACTTACTTAAATATATATAATAAAGTAAATAGGATTATGTAAAGATTTAATATAAAGCAAATGTACTCTGTAAATATATTATTACATTTAATAAAATAATGCGATTACAAGATTGTAATTGTATTTACAGATTATTCATAAACCATTACATCAAAAATCATTAAATACTTTATAATTATATTATAAAAATTATAATTTGTGGACTTTTTAAGAAAATTGTAATATTTGTTTAATAAATATATAAATAAAATAAGATTATTATAAAGATGGCAGCATAATATATTAATAGGAGGAAATGAAGGATTTAAATTTTGAAAATCAAAATCTCCAAGGTGAAAATTTTATTTATTGTGCTGATGAATTAGTTGTAGCAGAGAATTTCAATTAAGATATATAGCTATCATCCACAACAGGTATACATTTTTTATTACAATAGAAGAAGCAATAGGATATTTATAAATTAATAATTAAAAATAATATAAATAGGAATATAAAATAGATAGTTAATATGATTGAAAAATAACGAAATGTATTATACTATATAAAAGAAATAATTTATAATATCAAATTTAATAATTTTAACAATATTTTTGTTCGATTGAAAGGAGAATAGTAATGTCACAAGAATTAGTAAAAGAAAGAGTATTAAAATATTTAATAGAGGATTTATATGTACCTCAAGATATGATAGATACAAATGTATCATTAAGCGAATTTGAAGAAGGTGCTGAAGGTATTTTAGATATAGTTGTAAATGTACAAGATAAACAAGGATACTTTGCACCAGTATTGATAGTAAGATGTACTGATGATGATATAGAGTTAGAAGGAGATACACTTCAAAAAGAAATAGAATTTTTAGAATATGTTGATAATATAACTATGGCAGGCAGAATGATATTAACAAATGGAGATCAAATGATGTATGCAGATTGGACAGGTGAAGAGTATGATACTGAAGCATCACTTCCTACATATGAACAAATGGAAAGAGAATTCTTTGAAGCTGAAGAAAGTTTAGCTGCACAGCACCATCACCATGATGGATGCGGATGTGGACATAATCATGATGATGATTCACATAAATGTGGTTGTGGTGATGAATGTGGTTGCCATGACAATGATTGTGGATGTGAACACTAATATATAAATAAAAATACATAAATAAATAATAAAATATATTAAAATAATTAGTCATATTGTTAAATAATTTTGTAATTATTTTTTATTAATTGTAGAATAAGATATATTTTTAGAATTTGTAAAAAAAATAAGACTTAGAATTAAAGGTTTTTAAGTAATTTTGTAGAATTGTAATGAATTAGAAAATATATAAAGAACATGCATTTTTTCATTAATCAACACATATTATAGATGATATACATGATATGTTTTTAGAGCGTTTTTAATGAATATATGTATAAAGAAGGGGTTAGATTATATGGGGGCTAAAAGAGAGCATACTTATGAAAATTATGTTTTTGGAGATTCATCATCTGCATCAAATGCTATGAAAATGTATTTAAAAGAAATAGAAGAATACAAAATGTTATCAGCAACTGAGGAAATAGAATTAGCTAAAGAAATAAATGATTCTATTCCAGAAGCAAAAGAAAAGTTTATAAATGCTAATTATAGATTAGTGGTTAGTATTGCTAAAAAATATAGAAAAGAAAATGTTGATATGCTAGATTTAATTCAAGCTGGTAATATTGGTTTGATTAAAGCAGTTGAAAAATATGACTATAAAAAAGGATTTAAATTCAGTACTTATGCTACTTGGTGGATTAAGCAAAGTATAACTAGATATATTGATGATTGTGAAAATACCATAAGAATACCGGTTCATCTTCATCAAAGAATAAATTTTATAAAAAGAAAAAAACAAGAACTATCAAATGAGTTACAACGAGAGCCGTCTTTAGATGAACTTGCTGAAGTATGCGATATGGAGCCAGATAAAATCATTGAGATACTAAAAAGAGACAAGAATGTTGTGTCTCTAGATACACCTATTAAGGAAGATGAAGATAGTTCTTTAGTAGAATTTATCCCCTCAGATGCTAACCTAGATGATGTTGTAATTCATGAGGTTGAGCAAAAAAATCTTAGAGAAAAGATAGATGAGCTTCTTACTGGACTTAATGAACAAGAACAAAAAGTATTAAGAATGAGATTCGGGTTAGATGATGATGATCCTAAAACTCTTGAAGAAATAGGTAAGGTATTTGGGGTAACAAGAGAAAGAATTAGACAAATAGAAGCTAAGGCTATTAGGAAATTGAGACATCCTAGTAGACTTAAGCAACTTAAAAATTTTTATTAATAACTATTAGGTGATTATATTTTTATAATCACCTTTTTAATTTCTTAGGAAATATATTATTTGAATGAAATAATTATTAATTTACTAAAATATAAACTTAGAATTTAAATTTTTTAGATAATATGTACAACTTCATAGCAAACTTTCTTATAAAATAGTTTAAATCAACTTCTTCTTCAGAAGAAATTAGAGTTGTCACATCCATTCCAAGTTGTAAATTCAAGTTATTTATACGATTAAACTGTATACAAACGTTTAATAAAAAATAGACAAGACTTAAGGAAAATACTGAAAAAACAATTATAATAGCAACATTCATAAATTACAACCTCCCCCTTATAAATCTTTCAATAAGAGAATTGTACTACATTTATTGAATTCTTTCATTAAGAAAAAAACTACATAAAAAATTAAGAAAGACATAAAAGTAGTAACAATAGAGGAAAAATTACATATTATTACAACAACTTACAGAAAATTATAAAAAATAATATACTATTATATAAATAGGAATTAAAAAAATAGTAAATAAATTCTTTATTAAATATTAGAAACAAACTCTTTTAACTCCTTAATAAAAAGTAAGTTAGATTTTGATGGTGTTATATTATTTGAAATAATATAAGAAAAATTACGAGTAAAGTTATTATCAATATAAATTATTTTTAATTCTTTATTTTTATATGATGGATAAGCAACTAAACTTGATATAAATGTAACACCTAAACCATTTTTTACAGCTTCTTTCACAGCATAATTACTTCCAAAGACAATAATATTTTTAGGATGTATTTTATTATTATTTAAAAAATATCTAAATACTCCCTAGTACCAGAACCATTTTCTCTACCTATCCAAGTTAGATTTTGTAGATTATCAAAAGAAAGATCTTTTTCATTTATTTCACTATTATTAGGGAGAGCTATTACCATATTGTCTTCGTAAAAATAACTTTGTATTAGAGTAGGAGATGAAACATTTCCTTCAACAAGACCTATATCAAGAGATACATTTGAAATTTTTTCGAATATTGATTTAGTATTTTCTATTAATATTTCTATATATACGTTTGGATATTTCTTTGTAAATTCACTTAAAAACTTTGGTAGTATATATTCACCGATAGTAAGACTAGCGCTAACTCTTAAATGAACACTTATATCTCCTGATGAACTTTCAAATTCTTTTGAAGTCATATCTAAAATATTTATTATCTCTTTTGCTCTTTTATATAAAATTTGACCATTTTCAGTTATAAAAATTTTTTTGTTTTATAGACCTATCTATAATTTTTGTGTCAAAATATTTTTCTAAACTTTTTATATGATTACTTACATTAGGCTGAGACATATTAAGGTGACGTGCGGCTTTGGTAAAATTTTTGAATTCTACTACTGACACAAATGTTTTTAATTCTTCAAATCAATGGAGTTCCTCCTATTATTTTCATTATTTATATAACTATAAATTATTTTTAATTATAATATTATAACCATAAATTTTTCTTATCATAACTATTAAAAATCCATATTTTACATGCATATTAAAAAAGTTTATACTAATTTTGGATAAAAAACAACAAATAGAAAGGAAAAGAGATGTATGTTAAGTAGAAAAATTATTTTGATTAAAAATAATATTAAAGATATTATACCAGGATTAGCTGTAGCAGCTTCAGTTGCTCTAGTAAGTATGTTTCTAGGAAAATTTGTACCTAGTTTAGGAGCAGCTTCCATAGCGATTTTTCTTGGCATGTTTGTAGGTAATGTTTTTTTAAACCAGAAGGTTTTTCAAAAAGGATATAAATTTTCAGAATCAGACTTGTTATCTTATTCAATTGTTCTACTGGGAGGGACTCTTAGTATACAAACTATAGGTGAGATAGGAGTTTTTGGCGTTATATTTATAGTATTACAAATGACAGCAACTATAGTAGGAGCATTATATATAGGCAGAAAATTAGGCTTTGATCAAAATTTTAGATTTTTAATGGCTAGTGGTAATGCAGTATGTGGATCTTCAGCTATTGCAGCAACTGCCCCGGTAATTGATGCAGATGATAAAGATAAGGGAATATCAATTACTATAGTAAATGTAACTGGTATATTTTTAATGTTTTTACTACCAGTTATTACTGGATTTTTATATAATAATGAGGTATTACAAACTTCGGGAATGATAGGTGGTATTTTACAATCTGTAGGACAAGTTGTTGCCAGTGGGGCTATGGTCAGTGAAGGAGTAAAAGATTTATCTACTATATTTAAAATAGTTCGTATTATATTTTTAGTAGTAGTTGTATTTGTCTTTGGTCATATAAAACATAAAACAAATAAAGAAATTCTTGATGAAGAAGTAAGCGATGTTAAAACTAAAAAGATAAAAGTACCTTGGTATGTAGTAGGATTCTTCATAATGTGTGGATTATTTTCTACTAATATAATACCAGATAGTATTTCATTAATATTTAAGGAAACTAGCCATATACTTGAAATTATAGCATTGGCAGCTATAGGTTTAAGAGTTAATGTTAGAGACTTAATTAAACAAGGGAAAAATGTATCATTATATGGTTTATTTGTAGGAATTTTACAAATAGTTTCTGCAGTGATACTTATAAGTATATTTTTATAGATTAATAAGGATATATTCTTAAACCTATAATTTAGTCTATAGTAGATGTTAACATATTTACAATGAATATATTGTATCATTATATTGATTAGCAAAATTTTTATAATAGATAACGATATTTAAATAAATAATTTTAATATATAATTTAAAATAGAAAAATTATTTATAAATAAAATTGAAAAATAAAAAACTATATATATTATATTAAGATTATATATAGTTTTTTATTTTAAATGAGTGCTATCATATAAAGATACGATAGACTGTTGCAGTAATAAAACAAACTACAAAAGCTATAACAGTAGGAATTACAAACCCTAGAATAGTCCACTTAGTACTGTTAGTTTCTTTTTTTATTGTCAACAAAGTAGTAGCACATGGCCAGTGAAGTAAACTAAATAACATCATATTTAATGCAGTTAAATAAGTCCATCCATTATCTCTTAATAGCTCACCAAGGGCAGATAACTCATCAAATTCAATCATTTTACCAGTTGCCAAGTAGCTCATTATTAAAATAGGAACTACTATTTCGTTAGCTGGGAATCCTAAGATGAATGCTAGAAGTATAAAGCCATCAAGACCTATTAATTTTCCTAAAGGATCTAGGAAACTAGCTACATGAGATAGTATACTCATATCACCAATATATATATTAGCGAATATCCATGTGATAATACCAGCTGGAATAGCAACTACAACGGATCTTCTAAGAACAAATAAGGTTCTATCAATTATAGAAGTATAAATTACCCTACCTATTTGAGGAGCTCTATAAGGGGGTAGTTCTAAAGTAAAAGTTGAAGGTACTCCTTTTAAAAGTGTCTTAGATAATATATAAGAAACTAATAAAGTTGTAAGAACACCAATAATTATCAAAAATGTGATTGAAAGGGCAGTAACACTACTTGATAAAAAATTACTTCCAATAACGGAACTGAAGAATATGGTTGAAATAGCTATTAGTGTTGGGAATCGTCCATTACAAGGAACAAAGTTATTAGTTAATATGGCTATCAATCTTTCACGAGGAGAGTCTATTATTCTACAACCTATTATTCCGGCAGCATTGCAACCAAACCCCATACACATAGTAAGGCACTGTTTGCCGTGACAGCATGCTTTTTTGAATAAATGATCAAGATTAAATGCAACTCTAGGAAGATACCCTAAATCTTCCATTAATGTGAATAAAGGGAAGAATATAGCCATAGGTGGAAGCATAACAGAAACAACCCAAGCTAAAGTTCTGTACATGCCATAAGTGAGCATTTCATTTAGCCATACGGGAAAACCTATATTATTAAATAGATTATAAATACTTGGTTCTATGCTAAAAAGCAAATCTGAAAGCATGCTTGATGGAACGTTAGCTCCTTCTATAGTAATCCAAAGAACTCCGCAAAGTAATAGAAGCATGATAGGGATACCTAAAGTTTTAGAAGAAACAACTCTATCTATTTTTTCATCCTTATCTAGAGCATCTTTCTCTATTACTGTAACTACATCATCGCTTATGTTTTTTGCATAATCATATATGGTTTTGCTAAAGTGACTCCTAATTTTACTTTTATCAAATACATCAGGAAGTTTAGATTTTATATTTTTTAAGTCATCTATAATATTACTTTTTGTATAATCATTTAAGGAATTAAAAATACTTTCATCTCCATCAATTAATCTTAAACCTAACCATCTAGGATTAATATCAGGTATTATATTTAATAATTCTTCTTTGATTGAATTAATCATACTTTCTATTTCATCATCATAATAAACTGGTTTATTATCAAATTTATACTCATTTTTTACAACTTTATTTAATGTTTTTTGTAGATCATCCATTCCTATCCCACTTCTTGCCGCTGTCAATACCACTGGTATTCCAAGTTTTTTTTCTAGTTTATCCTTATTTATTTCAATACCTTTCTTTTTTGCTTCATCTAATAAATTTAAGCATAAAATTACCTTATCTGTAAGTTCCATAACTTGAAAAACAAGATTTAAATTTCTTTCTATACAAGTACTATCACAAACAACAATAACAGCATCTGGATTACCAAAACATATAAAATCACGAGCAACTATTTCCTCTTGAGACAAAGGAAATAAAGAGTAGGTACCAGGTAAATCTATGAGAGAGTAATTGACATCTTTATAAGTAAAATCGCCCCTCGCTGTACAAACAGTTTTACCAGGCCAATTTCCTGTATGTTGCTTTAGACCTGTTAAATAATTAAAAACCGTACTCTTGCCTGTATTTGGATTACCAGCTAAGGCAATCATAAATTCATTATCTTTTTTTTCTATATCAAAAATGTCTTCAAGAGACTTTATTTTAGTAGACTGTTGTGTCAACCCCATATTTGTAATCCCCCTAAAATAAAAATTTTAAATTTCAGAAACTAATATTAAATTACTTTCTTCTTTTCTTAAAGCAATCTTACTTCCCCTAATGTTGTAAACTGTTAAATTATTTTTAGGTCCTTTTCTTAATACGTTTATTTCAGCACCCTCAGTAAGACCAAGAGCTAACATTCTTTCTTTTAAATTACCAGTAGAAAGTAGACCTTCTACTTTAACAGTATTTTTTATATCTATGTCTGTAAGCTTTTTCATTGTTGAACCTCCATAAATTTTAGCCTTAGCTAACTTTCTTAATTTAAACATATGTATTTTTCATAAAATTTGTTACTAGTTTTGTAATAAATAAGATACTTTGAAATATAAAATTATAGGGGGTGTATTTGTGGATAGAAGAGAAGACTATTATACGTTTAATGAATATATGAAAAATAATAATTTAACACCCAGTGAAGAAGACTATATAGAAATGATTTATAGGTTAAGTTTAGAAAATAACAATATACAGGTTAAAGATATTTCAAGAAAATTAAATATAAAACCGCCTTCAGTAACAAAAATGATTAAGAAATTAGATGAAAAGAATATATTAATTTATAGAAAATATGGCTACATCTATTTGACAGATAGAGGTATAAGCCTGGGTGAAAATCTTTTAAAAAGACATAATATTATAAGAGAATTTTTAAAAATTATAGGTATAGAAAATTCTTTGCATGAAGAAACTGAAAAAATAGAACATACTATAAATATTGAAACATTAATTAAATTAGAAAATCTTATAAACTTTTTTTATGAAAATGAAGATATTTTTGAAAGACTACAACTATATCAAGATGAAAATGATAATATGGAATTATGAATGTATATAAAAAAGAAGTTGTGTTTAAACACAACTTCTTTTTTATATACTAATGGAATACAAATTATCCGCAATTCAGATGATTTATAATCACAACATTATTTCTTGAGCAACGGACGAAGTCGTTGGCGACATGAGCGAAGCGAATTTTTTATTTCTATAATTAATAAACCATTTAACTACAAAATTTTTAAATAAGATTTCATTTTTACTAAGTTTTTTATTTTTTAATTGTGATAAAAATATATTAGCAGAAAAATCATTTTTTAGTTTACAAATATGAATAGAACTATCAACATTATTTTTATAGGAATTAGCAACTTGATATGGAAGTAGAGTAATTCCTATATTTTCAGAGACTAAAGCTAACAATGTTTTAGTTTGACTTTCTATGTAAGATGTATTTGGAAAATAATTTAAATTTCCCCATGTATTTAAAAATACATTACGCGTATAATAATCACCATTTATGCAAAGATATCTTTCCTTTGAAGTATTATAAATATCTACTTCAGATTTATCAGATAAAGTATGTTTTTTTGATGTTACTAATACTAAATCATCACTTATTATTTTATCAAGATTCAAAATGTTTTTGTATTCATAATAAGGATTTATAAAGCCTAAGTTAATAATAGAGTTTTTTAAATGTTCTACTATTTTATTATTAGGTCTTTCAATTAAGTTGATTTGGATATGCGGGTGTTGTTGCTGAAAGTCACTAATAAGAGTAGCTAGTCCATATTCAACTAAAGTGTCTGTAACACCAATAGAAATAGAACTACTTTCATCACATGAGTATTTTTTCATATTAAATATGATATTTTTATAGTCCAACATAGATTTATTAGCAAATTTATAAAAATCTTCTCCTGCATCAGTAAGCTTTATACTTCTATGCTGTCTATTAAAAAGTTCTACGCCTAATTCTTTTTCCAATGATTTAATATGTTTTGATATTGACGATTGAGAAATGTATAATTCCTGTGATGCTAATGTAAAATGCTTATATTTTACTATGGCTAAAAAAGACTTTAGTTGTTCAAAAGTCATATTTTTAATCCCCCCAAAAATGAATTATATGATATATTATAACAGATAAAGTATGTAAAAAGTGGTATACTAAACTTAATTTAAAAGTTTTTGGAGGCATAAAAATTGAATAGTTCAGTAAAAAAACTAACGGAGGCTGCAATACTATCTTCAGCTTTTATAGTGTTAACAATAATTGCATTAACAACAGGAGTTGGTTATGGAATATATTTGGATTTTGGGGTACCAATAATATTTGCATTGATTTATTTTAGGTGTGATTTAAAATACACTTTATTATCAGGTATTACAAGTACTATCATAATAATTTTTGTTTTAGGAGATTTTGCCACTGGAATTTTAGTAAGTCAAAACTTCTTACTTGGAATACTATGTGGATATTTACTTTTTAAACCAAATGGAATATTTGATGACTTATTTTTAGGATCCATCTTAGGACTTATATTTATGGTTTTAATAGATATATATGCTAGGAATTTAATTGGATATAGCTTTATGGAAGAGTTTCAGGGGTATATTGATTACATAATGAGTAAGCCTAAAGAATTATCACTTATATTACCTTATATGGAGAATATAAACTTTAGTATCATATATTATTTACTTATAGCTATTTTTCCTTTTGGTATGTTTTTTAGTGTATATTTTATATCTCTTATATGTGGTAAAAGGTTGAAATTATTAAATAAAATAGAAAAACGAAAATACTTTATGATGAGAAGTCTTAAAACTTATGGTAGCTTTATGAGTATTAAAAAGAAAAGTTTTTACTTAGCTCTTTTATATATTGTTATTATAAGTATATTTAATTTAGCTAATATAGAATTTCATAATGTATATTTAAAAACTATCTCTATTTGTACAGAATATCTTTGTTATTATTTTGTTATAAGAGATGTTTATTTAATTATAGGAAATTATATAAATGCTAAATTCAGAAAAAGAAGTTTGAGTTTACTTTACTTAATGCTAAGTATTTTATTATTAGTGAATATATTTAAAATTACAGTATTAATATATGTAATTATATCTATTATTTTAGATAAGAAATTTAATTTAAGATTGAAACAAAAATACATAGTAGATGTCAATACAAATAAGCTTTTAGAAAATTATAAAATTTAATATATTAAAATACTATAATATGTTGCGAACCACAAAAGATAATGCTACAATTTTATCGTAATTGAATACAAAATATAATCAAAGAATGATTAAAAAAGCCATGAAGGTTAGTACACTTTCATGGCTTTTTTTGTTCATATTAATGTACAAATTGTATTATAAGTTAAAATAAGGGGGAGTTTGAGTAAGATGAAACTTAAGAAAAATATTGCGAAGTTATTATCAATGGTATTATTAGTGGGGGCTTTAAGTGGATGTTCAAATACATCATCTACTTCAGGTGTAGAGCAAAGAAAGGAAAATAATGAGCTAGTTGTAGCTGTTGGAGCAGAACCAGAAGCAGGATTTGATGCTATAACAGGGGGACATGGCTCAATAACTAAAGTATTTTTCTCGACATTATTAAAAAGGGATAAGGAATTAGGATGGGAAAATGATTTAGCAAAAGATTACAAAGTATCTGATGATAAGTTAAAATGGACTGTAACTTTAAGAGATGATGCTAAGTTTACAGATGGAAAGCCTGTTACTGCAGAAGATGTTGCTTTTACATATGAAACAACTAAAGAAAGTAGCACAGAAATTGATTTAACTATGATAAAAAAAGTAGAGGCTACTGATGACTATACAGTTGAATTTACATTGGAAAGACCAATGTCAACATTTATTGAAAAATTAGGAGCATGTGGAATAGTTCCAAAGCATGCATATAATGATAGCTTTAAAGATAATCCAATAGGTAGTGGGCCATATAAGTTTGTTCAATGGGATAAAGGTCAACAAGTTATAGCAGAAGCTAATGAAGATTATTATGGAGATAAAGCAAATATTAAAAAATTAACTATGGTATTCTTAGATACAGATGCTGCTTATGCTGCTGTAAAATCTGGAGAAGTGGATATGGCCTCAATAAATGGGGAGCTTGCAAAAGAAGAAGTTGAAGGTACTAAAATACTAAATATTGAAAGTATAGAAACTTATGGTGTTGAATTCCCGATGGTTCCAAATACAGGTAAGAAAACTAAAAGCGGAAATGAAATTGGAAATAACGTAACTAGTGATATAGCTATAAGAAAAGCTTTAAATACAGCTGTTGATAGACAGGGTATGGTAGATGGAGTTTTAAATGGATATGGAACAGTATCAACTACTGGTCTTGAGAAAATGCCTTGGTTAAATAAAGAAACAGTGTTAGATGAAAAATCTTATAACAATAAAGAAGAAGCTAAAAAGATTTTAGCTGATGGTGGATGGAAAGATACAGATAATGATGGAATAGTTGAGAAAGATGGCCAAAAAGCATCATTTAAATTATTATATACTGCAGGAAATTATAGACAAGAGTTAGGATTAGAATTCCAAAACTTAGCAAAAGAAATAGGTATAGAAGTTACTTTAGAAGAAAGAACTTGGGATACAATAATTGCAGATGTTCATAAAGAAGCTGTATTGTTTGGATTTGGTTCAGGAGATCCATCTGAATTATACAACTTATACTATGGTGGAGCTGCAAATACTCCAGTTGAATGGGATAATGCAGGCTTTTATCAAAATGATACAGTAGATTCATATATAGATAAAGCATTATATTGTGACAATGAAGAAGAAGCTTTACAATACTGGCAAAAAGCACAATGGGATGGCAAAACAGGTGCTTCTGCAATAGGTGATGCTCCTTATTGTTGGTTAGTCAATGCTAATCATGTATATATAGTAAGTGAAGGATTTGATATAGGAGATCCAGTTGTTCAACCTCATGGAGGAAGAATATTTGACAATGTTACAGAATGGTCATGGAAATAAGACAAAATAAGCTATAATATAAAATAAGAGGACATTCTTTTAAAGGATGTCCTCAGATTTGATTATAAGAAGGGGAGTTTATTGGATGGGAAATAGCAAGAAAATAGGGGCTTTTTTATCAAAAAAAATAGTGAAGCTGATAACATTATTAGTAGCTTTGTGCATAGTTACTTTTGTACTTATGGAACTATCTCCAATAGACCCAGTTACAGCATATGTGGGAGCTAGTACTAAGGTAAGTGCAGCACAAAGAGAACTTATTGCAGAGCATTGGGGCTTAAATCAACCCCATGTAGAAAGATTTTTATGTTGGTTTAAATCTATAATACAAGGTGACTGGGGAACATCATTAATTTATAGAAGACCAGTTTTAGAAGTTATAGGTCAAAAATTTAAAGCATCTTTATATTTGATGATAATAGCTTGGATAATATCTGGAGCACTAGGATTTATTATGGGAATTATAAGTGGTAGTAATGAAGATAAATTAATCGATAAAATAATACGTGGTTACTGTTATATAGTAATTTCTACACCAACATTTTGGTTAGGTATATTATTTATAATTGTATTTTCTGTGAAGCTTGGGATATTTCCTGTGGCTTTGGGAGTGCCAATAGGAGTAGAGTCATCCAGTGTAACTTTTGCAGATTTAGTAAGTCACATAATTTTACCAGCTATAACATTAAGTCTAATTGGAGTTTCAAATATATGCTTACATACTAGAGAAAAGGTTATTGAAGTGCTAAATAGTGATTATATCTTATTTGCTAAAGCACGTGGAGAAAGTAAGAAAAGTATTATATTTAATCATGTCATAAAAAATGTTTCATTACCTGCCATAACACTACAATTTTTATCTTTTAGTGAACTATTTGCAGGAACAATATTTGCAGAGCAAGTGTTTTCATATCCAGGGCTTGGTCAGGCTACAGTATCTGCTGGCTTAAAGGGCGATTTACCTCTTTTAATGGGAATTGTTATAATAAGCTGTATTTTTGTATATTGTGGGAATGTAATAGCAGATTTATTATATATGTTTATAGATCCCAGAATTAAAGGAAGAGAGGCTGTATAATGATTGAATTAAGCAAAAGCATAAAAAAAGAAAAAATATGGTCTACACAATTTGGTATAAGAGAAAAAACTATTTTATCTTTATCTATTTTTATTATATTTTTTATAAGTATATTAATTGCTGGAACTTTAATAGACTCAGAAAGTTTTAGTATTGATTTAATAAATAAAAATCAATCGCCTTCTATAAACCATATTTTTGGTACAGATTGGATAGGTAGAGATATGTTTTATAGAACTTTAAAGGGACTTAGTATAAGTATGAGTATAGGAGTTTTATCTTCTATAATTAGTGGAATAATTGCTGTGATTTTAGGTATTATAGGTCCTACTTGTGGTAAAAGAGTAGATTCTATTATAACTTGGTTTATAGATTTAGTATTATCTGTTCCCCATACATTAATTATCATATTAATTTCAATGTCTGTTGGTGGTGGTTTAAAAGGTATAGTACTTGGAGTTTCCCTTACACATTGGACATCATTAACTAGGATTATAAGAGCAGAAGTAATGCAAGTTAAAGAGTCTGACTATACAAAGATTGCTAAAAATTTTGGTAAGTCTAACTTATATATAGCTAAAAATCATATTTTACCTCATATAATACCGCAGTTCTTAGTAGGAATTGTATTAATATTTCCGCATGCCATATTGCATGAAGCATCAGTTACATTCTTAGGTTTTGGGTTACAATCTCACGAGCCTGCTATTGGGATAATACTATCAGAAGCTATGAAATATTTGAGTAGTGGAAAATGGTGGCTAGCATTTTTCCCAGGATCATCATTAGTCTTAGTATCTATGATGGTTGATAGTATTGGGAAAAAAATAGGGAAATTAATAGATCCTAAAACAGCTAATATATAGGGGGTAATTATGGATAAGAAACCAATTTTAAGTGTAAGAGACTTAGAAATATGTTTTAGTCAATACACTAAAGGATTGAAAAAGATAGATTCTAAGGTTATAAGTAATTTAGATATAGATTTATATAAAGGTGAAATTTTAGCAGTTGTAGGATCCAGTGGGTCAGGAAAAAGCTTATTAGCTCACTCTATTTTAGGAATTTTGCCTAACAATGCTATGACAAAGGGGAGTATAACTTACAAAAATAAAGAATTAGATGATAAAAGAAAAGAAGAATTAAGAGGAAAAGAAATTGTTTTTATACCTCAATCAGTAAACTATTTAGATCCATTGATGGAGGTTGGAAAACAAGTTAAAATATCGATTAAAGATAAAACGAACTCTAATAATATATTAAGAAAAGTTTTTAGGAAGTATAATTTAGATGAAAAAGTGGAAAAATACTATCCATTTCAATTATCAGGGGGGATGGCTAGAAAAGTATTACTATCTAGTGCATTAGTATCAGAATGTGAAGTTATTATTGCAGATGAGCCAACACCTGGATTAGATGAACAATCTTTAAATGAAGCTTTAAAAGATTTTAGATATTTGTCGGATCAAGGATGTGCAATCTTAATTATAACACATGACATATCATCAGCATTAAAAATAGCAGATAAAGTAGCAATATTTTATGCAGGAACTACTTTAGAAGTGGCAAATGTAAATGACTTTTATAATAATGGTGAGAATCTTAGACATCCATATACAAAGGCATTATTTGATGCTCTACCAAATAATAGTTTTAAACCTATTGAAGGTAGCCAACCTTTAACAAGTGAACTACCTTGTGGATGTTTATTCTATGATAGATGTGATAAAAGAACACCTGAATGTGAAAACATAAAACCTAAAATGAAAGAAATAAGAAATGGAAAGGTGAGATGTTTATATGCTACTTAAGGCTAAAAAAATAAATTATAAATATAGAGGTGATAATTACATATTAACAGATATAGATTTATCTGTTGAAAGTAATGAGATAGTAGGAGTAATTGCACCTAGTGGATTTGGCAAAACTACATTAGCTAAAATACTTTCAGGATATATTAAGCCAGATAAAGGAGAAGTTATTTTAGAAGGATATGATAATAAAAAAAATAATTATAATCCAGTACAGTTAATATTTCAACATCCTGAAAAATCTGTTAATCCTAAATGGAAAATGAAGAAAATTTTAAATGAAGCTTATGAACCTGAAGAAAAAATGATAGAAGCTATGGGTATAAGAAAAGAATGGTTAAATAGATGGCCTAGTGAATTATCTGGAGGAGAATTACAAAGATTTTGTGTTTTGAGGGCATTAAGTCCTGAGACTAAGTTTCTTATAGCTGATGAGATGACGACTATGCTGGATGCTATTACTCAAGCTCAAATATGGAATGTGGTAATTAATTATTGTAAAGAAAATGAAATAGGTTTGATAGTTATAAGTCATGATAAAGATTTAGTATATAATATATGCGATAGAGTAATAAACTTGGAAAAAAGAATAAGTTATGACAATATTAAAGAAGAAAGAGTAGAAGTGATTTAATAAAAAATGAGCGATGGGAAATTCCTAATTGCTCTTTTTTATTTTAAAATAATTTATGTCTTAGTGTGCTGTTTTGATAATATTATATTTACAAAATTTGCCAAATGTATTAAGATGATGCTTGGAATAGATACAAATAATAATTATCAATAAATTTACTTAAATAATTAATGGATAAGATAGGGAGGTATAATATGAAAAAATATTTGGGTGAAATAGGATTATTTTTAATTGCAATTATATGGGGAAGTGGATTTGTTGGAACAAAACTGGCACTTAATGGTGGAATGACTCCTATGCAAACATTAACAATTAGATATTTAATTGGGTCTTTAATATTAGGGATAGTGTTTTTTAAAAAGATAAAAGAAAGTCTTACAAAAGAATCAATATTAGCTGGAGTTATATTAGGTATATTTTCTTTTATAGGGTTTTCAATGCAAACAATAGGTATTGTATATACTACTGCCTCAAAAAATGCATTTATAACAGCTGTAAATGTAGTTATAGTACCATTTATAGGATTTGTATTATATAAAAGAAAACTTGATAAAATAGGTGTTGCCAGTAGTATGTTAGCTTTAGTAGGAATAGCTGTATTATCTTTAGAGCCAGATCTTAGTATTAATTTTGGAGATTTTTTAACATTTATATGTGCTTTTGGGTTTGCATTTCATATATTTTTTACTGGAGAATATAGTTCAAAATATAGTCCTTATGTATTAACTGTTATACAGTTTGCCACAGCTTTTATTATGTCTTTGACATTACAGATTATAATTGGAGAAGGAAGTATTGTAGCTACAAGTGAAGGCTATTTAGGCGTTTTATATTTGGCTATATTTAGTACTACCATAGGATTTTTATTGCAAACAAAATGCCAAAGTATGGTGGACCAAACTAAAGCCGCTATTATATTATCTACAGAATCTGTATTTGGTGCCATATTATCAATATTAATTTTAGGAGAAGTATTAACTTTTAGAATGATTATAGGATGTATAATAATTTTTGTATCGATAGTTATTTCGGAGACAAAATTATCTTTCCTTAAAAAGACAGTAGTTAGTTTAGAAGCTGCAGAAACTATTGACTCAGAAATAGAATAAGACTTTAAAGTAAAAAACCTTCTTTGATTTATTTTTTCAAAGAAGGTTTTTTACTTTAAAGTTAGATTATAAATTTAAAGTTTCTTTTATTTTGTTACATAACATATCTAGATGTTCTGGATTGTTTATAAGATCAACTTCGTTTATATTTACATATAAAACTGGAGAATAGTCATATTCTTTTATCCAATTTTCATATCTATTGTGAAGATTTGTCCAATACTCAGTATCAACATCTTTTTCCATATCACGTGATCTTAATTTTATTCTGTTTATTATAGTATCAATTGAACCATCAAGATATATCATTAAGTCTGGTGTTCTAAGATGAGGTACCATATCATTGAATAAATCTCTGTAAGTTATATAATCTCTTTTAGTCATTTTTCCATTATCATATAAGTTTCTTGCAAAGATTTCAACATCTTCATATATACTTCTATCTTGTATGTTATTAAGTCCATTTGAGTGGATTTCTTTTTGCTGTTTAAATCTTTGGGCTAAGAAATATAATTGTAAATGGAATCCCCATTTTGATTGATCTTTATAGAAATCTTCTAAGTAAGGATTTCCATCAACTTTTTCATAGTGAGTTTCGAATCCTAATTTTTCACCAACTAATCTTGTTAAAGTAGATTTTCCTGCACCTACATTTCCCGCTACTGTTATAAATAAATCTCTATTTGCAGATTTATTACTTTTATTTACTAAATTAAACATCTTGTCTTCCTCCTAAAGATGATATTGCCTCTTTGACTTTATTTATTATGAATTCTCTATCTTTCATATTATTTAAGAAGTCTAAATTAGAATTATCTATTTCTATTATTATAGGCTGTTTTCCTGTAAAGTTATGTTTTATTGAAAGTGGATTGAAATAGTATTTATATTCATTACTAAGGTTTTCAATATAATTTCTATCCATTTCTCTCTCAAAACTTCTATCTCTTGTGGCAATTCTTTTCATTAAAGTATCTACATTAGAGTTTAGATATATTACTATATCAGGTTGTGGTAAATCATTTACAAATATATTATAAACTTGTTTGTATCTATGGAATTGATTATTATCAAGTGTTATACCTGCAAAGATAAGGTTTTTGATAATGTGATAATCACTTACAACTCCTTGAGATTTACTAAGTACATTTTTTTGGACTTCTTCTAATTGCTTTACTCTATTGAATAAAAAAAATGCTTCTGTTTGCAAAGCATATTCCTTAATATCAGTATAAAATTTTGATAAAAATGGATTTTCCTCTACGATTTCACGAAGCGGTGTGTAGCCGAAATGTTCATTTAATAAATTAGCTAAGGTAGTTTTACCTGCCCCGATAGGTCCTTCTATAGCAATAAAAATACCATTCTTGTTCATATATAAATCACCCTCTAAAAATAATGTCTTTAGTATTTTATCAGAAAAAAAGATAATATTCTACTGTTGATTTTTATCTTGTTTTTTGCTTATATGGGTAGTCTAAAAAAATTTATCCAAATATAATTTTATTTACTTGAGAAAATGTGTAAATTTGAAGGTTTTTGTATAAAAGTACTTAACTAAATAAAAATATGTTATTATTTAATAAAGATGTAAAATATTGATTTATATAGTATGAATTCGATAAATTAATATAATGGTAGTAAATTATAAGGGGTGAAAATAAATGGGGATTTATTTAGATAATGCTGCTACATCATTTCCAAAGCCGAAAGAAGTAAGTGAGTCAGTGTATGATTTTATGGTTAATAATGGAACTAGTTCAGGAAGAGGTTCTTACAAAAAGGCTATGGAATCAGATTACATAGTATATGATACAAGAAAATTAATTGGAGAATTATTTAATTTTAAGGATACAAAAAAATTATATTTACATCCAATATTACAGAATCAATAAATATAGTACTTAGGGGAATACTAAAAGATAATGATCATGTAATCACAAGTAGTATAGAGCATAATGCTGTCTGGAGAACATTAAAAACACTAGAAAAGGAAAGAAATATTCAAATAAGTAAAGCCAAATGTGATAAATATGGATTTACCGATGTTCATGATGTGAAAAAGTTGATAAAAGAAAATACGGCACTTTTTATATTTAATTCAGCATCTAATGTTATTGGAACGATACAACCTATAAGAGAAATTGGGAAAATAGCTAAGAATAATAAAATTCCTTTTATTGTAGATGGAGCACAGACTTGTGGAGCGTACCCTATAGATATAAATAATGACAACATAGATATACTTACTTTTACAGGACATAAAAGTTTATTAGGCCCTATGGGAACTGGTGGAATTATAATTAATAGTGATTATAATATAGAACCTTTAAAGACAGGAGGAACTGGTGGAGATTCATCGTATGAATATCAAGTAGATTATTATCCTAATAAATTAGAAACAGGAACTTTAAATGTAAGTGGTATAGCAGGTCTTAGAGAAGGTATTAAATTTATAAAAAAAGAAGGTATAGAAAAAATTAATAATAAGGAAAAAGAATTGACTAAATACACACTAGATAGGTTGGAAGAAGTTAGAGATATAGAAATTTATGGACCAAAAGATTGTGAAAAAATAACTAGTGTAATATCTTTTAACATTAAAAATAAAAAAGCAGAAGAGATTGCTTATAATTTAGATAAGAAGTATGGAATAATGGTAAGAGCTGGTCTACATTGTTCACCATTGGTTCATGAAGTTATTGGGACAAAGGAGTGTGGAACTGTGAGAGTTAGTATTGGATATTTTAATACGAAGGAAGACATAGATAAGTTAGTTTATGCATTGAATAATTTATAAAAGGGGATATGAGTATGTATTTAGAAAGTATAGATTTAAATTTTATTCAACCTTGTACGACAGATTCAAATAGAATTAGAATAAAAGGAAGTTTTTCAAGGGATATAACAGATATATTTCCTTATTTAAATACTTATTTAAAAACTGCTATATACAATAATAAGGCTTCTACTTTAACTTTTAATTATGGACATAAGATAGTTATTATGTATAGCAATGAAATAGCTGTATCAAAGTTATTAAATGAGACAGACGCTTTTGAAACACTAGATTACTTAAAGGATATTATAAACGATTGTTACAATAAAAAAGAAGAAATATATCCTAGTAATGAGATGAAAAAATTACCAAGTCCTATAGATATATATGAATATTTGCCTAAAATTAATTGTGGAAAATGCGGTGTAGCAACTTGCTTAGCTTTTGCTACTAAATTAATAAATGGATCATTTAAAGTAAGTAGATGTATTCACCTAAATGAAAGAGGTAATGAGGAAAATAAGAAAGAAATTGAAGAAATAGTTCTGATATTAGGATATGATATATAAAAAGTATAATTTTATTATGGAAATCATTTTAAAATAATGGTAAAATATTCAATGAAAGCTATTTTATAAAAATAAAATAAATAATAATATAAAAAATGTTTAATTATAAAATCGCGGGGTATCTATAAATAAGTAGATAAATAAGAAATACATAAATGATTAGGAGGATATGAGATATGAAAAAATTCGTATGTACAGTATGTGGATATATACATGAAGGAGAATCTTTAGAAGGTGTAGTATGTCCAGTATGTAATGTTGGAGCTGATAAATTCGAAGAAATGTCAGGCGAATTAAAATGGGCTGATGAACATAGAATAGGTGTGGCTCAAGGAATAGATGAAGAAGTAATAGAAGGATTAAGAGCTAACTTCGTTGGAGAATGTACAGAAGTTGGTATGTACTTAGCTATGTCAAGACAAGCTGATAGAGAAGGATACCCAGAAGTTGCTGAAGCTTATCAAAGAATAGCTTTCGAAGAAGCAGAACATGCTGCTAAATTTGCTGAATTATTAGGAGAAGTTGTAGTTGCTGATACAAAAGCTAACTTAGAAGCAAGAGTTGAAGCTGAATATGGAGCAACTGAAGGAAAATTAAAAATAGCTAAGAGAGCTAAAGAATTAGGATTAGATGCTATACATGATACAGTTCATGAAATGTGTAAAGATGAAGCTAGACATGGTAAAGCATTCTTAGGATTAT
>JARKUZ010000006.1 GCA_029851945.1 Terrisporobacter sp. | reverse complement strand
AAATAATTTTTTTGAAGAAATAATTCACAAACTTCCTATTAAACCGTATTGCAATGGGTTTTATTATAACGATGAATTTATAGAAGGTGATTATTGTATATTATTTATAACTAAGAATCCATATAATGATAAGAAAAAGCTTCTTATCATTTATTCAACAAAATATGAACTATTTAATTCTAATTATTTTTTAAGAAATTTTATAATACCAAGTTATTCAAATGGTTTAAATCAATGGTTAAATGGAGACGCCTTAATATATAAAGATAAAGAATATATAGTAATTAATTCGATAGGTTGTCCGATTAAATTTAAATAATTTAATTAGATAAAATGAGAGGTTTTTTAATTATGGAGAAACAACTTAAATTTCTAACTTCTGGTTTAATAAAAAGTTACCAATATTATGCGTATCCTATAAATATAATACTTTCAAAATATAATAAACAGGAAGATAAACTGTTATTAAATTTTTTTACGAATGTATTTAGAGGAAAGAGTATGCAATATTATGAATCAAATTATCAAAAATGGGATTGTTTTAATATAAAAAAATTAACTGTATATAAAAATTTGTTTATAAATCAATTAATGAAATTAATTGATGATAATATTTATATTCATATTACAAAAGTTAATGAGTATTATATACCTAATAGAAGGGCGTTTAATAAATATAATTATATACATGATTTGTTGGTAATTGGATACAACAAATTAGAAGAAACTTTTTTAATTGCAGGATTTAATGAAAATAATAACTTTATGAAAACTGAAGTTAAATTTACTCAAATGTTATCTTCTTGTTTTTATGAATCTAATTATACAGAATTGATTTTAATATCTGTAAAGGAAAATTATAATTATATTATAAATACTAATAAAATTAAAAAAGAACTTAAAAGATATATATCATGTGAAGTTTTAAATATGAGTGAATATCAATTAGATGAATATACGTTTGGATTTGATGCATATAAAAAATTAAATAAAGATTTAAAACTATATTCAGAAGGTAATACAGATTCAATGCCGGGAATCATTCAAGATATATATTTTATATATGAACATAAGCAAATAATTTATTATAAATTACAATATTTGTGTACTAATAACATAATCCCTTTAGATATTTTAGAAGAGTTTTCATTAATAAAAGAAGAAAGTAATATAATAAAAAACTTATTTATTAAATTTATTATTACAAAAAATTCTAATTATATAAAAAGAATAAGTTTAAGATTGGATAGCTTGTTAAAAAAAGAAGAAAAAATATTAAAAAAACTTAATTTAATAATCTAGTAAAATTTTATATATTAATCAATAAAATAGGTAGAAACTTTAATTTTTAGATTTATTAAAAGTTTATAATAATAGAAATTCGGTTTAGAAAGAATAAAGACTAAAGTTTTATAACAGTAAAGAAAAAATATGTAGTTAATACCTTGATTATAATGAACAGGAATACTAGGTAAACAAAATAGAGGAAATATAAAAAATTATTTTCAGAGAAACGAGTGGTGATAATTAGAAATGTTAAAGAATTCTTTAAAATTGAAAAATGAAGCTAATACATTATTAGAAAGGATTGAAATTATAAAAATATTGAGTAGATATACAAATGAATACTGTTTTGTGGGTAGTTATGCTAACAATACTATGGTATGGAGAGATATTGATATATGCTTTTATTTAAATGAAACTAATATTGAAAAATTTTTTAATTTAGGTTGTGAGTTAGCCAATCTAGATGGAGTTTGTGCTATGAAATTTAATAATGAGTTTATACTTAATCCAAATAAACCTGATGGATTTTATTGGGGAATAGATATTATTGATAAATCCAATGGGGAATTATGGAAAATTGATATAAAGGGAGTTCAATTAGATACATATATTGACATTAAACGTTATACAGAAGAGTTGATTACTAAGCTTGATTTTGAGATACAAGAGTTAATAGTGGCTGTTAAAAATAAATTGTTGATTAGAGATAGTAGATATAATAGATATAGAACACCTCATGGAAGTAGTTTTTATATTTATGATTTAATAGTTAACAAAGAGATTAGAAATATAAATATAGTATTAAAAGAATTGAAAAAGATTGGAATATATTAGTAGTGACGGAGGAAGTATGGAAGTATACTATCAATTAATAAAAGTAGCAATAAAAAAGCAGTTACAATATAGTAAATCGATTATTATTTTTTTTATTGTAAATTCAATGAAAATTATGTTATATTATACGCTTTTTAATGCTATTTATAAATATAATGGGACAAGTGAAATTTTAGGTTATACATCAACGCAAATGATTTGGTATTTTGGATTACTATCAGCTACATGGTCACTAATTTGGAGTTCTATTGATTGGCAACTTTCAACAAGTATTATAAATGGAAATTTTGCAATGGAGCTCTTAAAACCTATATCTATATTTTCGAGAGGATTATGTGAATCTATAGGGACAAGTATAATTAGTTTTTTTACTGAATTTTTATTGCTACTTTTAGTTCAGAGCTTTTTTATATTTCCTAACTTTTTAAACTTAATTTCTATTATAAAATATTTAGTATTGTTAGTATTTGCATTTATTATGAATTATCTAATAAATTTTATTTGTGGAATAGCTGCATTTGTTACAACTAATATTAAATCAGTTATAAACTTCAAATTTATGCTTTTTGCAGTTTTTGGTGGATCATATATACCACTTAATTTCTTGCCAGAATCTATCAAGAATATTTCTTGCTATTTACCGTTCCAATATATAATTTACTGGCCAATACAATTTTTCCTCAATACTGAAGAGACTAGTGAAGTAAAAGTATTCTTATATGTAATTATAAATCAAATTTTATGGATACTAGTGTTATATATTATATATAGAATATTATGGAAAAAAGCAATCAAAAAATATGTATCTTTTGGAGGCTAATATGGAGAAGTATAAGCGATTAATACAATTATTTATGCATAATAGTAAGATTGAGATTCTTAGAAATATGCAATATAATGTAGACTTTATTTTATATTCTTTTATTTCATTATTTTATACTGGTATTGGTCCTGTTGTTCAATTAATTATTTTTAAGAATACTAAAGGTTATCCAGGATGGAATATAGAGTCAATAATTTTATTTCAGGGAATGGTTATTTTAATATTTGGTATCAATAAGTTAATATTTCATCGTGTACGTTCTAATATTAATTATATTTTTAAAACAGGTTCATTTGATCAAATTTTATTAAAACCATATCCACCAATAGCTGTTATATTATCAAATGGTTTCTATTTGGAAAGTATAACATCAATTATAGCGGGATTTATTATAATTAATTATAGTCTAGTTAAGTTAAATATAAATTTTAGTATTTATCATATTTTAATATTTTTAGTTACAATTGTATGTGGATTATTATTAACAGCATCTATTAATATTTTATATGCAACTTTTACTCTTCATTTAATTAATACTGAAAAGTTTAGTGAGATAATAGATACATTACTTTCTTTTAAAGAATTTCCTTTGCAGATATTCCCTAGAGCTATACAATTACTATTTACTACTATATTTCCAATTGCAATTTTTGCCTATATACCAACTCAAGTTTTATTAGATAGAATGGATTTTAGTCTATTATTGGCTATAGGATTTAGCATAATTGCTTTTATTATAAGTTTGAGAATTTGGAATAAATATATGTATAAATATGTAAGTTTAGGAGGATAACTATGTTAGAAAATTATATTATTAAACTAAATAATGTTAAAAAAGAATATAGGGTTAAGGCATACAAACAAGGAATATTAAATAATATAAAAATACTGTTTGAAAAAAAGTATAAAATAGTAAGAGCAGTAGATGGAATTAGTATTAATATAAAGTATGGAGAGATAAGAGGATTATTAGGACCAAATGGAGCGGGAAAGTCAACTACAATAAAATTACTAACAGGAATTTTACATCCGTCGGATGGTGAAATAGATGTAATGGGGTATAAACCGTGGACTGACAGAATGGAATATGTAAAAAATATAGGAGTAATATTAGGTCAAAAATCACAACTTATTTGGGATATTGCACCGCTAGAAACATATAAATTGCATAAATCTATGTATAATATTTCAGAAAGTAAATTCAATCAGAACTTAGAATACTTTTGTAAAATTCTTGATATAGATGAAGTGATTAGAAAACCTGTTAGGTTTTTATCACTAGGAGAAAGAATGAAATGTGAGTTTGTTTGTTCTCTATTACATGATCCTAAAATTGTATTTTTGGACGAGCCTACTATAGGACTTGACGTAATTGCAAAGGAATCCATAAGAAGATTTATAAAAGAAATTAACAAAAGTAAAAGAACAACATTTATTCTAACTACACATGATTTATCTGATGTGGAGGAACTATGTGATAATATTACAGTTATTAGTAATGGGCATGTTGTAGTAGATGATTCAATAGATAATTTAAAAAATTTATTTTCTGAGAAAAAGGTTATAGACTTTAAATTTTCCGAGGAAGTAAATATCAAAAAATTTAGTGATTTAGACGTAGTTTGTATTGATCCATACTCTGTATCTATAAGAGTAGATAATAAAGAAGAATATCTTAATAAAATAATTAGTAAAGTAGTTAATGAGTTTAATGTTATAGATATTAATATATCTAAGGTTTCTATAGATGATATTATAAAAAGATGTTATATGGAGAAGTAAAGATAATGGTTAAGATTAATGAATATAAAACATATGAAGGTAGTGACTGTTTTTTAGGTTGTATACAAAATTATTTATTGTTATATCAAAATTTAGTTGATGAGTGTAACATTTTTTTTGAAGGGAATGGCTTTGATTTAACATATATATTAAATGAAGATGATAAGTATTCTATTAAATTTAAGGCACATATCAACGAATCCGTTTACAAGTATTGCGATAAATATGGTGTAAAATTACAAAAAAAGAAATTTAAAGATATAAAAGTAGCTGATAAAGAATTATTAGAGGATTTAAAGAAAAATCATATAGTAATAAAATTAAATGCAGAGAACTTGAAGTATAATGATGTTTTCAAATACTCTTTTTCAGTTACACACTATATAAATTTGTTATCATATGACTTTAATAAGAATAGAGCATATATTAGTGATGGTTTTATACCTAAATATCCAAGAGAAATTTATCAAGGATGGTATAACTATAAGGATCTTAGATATGCACGAGAAAAAGTGGAATATGAATATATAGTTGTTGAAAAAGATTCTTTACAGGATATTTATGAAAAATTAAACAAATGTGAGGTAAATAAAAGATTATATAATTGCGTAATTGATAATATCAGAAGATATATAAGAGGTGGAAAAGATAAAGATGCATATCATGGGATTGATGCTATAGAACATTTTATAGATAAAATTTCAGGTCTAGTAGTAGATGATGCAGAAGAGTTTTCAAAGAATATCTATAAAATTCACTTAAAGCTTGGTGTTAATGGATTTATTAATATAAAATCGCTTCTAGCAAAGACAATTTTAAAATTAGGGCAAGAATTTACTGATAAAAATTTAATAAAAATGTCAGAAGAGTTACAAGAGATATATGAGAAGTGGATATATATAAATCGTTCATTTATTAAGTGTTCTATTTCCAAAAGACAGAAAGATATTGATATTATAGCCGAACGAATGAACAAGCTTTTTCAAACTGAATACAATTTGTATAAAAAACTTTTACTATATATGGATAAAAATGAGGTGAAATTATGATATATAACCTATTTAAAAATTCAGTTCATAAGTATGGAAATAATATTGCTGTGCAATGTGATGGAAAGAAGTTAACATATACTGAACTAGATATTTCAATAAAGCATATAGCAAATGAATTAAAGAGAAAAGGAATAAGGCAAGGAGATCATATTGCTATATTTATGGACAATTCAGTTGAATACATTAAGGCATTTTATTCTATTAATTTGTGTAATGCAGTTATAATTCCAATTTATACACATATAGGACGAGAAAAGTTTTTGAGGCTCATAGAATTCTTAGATGTTAAGTATATCATTTCTACTAGTGATTATAAGGAATTTTTAAGCAATGAAACTATAGTTAAATGTCAAAAATTATCCAATATATTCTTATTATATAATGATGATGTCAAAGATATAGGCGGATTTTATAAAGGGAGTATTATTAATAAATATTATGAAGAAACCCCTGCAGTTATAATGCTATCATCAGGCACTACTAATTTGCCAAAAGGGATAATGCTATCAAATAAGAATATTAAGAGTAATATTAATTCTATATCTAGTTATCTAGAATTAAATAATAAAGATAAAGTTTTATTGGTAAAAAATCTTACACATTCATCTAGTATTACAGGAGAGATGTTAACGTCTTTGAGTAATGGGTGTACTTTATATTTAACACAAAAAATTATAACACCATCAATGATTATTAAGTTAATTTCGGAATTGGATATATCAATATTTTTTGGTACACCTAATTTATTAACTTTAATATTAGAAAATAAGAATATAGCTAAATATAATTTCAAAAAATTAAGGAAAATTAATTTTTATGGGTCAAAAATGGATGTAAATATTATACAGAGATTATGCGATACCTTTACTGATTCTGAAA
>JARKUZ010000076.1 GCA_029851945.1 Terrisporobacter sp. | reverse complement strand
TCATTTGTAGATGTACATCCTAAAGAACCTGTACATAATGTTAATCCATTATAGTGGCTATCATATAAGTTTAAGAATCTATCCACATTTTCAAAGTTTGTTATTATTCTTGGAAGTCCAAATATTCCCCATGGTGGATCATCTGGATGTATTGCCATTTTTACTTCTTCTTCCTCAGCTGTTGGCATTATTCCTTTTATGAAGTACTCTAAGTTCTTCCAAAGTTTTTCTTCATCTATATCTTTGTATTGATCAAGTAATGCACCAAGTCCGCCTTCACCATATGAAGTATCCCATCCTGGTAATTCTAACTCCCCTAATGCTGGATCCATTTTAGCTACATCTGCTTCATCATATATTAGACAAGTTGAACCATCTTCTAATTCATATTCTAAATCAGATCTAGTCCAGTCAAATACTGGCATAAAGTTGTAGCATATTGTTTTTATTCCTGCTTTACTTAAGTTTCTTATAGTTTCACAGTAGTTTGCTATATATTTATCTCTAGTTGGAAGACCTAATTTTATATCTTCGTGTACTGGAACACTTTCTATTACTGAAAGTTCTAATCCAGCATCTTCAACTGTTTTCTTTAGTTCTAATATTCTATCTAGAGGCCATACTTCACCTACTGGTATATCATATATAGCCGTTACTATACCTTTCATTCCTGGTATTTGACGTATGTACTCTATTTTAACAGGATCATCTTGTCCGTACCACCTAAATGTCATTTCCATAAGTGATTTCCCTCCTAATAATTACATATTCCTTATATTATCTGTTTATATTTTCAATTCCACAATTCATAAGAGTTTCTACTTGTTCTAAGTCCACCATATTTATATCGCCTCTTATACTATGTTTAAGAGCACTTGCACAAGTAGCAAATTCTACAACATTACTACTATCCATGTTATTTAAAATACCATGTAATATTCCTGCAGTAAAAGCATCTCCTCCACCAACTCTATCTAATATATCGAAGGTATGAGTTCTAGATAAATTTAACTTTTCACCATCAAAGAAAAAGCCTTGTAGTGAGTTATTATTTACAGAATTAACAACTCTTTTTGTACATGCTGCATATTTAAGATTAGGATATTTTTCAAATAATACCTTATATAAGTCATCTAATTTAGCTTCTAAATTTTTTTCTTCCTGAACCTTATATTCTAAGATATTTATAAAATCTAATAATCCTAAAAATGCTATATCAACAAAAGGCAATACTTCTAGCATAAATTTTCTAGCATCTTCTAAAGACCATAATTTTGATCTATAGTTAGAATCATAAGATACTAGTATACCTCTTTCATTAGCAGCCTTTATTAAGTCAATACAAATATTATATAAGTTAGCACTTAGAGCTGGTGTTACTCCTGATATATGTATCATTTTCACACCATCAAGTATTTTATCAAAATCAAAATCTTCCTTAGTAGCCATAGATATGGCAGAATACTCTCTATCATATGTTACATTAGAGTTTCTAACCCCATGACCTTGCTCTAAGAAATAAATTCCTAGTCTTCCTTTACCCCTTACAATATCGTCTGTATCAACACCAAAACTATTCATAGCCCTTATTACTTTATCACCTAAAACATTGTTTGGCAATTTTGTAATCAATTTAGTATCATGTCCAAACATACTTAAACTACAAATAACATTAGCTTCTCCACCAGCGTAAGTGGCATCAAATTCTTCAGCTTGTATAACTCTTTGGAAATTCGTAGGAGTAAGCCTTAACATAACCTCTCCAAAGGCTAATACTTTATTATTTTGATTATTTTCTAATTTGTTCAATTTTTCTTTTGAATTCTTTAGCTAAATTCTCTATATCTTCTAAAGAACCAGCACCTAGTAATGAGCTTCCAACTCCTACACATGAAACACCCATTTTAAACCATTCTTCAACATTATCTATAGATACTCCACCTGTTGGCATAATTTCAACATGAGGTATTGGAGCTTTTACAGCTTTAACATATTTAGCTCCGAATACTTCACCTGGGAATAACTTAATCATTTTATTTCCTTTATCTAATGCATTCATAACCTCTGTTACTGTCATACATCCAGGTAAATATAATGTATTCATTTCGTGACAAACAGTATTTACTTCATCTGAAAATCCTGGACTTACAACATAACTTGCTCCTGCTTCTATTGCATCTTTTGCCATTTTTCCATTTAATACACTACCTACACCAACTAATACATCTTCATCATAATTTTCATTAACATATTTTATTAATTCAACTACATTTGGTATTGTATAAGTAAGCTCTACTGCTTTTACACCACCATTTACACAAGCATTTATATATCCTAATGCTTCTTGGTGATCTTTTGCTCTTATTACGGCTACTATACCTTCTTTTTTTATTTTATCTAACATGATATACCCCCTACAATATTTATATCTTAAACTCCTGAATAAGCTGAGAATGCTCCATCTACTGGTATACATACTCCATTAACAAATCCAGATGCATCACTATTTACTAAGTATAATAATGTTCCTAATAATTCATGAGCTTCTCCAAATCTTCCCATTGGAGTACTGTTTAATATTTTTTCACTTCTTGGTGTTGGAGTTCCATCTTCGTTGAATAATAATTTTTCATTTTGTGCTGTTACGAAGAATCCTGGAGCTATAGCGTTTACTCTTATTCCAACTTTTGACATATGCACTGCTAACCATTGAGTAAAGTTACTTACAGCAGCTTTAGCTCCTGAGTATGCAGGTATTTTAGTTAAAGGTGTGTAAGCATTCATTGATGATATGTTTATTATAGTTGCACCTTCTCTGTTTATCATATCTTTTGAAAACTCTTGTGATGGAAGTAATGTTCCTAAGAAGTTTAAGTTAAATACAAAGTTTACACCTTCTGGATCTAAATCAAAGAAAGTAGTTAATTCTTCATTATCTAAATCTTCTGGTAATAAGTATTCATTAGTTGTAGTTCCTTTTGGATGGTTTCCACCAGCTCCATTTATTAATATGTCACATGGACCGAATTCTTTTAATATTATTTCATGAGCATTTTTTATACTCTCTTTATTTAAAACATTAGTTTCTATACCTATAGCAGTTCCACCTTTAGCTTTTATTTGTTCAGCTTTAGCGTCACATGATTCTTGGTTTAATGCAAGTATTGCTACTTTAGCTCCACACTCAGCTAGTGCGTCTGCCATAGCTCCGCATAATACTCCTGTTCCCCCTGTTACAACTGCTACTTTGTTCTTTAAATCTACATTTAATGGTAATTTCATGTTGCTCTCCTCCTGAATTTGTACATAATTATAAACAAGTTTTATTCATACTTGTATACTAGCATACACACAAAAATTATGCAAGCTTTTTCCTACAAAATATTATAGCTTTGTTCTTGTTATTTTTCTATCAAAGAATAAAAAAAGTTAATGAAGTATATTCCATTAACCTCCTAACTTAAATCTTAAAATCATTATATCTGTTCCTGATACTTGTTACTATTTTAAATACTTAATTAAGTCATTTTCTTCTGCGATTTTTAGCCAGTCCTGAGTAGATTTTTTTATATGAGATGTTATAATTTCATCTATTCCTTCTGGTGATTTATTTTTAATTGCATTTAAATAGTATTCGTGATCTTTTATGTTTTTCTTTTTATCAGCTCTGAGTTCTATTAATAATCTCATACGGTTGTAATGAGTACTTATATTTAATATGCTATTCCATATATCCCCTTTATTAGCTCCTTTGAATAATAACTCGTGAAATTCCTGGTCTAATTCATGAAACTCAATTGCTGAATCAACTTTATTGGCAACTAACTTTTGTGCAAATAAATTCTTCTCTAATTCCATTAAAATATCATCGCTAATTCCATTACATAACTCTTTTAATACTTCTTTTTCTAATGTATATCTCATGAATACAGCTTGTTCTATCATATTGCTATCTATTAACGATATATATGTCCCTGTTTGAGGCTTTACTTCTATTAAATGTTCATTTTTCAATCTCATTAACACCTCTCTTATTGGTGTCCTAGATATTCCTAGCTTCTCAGATAAATCAGCCTCACTTAATAATTCCCCTGGTTTTAAGTTCAAAGTCATAATATTATCTTTTAATACCCTATAAGCATAGTCTTTACCTTTCTCTTTTTCTTTCTTTTCATATAATATCAAAATATCCCACTCCTCGATTTTAATTATTGGTTTGATTATAGCTCTTATTTATTAGAAATTTATTTAATAAATGTTTAGAATACATATTATTTTATAATAACTTTTTTATATTTACTATAATTTATTTTTTTAATATATTTCCCCTTATTTGACGTCATTACAAGTTTTAAATTTCTAATAAATAACACTCCCTCATAAATTTTCATGTTTATATTATATCATTTATTTACTTTTGTCAAAGAGATTAAATATAAAATTAATTATTAAATTCAATACATATCAAAAAAATAGGTACCAGCCAATAGACTAATACCTAATATTTAATATTTAATATTTTAAGCTACATATTCTATATCTGTATCTACCTTTTTATGAGATTTAACTTCTCTACTAACTAATATAAATGTTATTATAAAAGATATTACATCTGCTACTGGTTGAGAGAACCAAACACCATCTAACCCTAAAAACTTTGGTAAAATAAGCATCATAGGAACTAATAATATTACCTGTCTAAGTAGACCTAAGAACATTGATTGCTTAGCATTACCAATCGATTGAATATAGTTTGAGCCAATCATAGACATTCCTATTAAAGGCATCATGAATAAATATTTTCTTATTCCATCTACTGATATCTTTACAAGCTCTGCATTGCTATTAAACATACTTACTATTGATTCCGGATATAATTGAACAACTGCCCAACCTATAGTTAATCCTAGAGTAGCAGCTATTGTAGCTAATTTAAGAGTTTTTTCTACTCTATCATATTTTTTACATCCATAGTTAAACCCTATTATAGGCTGTGCTCCTTGACTTATACCTACTATTGGCATTCCTACCATCATTATTATAGAGTTTATAGTAGCCATAGCACCTATAGCTAAGTCTCCACCATAAGTTCTAAGTGCATTATTGCTTATTACTTGAACACCGCTTGCTGCTAATTGCATAGCAAACGGAGCTGCTCCTATTGCAATTATAATAGATACTAATGATTTATCTAATTTTAAATTAGCTTTTTTTAATTTTAAATTAGATTTTCCTTTTGTATAATAAGATAATCCCCAAACAGCAGTAGTGAACTGAGCTATAATAGTTGCTAATGCTGCACCTTTTATTCCTATCCCAAGTACAAAAATAAATACTGCATCTAAAATTATATTTAACACACATCCCACAACCATTATTGTTGCAGAAAGTTTTGGATTACCATCCCCTCTGATAGTACTATTGAAAATGAATCCTATCATATTAAATACAGTTCCTAGTAATATTATATTAATATATGCTTTTGCATATTCTAAACTATCTGCACTAGCTCCAAATAATTGAAGTATCTGGTCTCCAAATATTAATCCAACTACCATTATTATTAATCCAACTATTACTGCTAAGGTAATTGAATTTCCTATAAGTTTTTCTGCTTCGTCTTTTTTACCTTGTCCTAACTTAATAGAAATATTAGTAGCAGTTCCTATACCTATAAGCATACCAAAGGCTAATATTATAGTCATTACAGGCATTGTAACACCTAAACCAGTTATAGCAAGTGGTCCAACTCCTGGCATATTACCTATAAATATTCTATCTACTACATTATATAATCCATTTACCATCATACCTATTATTGCTGGTAGCGAATATCTCAAAAGTAATTTCCCTATAGGTTCTGTCCCTAAAATTTGTTGATTGTTATTCATTAATGTCCTCCTATTTTATATTTTGATTTATTCATAATTTTTTTAGTATACCCGCTTATCAATCACGTTTATATAATCTGTAAAATTGCATATCAACTATTATATAATGACTTAGTTGTGTTTGCAACTTTTTTTAATAAAATAAAAGCACCAATTATTATATTGGCACTTTTTATATTATTCTAAATTTAAATTTTTATTTAATATCCAATTAGTTCCCATAAATAATATTACTAATATCAATATATTCAATATTACTGCAATTAAATCATACCACTCAAAAAAAATAGTTGAAATATTTGATGCAACTCCTGTAACCCCATCATAATCTACATTATTTAGACCTAAATATCTACTAATAAAACCTTGTAAATAATTTACTATCATATTTATTATAAAGAAAGCTACTACTCCTGCTGCTACTCTATGTTTATTAAACTGTGGAAACTGCCCAACAGATATAGCTAAATATACAGTAAATATGAAAATACTATACATTAGTAATAAATATATAATTGAAAATATTGCAAATCTCCAAAACTCAGCACTTGAATCATATCCAACAAATATATCTTGACTAAACATATTTGCCAAATCTGAAAATCCTATTCCTCCAGAAAACAATCCTACGATAATAAATGATGCTATTCCTATTAAAGCACTAAGTACAACAAATATAAGTGCAACTAAATATTTAGATAGAATAAGGTTTTTAGTGCTTACTGGTAAAGTGAACATTAAATATCCTTCATCCTCTAATAAACTTTTCTTAAATCGTTGTATTGTAAGAACTATAGTAATCACAAATAAAGCTACAAACAAAGCAACCAATACTAGCATAAATATTCCTTTAATATCCTCTATGGAAAAATTTAGATATGTTCCCCCATCCTCCATATTTATATTAAAAATATTATAGTTATTAAATAAACCATTTATTGCTGCTAAAACTAAAATACTTATATATATTGGAAAAAAAGTTCTACCACAAGCTTTAAATTCATATTTTATTAATTTACCTAACATTTAAATTCCTCCCTAAATAATGCATCTATAGATTTTCCTTTATCTTCTCTAATTTCGTCCACATTCCCTTGAAGTACTATTTCTCCATTAGATATAAATAATATATCATCACAAATATTTTCAATCTCACTAATTAGGTGTGTTGCAATTAATAAAGTAGAGTCTTCATTATAATTAGTTAAAATAGTTTTTAGTATATAACTTCTTGCTGCTGGATCAACACCACCTATTGGTTCATCAAGTATATATAAATCAGCTTTTCTAGACATTACTAATATTAGCTGAACCTTTTCTTTTGTACCCTTAGACATGCTTTTTAGTTTTTCATTTTTATCTATTTTTAAAGAATTAATCATTTCATTAGCTTTTTGTACATCGAAGTCTTCATAGAAATCATAGAAAAATTCTAATATATCCTTGACTTTCATCCAGTCATTTAAATAAGTTCTCTCTGGTAAATATGAAACTATTTTTTTAGTTTCTTTAGATGGCTTCATTCCATTTATTTCTATACTTCCTCTATCTGGTTGAAGTAGTCCATTCATTAATTTAATCATAGTAGTTTTTCCACTACCATTTGGACCTAGTAATCCTACTATTTTCCCTTTTGGTATATTTAAATTTAATCCCTTTAATACTTCTTTCTTGCTATAACTTTTATGGACATCTTTAAATTCCACGATATTTCCCATTTAATTTTCCTCCCTTATATTACATATAACAAGTTGAATTATCTCTGCCTTGCTAAAACCTAATCTTTCTAAATTTATTTTTAAGTTTCTTATTTCTTCACCAGCTAATTCCTCTTTCTTTGATTTAATCATCTCCTCGTTATCTGTTATGAATCTGCCACTAGTTCTTTTACTAAAAACTAAACCTTGCCTTTCCAATTCTACTAAAGCTTTTTGCATTGTATTTGGATTAACCTCAGCTTCTTGTGCCAAATTTCTAACTGAATCTATCTTATCCCCAGGTTTAAATTCTCCTGATATTATCTTTGATTTTAATTGTTCAACAAGCTGGATATATACAGGTTTATTATTATCGATATACCATTCCATCTCTTCACTTCCTATTGTATTAATACTTTAATACAATAATACAGTAATACAATTTATATTGCAAGTATTTTTAAAAAACTCTATGAAATAATCTTGTTGAAATATAATAATAAAAAAGGATGTCTTATACACATCCTTCTTTTAACTTATTTAAATTATTTCTTCTAGTTCATATACTTGTTTAATTTCATCTAATAGCCATCTTCCATTTATATTGTCAAATTTCCAATACTCTGTATACTTGCTTGGAATAGAAAAATGCTACAGGTAATTCCCGTAGCATACTAATGATTATATTTATTCTTCTGTATGTTCCAATGACATTTGTATAACTGATTTTACATGATCATCATCTAAAGAGTAAAATATATTTTTACCTTCTCTTCTAGATTTAACTAGATGAGCATGTCTTAATATTCTTAACTGATGTGACATGGCAGATCTACTTACATTTACTACAGATACTAAATCACATACACACATTTCACTTTGTGCTAAAGCGCATAAAATCTGTATTCTAGTATTATCTCCCATAATTTTAAAGAATTCTGTTAAGTTGTTTATAGATTTAGATTTTGGCATATTTTCTTTTACATAATTTACTACATCTTCATGTATTACATTGCACTCACATAATTTTATCTTTTCACTCATTAAAGTACTCCTGTATTTATATTTTATTAAAATAAAATCTTATATTTCAATTAGATTATTTTTAATATATGTTCACCTAATTATTAAATTTATTTTTTATTATTATATCATAGACACACTTATTCCACGATATAAGTCCAGAATTTATCGATCAATGTATGAAGAACATAGTAATAAACTTACTATTTATATTTTTACATATAATCTTTACAGTTTATGAAATCAAATATATAAATATAAATCCAAATTCCACTTGTAAACTTTTACCAAACATACTACTATTATATTATAAGTTACCTTATATTATAAGGTAACTTATAAAGTGAGGTGATATATTTTTGGATTTAAATAAGGAGTTACTTAAAGGCCATATTGATACTTTGATATTGTCAATATTAAATCAAAAAGATTCATATGGCTATGAAATTGCAAAAATTGTGAAAGATGAAACTACATTTGAGTTAAAAGATAGCACCATGTATGTTTCACTTAAAAGATTAGAATCTAAGGGGTTGATAAAATCTTATTGGGCTGATCAAGATTCAGGTAGTAGAAGAAAGTACTACCATATAACTGATGATGGAAAAACAAATTTAGAAATAAAAATTAAAGAGTGGAATTTTATCCAAGAAGTTATGAACAGATTTTTAAATAGGGGGGTATAAATTATGAGAATTATAGAAGATTATTTAAATAATCTATATAAAAATGATGATAGCAAAGAAGCCATGGAGCTAAAAGAAGAGTTAAAAGAACACTTAATAACTTCAGCAAATGAATTTATTGCACAAGGATGTAAAATTGATGAAGCTCAGGATAAAGCAATTAAACAATTTGATGATGGTAGTGATACAACAACAGAATTACGATCCATTTATACACAAAAAATAGATATTAGAAAAGAAAAATTAAAAAAACTAAGAAAATTAAGATGGACATTTGTTAATATAACGGGTTGGCTTCTAGGCGCATCATTCTTTTCTGCATATCAAAATCTTCAAAATATAGTCCCATCATGGCTACTTATTTTAATATCTGCTTCAGTAATTATATTAATCCTCCTTAGTATTTTAATTCTTATAACAAACAAAAAAATAGAAGGGAATTAAATAATTCTATTACAAAATAATAAAAAGGGGTGCTTCTATATGAAAAATAAGTCTTTGTTTGAAAAATTTCTTGATAAACCAGAATTATCAAATTTAAATAAAAAAATAGATTTAAATAAAAATGCTAAATGGATGTCCTTTGGAACTTATATAATGACAGTTGAAGGCTTTTATTACTCTAAAGGTGATAAAAAGTATTTTCCATTACTAAATACTGTTGAATATAAATCAGAAAATTGTACTGTAAAACTATCTTACAATGATGAAGATTACTTTATTGAGAGTAAAAAATTATATGAAAATGTATCTAAAGGAGATAAAGTAGTAGTCACAATTAAATATATTTACGATAAAGATGATAAACTTATTCATTCTGATATTCATAGTTATCATCCTTATCCATTGTCTAATAACTAAATGTATTATTACCTAGATAAATAATCACCTTATATAAAAGTTATCATATAATTTTATAAAGTCTATAAAAGGAGTGATAAATATGTATAATTTTTCTAAATCATATCCATATCCTTACTGGATTAATATACCTATGTATAATATGTACTCATATCTTTTGTGGGTTAACGCGAATATACATGATCAAACAAAAGATCTGTATAAAATAGAAATAATAAAAAGAAGTCCACTTTCCAATCAAACGTATCCCTGCTAAAAATGCTTTATTTAGCAAGTCAGAATATGATGAAAAAGTGGACTATAATCAATTTATACTCTCAATCTTCTTGAATTCATAAGAAGATTCTTTTGTCTTATATATAAATTTTATATTTCATTAGCAGCATCATAAGCAGTTTTAATTGCATTTTCAATATCAGCTGCTCTATCTTTACAATCACCTATTTTAACAACTTTAATATTATTTTCTAATAGTTTATCAACATCAAAGCTATTAGGTCTAGCACCAACTGCCATAACTACGTAATCACAAGGTATTTTTATTTCATTATTATTATTTTCACAAATTATACATTCTTTATCTATTTTATTAACTTTGTGATTAGTGTAGATTTCAACATTGTTTCTAGTGAAATTTTCCATTAAAGTCGGAAGTATAGTACTACTTTCACCCTTAGCTATACTATTATCCATTTCAATTATAGAAACTTTATTTCCTTCTTGAAGGCATAAGTGCTCAGCTACTTCACAACCTACCATACCTCCACCAATAACAGCAATATTACCAAATACTTGTTGTTCACCACTTAAAATTTTCCATGAATCACATACCATTTGCTTATTATAACCATCTATACTTGGTATAAAATTATTTGCTCCTACTGCAACTAATACAACATCTGGATTTAAAGTTAATATATCTTCTTGAGTTACTTTTTTCCCAAGTCGCAATTCTACATTTTGAGAAGTTACAGAATGTGTTAAAAATCTAATAGCTCTACGAATTTCATTTTTTCTAGGAGGAATACAAGCTAAATTTAATTGACCTCCTAAAGATGTATTTTCATCAAATAAAGTAACACTATGACCTTTTAAGCTTGCTACACGTGCAGCTTCAAGCCCTGCAGGTCCTCCTCCTACTACTATAACTTTTTTCTTAGTTACAGCTTCAGTGATTTTTCTAGTTCCTTCATATCCATTTTCAGCATTTAGTATGCAGCTTAAAAACTTACGGTTTTGAATATTGTCAGTACATCCTTTATTACAAGATATACATTCACGAATATCTTCAAATTTGTTCTCTTTTACTTTGTTAACCCAATCAGGATCTGCAAGTAGAATTCTACCAAGTCCAATTATATCTGCCTTATCAGCTTCTAGGATACTTTCTGCCATTTTAGGATTAAATATTCTACCAACAGTACTAACTGGAATATTTACTGATTTCTTTATTTGAGCAGCAATATCAACAAAGAATCCATAAGGCTGTACACCCATTGGAGGAATAGTATCCGCCATATTACCAGTATGGTTTGCCTGAGCCACATGAAGCATATCAACTCCAGCTTCTTCTAACCATTTAGCAAATGTAGGTGCTTCATCTAGATTGATTCCACCTTTACCTCTTTCAGGTGTAACAACTGAAAATTTATAATCAATAGGCATATCAGGAACAGCTTTTTTTAATGCTCTTACAAGTTCTAGTGCAAATCTAGTTCTGTTTTCTAGAGTTCCCCCAAATTTATCATTTCTTTTATTTAATATAGTACTACATAATGAACCTACTAATCTATCTCCATGTATTTGAATAATATCAACACCAGCTTTTTGAGCACGGATTGCACAATTACACATCTTATCGATGATATCTTTTAGACCTTCCTCACTAACCTCATTTACGAAGTGTTGCATATCATGATGTAGTTTTTCTCTTACAGCTTTCATATCACCAGTAGCAACTATCTTATTTATAGCATCACAATCATACTCTGGATGAAATATCTGAGCAGATACTTTCGCTCCATATTTATGTATTGAATCACATAATTTTCTGAAACCATCTATTTGGCTATCGTCATATAATTTAGGTGTAGAAGTAAAGCCATTAATTGGAGAAACATCACCAATTACTATGTATGAAACACCACCTTTTGCTAATCTTTCATAAAATTCAATACTTTGTTTAGTTAAACTACCATCTCTACCTTCATAGCCAGTAGTCAGCGGAGGAAACATAACTCTGTTTTTTAGGGTAATATTTCCTATATTGATTTTTTCTAAAAGTTTCATATTAATTCCCCCTTAGTTTATTTATTATTAATTAATTTGCAAAAATCAATGATTGCATCTTCACATTCTTTTTTAGCTTTTATATTGGCGAAATTATGATCTCCGCCTTCAACTTCTACATACGTTGACTTGTCACTGTTATAACAATTTAAATAAGCCTGACAAGCACGATTATCAACTAATTTATCTTCAGTACCTCTTATAATTATGACATCTTTGTCATAACCCATTGCATTAGAAAATGGCTCATAGTTGTATAAATCATAATTAAAATCAATACTAAATTTTAAACCTTCCATATCAGCATATTGCATAGATTGTGCCTTTAATCCATCAGCACGTTCTTTACAACCATACCACATACCACCACCAGGGCACATAAGAATTAGACCAATAGGTTGTAACTTTGGAGCTACACAAGAAGCTACATATCCACCCATACTATGACCAGATAATATGATTCTGTCAGCAGTTGTTACTTTAGAATCAATTAGATAGTTGTATACATCTATCGTGTCTTCTATAAGTCCAGTGAAAGTCATTTCTTCAAATTCTCCATCACTTTCACCGCAACCATAAAAATCAAACCTAGCACAACCAAAACCATCAGATTCAAGTACTCTTGACAAATGAGTATGTGCATACTTATACCCTGACATACTTCCTCCAAATCCATGTAGATTTAACACTATAAGAGGATTTTCTATATTATCAGGAAGAGTAAGTACCCCTCTTAATATTTTATTTTTTCGATTTTTTATTTCTATTAATTTAACCATTTTTGCTCTCCTATAACTTACTATATTTTAAACATTCTTCATGTTTTTTCTCTTGATTGATAATTCTTCTAACATTTCTTGAGTTTTTTTCTTACTTAAAGGATATATAAAGAATAATGCTAAGATTGCTATTATATATCCCCCTGAATAAATCCCTGTATACGCTTTCCAAAGATGCGAAACAACTTCTGCAGTTTGAGTTGAAGCATGTACGTTGTATCCTATAAATGCAAGTATAAAACTACTTAAACTTGCACTTAAAGCAGCAGCAAGCTTTCTAAAAAATGAATATGTAGAGTAAATCATACTTTCATTACGAGTTCCAGTTTGTAACTCTTGATAATCTATTGAATCATTTACCATAGCCCAAATTAGTATTTGGAAACCAGAAGCTCCTATATAACAAACACCATTGATTACTATAAACATCATTGGGTTATCTATTGGGAAGAAGAATAAAACTCCATATACTATTGCAGCAAAACCAGCACCATACATACACCATTCTTTTTTACCAAATTTATTTGCAACAAATTTAGTACCAACAAATGTAATTATTGAATAAACTGTACTCAACATTCCTGACACAGCCATTATTTGTACATTACCAAAATAATCTTTAAATAAATAAGTATTTAATCCATTAACAACACTAGCTGATATCATACCAACTAAACTAGCAATTATAACTCCAAATAAAGCTCTATTTTTTAAAATGTTTTTTAATACTTCAAAGTAATTAAATTTTTCATTTTCTATATGAGGTAACTCAACACGTTCTTTACACCATACAGATGTAACTTGTAAACAGAAAACGCTTACACAAGCACAAATAATAGCTAATAGTAAAAAGTTTGAAGGAACAGGTACATTATCTTTATATAAGAATAGTGGTCCAACGATAACTATGACAGTCATAAAAATAGTTCCACCTAAACTTCTATATCTTGATAAATCTGTACGATGGTTAACATCATCTGTCATAACGCTTGATAATGATCCAAATGGAACATTTACACAAGTATACATAGCTTCATATAGAACATAAGTAATTAAAATATAAGCTAACCTTAAACCATAATCTAAATTGGAAACGTTTACAAATCCGATACACATTAATATTGCACACGGTATAGAAAATGCACGAATCCAAGGTATGAATTTTTTACCAGGTTTTGCTTTACGAGACTCTATAATAGCTCCAATTATAGGATCATTAATAGCATCCCAGAATTTTGTTATTAACATTATTGTACCTACATGGATAGGATTAACCTTCAGAACTAATGTATAAAATACTGTTAAAAACATAGCTCTAAATTGTTCTGTACAGCAACACCCTAAGTCTCCAAGAGTATAACCGATTTTATCTTTCATTGAAAATTTTTGCATAAAATAACTCCCCCCTAATGTTGATTAAAAATAAATTATAAGTAAATGCGACAAGAACTGTCATATTTATTTGTATTTTTATTATCTCATATAGTAAAATAAAATTGTATCCATATATTGATATAATATTAACAAAAATTGATATGTTAGTTAATAAATTATGTAAAGGGGAGTATTAATGATTGATAAAAAAGATTATTTTGTAAGGGAAATTAAATTTAATAATATAAAAACTAAAAGAATTAAATCTAATAAATATTACAAAGTATTATGTATATTTTCAGGAAATTGTAATGTAAAACTAAATAACAAATCTCAAGGATGTGGTACTGACAATATTATTTTAATAAGTCCTAATAATGAGATTGATATAGAATCAAAGTCAAATCAACCTCTTATAACATATGAACTATCAATTACGATAGAATTACTGAATAAATTATCAGATAAAGAAGTAGATTTAGTTAGAAGTTTTAATACTGTACCTTTTGAATGTGCAGTAATAGATGCAAATACAGAAACTAATATGTTAATAAAAAATATATTAAGAAAGCTTGTGTACTTAAAAGAAGAAAATAATGAGTTTGCTGATAACCTATATATTAAAAGCATGCTGTCAATAGTTTTAGTTTTAGTACTAAGATCGTGTATATATGCAGAACCAAAACAAAAAATAAGAAAAAACAAGCCTTTTTTGGTTGATGACATTTTTACATATATTAACAACCACATTACAGAAGAAATTTCTCTTGATCATCTTGAAAAAGAATTTTATGTTAGTAAATTTCATATATCAAGAGAATTCAAAAAAGCTACAGGTTTGACATTACACCGTTATATAGTAAAAACTAAATTAGATTTATGTAAAAAACTTATAGAAGAGGGAAATGCTATAGTAGACATTGCACGAATTTGTGGAATAGGAAGTTATAATAATTTATTCCGTGCTTTTAAAAAAGAATTCGGTATTACTCCAAAAGAATATTACAATGAAATAAAAAAATATAAATAGTCTTGCTATTTAAAATATTTTATAGTAAAAAAATCTATGACCCCCCCTCTAATATTAAGAATCTAAAAAATAATATTGCCAAAATTTGTATACTAGTATAATACATAGTATGAATACATTTCCAACAAATAAATATATATTTAATGCTATTTTCATTGAATTTTATAAAAACTAAAAACACTATAAGAATAGATAATACTCTTATAGTGTTTATTTGATTAATCATTAAATTTTATATTTATTATAGATTTATGTTCTACCTTTGACACATCAAAGTTTTTTAGTTTGAATACAAGCTGCATACTATATCCTAAGAAAATAGCAGAGATAACTGTCCCTAGTCCCATTGTTCCGCCTAAAAAAATACCAATAATAAGAACTATAATTTCCATACCTGCTCTCACGTATTTAATATTCTTATTTAATATCTTACTAAGTACTACCATTACTCCATCCCTAGGTCCACATCCCCATCCACAACTAATATATAGATAACAACCATACCCCATAGTTAGCATTCCTATAATCATCATTATAATTCCAGTTACTATATTATTAGATTTAGGAATAATATCTAGATACATTATCCAATCAACAAACTGACCAATTAAAACCATATTTAATATAGTCCCAATTCCCAACTTTTGTCCACAAAACATACCTACAACAACAAATATAACGCCTGTTATTATATTTGCTTGTCCTATTGTAATTCCTGTAACATTAGATATTCCTTGATGAAATACATCCCATGGTGATAATCCTAAGTTAGAATTCAACATAAACACAGTTGAGCTCGAACATAAGATAAACCCTATTAGTAGTCTCATTAAAGTTTTCATATTACTTTTCATTTAACTCTCCATCACGTATATTTATTTAAAATTATAGTTATAATATTCAGAATAATTATAAACTTATTTATATAAAAAATAAAGAATATTTTTATAGGAAATTGCTAAAAAATAGTAGTTACTAAGATTTCATTCTCAGTAACTACGTTTTTTTATAGAACTTCCTTTAAATATTCATCTATAGGAGTTAAAGATTTTAAATCTGCTGTACTTTGGTAAAATACTTCACCTGTAGATATATTCACACAGAATCTAAAATCTCCAACTACATCTTCATCTTGATAATACACTCCATAGTATTGACGTCCATTGATATTTATAATTTTATCTAATCCAAATTCCCCATTACCTATGAATAAGTTATCGGTGTTCCATGTTCCTTTTATACTATCTTTACATATCTGAAGAGCTTCTTCCTCTGATATTTGTTTATCTAATTCCTTTTTAGATAACTCTTTATATACTTCATCGAATAATTGTGAAGTTAGTCCAAAGTCATCCCATGATCTATCATGTCTATATGTTGGATATGATGATATTATTGATTTTACAGATTCTCTAGCATTCATAAGTTTTAAATTATTTTCTTCATATACACTTCCATCTTCATATTCCCACTTCATATTTATTGTATCATCTTCGTTTTTACTTATATTTAATGTAGAATTTATTATATTATCAGAGCTTCCAAATTCGGTAGTTCTAAGCTTATAAGTAATACTTTTATCACTAGAATTTCTTTCTAATATTTCATATATATCTATATGATATCCATATATTAATGCTATTTCATCATCTTTAAAATAATAAATAGACCCTGTATCATTTTGATCTTCTACTATATGCACATATTTACCGTTTAAAATTTCTTCTACACCTTTTACCTCTTGTGATACTTTCTCTCCATTTGGTATTTCTTCTAATTTTGCTTCTTCTTTTGAGCAGCCTACTGCTAATATAACTGTAACGCTTATTAATATTACTGATACTAACCTTTTGTACATTTACTCCTCCAATTATTATATATAATATGTTCTTGCCTCACACTTTATAATGAAGTCCTAGATTAGAATAATATATTTTTATATTTTTTTCAAATTAATTAATTTAATTATAAAAAAGAGAATTACTAATATTGAAGTAAAAGTAATTCTCTTTTTATATTTTTATTCTGTTAAGTTATTAGTAAGATTTTCTGTTTTTTCACCATTGCTTAAATGCTCATACCCATCAATATAAAATCTACCATTAATCTCTACTACTTTATCTATAGCTCTTGCATTTGTATAAGAACTAATAATAGAATTATTTGATTTTATTGTGAAATTTTGGGAGAAAGTAACTTTATAAGTATTATCACTTTCTTTAGTTATGTTTTCTATTTTATAATCACAATACTCATAATAATAATTATTTTTTTCATCATTTTTTATGTGAAAATTAATTTCATTGACTAAAGCTTTACCTGCACTGGATTTTGAATAGTAATTATTTACTATACTAACATCTCTATTGTTTAACGCTTCAAAATATTTATAATTGCATTCTTTTACAAAGCTTGCTACTTGTGCCTTTTTTCCTACTTCATCAACGGAAGTATTATTTTCTGTAATAGTCTCTTTTAGTTTATTACGCACAACTGTATTTTCACTATTATATTCTATAAATAAATTTCTTTTATCAGATTTATCTTTAATTTGGTCTGTATATTCTAAATAATAAAGTGATTTTTGCTTTGTACATACATCATTGTATATGTTTTCCATCTCATAAGAAATATTGTTGTTATTAATATTTTTATAATATCCACCTGTACTAGATGATATATCATTTAAAATTTGTTCATACGAACTGTCATAAATACCTATACCAATAATATAAATAGGAATTTCATACTTAGTAGCTAAATTTATTACATCTTCATATCCATAAATACTTTTATTATCAAGTCCATCTGTAAATGCAACTATACATTTTGCTCCATTTTGTTGTGCAGTATATGATATTGACTCACACAGTGAATCATATAAAGATGTCATATTATAGGTATTTAAATTTTCTATTTCATTATATAAAAAATCTTTATCGTTAGTAAAGGTAGTATTTCTCATAGCATAGTCCGAAAAACTTAATAAACCTACTTTATTCATTCTCATATCAATATTTCCAGCTAAATTTTTAGTCGCCATTTTAACTTCACCTAAGTAATCGTACATACTAGCACTAACATCTGCTACTATATCTAAATTTAAATTACCTTGCTCTTTTACTGTTCCTTGATTTTCTATCTTAATATCTTTATATTTATCTCCTATTTTTTCAACTATCCTAAATCTGGTTTTATCAATAGATGTATTTATTATTTGTTCTAAATTATCACCATCTAGATATACCCTTACTTTTGGAAATTCAGAAAAATCGTATTGAGTTACTTTGATTAGATTATTTGAAATTTTATCAATATCAGATATTATTCTAATACAACTATTATAAGCATTATTATACTTTTCTTCTTTCATTAAACTTTCAATTTCTGATTTATTTTTATCAAAAATTATATTTTCATATTCGTATATATTTTTTTCATTTTGTTCAGTTTCTATTTCTTCCAACTTATAATATAAAATTTGGTTATTCATGGCTGCTAAATCACTACGTATATTTGATATGTTACTACTAATCTTTTCACATTCATTTATATCTTTTTTATCTATAGCTGTTTTGTAACTATCAATATAATGCTGATATTCCTCTACCATAAAATCATAATCAACATCTCCATCTATAAAATCTCCTATCACAAATTCATCAAAAGAATCTACATAAAACTTATATTCCTTTTTGTATTTCTTCACACCATTTTGATTTAAAATATTAACCCCTAAAGATACTAGTAAACAAATTACCAGTAACCCTATAATAACTTTGTATTTTTTATTGCCTTCAAACATAAAATCCCCCTTTTTAATGTTTTATGTGCTTATGATAATATCCCTAAGATATAATATTTCTTGATAATAAATATTATTTTTATATAAGTATAATTATACTGTGTATTAAATAAAAAAAGACTATCTTTAATAATCTTAATTATCAAAAAGATAGCCTTATTTATTTTAATTCACTATATATTAATTTGTTAGTATAGTATTTCATTAAAGAAAACACTACTGTTATTTCTTATTATTTTTAGTTAATAATACTACAGACTTTCTAATATTGCCCATACAAGTTCTTTTTCTTGATTAGATAAGCCATTATACACAAAGTTTATTTTAATTTTTGCTTCACTATCTATGTATTCATGAGATTTTAGCCCTTGCTCTTTATCATACCAATATTCTTTATAATTAGACCCTAATATATCTGTAATTTGGTCTATATTTTCAAATTTATTTTCCTTATCTATAGATAAAAAATCATACTCTATCATATTGATCCATATTTTATCTATATTATTACTATCATTAGTTTTAAGTTGTAGCCCTTTAAATGTATAGTTATATTCATTATCATATTCATCTGTTAGTTTATATTTTGATAAATCTACATTATCAATGGCTTGCCCTAATAATATATTATCTATTTTGATATTACTTAAATCCGTACTTTCTATGGAAGTACAAGCTACAAGCATTAATAATGATATAATAATTATTGTTAAATATATTTTTTTCATATTAATATCCCTCATAATATTCTTAATCAAAGTTTACTTCGTGTAATAACATTAAATTTACTACCAATTAAAATTATCTAATTGGAGCAGGCATACCCGCTTCTGGAAGAAGGTATATGAATACAGTAAGTAAAATTTCAGCAATACTTATTAATATAAATAAAACGTTAAAATTACCTTTATTTATAGCATTTATCATACTTAAAATTAAGCTTATTATACTTATTATTATGCTTGCTCCAAATGTATAATAGATATTATTTATATTACTTGTTGCAAAAAATAATAAAACATAAAGTATTTGTAAGCTTATTATTAATTTTTGAATCAATTTATTATTTATGTTTTTTTTCAATGAAATTCTCCTTTAGAAAGATTTATTATTTCTCAACATATAAAAATTATAAACTTCTTATATTATAAATCTTATTAAATAATTTACCAACTAAAAAATTTAAGTAGTTAAGAATACCACAGTTTATGTAAATGGTAATAAATGAGTTAGAATAATACTATAATAAAAATAAGTACGTAATTGTTATAATTTAAATCAAAAATATATAATTTTATAAATAATGAACTTCTTGTATATATTTGAAATAATTATGATACTATCTAAGTAATTAATTATAAGAATTAAGAGGGGGGATATTATGAATACAGTTGAAATTGTAAGAACTGTAGTAGGAGTAGTATTTATACTATTTGGATTAGGAGTATATGCATATGATAAACTTCACGATATGAAATATTCAGAATTTAGATATAGTCCTATAAGTTGGCTTATTTGCATATTGGCAGGTGTTTGTGCTATGGCTTATACCATGAAAATAGGAATTATATGTGGAATAGTTACCTTAATATTATGGGTAATTACAAAGATAGTGGTATTAAACTTAATTGAAAAAAGATCAATATAAATATATAAAAAACAATATATCAATATTTGATCATAGTTTTTTATATTTAATTTATTCATAATATTTATATAATGGGATGAAAAAGTAGGTGTATATCAGTTAGGATACCCCTACTTTTTTGTTATAAAAGTTTTTTCTAATATCATTATTATATTAAAATATGGCACTTTTATAAAACATAATGCAATATATAATTGACTTTTTGTTAAGTTTATCATATACTACGTAATATAAGGAGGTTTATATGAAGAATAAAAAAATGAAAATAGCTCGTATCGAATGTGACATGAAACAAGATGATTTAGCCAAAGCAGTAGGAGTAACAAGGCAGACTATAGGATTAATAGAATCAGGAAACTATAATCCTACTCTAAAACTTTGTATTGCAATATGTAAGGCTTTAGGTAAAACCTTAGATGATTTGTTTTGGGAGGAATAAAAATGAAAAATATTAAAAATCAAGATGAAAGAGTTATAAGTCAAAGAAGAAAAATTCAAAGCGATGGATATCAACTATTAGTTTACGCATTGCTTATATCAGTGTTAGTTCAACAATTCTTTTTACAAGCTCCACTTAGTCAATACATTGTTGAATTTTTATGTTTAGTAGGAATTGGTTTCTACAATCTTATTTGTAATATGAGAATTGGAAATAACCTTTACGGTGAGGATAAAGATTCTGGTAAGAAAATCATAAAAAATACTTTACTTGGTGGAATATTCTACATTGTTATTTTTGTTATATTAAGTGGTGAAAAGGATACAAAATCGATTATAACTTCCTACTTAACTTTTATAATTGGATTTGGTGGTATTAATTATCTTTTATATTATTTTAGTAAAAGAAAACAAGATAAGATTGAAAAAGAATTAGATATGGATGAAGATGATATTGAGTAGTCTTAGTATTGATTATTTATTAGTCAAATATTTTAGCAAAAAAATTACTAAGGATATTGATTCATATGATTTACTATAAACATTAAAAGGACTATGATTTTAATTCATAGTCCTTTATGCTATTTAATTCTATTAAATTATTTAATTCTATTAAATTATTTAATTCGTTATCTATAATTATAAATTTTAATTTATTACCTTCTTGTGTATATTAATTTATATCACCTTTATTATGCTTCAATTGATATAAATTTAAACTCAGTCACATCAAATAATCCCATATCTGTGATTTTAAGTTCTGGAATAACTGCTAAAGACATAAAGCAAAGTGTCATAACTGGCTCAACAGTATAATTAATACTAAGATTTTTATGAGCTATTTCATGTATACTCGCAAGTCGATCTGCTACCCATTCACCACTTTTATCACTCATAAGACCAGCTATTGGCATTGGCATACTTTCAATTACTTCTTTATCTTTTACAAGTATGATACCTCCACCTTGGTTTATTAATTCTTCTACAGCATAAGCCATATCATCATCATTTACACCGACAACTATAATATTATGTGAGTCATGAGCTATGGAAAGTGCTATTGCTCCCTCTTTTATTCCATAACCTTTTAATAATCCAACTGCTACATTTCCAGTATTTTGATGACGTTCAACTACTGCTACTTTAACTACATCTTCTTCTTTATTATAAACAAACTCATTATTTTCATCTCTGTAGATACTTACTACTTCTTTACTAGTAACTACACCACCAGGTAGTATATTAATTGCATAGGCTTTATCTGAATTAATAGTTAATTTTAATTTATCTTTAGAAAAATCTTTTACATGGAAACTACCTTTTGTTGATGAAGGGTCATAGAATGATATTGGTAACTTGTATTCACCACTCTTTGCCACTTCTTTTCCATCTATTAAAACATTATCCACATTAAAATCTTTAAGATTATCAAAAAGAACTATATCTGCTTTTAATCCTGGTGCTATTGCTCCTCTATCTTCTAAATTATAACATTGAGCCGCATTTAAAGTTGCCATTCTAATAGCTATAATAGGATCAATTTCTTCTTCTACACATATTCTTAAACTATTATCTAAATGCCCTACAGTTAAAATAGTTTTTGTTTGCATATCATCTGCACATAATAAACAACGATTACTATTAAAAGGAGTCACTCCCTTAGCTAAATTTCTTAAATCCTGACATGCTGAACCTTGACGTAACATAACATACATTCCACGTGATATTCTATCATGCATATCTTCAACAGTTGCACATTCATGATCTGTTTTTATTCTAGCTGCTGCATAAGCATTAAGAGCATTTCCATTTAATCCTGGACTGTGACCATCAATAACTCTTCCTTCATTTACAGCCGCAAGAATTTTATCTAATACTTCATCATGACCTTCAACTACTCCTGGAAAATTCATAAACTCTCCTAATCCATGAAGTTTACCACTTTTCATAGGTTCTACCATATCTTTTGCTTCTATTACTGCACCTGAATGTTCCCATGGTGTAGCTGGCACGCATGACGGTAACATCATTTTAATATCTAAAGCAGTTCTTTCTGATGCTTTTAGCATATAATCTATCCCTGTAAAACCACATACATTAGCTATTTCATGAGGATCAGCAATAATAGTAGTTGTACCATGTGGTACTATAAGTCTCCCTAGTTCTTCTGGAGAAACATAAGATGACTCTATATGTATATGACTATCGATAAATCCTGGGGCTGCATATTTACCTTTAGCATCTATTACTTCTTTGCCTTCGTAACTCCCTACACCAGCAATTAAATTATCACTTATAGCTATATCTCCATCTATTATAATTCCATTATAAACATCCACTACTTTACAGTTTTTAATAACTATATCAGCTGGAACTTTTCCTGATGCTACATCAATTAACTTTTTAAGATCATTCTTTTGCATATTTATACTCCTTTTACAATACATTTATCCGAATATAATAAATTAATATTTTTATATATATATTTTTTATTTTACCGATAATTAATTTGCTTTTTAAAATTATAGTTCGTTTATTTTGTAAAAGTTTAGCATATTTTATTTTTTAATACAATAATTATTTTAATTTTATTTTATAATTTATAGAAATTTTATTACTTCATTTTAATTTTAAATTTCAACCATCTCATATCTAAATCCAGTTTCTTTCATAAGATTTAAATATGGCATTGGATCAAAATATTCTGGCGAAAATACTCCTTTATCACTCCAAATTCCCCTTCCAATAAGTTCTATACTAAGTGCTGCTCCAAATCCTGTTTGAGCAACAACTGCCTGCATTCCCCAATCTTTTATAGATTGTTGATTTTCAAAAGGCTGATACATGAATATTTCCTTCTTATTACCATCTTTTATACCTACACAATGAACTCCAACAAGCATCATTCCTATCATTTCATCACCAATATCCTTTGGTTGAGGTGCACAAGCTGCTACTACATCCCTAGGAACTACTTTTACTCCTCCCACATCTACTGGATGTATACTTCTAAGACCTAATGAATCTATTACTTTAAGAGCATTTATAAGAGAAGGGTCTAGGGCAATTTTAAAAGTAGCTTTTTTAAGCCCATATTTAGATAAATATCTTTGCATAGTTACTACTTCTTCATGTTCTACCTTTATAAGAGTATTTTCTCCCACACCTTCTGGCATATTAAAAACTTCTTCTCCACTAAAGGCATCTTCTACTATAAATCCACCTTTTTCTTTGTCATATTCAACATTAGGATTCATTACTTCATCTAAAACTGTCCATACATTAAACCCAAAAGTTATATCATTTTCTTTAGCTCCTGGTATTTCTAAGTTTCCACCATCTTTCACATGAACTTCATGCAATTCATCAAATTCATATTCTGCTGCATATTTTGCGAAGACATTAACTACTCCTGGATCTATTCCCATACAGATACAAGCCATTTGGTTTTTCTTAGCCCAATCTTCATGTCTGTCAAAATTATACTTAGTCATAGGCTCTGTATAACTATTTTCAATTCCTAAACCAAACTTTGGGTTATCCATAGGAACTGACCAAGTACCCATACTTCCATAATTTGCACCACCTTCGTAAGCTACATCAAATATTTGATTACTGACAAATGGTGCTGCTCCATCCATTACGAAATCTATCTTATAATCTTTTATTAACTTTATCATCTCATCTTTATTTCTAGCATCAACTTTTATAGGTACATAATATCTTTCATTGTCCTTATCAGATTCATTTTCTTTATTTAATTTATCTTTTTCTTTAGATATATTTTCTAAATTATTTACAACTTCCTTAGCTCTATCTAAATCATAGTCAGCAACTAAAACAAAGTCTAACCACTCCTTATGATTTTCTCTACTTTGCAGTATTCTAAGTATTGACTCTCCTACTGCTCCTGCTCCTACTAACATCATTCTCATAACTTTATCTCCTTTTACTCTAAAAACTTTTATCATTTTAATCAAATAAAAAAGGACAGAGTAATAAGTACACTAAAAAAGCGTCTTATCACTCTGTCCTTTTGCCAGTTGGTTATGGCCACGTAGGCGACGGTTATCCGTTCTCTCCAAAGCTTCGTCAGATAATCTTCCTTTTGCCTGTCAGTTTCAAGAAAGAATAAGATTAAGTTCTTCCTTTTGCTTCTTCGGCCTTACATTTAAGTAATGTCTAAGATTATCCTCATCCGATTATATTTGATTTATTAACTCTATTTTATAATATTTATTTCTATTGTCAATATATTATTATTTCAAAAATATATTAAAGTTATTTAAAGTTAACTCCATTTAAGACTTTATCTTTAATTATATTTATATTTTTTTCATTATATTCAATATCTCCACTTATTTTTAGAATCTTATCACTATAAACTATTACCTTCTCATCCCAAGCATTAATTGTATAAATTTCTTTTGCCCCCCATTTTTTTAATTCTCGTGCATCATCCGACTTTTCATAATCCAATCTAAATTTATCATAAGACCTTAAAATAGAATCTAAAGCTTTATTTATAATTTTATCATATTTACTTTTGAAAACAGTGTAAGACAGTGATGCTGAATATTCTTCACTATATTCATCGTAATAACTATTACTTTCTTCATCGTATACCTTTGTAACTACCTCTTTATAAGTATTATCAGTACCATATATATATTTTGCAAAAGGTGATGAGGTCTTTGCAAGATCACATTGTCTTATTTCTTGAATTTCTACATCAAAATCTTCTAAAGACATAGGTAGTTCATTCTTTGAAGTATATCCTCCCATATCTCCATTAGGATTTAATAATGTTATGGATAAAGTCATTACAAATAAGATAAAATTAGAGTTTATAACCTTTAATAATATATCTCTAATTTTAAAATTTCTTCCATGATTAAAATTATCATTATTTACTTTTACTACTTTTATATACTTGATTATTTTTAGTATAGTAGAACATAAATTTAGTACTAATATAATAACCACGGAAATCATCAATAGTATAAAATATTTATCTGATATAAATGTAATAAATGAATCATCCAAAAATGAATTATTTTTTAAAAGTAATGGCATAAAAATGAATATAATTGAAATTAGCTGTGAAAATTCGTTCTTAAATACTCTGGTAAACTTCAACTTTCTTCTTTCTAGTGTACCTTTAGCATCATTCTTTATAAAAATTTGAAAGTCATCATTACCACAAACATGCTCTAACCCTTTTGCTTTGAAAGAATTTATATAATCAGTAGTAGGAATATAGTTATCACCTACTAAATCCTTTGTTGTAATATCAGCAAAAAACTTAATAACCTTTGGTGTAGATTTCTCAAAAGTTAAAAACGTTCTTCCTATATCACTTATCATCCATCCTTCAAGGGCCATTTTACTTAAATACTCTTCTAAAATTTCAGCATCTAATAAATCAAATGAATTAAATTTTTTTAGTTTTTTCTTTTCTTTTTTCATAAGCTCCCCCACATAAGTAATATCCAAAACTAATTTAAATAAAGATATATTTTAATAATAGTTTATATATTTAATTTCTGCCATAAATTTAACCTTAAGAATATGAAAGATTAAAAAATCTCAAAATATAATACTTTATAATTAAAGTTATTGTTAATATTTTCTTTTCTAAATACTTAATTACAACTTAACAATGTGTTATGATATCCTTATAAATAGTTTTAGTTACATAACTAAAGGGAATTATAATAATATGAAAAATAAAGGAGGAAGTATACATGGTAATAGCAGATGTGGCGGTTATGCCTCTTAGACCTTATGCATGTGAAGATGAAATGTATAAGGTAGTAGATAAATGTATCGAAAAAATAAAAGAAAGTGGTCTTAAATACGAAATCGGAGCTATGAGTACTACAATTGAAGGGGATTTTGATGAAGTTTTTGATTTAATTAAAATAATACATAAAATCCCATTTGAGCTTGGATGTGAAAGAGTCATCACAGTGGCAAGAGTTGACGAGAAAGCTGGAGGCTTAACAATAGATGACAAACTTAGAAATCACAGATAAAATTAAAAATTACATATATCCTATTGTAACTTTTATATCAATCTTAATAGTATGGCAATTTATTGTGGTAAGTTATAATGTTCCTCAGTATCTAATGCCATCACCAACAGATATAATAGAAGTATTTTTTACAGATAATGCAAATTTACAAATGCATGCTATGGTTACTTTAAAAGAATCCCTGTTAGGATTTATTTTTTCCATCATATTGGCACTTACAATAGGGACAATCATGGACTTTATACCAATAGTAAAAAAATGTTTTTATCCATTAATGTTAGTTTCACAAATGATACCGACAATAACTATAGCTCCACTTTTAATAATATGGTTTGGGTTTGACTCTTTACCAAAAATAATTATGGTAATTGCCACTTGTTTCTTCCCCATATTAATAAATTTTGTTGATGGTATAGAAAATATAGATAAAGATTATCTTAATTTATTTAAAACTATGGATGCAAGTAAATTAAAAACTTTTATCCATTTAAAACTTCCCATGTCTTTAGAAAGTTTATTTACAGGATTAAAAATTTCTGCAACTTATGCTTTTGTATCAGCTACTGTAGCAGAGTGGCTAGGTGGAAGTATTGGACTTGGTGTTTATATGGTTAGAGCAAAAAGTGCTTATGCTTTAGATAAAGTATTCGCATCAACTATTTTAGTAATTGTATTTAGTTTAATGTTTGTAATGATTGTAAATATTTTAAAGAAAATTATGTTAAGACATAAGTATAAAGGAGAATAAAATGAAGTTTAAGAAAAGTGTATCATTAATTACAACAGCTTTATTAACACTAGGATTAATAACTGGATGTACTAATAAAGATAACAAGAAAGAAGATAATTCAGGTTTAGAAAAAGTTACAGTAGTTCTTGACTGGACTCCAAATACTAATCATACAGGATTGTATGTTGCTTTAGATAAAGGCTATTATAAAGAACAAGGTTTAGATGTGGAAATAGTCCAGCCATCTGATGGTAATGCTACAACTATAGTTGCTACTAATAAGGCGGATTTTGGAGTAAGCTATCAAGAAGATGTTACTTATGCTAAAACTAGTGAAGATCCACTTCCTATAAAAGCAATATCTACAATAATACAACATAACACTTCTGGATTCGCATCTCCAGCAAGTAAAAATATAAAAACTGTAAAAGATTTTGAAAACAAAACTTATGGTGGATGGGGATCAGAATCAGAAAAAGCCACTTTAAATGCAGTAATGACTAATAATGGTGCTGATTTTGATACTGTAAAAATATTAGATGTGGGTGAAGATGACTTCTTTACAGCAACTAAAAAAGAAATAGATATATTTAATGTTTTTGAAGGTTGGACAGGAGTAGAAGCAAAACTTCGTGGTGAAGAAATAAACTTTATTGCTACTAAAGACTTAGATAAAAGATTAGATTACTACACTCCACTTTTAATAACTAATGATAAAATCATAAATGAAAATCCAGAACTAGCAAAGAAATTCTTAGCTGCAACAAGTAAGGGTTATGAAGATTGTGTAAATAATCCAGAAGAAAGTGCAAAAATTTTATTAAAATATGCACCTGAAATTAACGAAGAATTAGCTATAGAAAGTCAAAAATTCTTAGCTGATAAATATATAGATGACGCACCTAGATGGGGTGAAATGAAAGATAGTGTTTGGAATAATTACACTGATTTCATGATGGAATATAAATTAATAAACAAGGATATGAAAGCAAGTGATGCATACACAAATGAATTCTTACCAAATAAATAATACAAATAATTTAAATGTAGTAGATAATACAAACAGTGCAAGGAATAAAAAAATTACCATTAGTAATTTATGTAAGAGATTCAAAGATAAACTTATATTAAAAGATATTAATTTATCTGTTTATGAGGATGAAATAGTTTCTATTATAGGTCCTAGTGGTTGTGGTAAAAGTACTATTTTTAATATACTTTCTAACTTAACTACTCCTGACAGTGGCGAAATAAATATAAATGGAAAGTTCAGTTATATGTATCAAAAAGATTTACTACTTCCTTATAAAAATATTATAGATAATGTTTCAATGCCTCTAATTCTAAAAAATGAAAAAAAGAAAAAAAGTCATGAAAAAGTTAAGCCTTACTTTTCCATATTTGGATTAGAAGGATACGAAAATAAATATCCTGATGAACTGTCTGGTGGTATGAGGCAAAGAGTTAATTTCATGAGAACCTTTATTAATTCCAGCGACATTATGCTATTGGATGAGCCTTTTGGTGCTCTAGATTCTATAACTAGAACATCTATGCAAAATTGGTTATTAGATATAAAAAAAGATATTAAATCAACCATACTTCTTATAACCCATGATATAGACGAGGCTATAATTTTATCTAATAGAATTTATATTTTATCTAACAAACCAGCTGTAGTTAATAAAGAAGTTTTAGTAGATAAAAGTCTCTATAACAAAGATAATCTAGAAAATGTGGCTAAACTAAAAAAAGAAATTTTAGGATATCTGTAAATATAAAATTCGTTTATTGTTCTAAGAATATGAAGGATTATAAGGCTTATGGAAATTTTACTTTCTATAAGCCTTAATTATTATTAGAAAGGTTTAAATTTACTTATATGTACATAGATTTTCACAATCATATAGATTTTTATAAAAATGATGAATTACAAAAAGTTTATAAAGATATAGAAAAAAACAATATAAAAGTAATCTCTTGTGCTATGGATGAAGAAAGTTACAAAAATAATTTAAGATTTTCAAAAGAATGTGATAGAATCATACCTACTTTTGGTATACATCCATGGAGAGTTACTAAAGAAATTCCTAATTTAGATATTTACGACGATTATATAAAAAATAGTAAAATTATAGGAGAAGTTGGTTTAGATTTTCACTGGGTTGAAGATAAATCTACTTTTGAACCTCAAGTAAAAGTATTTAAACATTTTGTTAAAAAAGCTAAAAAATATGATAAATATTTAAATATTCATACCAAAGGTGCAGAAGAACTGATTTATGATATTTTATACAAAGAAAATATGCTAGAAAAATCTATAATCCACTGGTACAGTGGTAATACTCATACTTTAAAAAAATTCATAGATGCAAATTCACTTTTCACCATTAGTGTAGATATTAATTATTCTGAAAAAAGTAAAGAATTTACTAAACTTATACCTGTTAGAAATATTCTTGCTGAAACTGATGGACCTACTTCCCTGGAATGGGTTAATGGTGTTTACGGTATGCCTAGTGAAATTATTAATGTTTATAATGGTATTTGTGATGTTAAAAATATTGATGATAGTGAGTTAAAATATTATATAAATAAAAATTATAATGATATTATTAATCTTTAATATCATACAGAAACTATCTAAAAACAAAAGCAAGATTTGATTCATTTTCAAATCTTGCTTTTTTATGTAAATTTAACCAATATGTTTAATTTACTTTTTCGCCATTTCTATGTATTCTTCAAGTGTTATGTTTTTATCTTTTATCTCTTTCGCCGCATCTTTTCCAACATATCTTAAATGCCAAGGCTCATATTCATATCCTGTAATATGTTCTTTTCCTTTTGGATATCTAATTATAAATCCATACTTATCCATATGGTTGCATAACCACTTATATGCATCCGTATATTTAAATCCTTCTTCTAATTTTTTATATTCATTAGATGAAACATCCATAACAAATCCAGTCTGATGTTCACTAGTTCCTGGTACTGCAACATATTTATCAGCTTCCTCTTTTCCTGATCTTTTTACCTTCTTATCATATAATTTTTTTTGATATTCATAAGATCTATATCCTGAAACTGCTAGTAAATATATTCCTTCTTCTTTTGCATCTTCAAACATACTCTCCAATTGTAAAGCAGCTTCTCTTCTAATAGTTTTATTAGGCGAATTTTCACTTATAAATTCAACATTTGGTACAACTAAATCATTTGGTGCATAGTTTTCGTCAATTTTATTTTCTCTATTAACTAATATCAAAATATTACTTTCTTCAACTTTACTAGAATTATCTACGTAATTGTTATTATCATCCTCATTACCTAATACTGATAATGATGTTAATCCTTGTATAATAAGTAGAAATACAGTAGATAATACTGCATATCTAAAAATTTTTTTTAATCTTCTTTTCTTTTTTCTTATTTTTCTTAAAAACCTTTTCCTACTATTTGATGTGTGTTTTGAAATATCCCCTTTGTTTTCTACACTTGATAAATCATTCATACCGTTCATCTCCTTTGAAACAAGATTACAATAAGTTTTTTTCAGATATTTATACTAAATGTTTCAAAGTTGTAAACTATTCGACTTTTTATTGAGAATATTTCATATATAAAATATATTCCAACAAAAAAGATATTAATTTTTTAAATCAATATCTCCAAGTATTCCATAATATATTTTATAATCTAATATTTATAATAATTTCCAATCCTCTATATGATCTATTAATTATATTTCCCATATAATCGTATTCCAACTAATAAACAGCCGTCCATATATGGATAATTATTTTCCTCTAAATATTCAATAATCTCTTTACTACCTGCCCCTGGTTGTATTATTATATATTTGAATTTTTTCTTATTTTCTTTTAATAATTTTATCCCCGCCGGTGGATTAATACATAAGTCTATAATATCTATTTCTTCTTCTATATCATTTATTGATTTTAATTCTTTTCCTACTGAATATACTTTATATCTGCTATTTATTAACTCATGTTTTATCTTGTATGCATATTTTTCTTCATTTAAAGTGTCCCCTATTACTACAAATACATTATACCTCATAATCTCTCTTAAATCCATTATTTTCCCTCCTTAATTTTTCTATCACATGATTTAACTTATCTTTAGTATTATCTTTTTTACCTTCATTTATATAATTCTAACCATATTTAGATTGCTAAATTAAATTTTTTATATTAATTATATTTTTAAAAATACAATAAAAATTATTTCAATAAGGGCTGTCTCACTATGATTTAGTTAGACAGCCCTTATTTCTAAACTTATTATAATCACTTACCTCATTATAAATTAAACTCTTTTGACAGTATTTCTACCGCTCTTTCTTTATCTTTATTCTCTATAGTATAGGATACGCTCATTTCAGATGTAGTAAATTGTTTGAATTCTATATTATTATTTGATAGTACTCTAAACATTTTACCTATAATCTCACTTTGGTTCATCATTCCCAAGCCAACGACTGACAATTTTGTTATATTTGATTGTATATCAATTTTTATTTCTTCTGTTTCTGAAATTATTTCATCCATAACTTTATATATTGAATTTAAATCATCCTTACAAACTGTAAAAGATAAGCTTGCATGTCCATTTTGTGGAGCTGATTGACTTATCATATCTATATTTACATTTTCTTCACTAAGTTTTTCAATTATTCTTGCTATGTTGTTAGAATTAAGTAAAATATTTTCAATTGTAACCATCAAAATATTATCATTTATTGCAATTCCTTTAATGACCTGCTCTTCCATCTCTTTTTCATACTCCTTTATATAAGTTCCTTGTATATATTCACTACTTGAGGCTACATATATAGGCACATTATATTTATAACCAATTTCTACAGCTCTAGTTTCCATGACACCAGCACCTAAACTGGCCATTGCTATCATTTCTTGATAACTTATATTTTTTAATTTCTTTGCTTTTGGATAAACTCTTGGATCTACTGAATATATTCCATCCACATCAGTATATATATCACACTCACATCCAAGTTTTGCTGCAAGTGCAACTGCTGTAGTATCAGATCCACCTCTACCTAATGTTGTTATATCTCCATTCTCATTTACCCCTTGAAATCCTGCTACAACAACTATTTTTCCTTCTTTTAAATTCCCCTTTATTTTCTCTATTTCTATATCAACTATCTTATTTTTAGTATGAATTCCATCTGTCTTTATGCCAGCTTGAAACCCAGTAAATGATATAGCATCATATCCTAAGGCATGAATAGCCATAGATAATAATGCTATTGATATTTGTTCTCCTGTAGATAGTAGTACATCCATATCCCTCTTATTAGTATTTGGTGATATTTCTTTTGATAAGTTAACTAGATGGTCAGTAGTTTTTCCCATAGCAGAAACTACAACTACTACATCATTGCCTTTCTCTTTTTCGCTGATAACTCTTTTTGCAACTGATTTTATTTTTTCTATACTCCCTAGTGAGCTTCCTCCGTATTTTTGGACTATAGTTGTCAAATTACCCCTCCCCCTTTATTAGTGATAATATAATTATATTTATTTTTTTTTCATATGCTATTGTTTTTTATGCGCTTAATATGGTAAAAAATGCCTTCTTAAATATGGTTTTTATTCCATAAAAAAATCTCATGAAAGCATTCCTGCTTTCATGAGAGTAATTTATTGATAAAATATATTATTATGGTACTTAAATTTTATTTATTAACTATTTCTTCTATCTACAACGATTATTTCTAATTACACATCTACGTGATCCTTCACAGCGATCTCTGTCTCTGTCTCTTTCTCTTTGTCTTTCTATTTCTCTTTGTCTTTCTCTTTCTCTTTCTTCACCTGAGAAAAAGTTTCCTCCAGAGAAATCATCCTCGTCTCTTCTACAATCACAATCACGTCTTCTACAACATTCTTCACATCTGCATTCATTGCGTCTACATTCGCAATCACGTCTTCTACAACATCCTTCACATCTGCATTCATTGCATCTACATTCGCAATCACGTCTTCTACAACATCCTTCACATCTGCATTCATTGCGTCTACATTCAGATCCTCTAGCAATAAATCTAAATTCATCATTATTATTTCTTCTTCTACACATAATTTTCACCACTTTCTAAGTTTCTAAGGATTTATATTTTAATTTAAATCCTTAATATAATATACGTATGTAATCAAAAAACGTGATAAAAATTGTCATATTTTTATATATTAAATAAAAAAAGAATATTGATTTTCATCAATATTCTTTAATAAGTTTTTATCTTGATTTTATAAATTTATATCTTTAATTGTTGATATTACTTTATAAATATTTTACAAAATAGGTGCTTGGTTATTCATTGAATATCCATCACTTCTAATATCACTCATATCTATCATATCATCTTTAACTTCAACCTTACTTAACTTTTTGACTACTCCATAAGGCTCTATTAATGAAAGCTTATCTCCTCTTCCAGAGATAACCCACAATACTTTATATCCTCTAGGTTTTACTTTTAATCTAGTTTCTCCTTTACCATCAGTAAAGTAAATTAGTAAATTAATGTTTTTATTATTTGCATATTCAAATACTGGAGTAAATTCTGTTCCTCCACCTGTGGCAAATCTATCTTTTAAATCTTTTACAGATTTAACTTTATATGCACGTCTAATTTCTTTGTCACATTCTATAATTGTAATCTCTTGATTATGGCTTTTTACTATACTTAGGACTTCTTTAATAGCTTGTTTGTACTCTTCATTGCTGATACTTCCACTTATATCAATTGCTACTGCTATTTCAGCTTTATGTCCTCTAAGCTCACCCCTTAAATCTAATCTATGAGGTTGTCTTCTATTTCTTCTAGTTATAGTTTTTTTCTTATTACTTTCCACAGTTCCCATTAATTTTTTAAGGTATAAATTCCAGGGTAGCTCACTTTTACTCTTTTTAAGTAATGCTATTATCCCATTTAAATAAGTTGGAATTTCACCTTTTTGAGAATTACCCGCAAACTTTTCTGTAAATTCTTTAAGAGTCTTTTCATCTATTTCATCAGAATCATCCCAAATATCATGAGTGTTTTCTGGTCTAAATTCAGTCTCTACATTTTCATTTTCAATCTTATCATTTTCTTCCCCTTCTTCATCTACTTCTTGTAAATCTAATTCTATTTGAATTTTATCCACATAGTATTCAAAAGTTTTATATGGCTCAAGTTTTAAAGATGGATATTTTGAGTTTATCCAGTTTAAAGTTACAGCATAAGGTGGAAGATAATCTAAATGTTGATTTACTACTATATCCATAGCCATATTAATAGCAAGTGTACTATATTTTTCTCTTAATTCTTTAGCTCTAATTAAATGCATAGATAATACATGAAGTACTTCATGCTTAATCGTACATTCCATTTGCTTCATATTAAGTTGTAAGAAAATTATTGGATTAAAATATATAACATATTTAGCTCCTTTGAAATTAACAGCAGTAGGACTACTTATATCAAATTTAATTTCTCTTCCCATTTGAAATAAAAAGTATCCATAAAAATTATCTTTTTCTTCCATAAGACTTAAAACAACTTTATCTACAAGACTAAAAAACTCATTTTTATAATCTTGTGGTATATCTATCTCAAATGCTTCACCATCAAAATTCGATTTTGAATCTACTTCTCTATTAACAACATCAATTGCTTTATTATAAAGCTCTTTTGCTTGTTTTTGAAAATTATTTTCCATATATTATCCCCTTATTGAGCTATAAGACTCAAAATATGCTTCCACAAACTCTTCATTTTCTATGGCTCTTTTATATACTTCAGAATAACTATTTTTTATATCTTTCATAATTCCTACCATTAAATCTATAGGATATACTTTTAAAAATTCAACAAGTCTAGCTATATAATATTTGGCTTCATCTTCATCTTTCATATTTAATTCTAAAGCTTTTAAAATATTCATAGCACTTATATAAAGTCTTGTATGACTTTCATTTTTTATTCTTTCTATAACAGATTCATCAAGGCTATCCCCTGAGAATATATCTTCAAAAGATATTAAAGGACTAGAATCTGACTCTATAAAACTTACAAACTCTTCTGCTATAACTCTCCCCACATTACCTTTTATAACATTTAAGAATATTGCTTTAGGTATTGAATCTTTGTTTTCTTTATATATTTTATAACTTTTAGAAACTCTCTCAAAACTTCTTGGAGTTGCTCTTACATCATCTTCATTTACCTTATTTAAATATTCTGGGAATGTAGATATAAACTCTATAACTTTTTGTTCAATTCCTGCATCTATTGCCCATTTTAGCCAAACTGTATAATCAGGCTCCATGTTTAACCATACAAATCTATTTTCTTGAGCTGCATCCATATCTACAACTTGATAGTCAAAGTCTGAACCATATTTACTTGATGGGTTCATTGCAGCTAAGATTTTTACATTTTCATGTAATTTATATCCATTTATTTCTCTATTTAATATTAAGTTCATAAGCTCTTGTTGTACTGTATGTTCACAACGGTTTATTTCATCTATAAATAATAAAACTGACTTATTTTTAGAAATTTCTTCATCAATTTCTCTTAATTTATTATGAACTGCATATATTGTAGTCTTCTTTTCTACTTTATTTCCATTAGAATCTATACTTATATAAGATTCTACAGTTGGAAGACCACCTATTTCACCTTCTTTAAGAAGATTTCCATCTATAACAATTAAGCTCCAGTCATTGTCTTTTGCAAGTTTTTTAGCTAAAGCCGTTTTTCCGATTCCACTTTCACCAACTACTAAAGGTACTTCTTCAGTAGATAATACTAACTCAACACTTTTTAATGTATCTATAAAATTCATTTTGTCTCTCTCCTACATCATCTTTAGTTTTTCATCCACAGCTATTTTTTTAGCTTTTTTACTTCCGTATTTATGAATGAATAAAATTTTATCCATTGATATTGTACTGCTATTTCTGTCTATGATAGAACAATTTAAGAAATCTCTTACGTATTTTTCTTCAACATCTTCACTAGATAGTGTTTCTTTTAATGCTTGTGTTAAAACTTCTTCTAGTTCTTCTTTAGGTATTTTATTTGTTATATATTTGCTTACTAAAATATTCACTTTTAAAAATTCTAATATTTTATACTTATCTAAATCACTTACAAAATTAATTGCCGATTCGTTATTTTTAACTGCTAAAACCTGTGCACTAAAACTAGGTGATTTTATGTATCTTAATGCATCATGTTTTATTTTTACAGCTTCTTCTTGAACTCTTTCACAAGGCTCTTTTATATATTTTATTGAGTCATAATTTTTCCTTACCGCTAATACTTGTAATTCTTCACTTGGCTCTTTAACATATTGAATAGCCCACCCTGATTGATTTATAGCTAATTCAATAACTTTGTCAGTTGGATTTTTAATATAGTCTAATATACTCCATCCTTCACTTACAGCCTTTATCATCATTTCTTCACTTGGATCATCTATATATTGAATAGCTCTAGGATTGTTCTCTATAGCTAACTCTTCCATTTCTCTAGTTGGATTTTTTATATCTCTTAATAAAAGGCCATTTTTGCCAATGGCTAATAATTTCATCTCGTCTGTTGGATTATCTATTGTTTCTATAATAGTAGGATTTCTTTTTATCATTTCAATAAGTCTTGATTCTTCCATACTGTACCTCCCCTATCTATTATTTTATATTTTAAAATAATTACTTCTTACTATAATTTATATACTTTTTATGTCAGTTTAAACAGTATATTTTTTCCATTATATAGTAAATTTATCTGTATTTCAAAAAGTTTATTTGTATTTTTTATTAATGAGTAGATATATTACATTATTGGAATATATTGTCGTCTATGGTATGCTAAATTTATATTTTGAAAATTTATTAAGTAAGGGAGAAATAAGGAGGGAAAAAATAATGAGAATTTCATCAGTTATAGCACTAGCACAACAGTATTTTTTATTAGGGATGATTGGGCTAGTCATTGGAATAGCTTTATTTTTATTTGGGTATTTTGTAGTGTATAGGCGATTGTTGAAGGGAACAAAAAAATTAAAAATGAGTAAGGTAGCATTAATTTCTATATTATTCATTTATATCGTTATAGTTTTTGGTGCAACAATTGGTGATCGAATGTCAACAGACTATAAAAGTCTAAGTATGCATTTATTTAGTTCTTATAAAGATACATGGAATAACTTTTCACCAGGAGCATGGAGAAATATTATTTTAAACATACTAATGTTTGTTCCACTTGGTATCTTGTTACCTTTGATTTTTAAGAATTGCAGAAAGTACTGGATAACTTATCTTTTAGGACTATTTTTTACTCTAATTATAGAAGTAATACAACTTATAAGTGGTAGGGGAATTTTTGAAATTGATGACATTTTTAATAATACTTTAGGTTGTATTATAGGATATGGAATAGTGATGATTTTTATATCATGTTTTGTAGATAAGAATCAGTATGAAAATAACAAAAAATTAATTCTCACTACTCTTCAGTTACCCCTATGTCTTACAGTTATAGCCTTTAGTATAATATTTATAAGTTATTCTAAACAAGAGTTAGGAAATTTAAGTTGTAATTATATTTATAAACAAAATATGTCAAATGTAAATGTAACTACAAATATAAAATTAAAAAATAAACCAGATAAAGCCTCTGTTTATAAAGCTACTGTTGGCTCATCTGAAGATACACTAGAAGTTGCGAATAAAATTCTTAGTTCTGTTGATTCAAAAGTAGATGAGTCTAAAAATGATGTATATGATAATACTATAGTATATAAAAGTAAAGATGAAAATTATTCAGTATGGGTAGACTATACTGGTTTAAAGGCAGATTATACAAATTTTCATGAACTTAGTTCCTCAGGAAAAGAAAATTTAACTTATAATGAAGTAAAATCTCTATTAGCTGATTTTAATATTGAACTACCTGAGAAAGCAGATTTTACAGATGATAATGATGGTAATTATAGTATCTCTGTAGATATGATAGGTGATGATGAGTATATAAATGGAATGTTAGTATGTTCAATTAGTGAAACTAAAAATATAATAAGATTTTCTAATAATATTGTTTCATATAAGAAATATAAAGATTTTGATATTATATCTGAAAAAGAAGCCTATGAGAAACTTTTAGATGGAAAGTTTATTACATACTCAGATATAGCTGATTCTGAAATAAATATAAAGGATATTGATATAGTTTATGAAATTGATAGTAAAGGATTTTATCAACCAGTTTATAAGTTTACTACAGAAAGCAGAAATTTAGAAAATTATATATTTATACCTGCATTGAGATAACAAAAATAAGGCTTAATTAAAGCCTTATTTTTCATTTCTTAAAATATTTATACCGATTATATCATAAGAATATAAGTTTTATAAAAAATAAAGACCTTTGCTGGCTAATACTCATTAATCTGGTAAATGTAAAAATGATGTCAAATCAGAATCATTCAATAAATGGTCAAAATATTCATGTGAAGAAATGTACCCTATTCCTCTTCTTCCTTTTTCATTGTTTATAACCTTATATTCATTACATGCATTAACTATAGCTTCATAATCTTTAAATTTCTTAGCTTTATGGATTACTCTTTTGTCTACAGGAACTTTTTCAACATATTTGGGTTTCAAATAAAACATAGCATCTTTTATTTTTCCTTCTTTATATAAATCATAAATAACTTTTCCATTTTTTCTATGCATAGGATGATTATCATATTTATATGATTGTGCTATATGAGTTACACTTTCATATTTATCTTCAAAATTTAGTGCAACTTCTCTCATTAAATCAAAGTGGCTTCCTACTTTATCATCTATATTAGCAAGTATTATAATGTTTTCTTTATTTACACCTAAATCATTTAATGATGCATAAAATTCATTGTCTCTAAGCTGTTCTTTTTCTTTTCTACTTGTATTTTTATATATTTTATCCTTAAATACATTAACTCCTGTTCCATCTGATACTAAAACCACAAAAACATGATCTGATCCTAATCTATTTATAGCTCTCCTTATTGCACTTCCACCCCACAAAACTTCATCATCTTGATGTTGAGGGTAAAACACAACATATTCTTTAAATATCCTATCCTCTATACCTATATTCTTTTTTATGTAACTATTCAAATTATTTTTTGGTATAAATAATTTGAATGATACAAATAATCCAAATACTAATAATATATAAAGTAAAATTTTATTTCTTTTACTCATAAATAATCACCCACTTAAACATATACTCTTTTCATAAAATTATTCTATCCACTTAATAAGAATATACTCTTTTCATATTTTACTAAATAAAATCTAAATATGATTATCTTCCATATAAAAAAAGTAATATTTATCTTTTTAATATATTTACTTAAATAAATTCAGGTACTTGACAAATTTCGATCTTCATAATAAAATAGTTAACGGAACTTAAATAGAATATTCCTTATCAAGAGAGGTGGAGGGACTGGCCCTATGAAGCCCAGCAACCGGTCATTACGACAAAGGTGCTAATTCCTACAGATGAATTCTGGAAGATAAGATTACGTATACATAATCTCTTTCTTTCGGGAAAGAGATTTTTTTATGCATAAATTTATAAAAATCAATTATCATACACAAAATATAAAAAAGTAAGGAAAGGCAATTAATATGATAAAAATAGATACAAAAACAATAGTAACAATAGGTGTAGCTGCTGCCTTATACGGAGCTTTAGGATTTGTAGGTATACCAATAGGGCCTAATACTCAACTAAAACCGTCTATAGCATTGATAGCTGTATTTTCAGCCATGTTTGGACCATTAGTAGGATTTAGTATGGGATTTATAGGACATATGCTAACTGACATGATTGCTGGTTGGGGTATCTGGTGGGGCTGGGTAGCTAGTTCTGGTATCCTTGGATTATTTATGGGATTAGTATTTAAATGTAAAAATTTTAGTATTAAAGATGGTTTATGTAGCAAATTCCATATTATATACTTAGCAGTTACAGGTTTCTTGGGTATAGTATTAGCATATAGTTTTGCAGCTGGTTTTGACATAATATTTATGGGCGAACCTTTAGATAAAATGAAAATACAAACTATATTAGCTATAGTCACAAACTCAATAGTATTCTTTGGGGCGGGAATCCCAATTATACTAGGTTTTATAAAAACTAATAAAAGAAACAGTAATCTAAAAATAGAAGAATAAAACACTTCTATTTTAAAATTAATATTTAAGGAGAACATAGATGATAAGTTTTAAAAACTTTAGCTTTAAATACAATAATGTAGTTGATAAAACTTTAAAAAATATAGATGTAACTATTAATAAAGGTGAGAAAGTCTTAATCGTAGGACCAAGTGGTTCTGGAAAATCTACTCTATCTCATTGTATAAATGGACTTATTCCTTTTTCATATAATGGAGAAATAGAGGGGGAATTAACAATAGACAATATAAAACCATACAAAGAAAGTTTATCAGAAGTAAGTAAAAAAGTAGGAACTATATTACAAGACCAAGACTCTCAATTTATATGTCTTTCTGTAGGCGAAGATGTGGCATTTAATTTTGAAAATAATGCTATGCCTATTGAAGAAATGAAAGTAAAGGTTGTAGATGCACTAAAATTAGTTCATATGGAAAAATATATTAACCACAGTCCTTATGAAATATCTGGTGGACAAAAACAAAGAGTATCCCTTGCTGGAGTACTTGGAAGTGATGCAGATGTACTTCTGTTTGATGAGCCATTAGCAAACTTAGACCCAGCTAGTGGAAAAGAAATCATGAAATTAATAAATGATATTCATGCTCAAACTAATAAAACTGTAATAATAGTTGAACATAGAATCGAAGACGTACTAGATCAACCTTTTGATAAAGTTATTGTCATGAATAAAGGTGAAATTAAAGGTATAGGTACACCTGATGAGATTTTAAAATCAGATTTATTAAGAAGTAATGGTCTTAGAGAACCTTTATATGTAGAAGCTATAAAAACAGCTGGTTGCAATATAGAAGAAATGTCAAACTTAAGAGATTTTACTAATATAAGTGAAGATTCTAAATCAACTATTAAAGACTGGTTTAAGAATCAATCAATAAATAAAGAATGTAAAAAATCTGAAAAAATATTAGAAATTAAAGATTTAAGTTTCTCTCATGATGGAATAAAAAATACTGTTGATAATGTATCTTTCCATCTTAATAAAGGTGAAATTTTAGCTGTTTTAGGTAATAATGGCGCAGGAAAATCTACTTTATGTAGAGTTATAACAGGAATTTTAAAATATAAACAAGGTACTATGTTTTTAAAAGATGAATGTATGGATTCATGGAGCATCAAAAAAAGAGGAAATTCTATAGGGTATGTAATGCAAAATCCAAATCAAATGATATCACAACATATGATTAAAGATGAAATTGCATTAGGTCTAAAATGTAGAGGTTACTCTAAAGAATATATAAATGAGAAAGTAGAAGAAGTTCTTAAAATATGCGGTTTATATCCATATAGAAATTGGCCAATATCAGCACTTAGCTACGGTCAAAAGAAAAGAGTAACTATAGCTTCTATATTAGCATTAGATCCAGAAGTTATCATATTAGATGAACCAACAGCAGGTCAAGATTATAATCATTATACTGAGTTTATGAATTTTATAAAAGACTTAGCTAACAAAGGAATATCTATAATTCTTGTTACTCATGATATGCAATTAACATTAGAATATTGTGATAGAGCAATAGTTTTATCTGATGGTAAAAAAATAGCTGACGATAAACCATCAAATATTTTAACTGACAAAAATATTATAACAAAAGCAAATCTAAAAGAAACATCATTATCAACATTAGCTAGAGCCATTGGCATAGATAATACAAATGATTTTGTACAGTTCTTTATAGATTACGAAAGATAGGTGAAAAATAATGAGTAGAGCCAAAACTCTATATATTGAGGGTGACTCTATATTCCATAAATTAAATGGTATAAGTAAAATATTATTATTCCTTACATGGACAATAATGACAGTAATGTTCTTGGATATAAGAGTTTTCTTAGTGATGGGTATTGTAGGAGCTATAATGTTATATTTCTCTCAAATACCATCAAAAACAATTAAACCCCTACTATGGATAATGGTAGTATTTAATATAATTAATATTATATTTATATTACTTATCACTCCACAATACGGAACTGAACTAGTAGGTACTAACACAGAAATTATAAATATAGGATATAGTTATATAAACAAGGAAACATTATTTTATGTTCTTACAATATCTTTAAAATATGCAGTTCTTATGCCTATAACTGTTATATTTATATTTACAACACATCCAAGTGAATTTGCAAGTAGCTTAAATAAAATGGGAATACCATATAAAATTGCTTACGCTATAAACATAGCATTTAGATATATACCAGATGTTATGACTGAATATAAAAATATATTAGATGCACAACAAGCAAGGGGCTTAGCTTTTAATAAAGGCGAAGGAACTATAATAGAAAGATTAAAAAATTATACTACTATATTCGTTCCACTTGTTTCATCTTCTATAAAAAGAATAGAAACAGTTTCCAATGCTATGGAGCTAAGAAGTTTTGGTAAGAAGAAAAAAAGAACTTGGTATAGTTATAAAAAATTAAAAGGCATGGATTATGCTTTTATAATTAGTTGTATAGTGTTGCTAGTTACGGCTGTTTATTTAAAAAATAATGTAATGACAGGATTCTATTATCCATTTTAATAGAATTTTAGATATTTTAAAAAAGGAACCACTGAGATTTTTATCTTAGTAGTTCCTTTTAAATATTTTACTATACAATATTTAAATCTATATAAAACCTATCAACAAACTTCCAACTGTAATAATTACAAGTAATATAGTAATAAACTTCCCTAAAGGATGAGCCATATTCATACTCCATCCAGCACCTAGTCTTTTTTCTACCATAAGTTTTGGATCTTCTTTATTGTAATAAATAAAACCATAAATCCATTTTTCATCATCATTTTCTACAGTATAAATATTTCTGCTCTTAGGCTTTAAACTACTTAACATCAAGTAATAATAAATCATGGCTACTGATGTAAAAATTGGTAATATACATCCTCCTATCATAAGCCACATTGGCATATCTTTTTCTTGGACCATAAATATAGGTGTTGTAGATGTAATAGATTGCATGCTAAGAGTTAAAACAAAAAAAGAATACCCTATACCATTTAAATATTTTATAGCCTTCTTTCTATTTACTTCTAAATTTTCTGTATCTATATAAGTATTTCCAGATATACTCCCAATACCCATAATTGCAAATAATAGAACTAATGATATATCCAATCCATTAACAAAAAATACATCTATTATATTTTTCTTAGCAAAACCATCAGGTTTACCACCACTACCCCAGTGAGTAATTATAATATCTGGTATATTTTTATAGTTTATCAATACATATAAAAATGACATTGCTGATAATCCTATACATATACCAAATAATATTTTGAACTTCTTAATTAGTTTTTTCTTTTGCTCTGTAAGAGCTTTATCTTCAGTTGTAGTAACTTTTGCAGATATTTGATCTTTATTTTCACCTTGAATAATTTCTAGGTTTGCTAAATAAGTATCTTTAATATACTTAACCTTTTTATATTCATCCCTTAAAATCAAATAGAATAAAACAAAATATATTGTAATGCTTATTATAATATTAGCTCCTAAATTTAAATTAAATATATCTTTTAGAATTAAATAAATTGCTATTGTTAAGAGTAAAGATATATTTAATTTTCTCTTAAAATCCTTATTTATTTTCTTTTTTAAATCTTCCTCTAAAATTATTTGCTTAATATATACTCCAAAAAAGTATTGATTACTACTTAACATTTGTGTACTTAAAGCTATTATGTGTGTAAATAAAAT
>JARKUZ010000072.1 GCA_029851945.1 Terrisporobacter sp. | reverse complement strand
ATAGCTATAATTATGGTGTTTAAATTGAATCTATGTCCAGAAAATACAGTTTTACCATTTAGCTTTTCAGATGATGGATCACCTATAGTTGTAGGTATAAGTTGTTTAATAGTATGATTACACTTTCCGTTATTACATTTAAAGCTAATATGGTACTTGTATTTATGGTGAAGGTACATACCTTTTCCACATACAGGACATTTAGGATATCCAAGTGAATGCTTCTTGCTTGATTGTAAGGTAAATTGTCTACGATATTTTTTGCATAAGTACTTTTGATTGGAATTCTTATCCTTACCAAACTTATACAAATTTGTGTTATAGCATTCAGGGCATTTAACCGTAGGTTTCAATTTTCTCGACTCCTTTCTATAGGGGGAATATGTTTTGTGGTGAAACTATTGTAATCCATATCGGGGTCGAGATTCAAATATAAATAAGTTAACAAGACGCAAATAAATAATAGGGGGAATATCTATGAAGTCATTTATAGAAGAAAGTAAAAATATTATACGTAAGGCATCCCAAAATAATAAATTAGTAGTATTTGTTGGAGCTGGAGTTTCAATTAATTCAGGATATCCTTCATGGACAAGTCTTATAAGTGATTTTGTTCAAGGTGTAGGTATTGATATGAATGAGTGTTCATTAGATGATTATTTGAAAATACCACAGTACTATTATAATCTTAGAAAAGAAAAAGATTATTATGATGTTATTTTAAATAAGTTTAATATTAAAGCGGAACCTAATGAGATACATGACTTAATAATTAATTTGAATCCCGCTCATATAATTACAACAAATTATGATGATTTAATTGAAAGAGCATGTAATAAAAAGGGGTTATTTTTTGATATAGTTTCTAAGGATCAAGATTTGCCATATAGTGTAAATAATAAAATGATTATTAAAATGCATGGAGACTTAAATAATAAGAATATAGTATTAAAAGAGGATGATTATCTTTCTTACTTTAAAAATTTTCAATTAATACAAAACTATATTAAATCTCTTATATCTACACATGTAGTTTTATTTATAGGATATTCGGTAAGTGATATTAATGTAAAGTACATATTTCAGTGGGTAAAAGACATACTTAAAAATGATTTTCAACAAGTTTACTTTGTTGAAGGAAATGATAATAAAAAATTTAATCAGTTAGAATTTGAGTATTATAGAAATAGAGGTATAAATATATTATATACTTCAGAGTGCAAGGGTATAGACTATTTTAATAAGTCATTTGATTATGGAAACTTAGATAATGATATAGCAAAATCAACAATGAGATTCTTGTACTATTTAACTGATGATAGTAGTAATTGTTTATCAGTTGACGTAGCTTATGAAAAATTAAAATCTTTGAATGCGCTAAATGTAGTAAGTATTGATGATATAAGAAGAGCGCTAGATTTACAAATACCATGGAGAGATAAAAAAGAGATACATTATAGTTATTATGAATTAAAAAATAGAATACTTAAAGTTCACAATAATAAATTGAAAAGTCTGTTTAAAGATTTAAGTGAATATAGGATAGATGATAAAGGTGATTTTATTAAAAAAATTGTATATAATGCAGGTATAATAGCTATACAAGATGAAAATGAAGAAATTATTTTAAATATAAATTTTGAAGAGCATGACAACTTAAATAAAGATATATATCTTTTTAATTATAAAGAATTAGAGAATAATATTAAATTTAATATTTATAAAGATGTACGGGGACAAGAAAAAGAGTTACTAGATGTAGCATATAATTTATATAATTTAGATAGATATTATGAATCCTATATGTTGCTGAAACGAATATCAGAAAGTTGTATAGAAAATAAGATGTACTATTTATATTTTATATCGGAATTTAATAGATATCATTTAGGTAGAAGTATTTCACAAAATATATTTAATCTTGGAAGATGGGGAATAGATTTTGAAATACAAGAACAAATTCAAAATGAAGTTAAGAAAATTGATCTAAATAACATATATTTAAAACTTCCTAAAAGTGATATAGGAAATATAGAAGTATACAGAGATATTTTGACATTTAAATTTGTACATAGAAAAATAGGTGATGTAATATCTTTTGAAAAGAAAATAAAAGAAGAAAAAGATACTATTTTTTATGGTGCAAGTGAAGAAGACAGTTCAGTATATAAGCTAAAAGAAGATATAAAATATTTCAATGAATTTATTATAAGTAATAGATTATTTGTAAATAATTATATTGAAGTTAAAATGAGTTTTTATAAGTTTATAGAAAATATGTTATTTAGTTATAGTTTGGAATGTAAAAATACTGAAGATGAATTTTGGGGAATAAAAGGGAAAATGATTAAATTAAATAAAATTGATTATTTTACTGTATATTCAATGATAAACTATTTAAGCATCAAAGAGATAAAAGAATTATTTAATAAATATAATATAGATAAATTGACATTGGAAGAAGATGCAATAGATAAATTGAAAGATTTAAACTATAACCTGGTATATGCATTAAATAATATATCAAGTATTGTAGATATAAAAGATAAGTACTGTAAATTTATATTTATTATATCTAGATCAACACTAGATAGTAATCTATTTGATTTTAGTTTAGTAATTAAATATTTTATTGAAATGTTGGAGTCAAATATAAATGTTCTCACTGAGGATATTATTAATGAAATTTCTAAAGGCGTAATTACTCAATCTAAATCATTATTAGAGAATAATACTATAAATATATTACTTAAAGATTTATTTAAATCAATAAAATATTCGGAGAATATTAGTAGCGAAATTATTAGTAGCATAGAAAGATTTATACTTAATATTATTTATTTAATTAATAATAATGGTAGTATTAGTTTAAGTGAAGCAGAGGAAGATATTATAATTGAGTATACTAAAACTAATAACAATAAATCATTTTATTATAATCAAATACTTGTAAAATCATACTCAATACTATCAGATAAAAATAGAGAAAAAATAGTCAAACAAATTGAAATGATTTTAGAAAGTAAATCTAAGTTTTCTTATAACGAGTTTTTATTATATAAATTATCTGTGTACTATGAAATAATTAATCCAGATGTTGATTTAGAACAAAAAATAGTTAAATTTATAGATTTAGAAATAGATATAAGAGCAGAAGAAAAAAGACAAGGAAGATTTGTTGGAATAAGGTATGAAGTTAGTGACTTGCTTAGAGGGGTATTTCACTTATTGATATATGACAAAATTTCAGATATTGAAAAGTTTAAGAAGTATGGTGATATTAATGAGCAAATTAAATTTATTTTACATGGGATGAATATTGAAATATTTAATCCTGAATGGTTAATAGATTTTCCAACTAAACTAAACCAGAAGTTAGCTAAAAATAAAGAAATAAAGAAAAAGATAGAAAAATATATAAGTTCAAATTTAAGTAATAAAGAAATTATAGAAATTTACTTTAGAGATTATTGTTAGTAAATCAACTCATTGAAATGACTTGACTAAGGTGCCTGGGGGTGTAGTTCTTGAACTTTTTGTAAAGAACCTGGTAAAAATTAACTGACAAGCTTTATAGATAAATATATAGAAAAAGCTAATGCTTAAAATAAGATATTACATACATAAAGCCGAAAATAGGAGATTCTATTTTCGGCTTATTTTAATTTAAAGGTAAGATTTATTAATATTTATTTAAGCTATATACAATAAAAATGTAGATTTTAACAAAAACTAGTCAATACTCCAAATAAAACACAAAATCTAAAGTGGAGGATACCATGGTTAGACAATCACCAATAACAAAAACAATAAACCAAGTAGCAAGAGAATATGCAAAAGAGCAAAAACAAGCAAAAGCCAAAGAAGAAAAATTAAAAAGAGAAAAAGAAAAAGAAGCTAAAAGAATACAAAAAGAAAATGAAATAAAAATAAAAGAAGACTCTATAAAGATAGCAAATCAAATAACACAAAAATCACAAAATCAAAGAGAAGAAATACTTAGCTTACTAAAAAATATAAATAGTAACAAAGAAACCATAAACTGGGAACTACTAAAAGACCACAGTAATTACAATAGACCACTAGAGCTTAGAAAACTTCCAATAAAACCATTGGAAGAAGATTACAAGATCGAGCTAAAATTACTAGACTACCTAATCCCAAACAGAATATCAAAATTAGAAAATCAAGCTAAAAATAAATACAAAGAAGCTTTAAATAAATGGGAAGTAGAATATAAAAATATAGAAAAAGATAACGATCAAAAAGCTTCCATCTGGGAAGAAAGTAGGAAAGCTTTTGAAAATAGAAGGTCCATCAAAAATAATAATATAGATAAGCTAAAAAAAGAATATGAACAAGGAAAAAAAGAAGGTGTAGAATTTTACGTGACAAAAATACTATCAAAGAGAAAATATCCATCATATTACAAAATGACATGTGAAATAGAATACATACCACTAAACAAAATACTTATAATAGAGTATGCCTTGCCAAAGAAAGAAAAAATACCTAATTTAAAACAGCGAAGATATGAAGTAACTAAAAAAGACTACAAAGATATATTATTAAAAGAAACAGAATTAAACAAAATCTACGAAGAATCACTATATCAGCTATGTCTAAGACTAAACTATGATATCTATATGAGTGATATAGCAAATAATATAGAAGGAATTGTATTCAATGGATATTTAACAGAACTAAATAGAAGCAATGGACTAGAAGAAACAAACTGTATTTTATCATTACAAACCTCAGTAGAAGACTTCATGGAATATAACTTAACAAAAGTCGACCCTAAATTATGTTTTAAAAGAATGAAGGGAAGAGCAGGAACGAAGTTAAGTGATTTAGTTGCTGTTGCTCCAATATGTAATATAAGTAAATATGATAAGAGATTTATAAAATCCCATGAAATAGGTGACAAAATAAAAGGATATAATCTAGCTTCCATGCACTGGGAAGAATTTGAACATCTTATAAGAGAGTTATTTGAAAAGGAATATGCAAAAGATAATGTGGAAGTTCATGTAACACAAGGCATCAAAGACGGTGGAGTAGATGGAGTAATAATAGATTCAGATCCAATAAAAGGTGGTAAAATAATTTTACAAGCAAAGAGATATACAAATATAGTTGGGATTTCTGCTATTAGAGAACTTGCAACAGTAGTATCAGATGAAGGTGCTATGAAAGGTATACTAGTTACGACTGCTGATTTTGGAAGGGATTCTTATGAATATATAAAAGATAAACCACTTACACTAATCAATGGAGAAAATCTTTTGTATATGTTAAAAAAACATGGTTATGAAGCAAGAATAGACTTAACTGAAGCCAAACTTGAAATAAAAGAACAGTCTAAGGACAATACTTTTAGCAAAATTAAAACTACCAATTAAGGAAGCTAAAATGAATATATATATAAACGACTTGTTCATAAGATTAGTACTATAGCTTATCAATTAGAGGGAGTTTATGAAAAAACACAGGATATTAAGTATTTTTATGGCATTTTGCATCATGCTAACATCATCATTTATAAATATATCTTCTGCAGCCACAGTAGAATATCTTGATGAATTAACAACAGATGAAATGCTTCTTAGCGATTTAATCTATGACGACTACATTTTGAAACAAAAGTATAATGAGAAAATAAATATAAAAAATTATACAGAGTTTTATGATAAATGTAGAGGGTATATAGACCATGGAGATATAATGTATGAAAGTTTGAATCAACTTAATAATAGGTTATCTAAATATACATTTGGCCTTTAACAATAGTAGAGGATATAAGTATTATGATTTTAAAGGAAACTTGGTGAAACCTAAGATTTAGGCGTAAAATATAGAGTCATAGATATATGTAATAATCCAAACAATAAAAATAGCTAAAGTCTAAATAAGGATTTAGCTATTTTTACTATGAATCACTTGTTGCAGTAAGTTTTATTACTATTCGTCTAAAAGTTGAATCGTATATCCATCAGGATCATTTACAAAGAAAAATCTTATATCTGGCATAGGAGTTATTGGACCTACAACAGGTATATTTTTGGATTTTATTTTTTCAACTAAATCATCTAGTTGTTTAAAAGCAATACCGATAGAAACACCATTACCTAAGTTTTCCCTAGATGCAGTTGAGATAGGTATTAGCTCGATTTTAGCATCATCATCTTCACCAAGCATGACTATTTGGTGATTTCCACCCTCAATAACTTTAGCTATTTTCATTCCTAGCAAATCTTTATAAAACTTTAAGCTATTATCTAGATTTGTTACTTGTATAGTAGTCCACTGGAATTTCATATGTACCTCCTAAAAATTTTTATATTATATAAGTTCTCCAATATATTATATAAAAAATTACCTGCGAAGTCGAAACATTATGGAAATCTTCAACTTGTAGATTCAATAACTACAGTTACATAAGTTGTTGCCTTAATATTACAGGTAATGAGATACAAAGAGCAATGGTTAGTATGGATACTTGTTAATCTTGTTTCTATATTAATGTGGGCTGCATACTTAATATTAAAACAATATACTACAGTTTAAATTAATGAAATTATTTTGATATTGGAAAGTAAATAAACATTATGTACAATATAGTAAAGTTCGCAATTGTTATATAATACGAAGTAAATACTATAGTTATTTTAGCTGTTCACTAAAACATATATTTACGTAAACACATTTAATTTAAATAATAATATATATAGAAGTATTAAGAATACAATTGAAACTGTTCATAAAATTAAAACAACATTTTATTATCATAGAACTAAAGTAAATTAATTGAATAGACTATAGTAGAGTATTTTTGTATAAAAGTTCGCATTAGGTTGTTTAAAATTGACGATTGGAGGTATGACTATATATGTTTACAAAAAGTTATATCAATTTATATAATTCAAAACCTTTTTCAAGGAATATTAATTTAGCAATATGTGAACTAACAAGAAATAACAAAGATATACTATCTTACTACCAAATAGGTTCATCTGTTCAAGGAACCCCTATTTTAGCTGTTGAATTAGGATGTGGAAGTACAAAGATACTTGTGCAAGCAACTCATCATGCCAGAGAAGCTATTAATACAATTTTATTGCTAGACCAGATAAATTACATGGTAAATTTATATAATAATACCGCTGTTGTATTTGGAATAAATATAAGAGAACTTTTAAATCGGATTACATTTATCTTTGTTCCACTTGTAAACCCTGATGGAGCTGATTTAGTTTTAAATGGTAAGGAATTTATTTGTAAAGAATATCAAGATAAAGATTATTTACAAAGAGAGTCTTTCTTGTCTTGGAAGTCTAACATAAATGGCGTAGATTTAAATAGAAATTATCCAACATCCAATCTATCAACTGATTTAGCTAAAAGCCCAGGCTCTGAAGGATACCCTGGACCTTATTATTTTTCAGAACCAGAAACATATGCGCTTAAAATTTTAACTGAACATTATAACTTTAATGGAACAATATCATATCATTCATCTGGAGAAGAAATCTACTGGTATTTCAATCAAACTAATGAATATAGAGATCTAATTATTGCAAAGAGTATTGCTTTACTAACTGGATATAAATTAATTCCAAAGGAAGAATCTACTACAGGCAATTGATACAAAGATTGGTTTATAGAAAATTATCAAAAGCCGTCATTAACTATAGAAGTATCACCTTATGTTGGGCCTACAATAGTACCTGATGAAAATTATTGTGCTATACTTGAAAAAAATATAAATGTACCTATTATATTTGCAGATTTAGTATATTTTATGGAAAAATATAACGATTAAGAAAAAACATAAGAATTAGTAGAGCTAATATCAAGTTTTAGAAATGCTTGATGAAAGTCCTTTGGGATATGGAGCATTAGCTGGAACAACTCATAATATAGATAGAAGTGTAACTAAGGAGAAGCCAGGGGTTTAAAAGAGCTAATAAAATAAGATTAAATATAAATTGTAACAAAAAATAAACTAGTTTGTGAAGTAAATTTAATGTACAATATTAATATATTGTGAACTAAGAGATTACTATCCTATTAGTTGAAAATGTACTAAGTTTGCGAATATATCACTATGTAAATACAAAACATTATTTCTTAGTTTAATTCACTAATAACAACATAGATAACAAGCTTACTAATCCGACTGTGGCAATAGAAGCAAGTATGTTAAATATATTGATAGTTTTATTTTTAAAAATTTTAATAAATAAATAGAATATTCCAATACCTATTGCTCCACCTATTGTATTTCCTATAAGGTCTGTTATATCAGTTGCTCCAATAGCTAGAATAAATTGTAAAACTTCAACTGTCAAACTAATAAAAAAAGCTATTGAAACTTTTTTAGGAGTAGACCATTCTTGTTTTAACATGCACGTGTAAATTCCAACAGGAACGAATACCAGTATGTTATTAATAATCTCATTAATATATAATCTTCCATTTACGATAATTGAACCTAAGAAAGGAATTAGATTAATACTTCTGTTTCGATAAAGTTCATCAAATGAAAAACTCATCTTAAATAAAAGAATCCATATTAATATACAAAAATATATTATAAACAAAATCATAGTTAAATTGCGTTGTTTTTTATTTTCCATATAATACCCCCTTTAAGATTTCATTATATCATAAAAATCTGTTTTACTTCACCTTATAACAAATGTTTTAGTTGACATTACTAAACCTTAAATTCAGATATGATTAAATTAGCCATTGTTTTATAATTATCAATTATGTTATGATAATATCAAAAAAATAAAAGGGAAAAAATAGCATGAGAATATGTAAAACGTGTGGAGAAAAGTTTAATTTTGAACAAAATATGAAATCTATTTTTAAAAGAGATGGTAGAGTAGAATGTGAAAGGTGTAATTCAGTTTTTGTTTTGAAAAAAGAGAATGTATTCATATGGCTGCTAGACTTTATATATATATTTATAGTGATTAGCATTTCAGATGAAATAGGTGGGATAAAAGGTATTATCATAGCTTTGGCAATAGGATTAATCGTAGTATTTATTGATTTAAACTTAGATGGTCGTTATATATTAAAAAATCACAGATAAATCTAGGATTTTCACATTATGGATACTACCGAACTATCTAGTAAAATATAGATGCATACAAGTATAAGTAGTAGATTTTATTAATATATTGTGAACTAATAGAGTAGTAATGTAAAATTTAAAATTACTACTCTATTTTTGTGTATACTAAAACATCTATTTTAGTGAACAGCAAAAGAACTGTAGATTATGCTATAATTAAATAGATAATGTTGCAAATGAAATATATAAAGGGAGTGGATTTATGACTGTTGCATATGAATTTTTCTTTCAAATATTAAATACTATACTATTGATGCTGATTCCTATTGCTATATATGGATTTATTAAAAGACATAAAAGAAATAAAGAATTAATAAACATTAGAATATCTAATTTAGAGAAAAAAGTTAATGATTTAGAGAAAATAATTAATGATTTAGAAAGTAGATAATTTACAATACTAGTACTAAGATCTAGGATGTATAAAATGGAGTTTAAGCCAATGATAGTGAGGAGTATTATATTGTGACACATGGGTATGTAAAATTAGCATATAAGAACATATCTCATAACTTTAAAATAGAAAAACTATAAATTTTAAGAAAGAAGATACATAAAATGAAAGACATGAACTTTAATGAAATAGTTGAACGTTCAGTTCAAATAAGAAAACTTTATCATAACCTAGAAAAAATTTACCACGAAAAAGAATGGACAGTAGAAGAAGATGCGTTAGCCTTTTTAACAGATGCTGGACTGGTAGGTCGTTTAACAATGTCTGATCAAGGACGATGGCCAGCAGATGGTGAAACTAAATCTGAGCTACAACATAAGCTTGGTGAATGTATATGGTGGGTGATTGTTTTAGCTGAACGTATGGATATTGATATTAGCGAAGCGTTGGAAACATTCTTATCTAAAACTGAAAGAAATTTAAGGGATTAAGTTGATTATTATATTAGGATAAAAATTGATTTATAATTTTAATATATTGATAACTAATAGAGTAGTAATCTAAAATTTAAAATTACTACTCTATTTTTATGTATACTAAAATAGATGCTTTCTTGAGTATATCTTTTCGTTGCAATGACATATTTTTATGCTAATCATTAATGTATTTTATTACTTTGTCAAGTAAATGAGGTTGAATTTCAGGATAAGTTAACTCATTTGGCAAATTATCAAAGAATTGAATTTTCTCTATTTCAAGATTTGGCAAATTTCCAAGCTCTGTTACTTCTGCAAAATATAATCCTCCAAATGTTGATATTGGGTGTTTAGTATTATCACAATCTTCTTTTGTAACAGAATAAATGCAAATAGGCATAAGCTTAAATTCCTTTGCTCCTGTTTCCTCTTGGAGTTCTCTCGATGCAGTAATATTTATTTCTTCACCTTTTTCTCTATGCCCACCTGGAATCTCCCAAGTTTCTCTATCTTTGTGTTTTGCTAAAATCCATTTATTTTGAAATCTTGATACTATTACAGCGAATAGTAAATCATTATCGTCTATTTCATCCCATTCAAAAAAATTAACATTAATCATATAAATTTTTCTCCTTTTAATTTTTATACTTAACTTATAAGTCTAATTATAACATAACCATCTAATTGATTAAGTTTACGCTAAAACAAATGTTTTATTGAACATAAGTTAGTATTACGTTTATTTTCATTATTATTATAGAGATGATTAAAAAGGAAATTAAATGTACATATTGTATATTAACTAAGTGGAGGTGGATATATGAATTATTTAATTAGAGGGATATCAGAGTTTATAATTGTTATACCTTTGGCTCTTATTATATTCTCAGTTTACTTTTTATACATAAGATTTATACAGAAAAGAGCAATGAAGTGGAATTCAGTAGAAACTTTATGTAAATTCTCATGGTTACTTATGTTATTAGCTATTCTAAAAATAACGGGTATAATTGAAAGTATATTAGTTGGCAATTTTAGTATTGATTCTATAGTAAATGGAACAGCGTATATTGATTTTGATATTTTTAAAGATGGTTTATCACTTGCTACAATATTAAATCTTATATTATTTATTCCATTTGGATTTTTTTCAATTATGATATTTAAAAAATTTGTACCAGGAGTTTTAATAGGATTTTTACTTTCAGTATCTATAGAATTTTTACAATTGTTTACTGGTAGATTTGTGCAACTAGAAGATATATTAATGAATACATCTGGAATGGTAATTGGATGCTTATTTGCTTTTTTTGTATTTAAATTACAAGATAAAGGATATATTGTAATTGATTCTTAATATTAAAAAACATTAAATTAAAGAAGTACCTTATAGATCATATATGTTGGCAAAATAAAAAATATACATAAAAGTGAATTTGAAGTTGAGATTTTAAGTCTGATACGAACGAAAAAAGGACTATCACAGAACAATTTTTAATTGTTTATGAGATAGCCCTTATTTTTTATTTATTTAAAAGTTCTTTCTTTTTCAGTTCAAATTCTTCTAGAGTTATTGCATTTATATCTAATAATCCTTTATATTCCTTGATTTGCTTAGGAATAGAGTTTTCATTAATATTTATACTAGTTGTTCTATCAAAGCAATCTAAATGGGAAGTATTTCCTAGCATTATTTCAAATCGCCTTAATCCTTTTAATATTTCATTGTAGTTTTCTTGAGATTCATCAATATCATAAGCTAAATATTTGAAAACTAGTTCTTCTATAGATTCATTTGTATGAATATATACATTTATTGACTCAATAATTTCTTTGAATTCACGTCTAGAACCGTCATTTGTATTTCCAATAGTTATATTATTAACTTTAATTTCTAGCTTA
>JARKUZ010000057.1 GCA_029851945.1 Terrisporobacter sp. | reverse complement strand
GTTAGAAAAGGTCCTTCTACTTCTTATTCTATACTTGGCACACTTCCTTCTGGGACTACGGTTGAAATTGTTGGTACTGATTCTAAGACTGGTTGGTATAAGATAAAATATAAAAATGATTATGGTTATGTATCTAATGATTATATCACTATCCAAAATTCATCTAATAATACCAACCCACCTGCTTCAACTACGAAGTCAGGTGTGGCAAAATCTAACTTAAACGTTAGAAAGGGTCCTTCTACTTCTTATTCTATACTTGGCACTTTAGCTTCTGGTACTAAAGTTGAAATTGTTGGTACTGATTCTAAGACCGGTTGGTATAAGATAAAATATAAAAATGATTATGGTTATGTATCTAATGATTATATAACTATTCAAAATTCATCTAATAATAATAATCCACCTGCTTAAACTACAAAGACAGGTGTAACAAAATCAAACTTAAATGTTAGAAAAGGTCCTTCTACTTCTTATTCTATACTTGGCACACTTCCTTCTGGGACTACGGTTGAAATTGTTGGTACTGATTCTAATACTGGTTGGTATAAGATAAAATATAAAAATGATTATGGTTACGTATCTAATAGCTATATAACAATTAAATAATAAATTTAAGGCTTCCTTTAAGGAAGCCTTTTAATTTAATCACTATATTTTAAATCAAATGTTAAATTTCAACTCTTATAGTACTTCCATTTTAGTAAATAGCTTTTCAAAATTATTTGTTGTCTCCTCACTTAAAGTAATATTTCTATTTTTCACCTTATCGTAAAATTCCTTAGCAGCCATTGTTTTATTATCTGTATAGTATATTTTGAACTTATTTTTATCTTCTTCACTGATTAGACACTCTACAAACGCTGCATGTTTATATATTTCTTTATCTCTATTATCATATGTATCACTACAATTTGTAAAAAATATATCTTTATTTAGTTTAAGATTTAGATTTTCTATCAATTTATCACACTCAACAAATCCTGCCTTATCATAATCTAAAATTACTTTAAAATCACATCCCCATCCTATTAAAATAGAAACTATAACATTCACATTTCCAGCTCCAACAGAAGGAATTATATACGGCATTTTATCTTCTGGAACATTAAAATAATATAGCATGGCAGTATAATACATATAATCAGTTATACCTTCCGTAACTATATTCATCTTTTCTCCTTGTGGGCCTATATTGAACCTTAAGTCAGCACCTATAGCTTGAACTAAAGGGCTTAAAGTCTCCCGTTTTGATGCCGTATTAAACTTATTATCATAAGCAGTATTATAAATATTTGTATTACCTTTTTCGTCTTTTTCTATGGCTCTTACATTGATTATATTATTAGAATCTATCATATATGGAGAATGAGTTGAGTAAACTACTTGGTTGTCATTTTTACATAGATCATAAAATAATCTAAGTAGCTCTCGTTGGGCATTTACATGAAGATATACTCCTGGTTCATCTAATAAAAATATCACATTTGTATTTCTTAAATCATTGGCTAAAATATCAATAAATAAATTCAAATACCATCTAATACCATTACTTCTCTCACTTATATTAGTCGTATGTTTATTAGTTTTTACCAGAATTTTCAATGTATCATTTTTAAATAAAACCTTAATTTGAACATTTTCTTCACTATAAAAATCATTAAATCTTTTTTGTATATTATACTTTACTTTTTCTTTAATTCTATTTTTTACTAATTCTCGTTGGTTTTCATCATCATTTTCCATAGCAAGTAAATAGTCTAAAGGACTTACTTGACTAGCCAATACAAATTTATACAGAGAACCTCTTTTGTCTTTAATTTCTTTTTTAACTTCTTCTATTTGATATTCACTTTGTAATTCTTCTTCATTCTTTCTATAATAGAATCTAGGTAATAGAGAGTACTTCTTACGAATTTTACTTTTTACTATTTCAATATGCCTAATTAATGTATATCTTTTTTCATCATATGCATTATTATAAATAAATTCTTTATTTACCTCTCCCCCTTCAATGAAAACATAACTTGATAAATCACTAATATTATTCTCATCATCTTCATATGTCATGCAAATATAATCGCCCCCATAAGAATTAAGTATATATAACAATTTATTTAAGCTCTTCTTATATTTAATCCAAATAGTATTACTTATATTTGATAATGAATTAATATAATCCTCTATCTCTTTATAATACTCATTATCTGTACTATCATAAAAATTACTATCTAAGTAAGGTATTAACTCTTTTGTCAAATAGCCTATAGATTTATTTAGTTCTAAATCTTCTTTGAATAATTTAGAAAATCCTCCTTTAAATTCAATTTCCTCATTCTGTGAAAAATAAAAAATAGTATTTTCTTCATCTAAATTTTTATATTCTTTAAGCTGATCTAATTCTTTATTTGTAAATTTAAGCTCAACCTCTAAGAAAGTTTCATCCTTTTCAGAACCATTATTAAATTTATAGAATTCATCTAGTATATAATGTCTAAAAGAAATAGCACCTAATATTTCAAGTACATTACTTTTTCCACTATCATTTTTGCCAATTAATGCTGTAACATCATCTTCTAATATTAAATTATTTTTTTGTGTCCCTATAGATTTATAATTATTTATTGTCACATTTGATATCCTCATCTATTTCACACTCCAGTATCAATATTCTATAAATATATATTATAATTATAGTTGTTATAGTAAAAAAAATCACAAACTATAAATTAACTAATTTATAATTTGTGATTAAAATTATTATAAAATTTAAATATACTTAGTTACTAACAAGATCTCCCATAGATTCACTTTCTTCTTTTTTGAAATCTTTATGATTTATAACTCTATTTATTATTATTCCCACTAATGCTGCTAAACTTAATCCAGTTAATTTAGCATTGCTAGCAATTGGTATACCTATTTCAACTCCTGTAAAGTGTTTAATATAACAAGTAGTAAGACCTACTACTAATATTATAGCTATTACAGATATATTTGTAGCTTCTTTATAACACTTACTATCTCTTATTGTTTTAATACCTATAAAAGTTATCATAGAAAATAAATATATACTTATTCCACCCATAACTGGCTGAGGTACACTTTGTAATAATCCTCCAAATTTACCTACAAATGATATAACTATTGCAAATACTGCTGTTAACCTTAATAATTTAGGATCATAGTTCTTAGTTATTGCAAGTAATGCCGTATTTTCACCATAAGTTGTATTAGCTGGACCTCCCATAAAACCTGCAAATAAAGTTGCTAGACCATCTCCAAGTAATGTCTTATGAAGTCCTGGATTTTCTAAAAAGTTTTTACCAACTACAGCTCCATTTGTAGTAATATCACCTACATGTTCCATAAATACTGCTAAAACCACTGGTGCAATAATTATTACTGCTTCTAAGCTAAATTTAGGAGCTGTGAAGTTTGGAATTGAGAAATAACTAGCATTTGATACTGAACTAAAATCTGCTATTCCCACTATTGAACTTGCTATAATTCCCACGAATATTGCTATTATTACTGCAAATTGTCTTACACTACCTTTTGCAAATTTATTTATTCCTACCGCTACTCCTAATGTCAAGATAGCAACACCTATATGGTTCATTGCCATATTAATAGCTGTTGGTATTAAGTTTAAACCTATAACAATTATCATTGCCCCTGTAACTTGTGGCGGAAAATATCTTTTAACTTTTTCTGGTCCTACAATTTTTACAATAAGCGACATAATTACATATATAATACCTGCTACAATTATACCACCTTGTGCATAAGATAAATCTCCATTAAAGGTCTCACTAACTTGGTTTATAACTGAGATAAATGCAAAACTAGAACCTAAAAATACAGGTACTTTCCAATCTGTACATTTATGAAATATTAATGTTCCTACTCCTGCACAAAATATTGCTACTGTTGGATCAAATCCTGTTAAAAGAGGTACTAACACTGTAGCTCCAAACATAGCTAATAAATGTTGAATCGATAAGACTGCTTTTTTCATTCTTTAATTCCCCCAAAATACATAATTATTTTTATTATTCCTCAATACTCACTGAATCTTCTGCATCGCATTCACTTAATTTAACTGATATTATCTCACTTTTAGATGTTGGAACATTTTTACCAACATAATCTGCCCTTATAGGCAGTTCTCTATGGCCTCTATCAACTAAAACTGCTAATTGTATAGCCTTAGGTCTACCTACATCCATAATCGCATTTAAAGCAGATCTTACTGTTCTACCTGTGTATAAAACATCATCTACTAAAATTACTGTTTTATCATTAATATCAAAATCTATTTTAGTTCCATTTACTACAGGATCTATTTGTTTTTTACTTAAATCATCTCTATACAAAGTAATATCCATTTGTCCTGTTTGAATTCTTTGCCCTTCTATAACTTCTATTTTATCAGCAATTCTATTAGCTACTGGAATACCTCTCGTTTTTATACCTATTAGAACCACATTTTCTATTCCCTTATTTCTTTCAATAATTTCATGACTTATTCTTGTTATTGCTCTCATTATTGCTTTTTCATCCATTATTTTTGCTTTTTGCATATTATACCTCCTAAATCTATATTTATCTCTAATACCGACTATTAAATACCATCTCTATTATAAATATATTTTTATACATAAAAAAACTTCTTATCCACAAGACAAGAAGTTAGTATTTTTACATAAAAATTCTATTGTTACATGCCTTATGATATCTCTGTATCACTTTAAAGGTATTTAATTACTACGACTTATTATATAGAAATAATAAGTTTTTTTCAAGGTTATTTCTCAATTATTAAGTTATTTTATTCTATTTATTATCTTTTTAAAATATTCTGGTAACTCTGAATCAAATTCTACATATTTATTTTTTGTAGGATGTATAAATCCTAATTTTTTAGCATGTAATGTTTGACCTGTTACTTTTAGTTTGTTGCTTTTTGGTCCATATAAAAGATCCCCTAATAAAGGATGGTTTAATGAAGCTGCATGAACTCTAATTTGATGAGTTCTTCCTGTTTCTAAAGTTGCTCTAACTAAAGTATAATTTTCAAACCTTTCAATAACTTCAAAATGAGTTACAGCTCTTTTTCCATCTTTAACAACAGCCATTTTTAACCTATCCTTAGGATTTCTTCCAATAGGTTTATCCACTGTTATTTTATCTTCTTTAAATACTCCATGACATAGAAATTCATATTCTCTTGTTATAGAGTGATCTTTTAGCTGATCTGCTAAAGAATTATGGGCATTATTATTTTTTGCTATCATTAATAGTCCTGATGTATCCTTATCAATCCTATGAACTATTCCTGGTCTTATAATACCATTTATTGATGATAAGTTATCTTTACAATGATATAAAATTGCATTTACTAATGTATTTTCATAGTTCCCTGGTGCAGGATGTACTACCATGTTTTGTGGTTTATTTACAATTAGCAAATCATTATCTTCATAAACTATATCTATAGGAATATCTTGAGCTTTTATTTCTAATAATTTTGGTGCTGGTATTTCTATTATAATTTTATCTTCTTCTTTTACTAAGTATTTTGCTTTTTCTATTTTATTATTAACAGTTACCTTTTTATCTTTTATTATTTTTTGTATATAACTTCTAGACATATCTCCAAGTTGACTTGACAGATATACATCTAATCTTTCTCCTTCTTCCTCTTCTAAAACTAAAAATTCTCTTATTTCATCCATTATTTCACCTGCTTTTTATCTTCTTCTTCATTAAACAATATATATGCACATAGAAGTACCGTTCCTACTACTACAAAACAGTCTGCTAAGTTGAATACATAGCTCCAAATTATATGAAAATCCAAATAGTCAACTACAAACCCTAGCCTTACTCTGTCTATTAAATTGCCAATGGCCCCTGAAATAATTAGTAATATGCCTATCTTACCAATATTACTAACTTTCTTAGTATGTAAATAGTAAAGACCATAACAAGACGCTAAAGCTGCAACTACTATAAATATAGTTTGATTATTTTGTAACATACCAAAAGCTGCACCTCTATTTTCCACATATGTCAAATTAAATATATTTTCAATTACAGGTATACTCCCTATTTCTTTTAAGAAATTTAAGGCCCAGTATTTTATTATTTGATCTAAAACAATAAGTAAAACTATTATAATTTCATACATTAATCTTTCCTCCTAAATAAGTATCATCTTTTTTATTATACAAAAAAAGCATATTTAAAGAAACAAATTTCTAAAAAGATGCTTTTTTGTATAAATCAATATTTAATTTGCAGCTTCTTCTGTTGATTTATTTTCTTCTATATGATCTATTAGTTCAGATACAGTTACAAATTTATATCCTTTTTGTAATAGGCCTGGTATCATTATTTCTAAGGCTTCTATTGTCTGAGATTTTGGTGTTCTTACTTTATTATAATCATGCAAAAGAATTATACATCCATTTTTAACTCCATCTTCTATAGTTTTTACTATGGAACTTACTCCTGGATTTGACCAGTCTCTTGCATCTATATAAGACCATAATACTATATTCATATTATTTTCTTTTATAATTTCACACATATCCTTACTTATAGCTCTATAAGGGGGCCTAAAAACTTTCGGGTACACTCCTGTTACAGATTTAATCACATCTTGTGTATCCACAATTTCTTTTTTAATTTTATTATAACCATTTTTAGATACATTGATATGAGTGTAGGTATGATTGCCTATTTCATGACCTTCATCAAGCTCTCTTTTTATAAGTTTTTTATTGTATTCAACTTTTTCTCCTACAACAAAAAATGTTGCTTTAATATTATATTTTTTCAAAATATCTAAAATTTGAGGAGTAAATGTTTCATCAGGGCCATCATCAAATGTAAGAGCAACAACTTTTTCATCTGTACTCCCACATTTAATGATTAATCCATCATATCCATTATTTATATTATCAAATTTACCTGTTTCGATTTTTTCATTAGACATATTACGAATACTTACACCTATTAATATCATCACTGCAAAAATCAATACGTAAATGGTTTTTCTCATGTCAAAACACTCCTTACAATAAGTATTTATTTTTATTTATTCATTGTCATCATCTAAACCATTTTTATTTAAGTCAGTTAAGTCTTTTATATATTCACTGTAATACATATCATTATAAGAATTTAAAGGATTTTTATCTACACTTTCACTAATATCAGGTCCCACAACTATTTCTTTCGCACACTCAGCGCATAAAGTAGTTTCTGGTATTATTTCCAGTCTATCTTTTTCTATTTCTTTATGACAATTTGTACATATTCCATAAGTTCCATCTTCCATTTTATCTAAAGCTTCATTTATTTCATTTAAAACATATTGTTCATGATTTATTAAACTATTGTCCATATCATGCATATATACATCTGTACCTATATCACCAATATGATTATCATAACTTGATAATTCACCTGTACTATACTTCTCACTAGTATGTCTATCTGTATCACCAAACAATGTATTATCATTCATTCCTTCAATTGTTTTAGTTACTTCTTGTTTTTCTTTTTCTAGCTTTTTTCTTAAATCCATAATGTCACCTCATCTATTTTCTATATTGTTGTACTATATTTAATAATTTTGCTATGTATCTACCTACTATAGGTAGATCTACCCAACTGAATAATAAACCAAGTACAATTGCTGCAAGTATAGTAAATCCTATTGCTTGACCAAATCCCTTTCCAAGGCCAGCAATAAAATTAATTATAAATAATCTTCTTTTGCTATCTGTTAGATACATATAATCTCTAATTCTACTTCTTTCGATTATTATTATTAGTTTTTCTAAATATCTTTTTATAATACCTAATTCTTTTTTTGAGTCATCAGATAAATACATCCCATTTATAAGCCTATGTATATCTTCAATACTTACATATTGCTCATTATCATTTTTACATTTATCTATATAAGATTTTTCTATTTCTTTTTCTATGTCCGAGTATTTTTCATCATATTCTTTTATTTTTTTATTTTTTAAATCTTTGAAGTTATCCTTAGGAATATATGTATTAAATTTCATATCTTCACATCCTTTTATGAAGTTTTAGCATTAAATTTAGTATGTGAAAAAATATTATAAAAATACAAAAAGCAAAGACTAAAATTCATATTAGAATTTTTTGTCTTTGCTTTAAAAAAATGATATTTTATATTTATGAATTAAAATATTTTTTAATATAAAAAAGGAAGTCTAATCGACTTCCCCAATAATTATAATGCTCTTAGCATTTTTAATACTATATCTTTTGAGTTTTCTGCTGCCTCTACAACAAATTCATCATAAGTTACATTAGCACTTCCATCAGCTTTATCTGACATTGCCCTTATTATTACAAACGGAATATTATTTAAGTAACAAGCATGAGCTATAGCTCCACCTTCCATTTCACCACAATAAGCTTTAAAATCATTTTCTAATTCTTCTTTTAATTCTTTAGAACTTATGAATATATCTCCTGTAGCTACTCTGCCTTTTACTATATTAAATCCTTTGCCTTTAACTTGTTCTAAGCTTGATTCATATGCTGCATTTATAAGTCTTTCATCAGCAACAAAAACAGAATTATCCATTTGAGGTATTTGACCTTTTGAATATCCAAAAGCTGTAGCATCAACATCATATTGTATTGCTTCTGTCGAAATAACTATATCATTTACATCAAGACGTGAGTTTATAGCTCCTGCAACACCTGTATTAACTACTGCATCAACTTTAAACTCACTTATTAATATTTGAGCACATAAAGCAGAATTTACTTTTCCTATTCCACATTGAACTAAAACTATATCTTTTCCTTCTAATTTGCCTTCATAGAATTTTAAACTTGCTTTTTCAACAGTTTTTTCTATATCCATTAAACTTTTTAATGTTCTTACTTCTTGGTCCATTGCACCAATTATTCCTATTTTTTTCATAATACCTCCTATTTTAACATTAAAAATCCGTTCTATGAAACTAGAACGGATTTTCTTTATATATATATATTAAATAATATGTTTTACAATCTATTTTGTCAAGAAGTTAAAAATTATAATGATGCTATAAGTATAGCACCTTCAGAAGTATAAGTTCCCATAGCTGGTCCAACTTCAATTATTAGTATTTCTTCAAAATCATATTCTGATTCTAATGCTTCTTTAATTTTTAAAGCTTTCTCAAGGCAATTAGCATGACCTATAGCTAACTTTTTATTTTTATCTTTATCAATATTATCTCTCATATATTGAACAACTTTATTTAAGCTATTCTTTTCTCCCCTAGCTTTATCAATAGGCTTTACTAATCCATCATTAATATGAACAATTGCCTTAAAGTTTAAAATACCTATTATCTTACCTGCTATTGGATTTATTCTACCACCCTTTATTGCATTTTCTAAAGTGTGTAAAGTGCCATAAAATACTAATTCACTTTTCATTTTTTCTATAGTAGATACTATTTCATCCATATCTTTTCCTTCAGATACCATATCAGCTACTTTAGATATTAATAAGGCTTGTCCTATAGATCCTGTAGTTGTGTCTATTATTTCAATTCTTTTCTTATTTCCATGTTCTTCTTCATACATATTTTTTGCAAGTAAAGCACAATTATAAACTCCTGATAACTTACTTGTTAAGCAAAAAACTATAATATTATCTTCATCACATTCAAATGCTTCTATATATTGACTCGGAGATGGGCATGCTGTTTTTGGTAATTCACTATGCTCTTTCATCATCTCATAAAATTGTTTATTTATTAAATCTCTTGTTGAGTAACTTTTCTCTCCAAAAGATACTTTTATATCAACTATTTCTATCTGACTTTTATCGATTAGCTCTTGCGAAAGATCACAACTACCATCAGTTATTAATTTTATATTTTTCATTCAAATACCTCTCCCTAAATAAGTTAATATTTATCGGTCAGTTGACCGAACTAATAATTATATTTTATCTTTTAAAAAATATTTTGTCAATAATAAGAGAATGAAAATGTTTTTTCTAATTTGACAATAATTTTTGTTAACATTATAATATTTTTATAACTATATATTAGGAAGGATTAAACTATGAAATTAAATAGAGGAACAAAACAAAATCATAGTATGAAAGAAAAGATTTTATTAGCTTCTATTAATTTAATGACTAAAAATGGTATAAATAATACTTCTTTAGCTGACATAGCAAAAGAAGTTAATATAAGTAAAGGCACACTATATTATCATTATTCATCTAAGGATGATATTATATTTGATATTGCTGATAATCATTTAAATATAATTTCTGAAGCTTTATTTGATTGTTTAAATAGAACAAATCATCATTTTACTACAGAAGAGTTAGTTCTTATAATTTTAAAAAATATATCTAATATTGAAAAAACTGGAAGAATTCATATGTATTTATTATGCGAAGCTATAATAGGAAATGACGCATTAAAAGAAAGAATTGGTCTTAAATATGTAGAATGGAGAACGGCTCTAGAAGAACAAATTATTGAAATTATATCTGATAAATCTCGCGCTAAAGCTGCCTCATTTTTATTAATATCTATAGTTGATGGACTAGTTGTACAAGCCCTTTTAAAATCTGAAAAAGTTCCATATGGAGAAATCGCTAGATTCCTAGTTGATTATTCTGAAAAAATAAAAAAACTACCTCTTTAAATTATTTCTATTTAAGAGGTAGTTTTTATTTATAAGATTAATACTAAGACTTATCTTCTATAGTTTTAAAATAAAATATTATTTTCTTATAACCTTTATTCCTGTATTATGACCATTTAAGTCAAACACTTCTAAAGCTTCATCATTAGTTCTTTCAACTGATAATGCTAAAGTTTCATTTTTGATATATTCTTCAAATTTAGCAACTGCATTAGCTATTTCATCGTCACCACAGTATTTTATATCTATGTTATCTAATACTTCGAAGTTGCTAGATTTTCTTAGTTGTTGAACTTTAGATATAAATTCTCTTGCATATCCTTCTTGGATTAATTCTTCAGTTAAATGAGTATCTAATATTACGAATATGTTATTTTCCATACATACATCGAAACCTTCCTTAGAAGATATATTTATTAATACATCATCTTTACCAAATTCAAATGCTTCACCATCTAAATCAACACTTACCTTTTCACCAGCTTCTAATTTAGGTACTACTTCATTAGCACTTAATTTAGCTAAAGCTCCTGCAAAGAATTTCATTTTTGCTCCAAGAACTTTACCTAAAACTTTGAAGTTTGGCTTTAAGCTGTAGTTCATATATTCACTTAAATCATCAGCAAATACAACTTCTTTGACATTTAGTTCTTCTTTTATTAAATCTACAACATCACTTATTCTTTCTTTATATTTTCCATCAACTAAAACTTTTTGTATTGGTTGACGAACTTTTATTTTACTTTCTTCTCTAGATGCTCTACCTAAAGTAACTAATGTCTTAGTTATTTCCATTTTATCTTCTAACTCTAAATCTATTAATTCTTTATTAGCTCTTGGATAGCTAGCTAAGTGTACTGATTCTTCATTAGTTAAATTTCTATATATCTCTTCTGATAAATAAGGAGCAAACGGAGCTATCATTCTACATAATTCAGTTAATAATTCATAAGTAGTGTTGTATACTGCCTTTTTATCTTCTGTTAATTCTGTAGCCCAGAATCTTCTTCTAGAACGTCTTATATACCAGTTAGATAAATCATCATTTATAAATGCTTGTATACTTCTTATAGTTTTATTAACTTCAAATATCTCAAGATTTTCTTCTGTTTCTTTCTTTAAGTTGTTAAATCTTGATAATATCCATCTATCAAGCTCTGGTCTATCTTTGTATTCAACAAAGAAGTCAGTTGGATTCACATTATCAGTATTTGCATATAATGCAAAGAAGTTATATACATTTTTTATAGTTCCTATGAACTTACTTTGTATTTCTCTAAGACCTGATTCGTCAAATCTTATTGGAGTCCATGGTGGAGATACATATAATAAGTACCATCTTAAAGCATCTGCTCCATATTTATCGAATAGTTCAAATGGATCTACAGTATTTCCTCTAGATTTACTCATTTTCTTACCATCTTTGTCAAGAACTAAATCATTAACAAGTACATTTTTGTAAGGAGCTTTTCCTGTTACAAATGTAGATATAGCAAGTAATGAATAGAACCATCCTCTAGTTTGATCTATACCTTCACAGATATAATCTGCTGGGAATAGTTGATCAAAATTTTCTTTATTTTCAAATGGATAATGATGTTGAGCAAATGGCATTGCACCACTATCAAACCAACAGTCTATAACTTCTGTAACTCTTGTCATTTGTTCTCCACAGTGATCACATTTTAAATGTATATCATCTACATATGGTCTATGAAGTTCAACAGTTTTTGGATCTATATTTTCTACAGCTTTAGCAGCTAATTCTTCTCTAGAACCAACAGATTCTTTATGACCACATTCACATCTCCATACGTTAAGTGGAGTACCCCAGTATCTTGTTCTTGATACTGCCCAGTCATTTAAGTTTTCTAACCAGTTACCAAATCTTCCTTCACCAACGAATTTTGGATACCAGTTAACACCATTGTTATTTTCTATTAACTTATCTTTTAATCTTGTCATTTCTATATACCAGCTTGGTTTAGCATAGTATACAAGTGGAGTTGAACATCTCCAGCAGTGTGGATAGTTATGCTCTACTTTTTCTTTTGAGAATAACTTATTTTCTTTAGCTAACCATTTTATTATGTCAACATCTAAACCGTCTTCCATAACAAATCTACCTTCCCATGGTGTAGCAGTGAATTTACCACTTTCATCAACAGGTTGTAATACTGGTAGATTGTATTTTCTTCCTAGATTATAGTCATCTTCACCAAATGCTGGAGCAGTATGAACTATACCTGTACCATCTTCAGTTGTTACATAGTCACCAAGTGTTATGAAGAATGCTTTTTCATCAGTTGTTACAAATGGCATTAATTGCTCGTATTCAACACCTTCTAATTCAGCACCTTTCATAGTTTCTAATACTTCGTAAGTTCCTTCACCTAAAACTTTATTAGCTAATGGTTTAGAAACATAGTATATTTCATCATCTTTTTTAACTTTTAAGTAATCTACTTCTCCGTTAACTGTTAAAGCAACGTTTGAAGGTAGTGTCCAAGGAGTAGTTGTCCAAGCTAAGAAGTATTCATTTTCAGCATCTTTTCTCTTGAATTTAGCTATAACTGTATTAGTTTTAACTTCTTTATATCCTTGAGCAACCTCATGTGATGCAAGACCAGTTCCACATCTTGGGCAATATGGAAGTATTTTATGTCCTTCGTATAAATATCCTTCTTTATTGAATTTGTCTAATATCCACCAAACTGACTCTATATAATTATTATCTAAAGTTATATATGGATTATCTAAATCAACTTCGTATGCCATTCTTTCAGTCATATTTCTCCATTTACTTTCGTAAGTGAAAACTGACTCTCTACACTTTTGGTTGAATTCAGCTATACCATATTCTTCTATTTGTTGTTTATTAGTTAAACCTAATTCTTTTTCAACTTGAAGTTCAACTGGTAATCCATGAGTATCCCATCCAGCTTTTCTTTTAACTTGATACCCACTCATTGTTTTATATCTACAAACCCAGTCTTTTAGAGTTCTAGCAACAACATGGTGTATACCTGGATTACCATTTGCTGTTGGAGGTCCTTCGTAAAATACGAAGCTTGGATCATTTTGTCCTTTTTCTAATGTTCTGTTTAATACGTCTATATCTTTCCAATATTCTGATACTTTACTTTCAGCATCTTTTACTGAAGTATCTACTAACGGCTTAAATTTTTCCATTAAGTTCACCCTTTCATTATGATTTATTAATTAATTTAACATTAAATTATTCCCATATTTTTGACAATAATGCCAGTTTATATATACTTAAAAGCTTTATGAATTTAATATTAAGCTAGTTTGGCTAATTTGGAATATAAAAATTACCTTCTCTTAATCCGCTTCATGGGCGCTATACTTCATGTAGCCAACGACTTCGTCTGTTGCTTAAATTAATATGTTAGAAAATATAATCTATCAAAAAATCAGATAAAATATATTTCTATAAAAAAAAACTCGTCCCCTTAAATAAAAGGGACGAGTTGAAATCGCGTTACCACCCTAATTCTATATATACTCAAAATATATATAACACTCTATAGTTTAACGGCACTAACCGGCACAGCTTATTTGATTAAAATCTTTCAGCCTGCAGCTCAAGAGTGATTTTCAACTTTATTCAATTCATTGGTTCTCACCATTCCCAACTCTCTGTAAAATCTCCAAAAGTCTACTCTCTCTATCCTTGCTTTTAAATATGTAATTTATTCTTAAAGTATACAATAACTTATGTTTTCAGTCAATACAATTATTTATTAAAGAAAAACTTTATTATTCAAGAGCAGAGGCAGCTTCATCTTCTGCTAAAAAGTCTCTTCCTTCATTTCCTATAAAGTCAATTTGTTTAAATGGTTCCTTGCAATGTTCATCTACATCATAAAATATTTCATCAATATTTCTCATTTCATCTTCTATTAATGACTTAAATCTATTTCTAAATACTTTAAATTCTTTGACTAAAGAATCATATTCCTTTCTTAAGTCTACAATTCTTTCATTACAGTCTTCTATAATTTGCTTTGACTTTAATTCAGCTTCTTCAACAATAATTCTAGCTTTTTTATTAGCAGCGGTACATGTATCTTCTGCTGCTGTTTGAGCTGTTATTAATGTTGCATTTAATGTATCTTCTATACTTTTATATCTACTGACTTGTTCTTGATATAATTTTAATTTTTCTTTTAAATCTAGATTTTCTCTGTATAGGTTTTCAAAATCTTCTTTAACACTATCTAGAAAATCATCTACTTCTTCTTCATTATACCCTCTAAAGCCTTTTTTAAACTCTTTATTTTCTATATCTACTGGAGTTATCATATTATTATCCTCCTATACCAATAATCTTCCAAGAACTTTTATTTTACCTTTTTTAGTAAGATCACCTATATCAATTATTTGAGATCTTCCTTTTCCTCTTACAGAAATCATACATCCTGACCTTATTTCCTTAGAACAAGATGTAATTTTTTCATAATTTACTTGAACTTTTTCAGCATTTATTAATTTAGCACTTTCTTGTCTAGAAATATTATATAATCCACTTATTATACAGTCTAATCTACTAGAAGATACGGTAAATGAGATCTCTTTATAATTCGGAGGATTATATACAAGTTCTTCTCTAGAAATTTCTTTTATTTTCACATTATTTCTAGCTACTTTTTCTAAGTTCATTACTATAAAATCACAAATATCATTACTTACAATTACTTGACAAAAGCTTTCGTGTATAATTATATCTCCAATTTTTTCTCTCTTTATACCTAAATTTAATAAAGATCCTAAATAATCCTTATGATTTATAGATTTGAATTTAAAATTTCCTTCTATTTGTATAAATCTTAAATTTTCTTCAATATCTTCATATTCCATATAAAAAGGATATATAAATAGTACTTTCCTTTCACTTTCTTCGTATCCACCATCTACAGTATATTTTAAATCATCATTATAGTTTAGAATAGCTATTGCATTTTGTACTTCAAATGGGTTTAAAAAATCACTACATTTTACATCATAGTTTTTTAAACAGCTATTTGCCTTATCGATAATTTTAAACATCTTATTCTTAAGTTCTATATCTTTAATGTAAGATGTTAATTTTAATTTATCCATTTTTTATACCTTATCTTACCAAGCAATACTTATTATTAGCCTTTGCACTATTGAAATTAAGAAAAATGCTATTATTGGTGAAAAATCTATAGGTATATCTATATATCTAAATAACAATTCTCTTATTGGATACATTATAGGTTCTGTAAGTGTATTTAATATTTCATATATCTTTGAATATCTAGCTCCTGGAAACCAAGACATTAAACATTGTATTAATATAATCCAAGTTAATATATCCAAAAATTTGACAAGCACTATAGCTATCATTTGCATACTCTTGCTCCTTTATTTTATTATTTTTGCCAAGGGAAGAATGCCTTACTTTCTAATTCTTTTTTTATATTCGCATCAATATCAACATTATTTGGTGCTAATATAAATATGGATTTAGAAACCTTTTGCATACTTCCTTCTAAGATATATACTGCTCCACTCATGAAGTAGTATATAGATTTTTTAGTTTCTGGATCTTCTTCTAAGCTCTCTAAATTTACAATTACAGCTCTTCTTTGCTTTAAATGGTCTGCTATTATAGTAACATCATCATATTTTTTAGGCTCTACAATAACCACTTTCATTTGACTATTAGTATGTATATTTACAACTTTACTACCTTTTGTTATAGAAGGCACCGCCACAGGCTCAAGTTTTGAATCATCTTGCATGTTTTCTACAGACTCTTCACCTTCGAAGTCATCATCCTCATATTCTTCTTCAACAGACATCCAATCCTTAAATTTTTTTATAAATCCTTCACTCATTTTATATTCCTCCCTATATTTTCTACTAGTTATAATTTCTTGGCCCAAAAATAGAAGTACCAACCCTTACTATAGTTGATCCTTCTTCTATAGCAATTACATAATCATGACTCATTCCCATTGATAAAGTGTCCATATCTACATTTGGTAATTCTAAGTCTTTAATTTCTAAAGATAAATCTTTAAGACCTTTAAAAACTTTTCTTATCTTCTCTTTATCTTCTATAAATGGAGCCATTGTCATTAAGCCCTTAATTCTTATATTATTATATTTTTCAGAAACTCTTGTCACAAAATCAATAACTTCTTCTCTATCTAGACCATGCTTACTTTCTTCTTTAGATATATTAACTTGAACTAAACAGTTAATAACTTTATCTATTTTTTCAGCTCTTTTTTGAATTTCTTCACATAATGAAATTCTATCTAACGAATGAATCATATATGCTTTATCTATTATGTACTTTACTTTATTTGTTTGAAGTGTTCCTATTAGATGATATCTTACCTTATCTCCTATGGCATCATATTTTCTCGCTAGCTCTTGAGGTTTATTTTCACCTATATCTGTAATCCCTGCATCAATAGCTTCTAAAACTTTATCTATATCTACAGTTTTAGTAACTGCCATTAAATTAACTTCATCTTGTCTATTGCATTTTTCTTTTATATCATTAATTTCTTTTTTAATAGACATTATATTTTCTTTAATTGACATAATTACCACCTTCTTATTTAATTATACTAATTAACTATTTTAATACTTCTATTTATAAAGTTAGGCTTTAAAATAATTCTATCATACAAATCTACAGTATCTATACCATTTATTTTATTTTCTCTAAAATCTATATATATATAGTCATCGTCTTCGTAGTAATTTCCTTTTATTTCCGTAAACTCAGGCTCATTTGTTTCTTCATTTATTACATAAACGCCTCTTTTTTTATGTTGTTTCACTATAGAGTCTTTTGGTATCCTTAAAGCTTCCATTTGTCTATATATTATATCAAATTCTTGATGCCTTGTATCAAAAATTCCAATATTTTGTTGTGTAATTTTAATTATTGTAATAAAATAATCATCTTTTTTATAAACTCTATATATTTCTCCATTTATTTTTTCATTATTCATTTCAATTTTAACACTATCACCTTCATTAAACAACTTCTCATCATTATTTACAAATACCATATATATTTCATTAGTATTTATAACTCTGAAGATAACATCCCCTTCTTCAACTTGTCCATTATCACCTTTTGATTTTTTAAAATTATTTTTTGTATTTTCTATATCTTCTTTAGTTATATTATCTAAAGAATCATATGTGTATACATCTTCATATTCATCATATTTCAAGGATAATACCCCTGAACTTTCAGCATAATAAGTGGTTGTATTTGATTTTACTTTGCTTTGTAAAATTTTTAATTGCTCTTTTTTAGAATATAAAATCCCTTTTTTCAATGAATTATTTTCTTTTTCTATTGCTTTAATATCATCTTTCAAAGTTTGAATTTCTTTATTTATACTCTCATTTATCTTGTTATTGTATATAGTAGCTAACTCTTGAGACTTATGTATTTTTTCATTTTCTGATACAGATAAAGATAAAGTCCCATCAGTATCACTTTTCACTAAATATTCATCTCTTATTATTAGAGCTTTAACTTTTTTCTTTAATGTATATACATCATTTTCCAATAGTAAATTTGATGTATTTGAACCTATCAGAATCGTAATTGCTTTAAATAAGATATATATAAAAATACCTAAAATAAAAACTCTAGTACACTTTATTTTTTTCAATATATCACCCCCAAATCAAAAATAATTAATTATATATTTTCTTTAAATACTAGCTTAAATCCTTCTTAATATAAGTGATATACTCATATTTTAATTTGTTTCTTATAAACATTTTTTTCTATTTTTATTTAAAATACTAACTTTATATTATTAATTTCTGACGATTTTTATATCATATTATCAATTCCAGTAACCCCTTCACATATTTTATGCTAATACAATATTATTTATAAATCATTTTATGTATAAATCTGAAATTAATATTAATCATGCATATTTTTTAATATTTAGATAACAATATTTAAATGAAGAAATATCTAGGAGGAAGTAATATGTCTAATAGAAAATTAACTTGCTCAGCAAGAGGCTGCGCACATAATTATGATGGTGATTGTAATGCTGGATATATCAATGTGAGAGGAAGTTCTGCTATGACCACATCAGAAACTACTTGTTCATCTTTCTTTGATGACAGTGTAGGACTTTTTACAAGTGCAATTGCCTGTGGTAACAAGACTGACCCAGATGATATAATATGTGAAGCTTTTAATTGTATTTATAATAAAAGTAAATCTTGTTTAGCTGATAATGTTCATATAAATTCAAATTTTTCTTCTTGTGAAACTTTTAAATGTAAATAATAGATTTTAACTAATTTATAAACTTAATAATATTCATAATAAAAAATTTGCTTCGCTTAAGCCACTTTATGTCGACAGCAATATGCCTTTGAGCAATGTATTGGCGAATCATTTTAGGCAACGATCTTGCTCAAAATTTTCTTGTAATAAAAAAGAGAGATTAAAATCTCTCTTTTTTTGTATGTAAAATATAAAATTATTTTATAACATCTACACCCATGTATGGTCTTAATACTTCTGGAACTACTATAGAACCATCAGCTTGTTGATAGTTTTCAAGTATAGCTGCAAAAGTTCTACCTACAGCAAGACCTGATCCATTTAATGTATGACAGTATTCAGCTTTAGAATTTTTGTCTCTTTTAAATCTTATACCAGCTCTTCTAGCTTGGAAATCTTCACAGTTTGAGCAAGAAGATATTTCAACATATCTATTGTAACTTGGCATCCATACTTCTAAGTCATATTTATATGCAGCTGTAAATCCTAAGTCACCAGTACATATTCTAACAACTCTATAAGGAAGACCTAATACTTGTAATAAATGTTCTGCATTAGCAGTTAATTTTTCTAATTCATTGTAAGATTCTTCTGGTGCACATATTTTAACCATTTCAACTTTATTAAATTGATGTTGTCTTACTAAGCCTCTAGTATCTCTACCTGCAGAACCTGCTTCTGATCTAAAGCACGGAGTATATGCAGTAAAGTTTAAAGGTAATTGTTCAAACGGTAATATTTCGTTTGCTACTATATTTGTTAAAGGTACTTCTGAAGTTGGTATTAAGTAGTAACCAGTATCTTCTACTTTGAACATATCTTCAGCAAACTTAGGTAATTGACCAGTTCCAAGGAATGAATTACTATTAGCCATAAATGGCGGTATCATTTCTGTATATCCTTGAACAGTTGTATTTTCATTTAAGAAGAAGTTCATTATAGATCTTTCTAATCTAGCACCTAAACCTCTGTATAAAGTAAATCTTGAACCGGTTATTTTAGCAGCAGTTTCAAAATCTAATATTCCTAAATCAGTTCCTAAATCCCAGTGAGGCTTGAATTCAAAATCAAATGTTCTTGGCTCTCCCCATTTTCTGATTTCTATATTATCTTCATCAGTATCCCCTTGAGGAACATTTTCATTTGGAACATTTGGTATTCTAAGTAATCTATATTGTAATTCATCTTGAACATTTTTTACTTTTTCATCTAGCCCCTTTATTCTTTCAGAAAGATCCTTAAGTTTAACTTTTTCAGCTTCTGCTTCTTCTTTTTTTCCTTCCTTCATTAATTGAGGTATTTTCTTTTGTTCAACGTTCATTTCGCTTTTTAAAGCCTCAACCTCTTTTAATAATTCCCTTCTTTGATCATCTAATTCAACTACAGCATCAAGATCGAATTCTTTTTCTCCCCTTCTATCCATAGCTTTTTTAATATCTTCTAGGTTTTCCCTTATCCTTTTGATATCTAACATTTTCTTTCCTCCTACATTTTGTCTACAAATTGAATTATGTATATTCTCTAAGAAATATAAAAAAATAAAGTATAATCAATCCATTTTAACTATATTTTAAGCATTAAGCATAATCTTGTCAAATAATTTGAAAACTATATAATGAATTCTTATACTATAAAATTATCATATATATGATTATAACCAATAATATTAAAAATTTCACATACTATTCTATAATTTTATAAAAAGAATATTAAAAATGGCTCTTGAAAAAACAAGAACCATTTTTATATCTATAAATTTAATATAACTATCCAACTTTTGATTTATTTAAAGATTCTCAGAAATCTACAACTTTTATTCCAAGTGCAACTTGGTCAAAAGCAATATCTTAACTATTTTTACTAGATTTTATTAGAATAAACTCCGCATTTAGCAGCCCAAGAACTATAGCTGTAACAATGCCGGCTGTGTTACCAGTTCCTATACGTCCAGCTAATGCCGTACAGAAACCTTTGAAAGATGAAACACCTTCTGCAAATTTTTCATCTACAAATAATAAATAAACTATTTCTTTTTAAAATTTATTTTTTATAATAAAATTGTTATTATATTCATACTTCCTTCATTTATAATCTTTTGAAGAGTCTTTTGTATTTTGCATCTAATCTCTTCAGGCATAGTATATAATTTACTTTGTAGTTGTTCTTTTACTAAATCATTTAGGGATTTACCAAACATATTTTGCTCCATAAGAGCATCTGGATTATTTTCAAATTCTTCAAGAAGAGTTTGAATCATTTCATCTCCTTGATTCTGATTACCCATTATTGGAAATACTTCCGTTGATACATCAGCTTTTATTATATGAAGAGAAGGTGCATTAGCTTTTAACTTAATTCCATATTGTTTTCCTTGCTTAAACTTCTCTGGTTGTTCTAAAGTAAGTTCATCTAATGATGGTGATACTACTCCATAACCTAAGGTTCTAGCATCATATAGAGCACTTTCTACCTTATCATATTCATTTTTAATTCTAGATAATTTAGTAAGTAAATTAAGTAATTGACAATCTCCTTCAATCTTAAATCCACTTTGTTCTTCTAATATTTCATAGAATAACTCTTGTTTTGTACATAAATCAATATTAATAATGCCTTCTCCTAGGCTGACATCATCTACTTCACATTCTTCTAAAAATGGCAGGTTATTAAATCCTTCGATAACATCATTAATATCTCTAATTTTATTAATAGAGGCTATACCTTCTTTTAGAGTATTTATGATATTTGTCTTAATCCAGTGATTATTAGCTAAACCTTCAACCCAATCTGGTAAATTTATTCTTATTTCAGCTAGAGGAAAATCATATAATACAGTTTCCATTACTTCTTCAATATCATTTTCATCCATTTTATCAACATCAATAGGTATTACTGGAACTTGATATTTTTCTTCTAAGTCTTTTCTTAGATATTTTGTATCTTCACTCTTTGGATGTTTTGTATTCAAAACAACAGCAAATGGTTTCTTCAAAGTTTTCAATTCTCTTATTACTCTTTCTTCTGGTATTACATAATTACTTCTATCTATACCTGTGACAGAACCATCTGTTATAATAACAATTCCTATTGTTGAATGATCCTTTATAACTTTTTTAGTTCCTATTTCTGCCGCCTTTTCAAAACTCATAGCTTCTTTTGACCATGGTGTAGATACTAGCCTTTGTTTTCCATCTTCTTCATGACCTAGTGCTCCATCAACTATGTATCCTACGCAGTCTACCATTCTAACTTTTAGAGATACAGTATCTTTAATTTTTATTTCAACGCCATCAGCCGGAACAAATTTAGGCTCTACTGTCATTATGGTTTTACCAGAACCACTTTGAGGTATCTCATCTTTTGTTCTTTCTCTTTTGAAGTCATTTTCTATATTAGGCAACACAAGAGTTTCCATAAATCGTCTTATAAAAGTTGACTTTCCTGTTCTTACAGGCCCAACAACCCCTATATATATGTCGCCTTGAGTTCTTTTTGCAATGTCTTCATATATATTGTTCATAATAATTCCCTCCTGCATATAATTTCTTAATTAATTATATTTCAGGAGGGAATCTTTTATTCATATATATTTGTCCTTATTAAATAAAAATCAGTTTTGGAATAATCCGTTATTAACCGTCTCTTCCATCTCATGTTTTTTAGATCTTGTCATAAGTTCTAATACTGCTTCATTAGGATTAGCACCTTTATATAAAACTGAATATATAGCTTCTGTAATAGGCATATCAATATTTAATTCTCTTGATACTTTATATGCAACTTCAGTAGCTGTTATTCCTTCTACTACCATTTGTACTTCCTCTAATGTTTCTTTAAGACTTTTTCCTTGTCCCATTAATATACCTGCTCTTCGATTTCTACTATGCATACTTGTACAAGTAACAATTAAATCACCAATCCCAGCAAGACCTGTAAATGTATTAACATTAGCTCCCATTGCTACCCCAAGTCTTCCGATTTCGCTTATACCTCTTGTCATAAGTGCAGCTTTAGTATTATCTCCATATCCAAGACCATCACACATTCCTGCACCAAATGCAATTATATTTTTTAATGCACCACCAAGTTCTACTCCTACTATATCAGGATTAGTATAAACCCTTAAAGATGGACTCATAAATGCATCTTGCACCTCTTCTGCATATTTTATATCTTCACATGCTGCAACTAGTGTTGTTGGCATAAACTTAGATACTTCTTCTGCATGAGATGGCCCTGATAAAGTTACATAAGGATTATCTGGTAATTCTTCTTTAACAACTTCAGATAATCTAAGTCCCGTTCCTTTTTCAAGCCCTTTAGCAACATCTACTATTATCTGATTATTGTTTATAAATGACTTAATTTGTCTACATACACTTCTCACAGCTTGAGATGGTACAGCAAGTACAACTATTTTACTATTTTTAATTACTTCTTCTAAGTGATTAGAGACAATTAAATCATCTGGGAAAATTGTTCCTGGTAAGAATTTACTATTTTCTCTGGTATCATTGATTTCCTCAACTTGCTCTACATCCCTTGTCCACATATGTACATCGTGCCCATTTTTATAAAGGCTAAGTGCAAGTGCACTCCCCCAACTTCCAGCACCTATAACACACATTTTTTCCATAAAAACACCACCTAATATAGTAATTTAGTTTTTCTTTTCTCCAATTTTTCTTTCAGTACCATTTAAAAGCCTTTTAATATTTTCTTTATGAGTATAAGCAACTGATATTGTTAAAAATAAGGTTACCCATACTCCCTTTAAATTATGGTTTATTATCATTAAAATTGGTGATAATCCAATACCAAGTATTGAGCCTAAAGATACATATTTAGTTAATGCCACTATTATAATAAAAAAACCTAAACAAGTTAATGCTGTTACTGGATTCATAGCAAGCATAGAACCTAAAGAAGTTGCTACTCCTTTGCCCCCTTTAAATCCAAGAAAAACAGGGTAGTTATGTCCAAGTACTACAGCTACTACAGCTAAGTAAGCACATATAGTAACATCAATATGTAATACATATGCAATTATTTTAGCAATCCATACCGCTATAAAACCTTTTAAGACATCACCCACAAAAGTAAATGCTCCTGCTTTTTTACCAAGTGTTCTTAAAACATTTGTAGAGCCAGCATTACCAGAACCTTGAGTTCTTATATCAACTCCAGCAAGTTTTTTAGCTACTATATAAGAAGTTGATATATTACCAAGTAAATAGGCAATTATAATTATAATTAAATAAGTTAACATATTAGCCCCCTAAAGATTTTATCTCTTTCTATCCTTTTCCTTATATTCAAATTGCATTGATGTTCCTTCAAATCCGAAGTTTTCTCTTATTTTATTTTCTAAGTATCTTTGATAAGAGAAGTGAGTTAAATCCTTACTATTTATATATAAAGTAATTTTAGGTGGTTTAACTCCTGTTTGAGCACCGTAGTAAATTTTAAGTCTCTTACCTTTGTCTGATGGTGGTTGATTAAGCATAACAGCTTCCCCTATAACATCATTTAATTGTGAAGTACTTATACGTTTAGAATGTTCTGCTGCTACTTTATCTACAGTATCTAATATTTTATTCATTCTTTGGTTGGTTACTGCTGATACGAATAATATTGGTGCATAGTTCATGAATGGGAACATGTCTCTTATTTCATTAGTATAGTTTCCTAATGTTTTATTATCTTTTTCTACTAAGTCCCATTTATTTACTACAAATATACATCCTTTTCCTTCTTCATGTGCTATACCGGCAACTTTTGTATCTTGTTCTGTGACACCTTGAGTAGCATCTATAACTATTAATACAACATCTGCTCTAGAAACTGCACTCATAGATCTAAGTACAGAGAATTTTTCAACTCTTTCGTATACTTTACTTTTTCTTCTAATTCCTGCCGTATCTATTAAAAGATATTGTTGATCTCCTTTTTCGAAATATGTATCAACTGCATCTCTAGTAGTTCCTGCAATTGGACTTACTATAACTCTATCTTCTCCTAATATTTTATTAAGTATTGAACTCTTACCTGCATTAGGTTTCCCTGTTATAGCAACTCTTATTATATCTTCGTTATACTCTGTATTTAATCCTTCTGGAAAATTCTCAACTATTTCATCTAATAAATCTCCAAGTCCCATACTGTTAGCACTTGATATTGGATAAGGCTCTCCTAATCCTAATTCATAAAAATCGTAAATATTATCAACTAAATTCATATTATCGATTTTATTAACTGCTAATATTACTGGCTTATTAGTTTTTCTTAACATTAATCCTACTTCTCTATCTGCAGAAGTTATACCACTTTTACCATCAACAACAAATACTATTACATGAGCCATATCCATAGCAAGCATTGCTTGATTTCTCATTTGAGTTAATATTATGTCATCATTTTCAGGTTCAATTCCCCCTGTATCTATTAAGGTAAAATATTTATTTAACCATTCTACTTCTGTAAAAATTCTATCTCTAGTAACACCTGGAGTGTCTTCTACTATCGATATTCTTTTTCCTGCTAATTTATTAAATAGAGTAGATTTGCCAACATTTGGTCTTCCTACTACTGCAACTATGGGTCTATTATCCATATTAATTCTCCTTCCTATTTAGTTAGTTTGTCTACCACATCTATTCCTTCATTTTTACATGGTACAACTTCAATGTTTAACTTTTCCTCTAATTCTTTTAACGTCATATTATCTAAGAAAATTTCTTCATCTGCTTTCAGCATAGACCTAGTTATATATAAAGTCTCTCCTAAGTCTTCATCTTTTAATTGGTCAATTAAATCACTAGCTGTTAAAAGACCACTTACGGTTATTGTTTCACCAAAGAAGTTATTTTTTATTCTATATACATTAATTTCAATATTTTTAAACTTCTCCATTATTCGATTAGCCATATGGAACATAAATTCATATGCAGATTTTCCTGTTGCTATAGAAACTTTTTTTGTTTTGTCTAATCTTTCCCCTGTAATAGTATCTAGATAATTAACAATTTCTGTTCCCATTTTAGTTATCATACCAACACCGTCTTCAAATTGAACAAATCCCTCATACTCATCATATTTTAATAATGGCCTTTTTGCAATAATATAAAACTCATCAGATAAAAATGCAAATCTAGTATTTAATTCCTTAAGATATTTTTCTTGAAGCTTATGAACTTGGTCAATAGTTTCACCTGCACTATTTTCGTCAAATATTTCAAGCTTAGCAAGATTGTTTCTATACCTAGTAATTCCTACTGGAACTATTGCCGCACTATGAACATAAGGACTAAGACTAGCTAAATCTTCTAGTGTTCTTTCTAATTCCTCTTTGTCATTATATCCTGGACATAATACTATCTGAGCATTCATTTCTATTCCTGCATCTGCTAATCTTCTCATTATATCAATTAATTTTCCTGCAAATTTATTATTAATCATTTTTCTTCTTAATTCAGGATTTGTCGTATGTACAGAAATATTTATAGGACTAATCCTATATCTTATTATATTGTTTATATCATCTTCGCTCATATTAGTTAAAGTAACAAAGTTACCTTGTAAAAAAGATAATCTTGAGTCATCATCTTTAAAATAAAGAGTCTCTCTCATTCCTTTAGGAAGTTGATCTATAAAACAAAATACACATTTATTTCTACAACTTTTAGCTTTATCTATTATTGGGTTAGTAAATTCTATTCCTAATTCTTCGTCGTAATCTTTTTCAATTTCATATAAGTAAATTCTGCCATTTGGCTTTTGAATTTCAAGTTCGATATATTCATCACTTATTAAAAATTTGTATTGAATTATATCTTCAACTCTTTCATTATTTACGGATAAAAGTATATCTCCTACTTCTATTCCTAATTCGTCAGCTATGCTATCTTTATAAACCTTACTAATTAAATTATTTATATTTTTTACATTAACTTCCATATTATGATTCACCACTTTTCCAATTAAATGTATTATCTAATTATAGATGTAAATACATCATCTTATCATACATGATTTAAAAAAATTAGTCAACTTGTATCCACTCTAAATTAGATTTATATACAAAAAGGCACCCTTTAGGTACCTTAATGTCTTACCACTATTAGAACTTCATCAGAGATTTGATGCACCATACCGTCTACACATTTTGCCATTAGCATTGCTTTATTTTGTAGGTCATCATCATCATTTGCATAAAATATAGGACATCCACCTACTGTATTCATGTTCTTGTCAGTTGTTATTACTGCTAGTGTATATGAATTAATACCCACATCTTTTCCCATTTACTCATTTTCCTTTCCTAATATACTCATATTTTTTAAAGCTAAATTTTTACCTCTTGCACTTGCAAGTATAGGACATGATTTCACAGCTTCAATTATCTTTCTCTCATCTTTTACCATAGGAATAAAAGCCATCAAAATACATTGTGTATTTGGATCTTTTCTTGGCAGAGGAGAAAAAGCTGGTTCATTTACCTCTCTCAATACACCCATTCTTGAATAAAGATTATAACAAATAGCTTGTCTTTGACCAGGATGATTAAGTATTCCGGCATTGGTATAACTATTATTTTTAGGTCTTATTTCTATTCCCACACCTTCTTTTAAGTATCTATCTCTATCTTTTTTTAAACCTATATTTGTTATTCCTTTTAAACTACCTACTTGTAATATAGTTTCATCAACAAATTTAATATCTACTATTGATACTTCTGCTATATCTCCTATACTTTGTCTTGATAAAAGTTTTCTAAATACAAGAGCAGTTACAATACCACTTATAGTACTTATTAATATGGCTGGATTATCAGTCATATTAAATTCACCTATCAATATATAAAAAACTGTAACAGTTAGAAATGAAGTTACAATACACATATAGTTTCTTATTTCATAAGTTCTACATACTTCTTCTATAAAAGAATTTCCTCTTGTAACTAACTGTGTACCTTCTAAACTTTCTAAAGTATCTCTCCTATTACTTCTTACTTGTCTAAATTGCTCTGCTGCTAAGGATAAAAAAGTAATAGATGTATAAGATCTACTCATAAGAGCAGGTATTAATAATGCACCTAAGGATGATGCAACAAAAGCAAGTACAATTTGTGATACTAATATATTAGGCTGTGTTGGATATTGCTTTTGATCTAGATTTAACATTATTAATCTTGAAACAACTCCTATTATAATTCCTATAAAAAATATTTTATCCATTTAACCACCTCTTTTAATCACTTATTTAAAAAATACAGGTTTTTTCTTATATGCACTTTGTTTTCCTTTTGCTGTATCTAATATAGGTGCACTTTCTGCAACTTGAATAAGTTTTACTTCATCCCTTAATAAAGGAATTGTAACTATTACCACTGACTTTCTATCTAAATTAGTTCTTGCAATTGTTTTTATATCCGTCTCATCAACATCTTTATCTATTCCCATATGTAAATAAATATTATGCATAATAGCTCTTTGTTCTCCAATATCATTTATTATTCCAAAACTAGACATATCTTTAGGTACTATTTCAATAGCTATTCCTTTTTCTAAGTATTTTTTTCTAGTATCTTTTAGACCGATATTGGTCATAACTATATCATTTACTTTTAATATGGGGCCATCAAATGAAATTTTAGCAGGATAAATATCTGCAACATCTTTTATACTACTTCGTCTTAATATTCTTCTAAATATAAGAGCTACTATAATACCTCCAAGTGTAGCAAAAGTAGTGCAAATCAAAGCATCAGCATCATATTTTCTAGCTATATAAATGTACGTTATGGAAGCAATTAATGCTGAAAATAGACTTACATAACTTCTCACTTCATATGTGTTAGCTATTACATCAATATATGGCTCTCCTTTACTCACTAATTCCTCTGCATCTGTATTTTCTAAGGTTATTTTTTCTTGTTGTGCCAGACCTTGAAATTGTTGTATGCCTACTGCTAAAAATGTCAAAGCTGAAAATTCTTTATCTATAAGTGCAGGAAAAGCTACAGCTCCAAGTGAAGCAGAGAGAGATGCAATAATTATCTGCTCTATGTAGTCCTGCGGTGTTGTAGGGTATTGATTATCTTTAACTCTTAATAAGAAAAATCTGCACAAAGTACCAATTATCATAGCTGCTATAAAAGCATGTCTAAATAGAGCATCATTTATTTGGCTATCGTTCATAAATCTAAATCCTCCTAATAGTTTCTATAGTTAAACTTTAATTCTTTAATTAAAATTTCATAAATTTAGTTTGTGCAAAAACAAAAAAAAATTTCCTATTAATCTAGGAAATTTTTTTCGGTAATGCGACTATGAACTTACTACCCTTTTTGAATTCACTTTCTACGCAGATTCTTCCTTTTAAAGAGTTCACTATGTGCTTAGTTATAGCAAGACCTAATCCTGTACCTCCTACAGATCTACTTCTTGCTTTATCTACTCTATAAAATCTTTGGAATATTTTATCTATATCTTCTTTAGGTATACCAATACCATTATCTATAACTTCTATAAATATCTCATCATATTTTGTATATTGATTTATTATTACCTCTCCACCTGCTGGAGTATATTTAACTGCATTATCAATTAAATTTAAGAACATTTGCTTAAGGTAATCTCCGTATGCTTCTACTACGATTTTTTCATCTTCAAAGTTATAGGATATAATTATATCTTTTTCTTTTGCAATATAATTTATCATTTCATAAACTTCTTTAAAAACATCGTATAGTAAAATATTTTCAGTTACTAAATTATTTTTATTTTCAATCGAAGAAAGTAGTAATATATCCTCTATTAATCTCTTCAATCTATCTGACTCTTTTTTTATTATAGCTAAAAATCTATTCCTTTTATCTATATCTATATTTTCATTCATTATTAATGTTTCTACAAATCCATTAATTGAAGTTAGAGGTGTTTTTAATTCGTGGCTAACATTAGCAACAAAATCTTTACGCATATTTTCTAATTTAACTATTTCTGTTATATTTTCAATATTAATAATAGAACCTATAATAGCATTTTTAGAATTTTGTAGATATACAGGATCTATCTTTATTTTATAAACAGTCTCATCTTCTAATGTTAAATTGCTATTTTCACTTTCTTTACTTCCTACATATCTTTCAACTTCTTTTAAAATTGCCTCTACATTTATAACTTGTTTAATATTTTTGCCTTCTTCATTTCCTCTAGTTTTACTCTTTATTATATTTCTAGCTTCATCATTTATTAAAATAATATTCCCGTATATGTCTATTACCAATATCCCATGAGATATACTTTTTAAAACTGATGTCAACTGAAGATGCTTATATTCAACTTCTTCAATAGTATTTTCCATAGTTTCCATCATAAAATTAAAATTCCTACTAAGTTCTCCTAACTCACCTCTAGCTGATGTTTGTAATCTGCTATGAAATTCTTTATTACTAACTTTATTAGATATTTTTATGAAACTATTTAAAAATCTTCTTAAAGTTACTGTATATCTAAATAGTAATATTGCTATACTAGCTGCTGCTAGCATGATAAAAAAGTAAATACTACTAACAGGTTCCATATCTTAATCTCCAATCATTACTCTATTTTATATCCTATACCTCTAATAGTTTCAATATATTTTTCATTACTATCTGGTCTTTCTATTTTCTTTCTTAAATATCTTATATGAACGTCTACAGTTCTTGTCTCTCCATAAAACTCGTATCCCCATATTTTATCTAATAAAAAGTTTCTAGACAAAACTTTTCCTTTATTTTGAAGTAATATTTTTAACAAATCAAATTCTTTTAACGTTAAGTCTAATTTTTTCCCATTTTGGGTAACTTCATGTTTTATAAGATCTAATTTCACATCTTTTACAGTTAAAATTTCTTCTTCTCTAGATGCATTCATATTATATCTTCTTAAAACTGAACTGATTCTTGCCAACAACTCCTTTATGCTAAATGGTTTTGTAATATAGTCATCTGCTCCACCTACTAAACCTTCTACTTTATCACTTTCCATATTCTTTGCTGTAAGCATAATAATAGGCGTATTCTTCAAATCTTTATCTTGTCTTATTTTTTTCAAAACATCAATACCACTTATATTAGGTAACATCCAATCTAAAAGTATTAAGTTAGGTTTCATCTCTTTTGCTTTCAAGAAACCATCAAAGCCATCATAAGAATAGTCTACAATATAATCTGATGTTTCTAGGTTAAATTGTAATAACTCTACTATATGTTCTTCATCATCAATTACAAGAATCTTTGTCTTCATCATTATTCCTCCCTATCTAATTTGTATCATGGTTCCTATTCTCTTTTGAGTTTTATTGTGCTTTCTATAAGAATAAAATTTTTCATGATTACAATTAGTACAAATTTGAAGATTAATTATATTTTCCTCTTTAACTTTACAATCTTTTAACGTAAGTTCATTAATCTTCCATAAATCTAAATAATATTTGTTATTTTTTATTATATCGAATTTTCCTGCATGATTTGCTAAATTTGTGTTAAATTTTTCAACAAGATCTTTAGATACTTCATAACAACAAGGACCAATAGATGGACCTATTACACATACTAAATCTTCTGGATTAGTATTATAATTTTTAATCATTTCTTCTATTGTTTTTTTTACTATCCTATCATAAGTACCTCTCCACCCAGCATGGACAGCACCTATAGCTTTATTTTTAGAATCTATAATTACAACAGGAACACAGTCTGCTGTTAAAATTAATAGAGGCACTTCTTTAACATTTGTAATTAAAGCATCTCCGTCAATTCTTTGTCCTATATTTTCTATGTCTATTTTATTTATTATACTTGAATGAATTTGTGAATTTCTAGTTAAGTTTGTTAATTTAAACTCATCTTCTTTAAAAGTTTTAAATAAATCATTTTCATTTTTTGCATCAATATTAGTAGTTGTCATAACTAAATTTACGAAATCTATCTCTTTATTTATTCTATCTATCTTTATGTAGTCTTCCATTTCTTATTTATCCTTTTCCATCAATATTGTTTTTAACTCATTTACAAAAGTATTAATGTCTTTAAATTGTCTATAAACTGAAGCAAATCTAACATAAGATACTTCATCAATATCTTTTAGTTTGTCCATTATCATTTCTCCAATTAATCTTGCTTCCACCTCAGTCATATAATTTTTGTTAATTTCATTTTCAATATAAGATACTACATCTTCAATCTGATCAACTGATACAGGTCTTTTTTCACAAGATTTAATAATACCATTTTTTATTTTTTCTCTATCAAAGTATTCTCTAGTATTATCTTTCTTTACTACCATAACTGGTGTTGTTTCTATTGTTTCATAAGTTGTGAATCTTTTTTTGCAAGCTTCACATTCTCTTCTTCTCCTAATAGATTTACTATCTGTATGTCTTGAATCTACAACTTTAGATTCTTTATAATTACAATAAGGACATTGCATATTCTTCCTCCTTAGTTTATATAAATTTATAATTTTATCTTATCTCATCAATGTCTAATCTCTTTTCAGAACCTATATTCACTATTATTGTGTCGCAACCTATTTTAAGTATATCATTCCAAAATATCACATCCATATCAATTCCTCTAGAGAAAAATCCTCCTCCACCGTCTCCAGTTGTAGAAAAAGATAGAACTCTACCTTCATTTATATCTATGTCTATATCTGTGATAAATCCCATTCTCTTTCCATTTTTCACATTGATTATTTCTTTATCCATTATATCAGATACTCTTATCATATTATAACATCCTCCTTAAAAATACAAAAAAAATATACTCTTAATATTTTTATGCGAAAAAATCCTTAGTATTCTTATACTAAGGATTTTTTCTAAATGCAAAATTAAATATATTTTCTCATATTTTTTAGAGCATTCTTTTCTATACGTGAAACCTGAGCTTGAGATATACCTATTTCATCTGCTACTTCTATTTGAGTACGCCCCTTGTAAAATCTCAAATCTAGAACAAGTTTTTCTCTACTATTCAGTTTTTTAATTGCTTCTTTCAGAGCTATTTCTTGAAGCCAATGTTCATCTGTATCTTTTTTATCTTGTACTTGATCTAAAACAAATATAGCATCACCATTATCTTGATATACTGGATCATATAAAGATATTGGATCTTGTATTGCATCTAGTGCCATAACAACTGATTCTACATCCAGCTCTAATTCTTTTGCTATTTCTGAAACCGTAGGTTCCTTTGAATTATTTCTAATTAATTTTTCTCTCACTTGAAGAGCCTTATAAGCAATATCTTTTAAAGATCTACTTACTCTAATAGGATTATTGTCTCTTAAATATCTTCTTATTTCACCTATTATCATAGGAACTGCATAAGTTGAAAATCTTACATTTTGACTTAAATCAAAATTATCAATAGCTTTTATAAGACCGATACACCCAATTTGAAATAAGTCGTCAATGTTTTCTCCTCTATTGTTAAATTTCTGAATAATACTTAGAACTAATCTTAAATTTCCTCTAACAAACTGCTGTCTAGCCTCCTCATCACCTGCCTTTATTTTTACTAGTAATTCCATCATCTGATTATTTTTAAGAACTGGCAGTTCTGATGTATTAACACCGCAGATTTCAACCTTATTAATTTGCATAAGTTTCAGTCCTCTCTTAAAAGATTATTTATATGAAATTATTTACATATCATATATTTTTATACTTTCATTGAGATATTATTTAACTTATACAAATTTTTTCATTTCCTTTTTTAACCTACTAATAATTTTCTTTTCTAATCTAGAAATATAGGATTGAGATATACCAAGGATATTAGCCACTTCCTTTTGTGTTTTTTCATTTCCTCTAGTTGTTAGTCCAAATCTTAATTCCATAATTTGCTTTTCTCTATCTGATAATTTGTCCAAAGCCATAAATAATAAATTTTTATCTATTTCCTCTTCAATTATCTTATATATCTCATCATTTTCTGTTCCTAACACATCTGATAATAATAACTCATTTCCATCTAAATCTGTATTTAGTGGTTCATCAAAGGATACTTCCACCTTTTTCTTATTATTTTTTCGAAGATACATTAATATTTCATTTTCTATACATCTAGATGCATAAGTAGCTAGTTTTATATTTTTATTAGATTTAAAAGTATTAACTGCCTTTATAAGCCCAATAGTTCCAATTGATATTAAATCTTCCACATCTATGCCTGTATTTTCAAACTTTCTTGAAATATATACTACTAATCTTAAATTTCTCTCTATTAATATTGATTTTACACTTTCATCTTTTTCCAACCTATCAATCAGTAACTTCTCATCTTCAGGTTTCAATGGTGGAGGCAATATATTTACACCACCCATATAATACATACCATTAGTCTTAATTATCCCTAATTTTGCACCTACGTTTAGTAACCACGAACTAACTTTTAATTTAATTTTCATTATTGTTAATTTCAATTATAACCCTCCCCATTTTTAGAACTAATAAAGTATACTTGGATTTAATATGGCATTATAATTTTCATCAGTGAAATTTGATATACCAAGTACAATATTGCCTATTTTCTTATTATCTATAAGTATATAGTCAGCCTTAATCCCTAATACCATACTTGTTTTACTGCTAGTAGCATGATTATAAGGTATTAACCTTACCCGAGATGATATATCCTCACTTAAGTTGTTAATAATTTTTTCTGCTAAAAGGATATCTACATTTTCATAATTACAATTTGCAGGCAAATATTTTTTCAAAATATAAGAATTTACCATAACCACATCACTTTTACTTATTGGATCTTTTAATAAATTTCCACTATCTAAAAGAGCTACACACTTTAATTCTTCTCCCAGTAAACTTATTGTAATCTCCTTTGTAAACTCCTTAATATGATTAATTAATGTAATATCCGAATATATTTTCTTTAATAACTTGCAACTTATATATGCGCATATTATTATAAATGAAATTTTCAAGTCACTTATCCCCGTAAAATAAATTATAAAATATGTACTTCCACAAACAAAAATATTAACTAATAAAAAACTAGTCAGTATCTTTAATAAATCTCTTTTATCTATGTAAACGAAAGAGATAAGTCCTATAATTGTAATAAAAATTACTTTCGAGGGTAGTGTGTACAAAAAATGCATCTTTGGAAACAGATATATTACTGAATAAATAGTTCCTATGATCGATCCCATTATTTTCCTTATAAAACTATTCGTATTTTTTACAAGTATAGAAGTACAGCTTATAATAATATAATTTATTAGTAGGTTTTCAATAATGTATATATCTAGATACATTAACTACTTCCCCCCTTTTCATGTATATATTATAAGTCAGTAAAAAAAAATAATATGTCAGTTTTGACAGTCGAATAAGAATAAGTTTATTATAAAAAAACACAAAAAAAGAAAAGATTCTTTCTTTTCTTTTTTTTAATAGTAATATATAACTTTTTTAAGCAGTATAAAAAATAGTTATTAAAACTATTTTGGCGTAATTACATCTACTTCTTTATAATTTATAATATGCGTAACAATTTAGTATTATAACAAAAAATAAGAAGCCAAAGCTTCTCATCTTTTATATAAATATGTTATTTTCTATTTCTTCTTAAGAAAACTGGTATAGGAGGTAAATCATCATCCATATCATTCATATGAGATGTATGAGTATTTTTAGCTTCTACTTTTTCTTGTACTTTTTCTTCTCTAGTAACAGCTACTTCTTCTTCAACTTTTTTACTTATTGTTTCAGAAGGTCTATTCATTCCTCTATTTTTAAAAGAATCTTCAAATCCTTGTGATGGATTAGTTTCAAATCCTGTTGCTATAACAGTTATTGCTATTTCTTCTCCTAAATCTTCTCTTATAGAAGTACCAAATATTATGTTAGCTTCTGGATCACATGATTCTGTTACTAAACTTGATGCTGCATTAGCTTCAAATAATGTTAAATTACCACCACCAGCAACATTAAGTAATACTCCTTTAGCTCCTTTTATAGAAGTTTCAAGAAGAGGTGATTGTATAGCTTCTTTAGCAGCATCTATAGCTCTATTTTCTCCACTAGCTATACCTATTCCCATATGTGCTAAACCTTTGTCCTTCATTATAGAAGTTACATCGGCAAAGTCTAAGTTTATAAGACCTGGCATTTTGATTAAGTCAGATATTGATTGTATACCTTGTTTTAATACATTATCTGCAATAGAAAATGCATCTACCATAGAAGTATTTTTTTGTACTATTTGTAATAATCTATCGTTAGGTATAGTTATTAATGTATCTACACTAGCTTTTAGTTCTTTTATACCTTCTTCAGCATTTTTCATTCTTACTTTACCTTCAAAACCAAAAGGCTTAGTTACAACACCAACTGTAAGAATCCCCATTTCTTTAGCTAACTTTGCTACTATTGGTGCAGCACCTGTTCCAGTACCACCACCCATACCTGCAGTAACAAATACCATATCCGTTCCTTCAAGTAAGCTTACTATTTGTTCTCTACTTTCTTCAGCCGCTTTTTTACCAACTTCAGGTTTAGCTCCAGCTCCTAATCCTCTAGTTAACTTTTCGCCTATTTGAACTTGATTTTCCGCCATAGAAGATAACAAAGCCTGCTTATCAGTATTTATTGAAATGAAATCTATTCCTTTTAATTCTTCCCTTATCATTCTGTTAACGGCATTGTTTCCACCGCCACCGACACCAATAACTTTTATAATGGCATTATTGTTGTCAGTTTCTATGTCAATTCTATTATTACTCATTATCTAAACCTCCCTATCTTTCGCATTAAATAGTTATGTATTATGATTATATCATTTTACTTAGCATTTTTGTTAACATATAACTATCTTATTCTACAAAAATACTTATTTTCCTTTTATATCTCATATATACAGATTTATATATAGTTATTTTCCTTATCGTCTTGTCAAATAACATCGATAAATATCTTTTTAAATAAAATAATATAAAAGCTTTCTATTCTCTATATTATTATACTCTCAATTATAATGATTTGAAAATACATATTTTCTAATTTTATAAAAAATTTCAATAAATTAATTATATTTCATTATAAACAAATGTTTTCCTGGCATAATTCATATAAAACTCCCATAATAATTTTACTTTCAATTATCCATAACTTTCAAGTTATTTTGTAATATTAATATTTTTTATATTTTTATTTAGAATAAGGCTTATATAATATATAACTACTACATGTGAAGTCAACACTTCCGTAAGTTTGCTTTCTATTTCGTAAATCTATTAATACTTGACTTAACTTAGTTATATTTTCATCTATATTTTCATCTTTGTTTAGATTAATAGTAAGTCCGCTCTTACATTTCATATTAATTGTAGATATATCATTCAAATCAATAGTACTTAAACTTCTAAGTATATTTTCTTCTTTTAAATTACTAATCAATGTTAATAATACTTTTTTATCATTATTGGTAAATTTAACCTCACCATTTCTTATACTATAATCTACATTAATAATAAAAGAATCATCTTCTAAATCTTTCTTTTCATCAATTAATTTTCCTTTGTCATCTATATAACAATAAGATTTGTTGTTATATAAGGGTCCTATAATGTTTTTTTCCTGAATTTCTACTATTAATTTATTTGGTAATTTTCTTTTTATATGACACTCTTTTATATAATTATTACCTTCTACTTTTTTTTCCAACTTTTCTAAGTCATAAGAAAATATATTTTTTTCTTTATCAATATTTAGTAATTTATTAATTTCCTTTCCACTAATATTTTTATTATTATTTATCACAACTTCTTTTATATTAAATAAATCACTATTCAAAAATAAACATGTGCATATTATTAGCAATAAAGAAAAAAATAAAATTCTTATTAATTTATATACATTAATTCTCTTTCTTTTTTTCAAGTGCATACCTCCTACAAGTTTTTCCATGTAAATTATTATATATTAATAATTTTCTTATAGTTTAAATACTTCCTTATGACTTTAAATCCCTACAAAAGTTTAATTTTTTAGTTAGCAAATTAAATCTATTTCCTGCAAAGAATTTGTTTTTTTTAAATTATCTATCATCAAAATACTTTATTTTCTAAGAAACAAGTACAATTTTTCTACAATAAAAATTTTCTCCACTCATGATATCAAATCTCTTGAAAAATATACTCCTTTATAATTTAAATAGTCAAAAATTATATCTTATATCAAACTGGATAAATTATCGATTTATATATAATATGAAAAAAGCTTAAGAGACCAAAAGGTCTTTTAAGCTTTTTTTATATCTGCACCTAAATTTTTTAAAATTTTTTCTATATCTTCGTAACCTCTTTCTACATGATGTATATCACTTATTATACTTTCACCTTCACCAACTAATGCTGCTAGAATTAAAGCTGCACCACCCCTTAAGTCGGGACACTTTGTTTCTGATCCATATAGTTTTTTTACACCTTCTATACGACAAACATGTGGATTAATAACTTCTGTTTTAGCTCTCATCTTATTAAGTTCACTACAGTGCATAAATCTATTTTCAAAAATAGTTTCATAAAATACAGTTTCTCCATCAGCAAGTGTCATCAAAGACATAAGTTGGGCTTGCATATCTGTTGGAAAATTCGGATGTATATCAGTCTTAACAAAATTTAAAGATTTTATATTTTGTGGAGCTTTTAAAATAAGACCTTCCTGTGTATAATTAATATCACATCCAGACTTTATCAAAAGATTATTTATTGGATCAATGTGAGATCTTATAATTCTATCTACTTCTAAAGTTCCTCCCGTAAGAGCACTAGCCACCATATAGGTTCCAATAGCTATCCTATCAGGAATAACAGTATGCTCTACTTTATCTAATTTTTTTACACCTTCTATTTCTATAAAATCAGTTCCAGCACCGATAACTCTAGCACCCATTTTATTTAAATAATTCTGCAAATCTTCAATTTCTGGCTCTTTTGCTGCATTATATATTCTAGTTTTCCCTTTTGCTTTTACTGAAGCTAGAATTATATTTTCTGTTGCACCTACACTTGGAGTTTCTAAAATTATATCTTTTCCTATTATATCTTTTCTTTGGCAATCTATAATTTCACCTTCATCTATTTTTACTCCTAACCTCCTTAATGACTTTAGATGTAAATCTATAGGCCTTTTACCTATTGCACAACCACCCGGCTCATATATCTTAACATGTTCTAATCTACTAATCATTGCTCCTAAAACAATAATAGAAGATCTCATTTTTTTTACATAAACTTCATTTATTTCATTAGATGTTAAAATTGAACTATCGATTATTAAGTCATGGTCATCAAGCTCGACTTTACATCCGATACTTCTCAATATGTCTATCATAGTATAGACATCGGCAATTAGTGGTACATTGTGAATAATATTTATACTTTCATTTAATAATGATGCAGCCATCAATGGTAAAATGGAGTTTTTTGCTCCTTTTATATTTAAGGTTCCGTGTATTTTATTCCCGCCAGCTATTATATATTTAGACAAAACGAACCCCCCTAATCATAATATTAAATCCCTTTTTATTAAATATTATGAGTTTAGGGGGGTATATGTTACTTTTTCTTTATTCCGATTGTTTTTATTTCTTTAGATTCACTATTATCTTTTTCTTCTTTTATAACAGTTTCACCATCTTTATCTTTATTTTTATCTTTAACATCTTCAACTTTACTAACTTTTTTTGATGATTTTATTTTTTTATTTTCATTGTAAGCTATCATTATTTCATCATATATAGCATCAATAGCTTGAGGCTTACCAGCCTCTTTACTTGCATTTGACATATCTATTAGAAGCTCTCTATCTCCTAGTAATTTAAATACTACTTCATTTAGTCTTTCAGGAGTTAGCTCTTTTTCTAATATAGCAATACCAGCACCTTGAGCTTCTATGCTTTTCGCATTGTATTCTTGATGGTTTTCTGCTGTATATGCTTTAGGTATTATTATCGATGGCTTACCAAGAGCAGTTATTTCTGCTAAAGATATTGCACCAGCACTTCCTATTACTATATCACTAGCAGCTAATCCATCTGCCATATTATCTAAATAAGGCATAACCCTTTGATAAGGTTTTAACTGTATATCACCTAAAGATTCCATAAATTCATCATAATATACTTTTCCAGTTGCAAATATAAATGCTATATCTTCATCAACCATATTCTTAATTACAAGCTTCATTGCATCATTTATTTTTCTTGATCCACCACTACCACCATAGCAAAGAACCATTTTTTTATCTTCACTTATTCCAAGTTTTCTTCTTGATATTGACTTCCTCGCTTGTAATATTTCTTTTCTAACTGGATTTCCCGTAAGTACTAATTTGTCCCTACTATCTTCTGGGAATCTTTTATGAGAATCTTCAAAACTTGTAAGAACTCTTGTAACTACCTTAGATAGTATTTTATTGGTTACTCCAGGAAAAGAGTTTTGCTCATGAACTATTGTAACTGTTTTGTTAAGAGCAGAATTAAAAAGAACAGGACCACTAACATATCCACCCGTACCAATTACTATATCTGGCTTAAATTTCTTAACAATTCTTCTAGATTCTTCTAATCCCTTACATAGTTTGAATACTCTTTTTATATTTTCTAGATCTATTTTTCTTCTAAATCCTTGTACTGTAACTGTTTTTAATTCATATCCGTACTTAGGAACAATTTCTGATTCTATACCTTTTTCTGTCCCTACAAATAATATCTCACAATCAGGATTTTCTTCTTTTATTTTGTTTGCGATTGCTATGGCAGGATAAACATGACCTCCTGTTCCTCCGCCAGATAGTAATACTTTCATCCTATCATCTCCTGTTAATTAATCTTGACATGTTTTGAGACATTTAACACTATTCCTATTTCACCCATAAGCATGGTCAGGGATGTACCTCCAAAGCTTATAAAGGGCAGCGCTACACCTGTGTTAGGCATTGATGATGTTGCTACAGCAATATTTAATGCTGCTTGAATACCTATTAATGCTCCTATACCTATAACTAACATACAGCCAAATATATCTTCACATTTTAAAGCTATTCTTACACATCTATAAACTAATAGTATAAATAGCATGATAACTAGTATACATCCTATTAAACCTAATTCCTCACCTATAATTGCAAATATAAAGTCATTTTGTGGTTCTGGTATGTAAAAGTATTTTTGTCTACTCTTTCCAAGCCCAAGTCCAAATAGACCTCCTGAACCTAGAGCATACAAACTTTGTATAACTTGATATCCTGATCCAAGTGGATCTTGAAAAGGATCCAAAAATGCCGTCATACGTTTCAATCTATAAGGCTCTGCTAAAACTAAAGCCGCAAATAATCCTACACCTGCTAATCCCATTCCTCCAACAAACTTCATATTCATACCTGCAACAAACAACATAACGAATACTACAAGTATAACTGTTCCTGCTGTTGACATATTAGGTTCAAGCATTATTAATATAAAAAATACCGCAGGCATAATTAAAAGTGGTAAAATTCCCTTTGTCAAAGATTTTATTTTGTCATATCTTATTTCTATTAATTTTGCTGTAATTATTACACATGCGAATTTTGCTATATCTGATGGTTGGAAAGTTGCACCTCCCACACCTAGCCATCTTTTTGCCCCATTCGCCTCTATTCCTAGAGGAGTTAAAACTAAAACTAGAAATATTATGGCTATTACACAAACATGTGTAGAGTATTTCTTCCAAAGTCTATAATCAACATTTGATAGAAACATCATTCCTGCAAAACCCAGCGTTGCATAAATTAAATCTCTTTTTAAAAAATAATAGGGATCATTATGTTTAAATGAAGCTTGAATATAACTCGCACTAAACACCATGACGATCCCAAAAAATACCAATATCATAGTGGTATAAAATACCACTGAGTCAAAATCCGTCTTCATACCTTTGTTAATTTGTTTTTTTAAAATTTTACTAGGCATCTGATAGACTACCCTCCATTCCGCAATAATTGCTTTGAAGGAGTTATTTTAAGCTGTTAACATTATCTTTGAAGTCTATTCCTCTCACTTCAAAACTTTTGTACATATCCCAGCTTGCACATGCAGGCGATAAAAGAACTACATCACCTTTTCTAGCCAGGTTATATGAGGCCTCAACGGCTTCTTTCATGTTATTTACTCTTATAATAGTTTTGTAATCTTTAAGTTTTGCACACTCTTCTATTAGAGGTGCAGTCTCACCCATTAAAACTAATGCTTTAACATTTTTCTTTCCTATTTCCAATAGCTCGTTATAGTCACTGTCTTTATTGTATCCTCCAGCAATTAATATAACTGGATTATCATAAGATTGAATTGCTTTAATAGTTGAGTCTGGATTAGTTCCTTTAGAATCATTTACAAACATAATATCATGTAAAGTTCTTACATACTCTAATCTATGTTCTACTGCTTTGAATGTTTTAAGCACATGTCTTAGTATTTCTAAATCAATTTCACATACATAAGCCATTGCTATTGCAGCCATACAATTTTCTAAATTGTGCGGTCCAGGTAAACTTAATTCTTTTTTATTTAATAAAACTATTTTCTCTTCTATATCTATAACTATATTGTCATTTTCGTCTAAATATACACCTTTATCAAGTTTTTCTCTTCTTGAGAAGAAAATAATTTGACCATTACACTTATCACTTATTTCTCTAACTTGTTTATCATCATAATTTAATATGGCAAAATCATTATTATTTTGATTTTTAAATATATTAGCCTTGGCTTTTATATAATTTTCCATAGTATGATGTCTATTTAAATGGTCCGGAGAAAGATTTAATATTGATGCAACTTTTGGTTTAAAGTCAACTATACTTTCTAATTGGAAAGAACTAAGTTCTGTTATAAGATATGAGTCTTCATTTGTAGTTTCTACTGTATCTATAACTGGATTTCCTATATTTCCAACTATATATGTGTCTTTATCTGCTGCTTTAAATATTTCACCTACTAAAGATGTTGTTGTAGTCTTTCCATTTGTTCCTGTTATTCCAACAAATATAGGATTTTTTGATAACCTATATGCTAATTCGACTTCTCCTATTATCTCTATATTTTCTTCTTTTAATTTCAAAATAAAAGGTAAATCTAATGGAACTCCTGGAGATACTACTGCTAAATCTATATGATCTACATTTTCTGGATGATACCCTAAAATATACTCAGCATTTTTAATTTCTTTTAATTCTTCTAATATATCTTTAAGTTTTTCTTCATCCTTTATGTCATTTACTATTATGTTTGCTTCTAGCTTATCTAATAACTTTATTGTTGATACTCCAGTTCTAGCAAGACCAACTAGTAATACATTCTTATTTTTCAAGTTCATCTTTATACCCCCGATTGATTAGAATACTGCAATAATCCCTATCCATGCTAGTACTACAGTAGCTATCCAAAATATAAATACAACCCTTGTTTCTGGCCATCCACATTGTTCAAAATGATGATGTATCGGTGCCATTTTGAATACTCTTTTTCCAGTTAGTTTAAATGATAATACTTGTATTATAACTGAAAGTGCTTCTGCAAAATATATACCTCCAACTATTGGTATTAATAGAACAGAGTTTGTTAATACAGCAAATGCTACTACTGCTCCACCTAAAGCCATAGAACCTGTATCTCCCATGAATACTTTAGCTGGATATGAATTAAATCCTAGGAACCCTAAACAAGCTCCACCAGTAGCTGCTGCTAAAATTGCCACATCATTATTTGCAACTGATATTGCAAGCATCATAAAGAAAATTGATACTATTAATGTTACACCTGATGCTAATCCATCTAATCCATCTGTTAAGTTTACTGCGTTCACTGTTCCTATTATTATAAACATCATTATTGGAACATATAAAGATCCTAAGTTAATAATGTAGTCTGTAAAAGGTATCATTATTTGTGTTGCACTTGGTGATGCAGAATATTGATAGTAAGCAACGAAAAATGCAATAGCAAATTGAAGGACAATTTTTTGATAAGCTTTTAGACCTAATGATCTTTTCATTTTTATCTTTATAAAATCATCTAAAAATCCAACAAATCCAAATCCTGTTATACAGATTAATCCTACTAATAAATCTTTATTTATTTGAGCTCTTGTAAGTCCAGTAATAAGGATAGCTATTATCATTAATACTCCACCCATAGTTGGTGTTCCATTTTTTAACAAATGAGTCTGTGGCCCATCATCTCTAACCGTTTGACCAAATTTAAATTTTGATAACATTGGTATAAATATTGGTCCTAGTATTACTACTATTAAAAATGCAATTATTGCTGTATAAGTAAGTTGCGTTATTCCTAACATAATATAAACTCCTCTCCCTGGTTCGCTAAATATTTTGTCTATTTATTAAGATGTTCTACAATTTTTTCTAAATGCATTCCTCTTGATGCTTTAACTAATATAACATCTCCGTCTTTTATGATGCTATCTAGATCTTCTATAGCATCTTCTTTATTGTCAAAGTGATAAAGATTTTTAGAGTTAAAATTATTTTGTTGTAGCTCTTTTACAATATACTCAGAATCTTTACCAATTGCTACTAATATATCTATATTTTCTACAGCAGTTTTTCCTACTTGTCTATGTGCGAATTCTGAAAATTCACCCATCTCAAACATATCTCCAAGTATTGCTACTCTTCTACTTTTGTATCTTCCTAATATATTTAATGCAGCATTCATAGAATCTATGCTAGCATTATAAACTGAATCAATTATTGTTATATTATCTTTTTTTATTATGTCTAGTCTATTTTTTGTACATTCAAATGCTTTTAAACCGTCTTTTATTTCCTCTATTGTCATATTAAGATTAAGACCCACTAAGATTGCACTCATGGCATTATATATATTATGTTTTCCTACTGCTGGGATGAAAAATTTTTCTTTATCGCCATTTATTACCGCAGTAAAAGTAATACTATCGTCAGTCATATCATAATCTTCACAATATATATCATTATCTTTTTCAAATCCGAAAGTTTTTAACTTATAAACTAATTTTTGATTTTTTAAAGTTTTTAAACAATCATCATCTCCATTTACAATTAATAATGAATTTTCATTAAAGTTCGTAGTTATTTCCATTTTAGCTTTGAAAATACCATTTCTGTCACCTAAATTTTCAACATGTGAATACCCTATATTAGATATGACTCCTATTTGCGGATTAACCATATTGACTAAATACTCAATTTCTTTAAAATTGCTCATTCCCATTTCAATTACTGCACATTCATGGTCTTTGTTTAAATTAAATAAAGTCAAAGGTACTCCAAAATGGTTATTTAAATTACCTACATTTTTTAATGCATTATACTTTGAACTAATAGTAGAATGTATCATATCCCTAGTAGTTGTCTTACCTACACTACCTGTAACAGCAATATAAGGTATTTCAAATTTTTCTTTATAAAATCTAGCTATGTCACCAAAAGCTATTTGTGTATTATCAACTTCTATTACATTAACTTCTTTATTTTCTATGTCAACGTTGTTATTTTTATTCTTTATAATAGTTCTACAGCCTTGATTTATAGCTAAGTTGATGAAATTATGTCCGTCTAAGTTTTCACCTACTATGGCAACAAAAGCATTATCTTTATTCGCTTTTCTACTATCGATGACAACATCATTAACTTTGCTGAATTCTTTAGATTCACATACTAAGTTGCCTTTACTTGCAAGTATTAACTCTTTTATAGTTAAATATTCCATCTTAACCTCCTTATCGATATTAAATTTTACAACTATCTTTATAAAAGGCAATGCATAATATACATTGCCTTTTATATTTTATCTTAATAATTATATACCATATTAAGTTTTTTTTGAAGATATTTATAAGTTTCTATAATATTAATTATCGAAGTATAATGATATTAAAGATTCTTCATTGACGCTTATTCCAGGTTTTGGGAACATATCTGTTATAACAGTTCCTTCTTTAATTTCAATATCATTATCAACATTAGCTTCTAATTTTGCTTCTTGTAAAACTTTTGTTGCTTCTTCAATAGTTAGCCCTCTAACATCTGGAACTTCTACTTTATTTTTAACATTTTCCTTTTTTTCTTCCTCTGTGTATCTAGGTTCAACACCTAAATATTTTAAGCAGTTATTCATTACTTCTTTTATAATAGGTCCACCTGTCTGGCTACCAAAAGCTGCTACTCCTGTTGGTTCATCAACTATAGCAAGAACGGCTATTTTAGGATCATCAGCTGGTGCTACACCTACAAACGAACATACATATTTACCTTGAGCATATGAACCATTAACAACTTTTTGAGCTGTTCCTGTTTTTCCACCAAGTCTATATCCTGGTAAATATGCTATCTTACCTCCTCCTTCTGACACAACAGATTCCATAATTTCCCTCATTTGTGCAGAAGTCTCTTTAGATATTACCTGTCTAACTTTAACTGGTTCAACCTCTTCTGTTATATTTCCTTTATTATCTGTATAAGCTTTTACTAGTCTTGGTTGCATCAGATTTCCATCATTTACTATAGCAGAGACTGCTGTTATTAGTTGTATAGGTGTTAGAGAGTTAGATTGACCAAAAGAAATTGTAGCAAGTTCAACTGGTCCAACATCTTTTTCCTTATACATGACACCTAAAGCCTCACCAGGTAAGTCTATCCCGGTCTTTTTAGTTAAACCAAATCCTTCTATGTAATCATATAATTTTGAGACCCCTAGTCTGTTACCTACATCTATAAACACAGGGTTACAAGAGTTTTGTACTCCTTGCTTAAATGTTTCAGCTCCATGAGGATTATAAGATCTCCAACATTTAAGTTTTTGTCCTCCTACCGTTACACTCCCTTTGCAAACAAACTTATCATCTTGTTTAACAACACCTTCTTCTAATCCTGCAGCAGATGTAATAAGTTTAAATGTTGACCCTGGCTCATATGTATCACTTACAGCTGGATTTCTCCACATTGAAAAATAAGCTTTCATTTTTTCATCATTGTTTTTACAGTCATTTAGCAATTCTTCATAATATGGATAAATTGCCTCTGTTGGTTTATTAGGATCATAATCCGGCTTATTTACCATCCCTAAAATATTTCCAGTACTAGGCTCCATAGCTATTATAGTTACCTTTGCTGCATTATTTTTTTCATATGCTCTTTGGGCTGCTTTCTCACAATAGTGCTGTATAACTTCATCTATAGTAAGAACCAATCCATTTCCAGTTGTAGGTTCATAATACTGCTCTGATCCTTGTGGAATTTCTTTTCCTGCTGCATCTGTACTAACTATCAATTTTCCAGATGTACCCTTCAATACACTGTCGTATTTAAGCTCTATTCCAGCTACACCTGTTGAATCAGATGATGTATGACCTAATACATAAGATGCAAAGTTTCCATAAGGATAATATCTTTGATTGTCTTCTGCTACCCATATACCAGATAATCCAGCTTTAGTAATTTTATCTGCTGTTTCATCATCTATCCATCTTTTAACTTTAACTAGTGCCACATTTTTCTTATTTACCTTTTTATATATATCTTCATATTCTTCGTCAATAATTTGTGCAAGTTCCTTTGATGTCTTCTCTGCATCTTTAACTTCTACTGGCTTACACCACACTGTATATTTTGTTATACTTACTGCTAGCTCTTTCATATTAGTATCATAAATAGTTCCTCTTTTTGCTTCTATAGGAATTTCTCTTGTCTGCTGTTCTGATGCCTTTGTACTTAACCACTCTCCTTTTACTAACTGTAGATATCCAATTCTACCTATAAGGCACAAAAATAAACTACAAGCCAATACCATTACAACAACTAATCTTTTCTTACTTTTTATCCTTATTTTCATTAACAACCTCCCCCTTTAGTTTCCCATGTCAATATATCTAATTTGACTTTTTGTAGGGTAATTCATATCTAACTCATCTTTTGCGCTTTGTTCAATATTTGTTATATTATCGTATTTTAGTTGCTCCATTTTTAATCCATCTAATACTATTTCTTCTTTTCTTAAACTTTTCTTCAAGTTATTTATTTCATATTTATAATTTGAAACTATTGCATTTCCACACAAATTAATTATAAGTATTACTAATATGGGAACTATTAATAAAATTGGTCTTAATATTTTTTTTATTTTTCTCTTTCTATTTCTATTCTTTTTTCTTCTCTTATATTCCCGTATGTTTTCTACCTTATTTTTTTTCTTCAAAAAATCACCCCTTGCACTAATAGCAAATATTTCAAAAATTTACATACTTAAAATATTTGTTTTAATTACCTTAGCATCCTTTAAATACTTATACAAAAATTAATACATAAAAGAGTAAGATATATAATTTATTTCAAAATTTTTCATATAATTTATAATTTATTTTGTAATTTTGCTGATTTTCATAAAATTAAATTTTTCTAATATGTTTATATATTCAAATAAATAATTTATACTTTAATTAATTTATATTTACTAATATTTAATTATATAAAACTGGAGGAATATATGAAAAAAATCATGCTTTTACTTATAGTAATATTTTCATCTTTGATTTTTTATGGCTGTAGTCAAAATAAATCAGAATATAATTTAGTCTCTTTATCAAAGATAGATATTAGCGCTTTAAGTAACAACGATATTTTAAATATAATTAATGATGAAAATTTACAAGAAGGTGTTTATGAAATAATAACTGAAGAAAATAAATATATATTTTTTAATGGAATAAAAAATGAATTCAAAGAAATAAATTCTTATTTAGAAGATAGAATATTTATAATAAAAACCAGTACAGCTTCTTCTTTAGATATTAATAAAAAACTTTATGTTATAAGAGAAAAGAATACTACGTATTCAGGAAATGAAAATGCCTCATATGATACTATAAATATTTTGATAAATGAAAAAGAATCTTCATTTTCAAATATTTATATAATTGAAAAATAAAAAATTCGCTTCCCTTAAGCCACTGCGTGGGCACTCCACTTTATGTAGCACTTTGCAAAATAATAAGCTCATTATTTTATTAAAATAATGAGCTTATTATTTATATTTATTATCTATAAGTGGTAAAGTTTCCACTTATCACCTTTATATCTAGCTACAAAACAAATGGATCTAAAAATCCAATCTATACTCATCGCTATCCAAACCCCCATTACTCCAAGTCCCATATATCTGCCTAATACATAACTAAATCCAATTCTAAAAATCCACATAGATAAAATAGCAACTATCATACAGAATTTCACATCATTTGAAGCTCTCAATGTATTTGGCAATACAAAAGATATAGTCCATATGAACACTGCAATTACTCCATGATACAAAATAATAGCCTTTGTTATCTTAGCTGTATATGGAGATAAACTGTAAACTTTAATTATAGTTGGTAAAGCAATAGTTGTAATTAATACGGTTATTAATATACTGATAGTAGATAATTTAATTAATTTTTTTGTATAATATTTAGTCTGATCAAAATCACCTGCGCCAATACACTGAGATGTTACTACAAGAGCAGCTTGGCTAATTGCCATTCCCGGTACAATCTGAAATAATGCAATAAAATTACCAACTGCGTTAGCTGCGATAGCTGCAGTACCAAAAGTTGCTATTAAATTTAATACAATAATTTTACCAAGTTGAAACATTCCATTTTCTAAACCATTCGGTATCCCAATATAAAGTATCTTCTGAATTAATTTTTTATCGAATTTCTTACATAGTTTTTTTGATAAATGAATTTGTAAATCTTGGTTTTTTATCAAATGACAAATCACTAGAGCTGCTAACATTCTAGAAAATACAGTAGGTATTGCTGCTCCAGATACTCCCATTTTGAATCCATAAATTAAAATAGCATTACCTGTTAAATTCACTAAATTCATCATAATGGATATTTTCATTGTAATCTTTGAATTGCCCATTGCACGAAATAATGCTGCACCACCATTATAAACAGCAATAAAAGGAATTGAAGTAAATATTATCATTAGATAAGTTTTAGCATGTGACATAACATCAGCTTCTATTTTTCCAAATACAACATGCAATATAAAATATTTGGATAAATAACAAAATATCATTACTACTATAGAACTCACAGTGAGAAAAAGTACTAATTGATCTGCTGCCTTGCATGCACTATCTTCTCTTTTTTGACCTATATACTGGCCTGCAACTACTGCACCACCAGTTGCAAGAGCAGTAAAGATATTTATTAATAAAATGTTTATACTATCAACTAGAGAAACTGCCGATACTGCCGCCTCTCCTACACTTGATACCATCATAGAATCTACTAAACCAACTGTAACTAAAAGTAACTGCTCTATTATTAGCGGTAAAATTAATCTATAAAGGCTTTTATCTGAAAATAAATAATTCCTTCTATCTTGACAACCTTCCATTCAACGTCCCCCTTTTTGTATTACTTTCCCAATTAATTATAGCAGATACTTTGTGTATATACTAAAAATAAAACTGCCAAATTTATGACAACGACTCTGATATACTATAAAAGTAAGCATCTCTTTAAATTTTCCTTTATTAAACTTATCAATATAATTTAAAATGCTAAAAAGATGAACTTTTCACAAGTTCATCTTTATATATATTAATCTGAAATTATACTGAGACTTTTTCTAATGCCTGATTTAAATCCCAAAGTAAATCATCTATATCTTCTATACCTACAGATACTCTTATCATATCTGGTGTAACTCCAGCTAATTTCTGTTCCTCTTCATTTAACTGAGCATGAGTAGTACTTGATGGATGTATTACAAGTGATTTAGCATCTGCTACATTTGCAAGATGAGAGAATATTTGTAATGATTCTATAAACTTGATTCCAGCTTCTAGTCCACCTTTTATACCAAAAGTAAATATTGAACCAGGTCCTTTTGGTAAATATTTTTTAGATAATTCATGATATTTATTTCCTTCAAGTCCTGGATAGTTTACCCATGCAACTTGTGGATGATTATTTAAAAATTCAGTAATTTTTTTAGTATTAAAAATATGTTTTTCTATTCTTAAAGATAATGTTTCAAGACCAATAAGTAGTTGAAAAGCACTTTGTGCACTTAAGCATGCACCTGTATCTCTTAAAAACTGAGCTAATAATTTTGTGATGTAAGCTGCTGCTCCAACATCTTTAGCATAGTTTAATCCATGATAAGATGGGTCTGGCTCTGTAAGACATGGAAATTTTCCACTTCCTATCCAATCAAATTTCCCTCGGTCTACTACTACTCCACCTAAAGTAGTACCATGACCACCTATAAATTTAGTAGCAGAATGGACAACTATATCAACACCATGATCAAATACTTTTACTAGATAAGGCGTTCCAAAAGTATTATCTAACATAAATGGTATTTTTGCTTCATGAGCAATCTCTGCTATTCTTTCTATATCAATTATATTTATACCTGGATTACCTATTGTTTCAGCATAAACTAATCTAGTTTTATCGTTTATAGCTTGTCTAAAACTTTCTGGATCATCCGGATCTACAAAATGAGTAATTATTCCTAACTTAGGTAGCATATTTGACAATAGATTAAAAGTTCCACCATATATTGTTGGTGCAGCAACTATTTCATCTCCAGCATGTAAAATATTAAGTATCGCAGCATTAATAGCTCCCATTCCAGAAGAAAATGCTACAGCTCCTACTCCCCCTTCAAGTAAAGCCATTCTTTCTTCAAATACCGCTACTGTTGGATTTGATATTCTCGAATAAATATGTCCCTGTGTCTTTAGTGCAAATAAATCTGCACCATGTTGAACGCTATCAAAACAATAAGATGTTGTTTGATAAATCGGTACTGCTCTAGATCCTGTAGTTTTGTCTACACTTTGCCCCCCATGAATTTGTAATGTACTAAAACCTAATTTTCTATCTGCCATTCTTTTACCCCCTGTAATTTAATATATATTTTATATTAAACTATATATAAAAAATCTTCTTATAAAAATTATCTTAGTATTAAAAAAACTCTTCTATCATTAAAGATAAAAGAGTTTTATAATCTAAGAACACCTCTTATCTTTCTTATGTTTCCATAAGTAGGATTTAGCACCTATCTATTTATAGGTTGCTGGATTTCATTGGGCCTATTCCCTCCATCACTCTTGATAAGATTTTTTACTATTAATTTAATTAAGTTAATTGTATACATATTAATTGTACACATCAACAATAAAATTATTTTTATATATATTTATTTTTTCTCTGCTACTCTTAATTTAGCGCTTCTAGCTCTTGGGTTCATTTCTATTTCTTCATCACTTGGAAGTATTGGCTTTCTTGTTATTACCTTGACTTCTGATACTTTATCACATTGACAAATAGGAAGTGCTGGTGGACATATGCAGCTTAATGATAATTCTTTAAATTCATTTTTTACTATTCTATCTTCTAAAGAATGGAATGTTATTATGCAGACCCTTCCACCTTTATTCATCATAGATACAGCATCTCTTATCATCTTATTAATTACACCCAGTTCATTATTTACTTCTATTCTTATAGCTTGGAAGGTTCTTTTAGCTGGATGAGGTCCATCTATTCTAGCTTTTTTAGGTATAGCTTTTTTAATTACTTCAACAAGCCCACCTGTATTTTCTATTGGTTTATTTTGTCTTTCTTCCACAATAAACTTAGCTATCCTTTTTGCCCAGTTATCTTCACCATAATCTCTTATGATTCTTGCTAAGTCTTCTTCACTATAAGTATTAACAACATCATATGCAGAAAAACTTTGTCTAATATCCATTCTCATATCTAGCGGTGCATCATGCATATAAGAAAACCCTCTATCAGCTTCATCAAGCTGATGAGAAGAAACTCCTAAATCAGCTAGTACACCATCTATTTTATTAATTCCTAATTTTTCTAATTCTTCTTTTATGTTTTCAAAATTACTGTGAACAAACTTTACTCTATCAGAATATTCACTTAGTCTTTCCTTAGCAGTTGCTATGGCATTTTTATCTTGATCAAATCCTATAAATAGTCCTTTATCCGATAATCTTTTTACAATTTCTTTAGAGTGCCCTGCACCACCCATAGTGCAGTCCACATAAACTCCATCTTCTTTTATATTTAAATTTTCAATACATTCATCTAATAGTACTGATACATGATTAAATTCCATTTTTTCTTCTCCTTAAGAGTTACTCTTCTTACTGTCTATTCTGCTTTTTTTGATAATATTTTATGTAAAATCCCACAAAGTATTATTCCTACTAAACTTATAACTTGAGCCATTCTAAGTGGTCCAAACATAAGAGAATCTGTTCTCAAACCTTCTATGAAAAATCTTCCTATAGAATATAAAATTATATAATAAATAGCAACTTGACCTTCATATTTTTTATGTTTTCTAAAGAACCATAAGAATATAAATATTCCTAAATCCCATATAGATTCATAAAGAAATGTTGGATGAACTTTTATTCCATCTACCATTATTCCCCATGGTAAGTCAGTTGGACCTCCATGAGCCTCTCCATTAATAAAGTTACCCCATCTACCAATCGCTTGACCTAGAGGTATACCTATCATAACAGTATCAGCCATCTTGAAGAAATTAATCTTTTTAATCTTAGTATAAACAAATCCTGCTAAAATCCCACCTATTAAGGCACCATGAATGGCCATTCCACCGCCTCTGAAATTTAATATCTCAGATAAGTTTTGAGAATAATATGACCAGTTAAATATTACATAATAAAGTCTAGCTCCTAATAACCCACAAGGTATTGCCACTATAGCTAAATTTAATATATCATCTTCACTTATATTTACTCTTTTACCTTCTTTTAATGCTAGTAAAACACACAGTATCATGCCCGTAGCCATTAATACTCCATACCACATTATATCTAGTCCAAATATAGTAAATGCTACTCTATTCATTTTAACACCTCTTATAATTTAAATAATCTACTTAAAAATCCTTTTTTCTTAGGTTCAAATTCATAAGGTGTTGGCACCATTATATCTTCATCATTTGCAATTGCATTGTTATTTTTTATAAATATGTCATCTGCATAATCTTTAGAATATTTATCACTTACATGTTTATAAGCATCTAAAAATATAGGTGTTCTTCTTTTACTTCTATGAGCATCCGATCCAACTACATGAACCATATTACGTTTTATTAAAGTATCGCAAACTTGTTCTATTGTCTTGCCACTTTTACCTAATATACTATTAGAATTTACTTGTATTATAGCTCCTGCTTTTATGGCTTCATAAATTAAATCTGGATTTTCTTGTACTTCTATGTATCTTTCCACATGAGCAAATACAGGTATATAGCTTCTTTCTTTTAACTCATATACTATATTACATAAGTCTTTTGGAAAATTAGTCGGTGGGAATTCTATTAATAAATACCTACTGTTATTTAAAGTATAGAAATCCAACTCATCTATTTGCTTTATTAAATCTTGTGTATAGTAAATTTCATTCCCAATTAAAACTTCTATATCTATCATATTCTCTTTTAGTACATTATTAAAATCATTCAATTCCTTAAGTAATTCTTCGCCCTTTTTATAGCTGAAGTCTGGATGATAGTGAGATGTATTGATTATTTTTTTTATGCCCTGTTCTTTAGCTATCATAGCCATTTCTATAGACTCATTTAAGCTTCTTGAACCATCATCCACTTCAGGTAAAATATGACAATGTATATCAATCATAAAACATAGCCTCCTTGGTCTCTAAATAATTAGCTTTCAATTTTTATTATACCAGTTTCTGATTAATAAAAAAATAGAATCCCTTAATTATAATTTATTATTGACTATTTTACAAGAAATAAGTAAAAATTCACTTGACTTAAGCTAGTGTGTAGACTCTCTACTTCATGTCCCAATGGATTAACCCATTGGTCAATGGCTAATGTTTGGATTAAAAATTATCGACAAAACAAATAGTTTTTAGCCCTTTAATATATAAAAAAGGATAATTTATGTAAAATTTAATTAAATTACATCTATTAATTAAATATTCCACAATTATCCTTATTTATTCAATAGTTATTATTCAATTTACATTGGTTCTACTATAGATATTATACAGTTTTCTTCTTTGAAATGGCATTTTAATCTTTCAGTAATCTCTTCAAATGTTACATCTTTCATAACTTCTACATAATCTAATAAGTTTATACCTTTAAATTTATATGTTATAAAGTTATTTGCTATAAATGTAACTGAATCAAAGTATTTTATGAAGTTACCTATCTGTTTCTTTTTAGTTCTTTCGAAAGCTTCTTTATCTAATCCTTCTTCTTTAAACTTTTCTAAATAACTTATAATTATTTCTTTTACTTTATGCGGATCTTTTGATTCACCACCTATTGACGTATAAGAATAATCAATTTGTGATGAGAATCCAGCTCCAAAACTAGGAGTTATTAAGCCTTGCATATATAAATCTTCATATATTGCGCTACCTTTTTTGAATAACATGTCATTTAATATATCTGTTATTACTTCATATCTTAATAACTCATTTCCTTTTATACCTACTTTATCATCTTTAAAACATATAGAGAACATAGGCATTGATATTGGGAATTTCTCTACTATTTCTTTTTGATTAACTTTAGTTGGCTCTTCTGGGTAAAACCTTACTATTTCTTCTGGTAATTTTTCTATATCTTTGTGATTTGCATTTTTAGCATGCTTAAATACTTCTTCAGGGTCTAAATCACCAACAACAAACAAAATCATATTTGCTGGGTTATAGAAAGTATTATAGCACTTATAAAGCTCTTCTTTAGTTATTTTATATATGCTATCAACAGTACCTGCTATATCAATTCTAGTCGGATGATTTACATACATAGCCTTTAATGCATTAAAGAATACATTCCACTCAGGATCGTCATTATACATTTTTATTTCTTGCTCTATTATTCCTTTTTCTTTTTCAACATTTTCATCTGTGAAGTAAGGTGTTTGAACATAGTCTATTAAATGATCTAAACACTCATAGAAATTCTCTGTTGCTGAGAATAAGTAAGCGGTCATTGTAAAATTAGTAAATGCATTGGCACTTGCTCCCCATTTAGAGAATTTATCAAAAGCATTACCTCCATCTGGTTGCTCAAACATTTTATGTTCTAAGAAATGTGCAATACCTGCATTTACTACAAGTTTCTCTTTCTCATTTATAGGTATAAACTCTAAATCATTTGAACCATAATTAGTTGCAAGGACTGCATATTTCTTTGTAAATCCTCTTTTAGGCATGAAATAAACTTCTAAACCATTTTCTAATTTTTCATAATATAATTCTTCTTTTAATAAGTCATTAACTATCTTTTCCATCATTATGCCTCCTTGCTATTACTTAAGAAATATATAGTATCAAGCTCTATATCCTTAACAGCTCCTACTATATCCTCTATCGTAATTTTCTCTATTATTTCAATTATTCTTTCCACACTTGTATTAGTTTGACCCATGGATTGTGAGAAGTAAAAATCAGATGCTCCTCCAATAGAGTCTTTTATTGTTTTTAATGAGCTAATAAGTGCACTCTTACTATTTAATAACTCTTCATCAGAAATTTTTCCTTCTTTTAAGTATTCTAATTGCTCCTTAATTAATTTTACCGTTTTATCATAATTAGCACTTTCTATACCAGATGATATAAACATAGAAGTTTTATATTTTTCAATAGAAGAATAAATGTAATAGCATAAACTTTCTTTTTCTCTTACATTCATAAATAATTTAGAATGAGGTCCTCCACCTAATACATTCGAACCAACAAGTAATGAATAGTATCTGTACTCATCTTTGTAATCTACATTACATCTATATCCCATCACTAATTTTCCTTGAGTTATATCCATATCTTCTTCAATAACTTTTACTTCTTCAACTTTCTTATTAAATTCAGCTCTAGGAATTTCTATAATTTCTTCTCTATCAAAATTAAATCCATTTGAGATTATGTTTACTATTTCTTCTTCGTCAAAATTCCCTTCTACAACTATATCAATAGGAGAATTTTTCATTATTTGTTGATAATGTTTATATAAATCTTTAGCAGTTATTTTATCTATATCTTCTAAATATCCTAAATCACTTATTCCATATCTTTCATTCTTAAACATTTCTTCACGAGCACGTTCTATAGCATATCTACCTTTATCATTTATTACTGATTCAATTCTATGCCTCAAACTTTGCTTTTCTATTTCAACATACTCCTCTTTGAAACCACCATCTATTACTAAAGGATGATTTACTACTTCATCTAAAAACTCCACAACAGGTTTAAATATTTTTTCATCTAAATATTTTTCATCTGTACTTATAATTTTAAAAGTTATTACTTGAGTTTCTCCTCTCTTACTGGCATCTGCCCCTATAGATACTCCATATAAATCATCTTGATGAGCTGTCATCTCTCTTGCACTTGGATATCTTTCACTACCACTTTTTATTATTGCAGGAAGTAGAGCGTTTTTCGTCACTTCATCTTTATCTAATAATCTTTGTATATAAATACTTACTAAGTTTGTTTTAAATTTTTCTTCTGGTATTAAAGTTAAATTAATACCTTTACCTAAATTTATAGTTTTAATATTTTTCATTTTTACCTCCTCTTATGAGTTAACTAATGTATATATAATAAATGATATATATTCATAAATTTTCCTTTTATATAATTATATCGTTTTTATTATTTTCTAAAATAGTAAATTTTATTTTATTTAAACAATTTTTATTAGGATATGCTAAATTTAAACTTTAAATCCTTTATAAAATATAAAATTCTAAAAAATTATTGTTTTTTACATAAAATAACTTAAATTAAATTGGTTTACACACCTTAATATTATGATGTATAATCAATATGTATGTCTATAAAGACGAATAAGCTTATTATTATATTGAAAATAATTAAAATACAACAAATATGTAAATTCATATAAGAAAGGAAGATTATCAATATGAAATTAGGTATAGTAGGATTACCAAATGTAGGTAAAAGTACACTATTTAATGCTATAACACAAGCAGGTGCAGAATCTGCAAACTACCCTTTCTGTACAATAGAGCCAAACGTTGGTGTTGTTTCTGTTCCAGATGAAAGATTAGAAGTACTTAGACAAATGTATGACTGTAAAAAAGTGGTTCCAACAGCTATAGAATTCTGTGATATAGCAGGGCTTGTTAGAGGAGCTTCAAAAGGTGAAGGTTTAGGAAATAAATTCTTATCTCACATAAGAGAAGTTGATGCTATAGTTCACGTTGTTAGATGTTTCGATGATACTAATGTTGTTCACGTTGATGGAAGTGTTAATCCACTTAGAGATATAGAAACTATAAACTTAGAATTAATATTCTCTGATATAGAAATATTAGAAAGAAGAATACAAAAAAGTACAAAAGCTGCTAAAGCTGATAAGTCTATAGCTGCTGAAGTTGAATTCTTAAAAGAAATATTAACAGTATTAGAAGATAACAAATCTGTCAGAACAATGGATTTAACTGAAGATCAAAAACAATTTGTTAATACTTTAAATTTATTAACTTCTAAACCAGTAATATATGCTACTAATGTTTGTGAAGATGATTTAGCTGATGAAGCTGAAAATAATGAATATGTTAACAAAGTTAGAGAATTTGCTGCAACTGAAAATGCTGAAGTTGTTGTAGTTTGTGCACAAATAGAAGCAGAAATATCAGAACTTGAATCAGAAGAAGAAAAGAAAGAATTCTTAGAATCACTAGGACTTGAACAATCAGGTCTTGATAAATTAATAAAATCTTCTTATTCATTACTTGGACTTATGTCTTATCTAACAGCTGGAGTTCAAGAAGTTAGAGCTTGGACTATAAAAGTAGGAACTAAAGCTCCTCAAGCTGCTGGTAAAATACACTCTGATATAGAAAGAGGATTCATCAGAGCTGAAATAGTTAATTATAATGATTTAGTTGAATGCGGATCTTTAGCTCATGCTAAAGAAAAAGGCCTTGTTAGACTTGAAGGTAAAGACTATGTAATGCAAGATGGAGATGTTGTAAACTTCAGATTTAACGTTTAATAAAAATAAACTTACTTTATAACAAAAAGTTGGATAACATACTATCCAACTTTTTATTATGAATAAATTTATCAGTTCTAACTTAATTGCTTTCTTTTTTCTAAAACTTTTCTAGCTGCATCCTTTGCAATTTCAGATTCATTAAAAGGTATTTTTTTACCTTGTATTAATTGATAATTTTCATGTCCTTTTCCTGCTAGAACTATAATATCACCTTCTTGAGCAATATTTATAGCTTCTCTTATAGCATCTTCTCTATCTGGTATCTTTATAACATGACATGAAGAGTCTATAAAAGATTTAGATATATCATTTATTATGTCCATGGGGTCTTCAAAATTAGGATTATATGATGTTAATATGGCTAAATCACATTCTTTAGCTATTACATCTCCCACTTCTTTTCTCCTAGTTTCCGTTCGTCCACCTATAGATCCCACTAAACAAATTAATCTATTATATTCATAATTTTTAAGAGTTTGTAAAATATTTTCTAAACTAATTCCATTATGAGCATAGTCTATTATTATATTGGCATAAGGAAGTATGTTTAAAACTTCTACTCTACCTTTAACTTTTACACTTTTCAATGCATTTAATATATTTTCTTGACTAATACCTAAATATTTACAAACAGATATAACTGCTAAAGCATTATATACACTAAACATTCCTGGAGAACAGATAAAACATGATTTTGTTATGTGTCCATCTTTACTATAGTCAAAAGTAACACCTAAAGAATCAATTTTTTTAGAATGATTTATATTAATAGCATTTAAATCTCCTTTTCCATGAATCGAAAAAGTTTCAATATTACATTCACAATTTGCAATTATTTCATTTGCATGTTTATCATCTACATTAATAATTGCAAACTTAGTCATTTTAAATAATTTTGCTTTACAATTTAAGTAATGTTCAAATGAGTGATGTTCTTTCGGACCTATATGGTCTGGTGATAAATTAGAAAAAATAGCCACATCAAAATCAACATCTTCAACTCTATAATGCATTATTCCACCAGATGAAACTTCCATTGTTACACATTGAACACCACTATCTAGCATCTTTCTAAGTATTCTATGAATTTCATAACTTTCTGGTGTTGTATTAACTGTATCCTCAGCTATTTCATTATAAAAAACTCCATTAGTTCCTATTACACCTGTATTTAATCCTGCTTTATTCAAAACAGAACTAATGTAATTTGTTATAGTTGTTTTTCCTTTTGTTCCTGTAACCCCTATAATTTTTAATTCTTTTGACGGGTGTAAAAAGAAATTATGAGAAATTCTAGATAAAGCTCTTCTAGTATTATCAACATAAATTTTTATTGCATCTTCATTTAAAGATAGAATATTTTTATCATTTTCCATATTTTTTTGTACTAAAAAAACTCTTACACCTCTATTATAAGCTTCTTCTACAAAGCTATGACCATCTACAGTTGCTCCTATCAATGCCACAAACATAAATTCATCTTCACAGCTATTGAAATTATATGCTATATCTTTAATATCTATATTTTTTATTTCCTCTAATGATAAATTAGATGTAAAATTAACCCCATCCATCAATTTAAATAATTTCATAATAGCCTCTCTTTCTACCTTAAAAAGAGTTTTTTCTTACTCTTTCGTTGTTTTCGTTGTTGTCAAATTATTTCTATTACTTAATAATTAATGCTCTAATGAGTTTATATAATTTCCATAAAAATTATTATTTATATAATATAAATTATATCATCTCTATCATATAATTAAAAATTTAATTTAACTATTTTTTATAAATAAAAAGAGTGTTGACATCAACACTCTTTTTAATCTATTATATATGTTTTTTTAACCATTCTTTTCCTTCAACTAACCTCGCTACTAACATTGAACATACAGTATTTGTAGTTGAGTTTAATACTGTAGCTGGAGCATCTATTATTGTACTTATAACAGCTATTATTGGTAATGCTTCTGGAGAGAATCCGTATACACTTATTATTAGCATCTCACCCATTAAGCCTCCACCAGGTATAGCCCCCATAACAGCACCAACTAAGAATGATACTGCAAGTATTCCTAATATAGCAGATATGCTTGTCATATCTTGACCAAATAGTCCAAATAAGAATGTTACTTTTAATACTCCACCTATAACAGATCCATCTTTATGAACATTCGCTCCTAAAGGTATAACTGTCTCTGCTATATCTTCAGGTACATTCATTTTCTTTGATGCATCCATATTTACAGGTATTGATGCTGCACTTGAACATGTTGCTAACGCTGTAACAGTTGGTGGAACGACTTTCGACCAGAATATTTTTATTCCATCTTTTCCACCTGCAATATATGCGTATAAAGTGTAGAATCCAAAATAGTATACTGCTGTTAATATTAAGTATAATATGAATACTCTAGCATAACCTGAAAGTATTTGTGGTCCTAAATCACCTATTACTGCTGCAAAGTAGCATCCTAATCCTATTGGAGCGAACTTCATTATTAAGCTTACTATTTTCATCATAACTTCAGAACCAGCTTGAACAAAGTTTGCTATAGGTCTTGCTTTTTCTCCTGCCATTGCTGTAGCTACACCAAATAGCATAGACATTATTATTAATTGTAACATATTACTCTTAGATAATAAATCTTTGAAGTCTGTAACTGTTACTGTATTTACTAATTGTTGAACTAAACTTACTTTTTCTTGTCCTTCTGATGAAGCAGAAGCTATTATATCACTAAACATTTCTGGATTTAATCCTTTAGTTGGGTTGAATAATAATACACCTACTATACCTACTATAGCAGCTATAACAGAAGTAATTGTAAATACTATAACTATATTTTTAAGTATTTTACCAAGTCTTTTCATTTCACCCATATTAGATATAGCTGATGTAACACTGAAAAATACTAGTGGTACTAATATCATGAATAAGAAGTTTAGGAATAAATCCCCAACTGGCTGGAATATAGCCGCTTTTGGGCCCATATAAGCCCCCACTATACCTCCTAGTAATATTGATCCTAGAAGTACAATAGTTGATTTGTAATTTTCAAATAATGATTTCACTATTTTGTCTCTCCTTTATGTTATTTATAATTTCAATAAGCAATCATTTGCTATTTCTTTATCATCAAAGTGATGTTTAACTTTTCCTACTATTTGATAGTTTTCATGTCCCTTTCCTGCTATTATGACTACATCTTTTTCTTCAGCCATTTTAATAGCAGATTCAATAGCTTCTTTTCTATCAATTACAACTTTATAGTTCTCATTTTCTTTATTTAATCCTACTAATATATCATCTATTATTAATTTTGGGTCCTCTGTTCTAGGATTATCAGAAGTTACTATGCATACATCTGATAATTTTTGAGCTATTGCTCCCATTAAAGGTCTCTTTGTAGTATCTCTATCTCCACCGCATCCAAATACTGTTATTATTTTACCTTTAGCAAATTGTCTAGCAGTATTTAATATATTTTCAAGGGCATCTGGAGTATGTGCATAGTCAACTATAACACTTATATCCTTATCATTTGGTACTGTTTCAAATCTTCCTGCTACACCATTAGTACTCTTTAATGAATTAAGAACTACTTCTTTATCTATGTTTAACATATAGCACCCAGCTATTACTGCTAATGTGTTATATACTGTAAATTTTCCTGGTACTGGAACAAATACATCTTCTTCATAAGTTGGAGTCACTAATTTATACGATACTCCCTTGTCACTTATTTGTATATCTTTTGCCATAAAATCAGCTTCATTATCTATTCCATAAGTATATGCTGGTGTTTCTAATGATTTTATATTATTATAGATTTTTTTACCACCTTCATCATCTATATTGATAATATTTGCTACAGAAGTTTTATAGAATAACTTTTCTTTAGCCTGTCTATAATCTTCTAAATCCTTATGGAAATCTAAATGATCTGGTGTTAAGTTTGTAAATATACCTATTTTAAATTCTGTAGCATCTACTCTATTTAATACTAATGAGTGAGACGATACTTCCATTGCACAGTAGTCACAATTATTATTTAACATTTTATTGAAATATTTTTGTAAATCAACACTTTCTGGAGTAGTTGAGCTTGATTCTACTTCACTTTCTCCATCAAATATTTTAATAGTACCAACTAAGCCAACTTTATTATTGTTTGCTTTTAATATTTCACTTAAAAAAGTTGTTATACTAGTTTTTCCATTAGTTCCTGTTACACCAATAACTCCAAATTGTTGAGATGGATGATTACAGAAATTATCTGCCACAACTGCCATTGCAGCCCTTGTATCTTCTACTTTTACGAAAGTATATCCTTCTATTTCCACATCATCTTGAACTAAAAATGCTTTAGCTCCTTTTTCTATAGCACTTTCTATATACTTATGTCCATCAGAGTTAAATCCTTTTACACATATAAATAATGTATTTTCATTAACTTTTCTTGAATCATATTCTATATTTTCTATATCTATATTTATATCACCGTATACACTAACTACTTCTAATCCCTTTATGATATCATTTAGTTTCAATTTAATACTCCTCCTAGTTTTATATCTTTTTATTTTAATTTAACCTATAAAGGTTAAAACCTATTCTCATTCTTTCTATTATTATTATATTAGTATTTATACCTAAGAACATAACTAAAAATGCTTGTCACATTGCAAAAAATGCTCTATTATAAAGAGTAATACATTTTATAGTGAGGTTCTATTATGGATAAATTAAAAAATAGTGTTGGTTATTTAAATGATGATTTTAAAATTTTTCATATAAGAGATAAAAAAGACATTACATTTGAATATCATCACCATGATTTTAATAAAATAATCATATTTATTGAAGGAGATGTAAATTATTTTATAGAGGGAAAATCATATAAGTTAAAACCATGGGATATTTTATTTGTAAATAATAATGAAATCCATAAACCTGAAGTAAATCCTAATGTATTCTACGAAAGAATCGTTATATGGATTAATCCTAATTTTACAGATAACTTTATGAGTAATTTTAATAATATAAATACTAATTTATTAAATTGTTTTGAATTAGCAAGTGAGAATAAATATAATTTACTTCGTCTAAATCAAACTTCAATTTCTAATTTAAAATCTTTTGTTTTTCAAATAAAAGACTGTGAAAATAGCAAGGAATTTGGAAGTGATATTTTAAAAAACTCTTTATTCTTACAACTTATGGTATTGATTAATAGGTTATTTCTAACAAGTGAAAAAACTAATATGGATGATATTACCTGTGATAAAAATATTGAGGAAATTTTAAAATATATTAATGATAATATTGATAAGGACCTTTCAATAGATAATATATCTTCAAAATTTTTTATTAGTAAATATTATCTAATGAGAAAATTCAAATCTCAAACTGGAAGTTCAATTCATAGCTATATTATAAAGAAGAGACTAATTCTTTCAAAACATCTTATACATGAAGGCTATCCTATGAGCGAAGTATCAATTAAGTGTGGATTTAACGATTACTCTAGCTTTGTTAGAGCATTTAAAAAAGTCTATGGTGTATCACCTAAAAATTATTTAAATAGTACTACTATTGATACTATATTCTTAGAAGAATAAAAAATTTGCTTCGTTTAAGCCACATCATTGGCATAAAAAAGATTATAGATTTAAATCTATAATCTTTTTTATTATCTATCTTCTTTTATTAGACCTTTTTTATAAGCTATAATTAACATTTTTAGATCATTTATTTCTTGTTGTATTTTCACCCCATCATAAGTATCTCTAACAAACATCCTTTGTGCTCTATTTTCAACTATTATAGAAGTTGATAATATGTCACTCTCATTTTTTATAGATTCTTCAGCTGAAGAAAATGGTTCATGAGAAACTAATTGCATCATTTGTGAGTTATAAATTAATGTATAACCAGCTATTCCAGTTTTACCTTGATAAGCTCTAGAAAATCCTCCATCTATGGCAATTATTTTTCCACCAGCTTTTACAGGACTTTCCCCGTTCTTACTTTTAACTGGAACATGTCCATTTATTATATGTCCTGTTTCATAATCTAATTCAAATTCATTAAATATATTTCTAAGTATATATTCTTCTTCTCTTAAATTATAGTATGGATTTTTATTTTCTTTATGGGCTTCTTTTTCTGATATAAAATATCTTTCATAAGTAGTCATATCATCTTTTCCAAATAATGATGAACACTTACCTGTCCATAAATACCACATCATATCTTTTCCATATATTTTTTCTGGATTTTTATTTTCCAAGAAGTAACCTTTCCTAATATATGACTCCATTTTATCCATTAATGCTCTACCGCTATATTCTTCATTATCTATCGTCATAGACATAAAGCTTCCATCATCATTTAATGGTACACATCCATGAACTAAAAGATTTCCATTAGTTTTTAAGTATATACTTCCTTTTGAGAATAGAAACTTTGCATGTTTTTGAAGCTTCTCACTATTTTCAAAAGAATTAGCTAGCTTTTCTATTACTATTTCTTCTCTATCAGTTAATTTATATGGATTTTTAGGATCTATAGTTGGGAAGTTATTATCCTTTAATTTATAAGTTTTTCCTTTTAATTCAATAGTTCCTTCTTCATAATCTACTTTATCAAGTAGTAATCTATGCTTCATTTCAAATTCAGGTCTTCTATTAATTATTTCAGCTTCTAGCTTAAATTGAATTATACTAATAGCTTTATGCATTTTTGCGATTAATGATTTTTCTGTTTTTGATACTTCACTATCTCCTATTTTAGGCATAAACTCCGTACAAGGATCATCTTTATATGCATCTAAAGCAAAAGTAGCAAGTGGTAGTATATTTATACCATATATATCTTCTACAATATCTAAATTTGCATATCTTGCAGATATTCTTATTGCATTAGCCACACATACTTTTTGTCCTGCAGCAGCACCCATCCATAATATATCGTGGTTACCCCATTGTATATCTACATTATGATAATTCATTAATGTATCCATAATAATATCTGGTCTAGGGCCTCTATCATAAATATCCCCTACAATATGTAATCTATCTATTACAAGCTTTTGAATAGCTTTTGATACTTCTATAATAAATACTCTAGCTCTATCAATCTCGATAATATTATCTACTATACTCTTATAGTATTCATCTTTGTGAGGACTTGCTGAATCCGGATGTAATAATTCTTCTATTATGTATTTAAAATCTTCTGGAAGAAACTTTCTTACTTTTGATCTTGTATACTTACTTGAAGCATATCTTAAAAGTTCTATAAGCCTATATATAGTTATTCTATAAAAATCATCTATATCTTCTGAGTTATCTTCCTTTTCTATTAAGTCTAATTTTTGCTCTGGATAATAAACCAAAGTAGCAAATCTTTTTCTTTCATTTTCCAACATTGTATTCCCAAACAATTCTTCTATCTTTCTTTTAACTACTCCAGATGCATTTTTCAAAACATGAACGAAGGGTTCATACTCACCATGAACATCTGATAAAAAATGTTCTGTACCCTTAGGAAGATTTAATATAGCCTTTAAATTTATAATTTCTGCACTAGCTTTAGATATACTAGAATATTGTGTTGATAGCAATTTTAAGTATTTCAGTTGGCTATTTAAATATTCATCTGATACTTGATATATTTCTTTCATGTAAAACTCCTCCATCTTAAATTTCTTACTCCTAATGATTATACCATATATTTCAACAAAGTATTTTATTACTTATTATAAAACTTAAATACATAAACTAATGAGTTTTTCTAATATGCAATTAAAATCCTTAATAGCTACAATAAATTAGTAGTTTATTTAATTAATATATTGCAAATTATAATTTACATACCATAAAAAAAACGATGATTAAAATCATCGTTTTTCGGGGAAGGTTGAGTTTTAAGTATTATTGTTTATGGCTGCAATGATTTCCTGATGAACATCCACTACAGTCAGCATAACTATTATCACTTTTAGACTTCTTTATAAAATTATATATTGATAAAATTACCATTAAAACCGCACCTATTACAATTATATAATTTATAATTTTTATCCCACCTCAATTATTTACCTAAAATATAAATACACATATATTGTAGATTATAAATGCTACTATCCATGCAATTACCATTTAATATGATATAGCTATAAAAGTCCGGTTCCAATAATAATAATTATTATTACAAAATAAGTAGATTTATATTTTTCTATTAATATCCTGCTATATAATTCCCTTACTCTTCTTAAAACTGTACATACATGATTCACAATGTCCATTACATTCTTTTATTTTACCTAGACATTCTTTAAATGATACCTTACTGCTATTATAGTGTCTTATAACAGGTATATTTTTCTTTTTTGCTTGAGTTTCCACTACTGTTTTTAACTTATGAGAAACAGTTGATGTGAACATTACTACAGCATCTGGTCTACCAAAATCTTTTAGCGCTTTGGATGACATATTTAGTATTATTTTAGTTTTATACCCTTCTTCTTTTGCTAAATTTATGTAATCCCTTTTCATTCTTTCATTTCCACCTATAACTAATAAATTCATTTTATCCTCCTTAATTCCGTTATTGATAATAATTATCATTTACTTTCAAGGTATCATTCTTAATACACGTTGTCAAGCTTAAAATTATTTTCCTAATTCATTTAATATTACTAATATATTTTCTTTTAAATTCTAATACTAAAAATATAAGACATTTGGAAGGTGATATTATGTTCGAAGAATTATTAATAAAATACGCATCTCCAACGTTAGGTGGAATTAAGACTGGTAATCTCTTCAAAATATATTTAAATGACAATATTAACTTGGAAAATCTAATAGATCATTATAATAGAATATTGAATCCTTTCGGTATTTACTTATACACATTGTATAAAACAAATACATTTGCTTTACTTTATATATATAGATTGAAGTATTTGATTGAAGACCTTTCTAATTTGGAAGTAATTAATTTCCTTAAATCATATAATTATAATCCTTTTAGTATTGATGACTGTTTGGATAAATTAAGAAATGAGTTCGAATCAAAACTAAAAACGCCTCACGAGATAGGATTATTTTTAGGATATCCCATTGAAGATGTTAAAGGATTTATAAATAATCTTGGTAAAAATTATAAATTATCTGGTTGTTGGAAAGTCTATGATAACGTTGATGAGTGTGCAAAAAAATTTAAATCTTATAAGAAGTGCAGATCTAGATTTGAATTTTTATATGGTAAAGGATGTCCTTTAGAGTCATTAATTTATTAAAAACCATTAATAAATTACTCTAAAAAAGAGTCTTTAATAAAACAATATCGATTAAAGACTCTTTTTTAATCTAATTTTTATAAATATTTTATTTAAGTAATATATCTAAAAATTTATTTTTATTTTCTAGAAACGATTTAGTTATTTGATAATGTTCAGTATCCTCTAATTTAGTTTTCTTCAATCTTCCATTTTTTATTTCATATATAATAGAGTTTGGATAGGACATCAATATTGGTGAATGAGTAGAAATGATGAATTGACAGTTTTCGTTAACTAAGTCATGTATTCTCGTTATCATAGACATTTGTCTAGTAGGAGATAAAGCGGCTTCAGGTTCATCTAATATGTATAATCCATTTTTTGAAAATCTATTAATCATTATTGATAAGAATGATTCTCCATGTGATTGTTGATGTAAGGATCGTCCTCCATAAGAGTCTATTACATCTAGTTCATCTATATTAGAGGCTAAATTATACATAGATTCTGCCCTTAAAAAGAATCCATCTTTAGGAGTTTTTATTCCTTTTATAAGATGTATATATTTGTATAATAAAGAGTGACTGTTATATGTAGAGAAGTTAAAATTTTTAGTTCCACCCTCTGGATTAAAACCATATGCAATTGCTATCGCTTCCAACAATGTAGATTTGCCACTTCCATTTTCACCAACGATAAAAGTCACTCCTGGATGTAACTTTAAACTAGTTAATTCTTTTATTATTGGTAATGAAAATGGGTAGATTTCATTATTTACAATTTCATTTCTATTTATTTTAATCTCTCTTATAAATTGATTTACGTTAATTTCTTCCATATTTAATACTTCCTTTTCAATAATCTATAATACTACAAAAATTCTTCCCTTAAAGCTTGTGGGAAGAATTTTTTTGTATATTAGTTAAATCCTATCAATTCCATTTCATCAACATATCCATTAATCAAAGCGTCTTCTCTAAGTACTGCATATAACTCTGCATTTGTAGCTTGAATATATGGATTTACATAGAATACACCAACTACTCCAAAAGTTATAGCTGATAAGATGTTCCATCCTATAAAAGATAAATCTAGAATAAAAGTATTCCACTTATTGCCCATCATCATTTGTTTACTTATCTCAAAAGCTCTTTTTCTATCTATATTAGGATTTTCACATAATATATATGGTATCATTCTATATTCATAAGACTTTATTATGCCTGGTATAACAAGTAATAAACTCCATAGGAATATAAATAATTCTTGCATAAACATTGTTATTACGCTATTTTTTAATTTTCCACTTTTATAAATACAAATTAAGCTATCTAAACTACCTTCTCTTTCTCTAATATTCATAAAGAAATTATTAGCCCCAATTTGCAATGGATATGCCACAAAAAACTTAATAACAATACCAATAATAAATAATATAACAACTATTATTATAACTATAGGTGCAAAAACACTAAAAAAAATGCCTATATCCTCTTCGATAAATGTTTCATCACTTGAGTATTCATCATAAAATTGCTCTCCATCATCATTATAATAATTTTCGTCATAGTCCTCATAGTAACCATTATTCACTTTATTATTTATATAAGAACTTGCTGTAGAACTCACACTACTGCTTCCTCCACCTCCTACTCCAAATGATAAGAATAGTAAAATGACACATACTAGTACTGACTTCCAATAAGATCTCTTGAAACTAATTTTCCCTCTTTCTTTTAATTCAATTCTATTCCACATATTTTCCCTCACTTAATTAATATTTTATAGTAATTATATTTTATTATAAATCATATAAAATATCGTTACAAAAGTGTAAAGTTTTCCAAAGTCCATATTTCTTATTTTCATAAATTTGATAATTCATTTCTTGAAAGCAAAAATTTTTATCTAATATTAATAATAACTTATTACATAATAAATATAATCTTTTTAAACTAATGATTTCTTAAGTGACTCTTTTAATTTACAATTTTTTAATATAAAAAATGGTGGACTACAATAGTCCACCATTTCTATATTAAAATCTTAGTTCTTTAATTTATATTATTGAGCTAATCTTTTATAACTTTCTAATCTATCTTTAGCAGATTCTTCAGCAGCTGTGAATAATTGTTCAGCTTCATCTGGGAATTGCTTAGCTATAGCTGAGTATCTTACTTGTTTCATTAAGAATTCTCTGAAGCTTTCAGTTGGTTCTTTTGAATCAAGTGAGAATGGATTTTTACCTTCTATTTTAAGAGTTGGATTATGTCTGTATAAATGCCAGTATCCACACTTAACAGCTTGTTCTTCATTAGCTATAGTTCTACCCATACCTTCTTTTAATCCGTGAGATATACATGGAGCATATGCTATGATTAGAGATGGTCCATCATAAGCTTCAGCTTCAACAACAGCCTTAACAAATTGGTTATAGTCAGCACCTATAGCTACTTGAGCAACATATACATTACCATAACTCATAGCCATCATTCCAAGGTCTTTCTTTCTAGATCTCTTACCAGATGCAGCAAATTTAGCCATAGCAGCAATTGGAGTAGATTTAGATGACTGACCACCTGTATTTGAGTAAATTTCTGTATCAAATACAAGAACATTTATATTTTCTCCTGATGCAAGAACATGATCTAATCCACCATATCCGATGTCATAAGCCCATCCATCTCCACCAAGAATCCATTGAGATCTCTTAATTAAGTAATCTTCTCTTTCTTTTATTGAAGCTATTAATGATTTAACTTCCTCATTATCTGTTTGAACTTTGTTTATTAATTCAACAACAGCCTTACTTGCTTCAACAGAGGCTTCACCATTATCTTTATTATCTAACCAGTTTTGTAATACTTCTCTTCCTTCTTCACAGCAAGCATTAGCAACTAGTTGTTCTATATCTAAAGTTAATTTTTCTCTTATTTGCTGAACACCTAAATGCATACCTAATCCATATTCTGCATTATCCTCGAATAATGAGTTAGCCCAAGATGGACCTTTACCTTCGTGGTTTGTAGTATATGGAGTTGATGGAGCTGACCCACCCCAAATTGATGAACATCCAGTAGCATTTGCTATCATCATTCTTGGTCCGAATAATTGAGTTACAAGTTTGATATATGGAGTTTCTCCACATCCTGCACAAGCACCTGAGAATTCCATTAATGGTTGTCTAAATTGAGAACCTTTAACAGTATTAACATTCATTACATCACCTTTTGGTGAAACTTTATTTGGATCTACTGCATAAGCCCAATTTTCAATTTCAACATCTTGAGTATCAAGAGGCTTCATTACTAAAGCTTTACCTTTAGCAGGACATACATCAGCACAGTTTCCACATCCTGTACAATCCATTGGAGATACTTGTATTCTATATTGTAATCCTTCTAATCCTTTACCAGTAGCTTTTTTAGCTTCAAATGCTTCTGGAGCATTTGCTAATTCTTCTTCATTTACAAGAACAGGTCTTATACATGCATGTGGACATATAAATGCACATCTATTACATTGTATACATTTTTCTATATCCCATTCAGGAACATTTACTGCTACTCCACGTTTTTCATAAGCTGCAGTACCTGCTGGGAATGTTCCATCTTCATATCCTAAGAATGCACTTACTGGTAAATCATTACCTTTTTGAGCACTCATTGGTCTTAATATATTTTTGATGAAATCAGGTTCTTCAACTTTAGGATCATTATGTGAATCAGTAGCATTTGCCCAAGAAGCTGGAACTTCTACTTTTACTAATGAATTTATACCAGCATCAACAGCTTGGTGGTTCATGTTTACTATTTTTTCACCTTTTTTACCGTAAGCTTTTACGATAGAATCTTTTAAGTATTTAACAGCATCTTCAACTGGTATTATATCAGCTAATTTGAAGAATGCAGCTTGACATATCATGTTTATTCTATTTCCAAGTCCTATTTCTTGACCTATTTTAACAGCATTTATTGTATAGAATTGTATGTCATTTTTAGCTATATATTGCTTCATATCTGCTGGAAGGTTAGCATCTAATCCTTCTGCATCCCATATTGTATTAAGTACGAATGTACCACCTTTTCTTAATCCTTTTAATAAATCATATTTGAATACATATGATTGATTATGACAAGCAATATAATCAGATTCATCTAAAAGATATGTTGATCTTATTGGTTGATCACCAAATCTTAAGTGAGACATTGTTATACCACCAGATTTTTTAGAATCATAGTCAAAGTATGCTTGTGCATATTTATCTGTGTGGTCACCTATAATTTTTATTGCTTGTTTATTAGCACCAACAGTACCATCTGATCCAAGTCCCCAGAATTTACATCTTACAGTTCCTGGAACTTTTATTTTAACTTCTTCTTCTACTGGTAGTGATGTATTTGTTACGTCATCTACTATACCTATAGTAAATCCATTTTTAGGTTTTTCTGATTTTAAGTTTTGGAATACTGCATTTAAGTCAGTCGGAGTAGTATCTTTTGATCCTAATCCATATCTTCCACCTACTATTAACGGAGATATTTCTGATTGAGCAAATACATTACATACATCTAGATATAATGGCTCACCGATAGCACCTGGTTCTTTAGTTCTATCTAATACACAAACTCTTTCAACAGTTTTAGGCACACAGTCTAAGAAATGTTTTGCAGAGAACGGTCTGAATAAGTGAACTTTTACTAAACCAACTTTTTCTCCTTTAGCATTTAAGTAATCTATAGTTTCTTCTAAAGCTTCTGTAACAGAACCCATAGCAACTATTAAATGTGTAGCATCTTCTGCTCCATAGTAATCAAATAAGCTATGTTTTCTTCCTGTTATTTCGCTCATTCTTGCCATATTTTTTTCTACTATTCCTACTATATCATTGTAGTATTTATTAGAAACTTCTCTTGTTTGGAAGTATATATCAGGGTTTTGAGCTGTACCTCTTGTTACTGGGTTATTTGGAGATAATGACTTATCTCTAAATGCTTGTAAAGCTTCTTTGTCTAATAATTTAGCGTAATCTTCATTTTCCATTAATTCAACTTTTTGGATTTCATGAGATGTTCTGAATCCATCGAAGAAGTGTAGGAATGGTAATGACCCTTCTATTGCAGACATATGTGCAACAGGAGCTATATCAGCAACTTCTTGAACTGATCCTGATGCAAGCATAACAACACCAGTTTGTCTAGCTGCCATAACGTCCTGATGGTCACCGAATATAGATAATGCTTGTGAAGCTAATGCACGTGCAGTAACGTGGAATACACCTGGTAATAATTCACCAGCACATTTATACATATTTGGTATCATTAATAATAAACCTTGTGAAGCTGTAAAAGTAGAAGTTAAAGCTCCTGCTTGTAATGAACCGTGGAATGCTCCAGCAGCTCCTGCTTCAGATTGCATTTCAACAACTTTTACTTTTTGTCCAAATACATTTTTTCTTCCTTGAGACGCCCATTCGTCAACTAATTCTGCCATAGTTGATGATGGAGTTATTGGATATATAGCAGCTACTTCAGTAAACGCATAGGCAACATGAGCAGCAGCTGTATTTCCATCAACTGTTTTCATAAATTTAGCCATTTTATGTTTCCTCCTTAATTTTACCCTAAATACTATACATTTTTTATTATAGTATGTTTATAAAACTATCAATCTTGTCAATCCATAAGTACTAGCTTGTTTTATAAAACACTTTTTACATTTATTAACAATATTCTGCTTATTTAGTTAAAGTCCTTTATAAAATTAACGCTTATTTTTAATTAGATAAAAAATTTTTTTATTTTGTTGAATTTTATTTATCCTAATATTACTTTAATTTTAATACCCATTTTATAACAAGCTAATCAAATCACTTATTATTGGTTAAAATTTCCTTAATATATGATAATCCATACTAGATTATTTTTTTAATAAGATACTTTTATCACTAAAATCACATTAGTATCTTAGTATCCTACTGTATCTGTTTCTTTTCCAGTAGCTATTGATATAGATGAACTAGCTCCTATTCTTGATGCTCCAGCATCTATAACCTTTATAGCATCCTCAGTAGTTCTAACACCACCTGATGCTTTAACACCAATATTTGCTCCAACCACATCTCTCATTAGCTTTATATCTTCTGGTGTTGATCCACCTGTTCCAAATCCAGTTGATGTTTTAACATAATCTGCTCCAGCTTTCACTGAAAGTTCACATGCTATTGTTTTTTCTTCATCAGTTAAGTAACAAGTCTCTATTATAACTTTCACTAAAGCTTCTTTATTTGCAGCATCTACAACTGCTTTTATATCATTATAAACTAAGTCATAATTTTTATCTTTTAAAGCTCCTATATTTATAACCATATCAACTTCATGAGCACCTTTTGCAATAGCATCTTTTGTTTCAAAAGCTTTTACCTCACTAGTATTTGCTCCTAAAGGGAATCCTATTACTGTACAAACTTTTACATTACTGCCTTCTAATTCTTTTTTAGCAAGTTCAATATGAGTAGGATTTATACAAACTGAAAAGAATCCATGTTCTTTAGCTTCGCTACAAACCTTTATTACATCCTCTCTACTTGAAAAAGCTTTTAGTACTGTGTGATCAATCATATTAGCAATATTTTTTTTCATTGTTAAACTCCTTTTATATTATGTAATATTTCCTATCTCAATCATAAATATGTGTAATCATATTTATGATGAAAGTGATGCATTGTCAATAAATATACGTTCACTATTATGTTAGCACATATAAATATTTTTTTAAAGGAGAGTTTCCTCTATTTTCTTAATAATATTTAATTACATATAGTTTTTAACTTAAAAAAATAAATATTCAAAAAAAATAAATAAACTGCTAATATAATTTAAAACAGTTTGTATTATTTGTAACTTTATCTACATTTATATATTAGTACTCTTATAAATATCTATCAATAAGGCACTATTTTTATACGTAGTATCAAAAAGTATACTATATACAATATCCCATTCCTTGATTTTTACTTTAACTAAGTGTTATAATCACTTTTGAGTATTATTAATTTTGATAATTTATATATTAGGGGTGGGAATAATGGGTAATGATATTAACTTTCATGATGCATGTCATAATAAAAAAGGTTGTAAACAATATGAAACTTGTCCTATGAAATTAGTCCATAAATTAATTTCAGGTAAATGGAAAATTCTAATACTGTGGTATCTTTGTGGAGGATCATTAAGATTCAGTGATTTAAAAAGAAAATTGCCTAATGTAACTCAAAAAATGTTAACTAACCAGCTTAGAAGCCTTGAAGACGACGGATTGATTTATAGAAATGTTTATCCTGTTTTTCCACCAAAGGTTGAGTATGGTCTAACAGACTTAGGAAATAGTATTACTCCCATGTTAAAAGAAATGTATAAATTTGGAATCATGTATTCTAATCATCATAATACTATTGAAAATAAAGAAGATCTTATTGAAATTGACATGTAATTGGCTAAGAGATAAAACTTACTCTTAGCTTTTTGTTTTTATATAATAAAAAAGTATGCCATTAATATGCATACTTTATTATTATATAAAATAATTACTTAACTAGAGTTACTAAGTCTCCGTTTTTAACTCCAGCAGCATTTCCTTCTTCTAAATCAACATGCATTTCTAATTTGAAAGCAGCATTAGCTCTAACTAATACATTATTGAATAAAAGACCTCTTTCGCCTTCAGTTTGAACTGAAACTATATCTTTATCTTTAACACCGAATTTTTCAGCGTCTTCTAAGCTCATATGAATATGTCTAGAAGCAACTATAACTCCTCTTTCTAATTCAACTTCACCTTTAGGTCCTACTAATTTACATCCTGGAGTACCTTCAACATCTCCTGATTGTCTAACTGGAACTACTATTCCTAAACCTCTAGCATCTGCTAAAGATACTTCTACTTGAGATTCTGGTCTAACTGGTCCAAGGACTCTCATTTTTGTGCTTCCTTTTGGTCCAACCACTTCTACCATTTCTTCACAAGCATATTGTCCTGGTTGAGATAAATCTTTCTTGTGAGTTAACTCATATCCTGCTCCGAATAAAACGTCTACATCTGCTTGACTTAAGTGTATATGCTTATTTGATAATGCTATTGGTAATTTCATAAATATAACCTCCCAAAAAATTTTATACATATTTGTTAATTAATCATTATTAATTCTGCAATTCAATTATACATAAGTTTCTATGTAAAATCAAACGATAATAATTATTTTGATAATTCTTTTAGTAAATTGAAATATCCTGGAAAAGAAATATCAATAGATTTGTCACTGTCTAGCAAAATATTATTTTCAGAAATTAAATTTGCAATCGAAAATGCCATGGCAATTCTGTGGTCATTATAAGTTAAAATTTTTCCACCTTGTAGTCTACTTTTTCCTTTTATTATCATTCCATCCTCTAATTCAATTACATTAGCTCCAATATTATTTAAATTATCTACAACAGATTTTATCCTATTACTTTCTTTAACTTTTAACTCTGCGGCATCTTTTATAATAGTATCTCCTTCAGCCTGAGTTGCTAGAACTGCAATTATAGGTATTTCATCTATTAATCTTGGAATAATATCTTTGTCTATTGTTATACCTATTAGATTAGGGCTATATCTTACAAGTAAATTGCCTACTTTTTCTCCACATATTTCATGTTCTTCTACAATTTCAATGTTTCCATTCATTTTTCTAATCACATCTATAATTCCCACTCTTGTATCATTTAAACCAACATTTTTTATAAATACTTCTGATCCTTCAGTAATTAGTGCTCCAACAATTATAAATGCTGCCGAAGAGATATCTCCTGGTACATATATGTCTCTGTTATAAAGCTCCTCTATAGGATTTATTTTTATATCTAAATCATTTATCTCTATATCAGCACCAAAAGACTTAAGCATAATTTCTGTATGGTTTCTACTTTTATATTTTTCATGAATTATACTTGTATCATTTCCATATAGACTAGCTAGTATCAATGATGACTTAACTTGAGCTGATGATACAGGCATATGATAATCTATATTAGTTAAATTACCACCTTTTATAGTTATAGGTGTATAATTGGCATCTTCTTTTCCATTTATGATAGCACCCATACTTCTTAGTGGATTTGTTACTCTTTTCATAGGTCTTTTACCTATAGATTCATCTCCTATTATAGTAGTTTCAAAGTTTTGTCCGGCTAGGATTCCCATCATTAATCTTATAGTAGTACCAGAATTTCCAACATCTAAAATACTATTTGGAGCATTTAATCCTCTTAATCCTTTTCCTTTTACAAAAATGTCCGTATTATTTATTTCTATATCTACACCCATTTTTCTAAAACAAGCAACTGTACTTAAACAATCTTGTCCCATTAAAAAATTACTTATTTTATTGTTTCCTTTAGAAATAGATGATAACATTATTGCTCTATGAGATATGGATTTATCTCCTATTAATTCAAAGGTTCCTCTAAGCATTATTGCACTCCTTTATCACATCAATTATTAAATCATCTTCTATATTATCAAATACTTCCACTTTTCCTTTTCCTACTGGAAGAACTAAATTAATTTTACTGAAACTATTTTTCTTATCACTTTTTATTATATTAAATATTTCTTTTTCATCTTCGTAATTAAAAGCGACTGGAATATTGAATTTTTCACATAACTCTAAAAATTTATTATAATATTCTTCCTCAATTAAATTTTTTCTTAATGATAACTTAAATGCCATGTTTATTCCTATACTTACAGCATCTCCATGACTAATATGACATAATTTTTCTATACCATGACCAAAAGTATGACCTAGATTTAATATTTTTCTAAGTCCTCCTTCTTTTTCATCTTCATTAACTACATCAGCTTTAATTCGCGCACATCTTTTTACGACATTAAGCATTGTAGATATTTTTCTATCAAATATATCTTCATAATTTTCTATCAAATAATTTAGAAAATCATAATCTTTTATAAAAGCATATTTAATTACTTCTCCCATACCACTTAAATATTCTTCTTCTGGTAAAGTTTTTAATGACTCCACATTTATGAAAGTTATCTTAGGTTGATGAAATGCACCTATTATATTTTTACTATTTCCTAAATTAATACCCGTTTTTCCACCTATCGATGAATCAACTTGAGCAAGTAAAGATGTAGGTATTTGGACATAGTCTATTCCTCTCATATATGTAGCAGCAACAAATCCAGCTAAATCACCTACTACTCCGCCACCAAGAGCTATTATTAATGATTTTCTGCTTAAGCTTATTTTTTTACAATAACTCATAATTCTTTCATAGTCTTCTAATGACTTTGAATCTTCACCAGGATTAATTATATATTCATAAATACAACTTCCATTTAAATGCTTCATCATACTGTGTAGTTGATAATTATATGTATTGTAGTCACATATTACAAAGTAAGCATCATATTTTTTATTTAATTCATCTATGGAGTTTAAATTACAAGCTTCGTATAAGCTTTTTTGAAAATTTCTATAACCTTCGTCTATATATATTTTGCAAGTATTATTTATTATTTTTTCCAACCTCTATCACCCAACCTTTTTATATATGAATCATAATTATTTTTTAAATCTATTAGGCTATCACCACCTATCTTATCTAAGAAAAATTTACAAATAACAAAAGCAACCACATTTTCACAAACTACACTACAAGAAGGAACAGCACATGAATCCGAACGCTCCACACTAGCTTTATATTTTTCAAGTGTATTTATATTTATAGTATCTAATGGCTTGTATAGTGTTGGTATAGGTTTCATAGCACATCGTATTATCAACTCTTCTCCAGTAGTCATTCCACCTTCTATACCACCTAAATTGTTAGTTTTTCTTTTTATGCCGCTATCGTCGCAAATTATTTCATCCATTATATTTGAACCACTAGAGCTAGCAACATCAAAGCCAAGTCCTATTTCAACACCTTTTATTGCTTGAATAGACATTAAATGCATAGCTAAATTACCATCTATTTTTTTATCAAAATGAGTATATGAGCCAAGACCTGGTATTAAATTTTTTACTCTTATCTCAACGATACCACCTAGTGTATCCCCTTCTTTTTTGCATTCATCTATTTTTTTGATTATTTTTTCTTCTATGTGAGGATTTACACATCTTATTTCACTGCTATCTACATTATTTTTTATAAAATCGAAATCATATAAATTTTCATCTCTTATATCTCCTATTTGTATTACATGAGATACAAAATCTATATCAAAGTTTTTAAGTACTTGTTTACAAATAGCTCCTACACCTACCCTAGAAGCAGTTTCTCTTGCAGAAGATCTTTCTAATACATTTCTTGCATCAGTAAAATCATACTTTAAGCATCCTGTTAAATCAGCATGTCCCGGTCTTACATTTTCAACCACCTTTGCTTCTAGATTTATATCTTCCATTGGAGCCATATACTTTGTCCAATTTTCATAATCTTTATTTTTAATTTGAAAAGAAATAGGGCTTCCAAGAGTTTTTCTACCTCTAACACCGCCAATAATATTTATCTTGTCTTTTTCAATTTTCATTCTTCCACCACGCCCATATCCACCTTGGCGTTTCCTAAGTTCTTCATTTATCTCTTCTATATTAAGCTCTATATTAGATGGTATCCCATCAATTATTGTTATTAAACTTTGTCCATGAGATTCACCACTAGTTAAATATCTTAACATTTGTACTCTCCTTTTGAATCAAATTTATTCTTTTCTTAGTTTACCAAAATAAAGTAAAAAAAGACATAAAAAATTTGATTCGCTCAAAATGTCCTTTTTTGCATCTTCACATTTGTTGATATTTTTTCGTTTCATAGATTATCCACAAATTCAAATATAAATATAATACCCTAGTAAGCAAAAAAGAGCTAAAAAGCTCTTTATATAGATTTTATTTCTTTTATATAATTTTCTATAGAATTATCAAGGTTATTTCTAAATTCTTCATTTTCTTCATATAAAACCTCATCACTATTACTCATATATATATTATAAGCTAACTTAGTATTTATACATTTGAAAAATATATCCATTACCAACTGACCACCTAAAAATTGTATTTCATGATATGGTTCTCCACCTACAGCTATATACATTCCTCTTCTATCTTTTTTAGTATCTATAGAAGGTTTCTTAAATATATATTTACTTGCATAAATAGCTTGAGTTCTATCTACTAGTGTTTTTACTTTCGTTGATACACTTCTAAAGTAAGTAGGGCTTACTACAATAGTGCCTTTTGAATTATCAAAATCTTTATAAATAGGAGTCATGTCATCTTTTATTCTACAATAACCCTTTTTCTCACAAAAACCACAAGCATTACAATAGTCTATATCCATATCATAAAGATTAAGTAGCTCATACTCTATATTATTTAATTCAAATTGTTCTATAATATTTTTTATTATTTTATTACAGTTTTTATTTCTTCTTGGACTACCATTAATTATTATAATTTGATCTTTTTTTTCCATGAAATTCTCCTATTTGTTTTTTAACATAAGTATTAATATATCATCTTCAAAGTTATCACTTCCCGAAAACTCTTCAATTTCTTTTTTCAAATTATCAACAATTTTTTCTCTATTATTTTTATAGTTATTTTTCACAAAATTTTTAAGTCGTTCTAATCCATACTCTTCTTTTTGTGCATCTTTAATTTCAAGAGTACCATCTGTAAACATAAATACCATTGGGTAGTCTTTTATACTAAAAGTATTGCTATGGTATTCTCCATCTGGCAAAACACCTATTGGTATACCTTTTTTACAGTTTAAAGATTCTACAATATCACCATCTTTATCTATTATTATAGGACTATAATGTCCAGCATTGGAAACAGATAATATATTTTCATTAGTATCTGCTACATTAATCAAAGCAGTAGCAAATACACCCATTTTATCAAATTCATCATATAATATTTTATTTAAATAAGTTGCAATTTCACCTGGCGTTTTAAATTGATAACATAATGTTTTAAAAGTCCCTTTTATCATTGCTACCATATAGTTTGCTACTATACCATGCCCCATAACATCAGCTATAATATATGCTACTCTATTTTTATCAATTCTGTGAGCATAATAAAAATCTCCCCCTACAACTGTAGCTGGCTTATGGTAGAATTGTAATTCTTTTTCATCATTACAATCCATTCTACTTTCATCCATTATAAGTTTTTGCTGTTTATTTAATATATTTAACTCTTTTGCAATCAGTTTATGTTTAAGATTTTGTTCATTATATCCATAAAGCTGCATTGCTATTATGACTTGCTTAGATAAAATACTTAAAATATTTAAATCATCATCTGTATATTTTTTACCATCTTGGCATAGTATAACTCCCATATGTTCATCTTCATTAGTAAGTTTATAAAAGATGTAACTATTGCCAATTATATTCATATCCTTATCCAATTCTGTTTCATTAACATATAGTCCGTTTACTTCTTTAGCTAAAAGATATTGAATTATTTTTTGTACATTTTCATCTCTTTCATCTAGTCTACAGTAAGATCTAAACACTTTATTTTTGATACCATTATTATCAATTAAAATAACCGCATCTTCACTATTTGTTGTTTTTTTAGCAATATCACTTAAATGAACTAAAAATTCATCTATATTTTTGTTTAAATATAATCTCTTAGTAGCTTCACTTATTAATTCTAGAGCATTTCTAAGTTTATCAATCACAAAATTCTTTTGCTTATTTTGTGCTGTTATCTCAATAGATAGAGCTATTAAAGATGCAATAGAAGCAACAAAATCTATATCTTCATCATTTAAATAATCACCTTCAGATAAGAAACATGTCATAAATCCTAACACTTGCTTATTATAAATTAATGGGAATACAATTCGACCAATATACCCTTCTTGTCTAGCAAGTTCTATCTCTACCTTAGCTCTTTCATCTTCAAAAATATTTTTTACATAAACTATCTTTTTTTCTTCTACTGCCTCGTGTATATATTCTGGGTAATCTTCATAAAAATTAAATTTTACCCCTCTAATCTCGTCACCTACAAAAGTTTCTTTTATGTATTCTAATGTATTAGAACATACTAAATATGCATGGTTATAATCATTGTTATAAAATAAATTTACGCAAGCTTTTCTTGGGTAAACAACTTCAAGCATTTTTTCTATTATGTTATCTTTTATTTCAAAAAAATCAGTAGATTCCGCTACCATAGATGATATTTCTACTAAATTTTTCATCTTCATATTAGTGTTGCTCATAAATACACCTTCTCCTCCTATAAATTTCCACTATTCTAGAACATTATTGTAGCATATTATTCTATAATTATATAGTTAAATAACTGTTTAACTCCTCTTAGAAATAAAGAGACTTCTATATTACTCAATTCTATTACTTATATTCAAATATTTTCGACTATTTCCATAATAACTAAATTTAAATTAAACTTTTCAATACAAATATTATAAATTTAATTAATCTCTAATTAAAATATAAATTCTATCTCTCTAATTACTTTTATAGCATTTTTTAATTACAGTTTATACAAGAACATTTAATATAGTATTTATTTGAATTGCATAATTATCTAAAAATAAAATTTTATAACCTTTATACTTAAAATTTCCATTTAAATTTGAAATATAATTCATTATATAATATATATAAATAAAAGGGTATATTTTTAGATATACCCTTTTATTTATATATATTTGTTTAAATTATAATTACTTATACTATTGTCTAAATGTTATGTATAAATTTCTAGCCGTATAGATAAATACACTTATAAAACTTATTCCAATAAAATAATTGAATCCTGTAAGTAGACTAATTACAAGAAGAGTTATTAATAAATTTATACCTCTTTTACTGTCTTCATTTATAAAATTATCAGCTGAAATTTCTATATTATTCTTTACATTTTCAATAGCAGCTTTGACTTTTTTTTCATAACTTATTTTATATACTAAGTAAACTAATTCTACTAATAAAACTCCTATACCTAATAAAGCTTTCATATAAAAGGCCAAATATAAAACAAATAATGCTAAAACTATTTTTAATCCTTTCAAAAAGAAGCTATCTATTTTTAATGTTACATTTCTAAATTGCTTAAATCCATTTCTAAGTTCGTACTCTTTATTCGGCATATTTTTCATTTTTGTTTTTACTACTTCTGAGTAAAATAGTTTAATTAAGTTATTTATCATTATTTACACTTCCTTTAAAACATATTTTTATTTTGATTTTTGCTAATATTTATTATTTTTATACTTAATTTGCATAATTTACTCAAAGATAAGTAATTAATCAGTAATAAATTAGATTTTATAATATAAAAAGCTCCTTAAGAAGGAGCCTTTTTATTATTTCACATATAATCGTGTACTTTTATTCAAGGATAAAAGTATCGCAAGAAGCATCTTGAGCATTTATTTTTACACTTTCTGCTTTACATAGTAAGTTCTCATTATACTTGCAGTTAGCTGCCTCACATTTTATATCTTGTGTTTGAGTATAACCATTATCAACAGTATTTGTAAATCCACTATTAGCTCTATTTACATAAGATGCACAAACAGTTTCACTAGTAGAAGTAGCTTGACGTCCACCTACTTTTATTCCTCCTGCTTTACATTCACGACTTGAATTATAAACACAATCATCTGCATTACATTTTAAACTTCCATTTTGCATATTACTTACCTCCTAAAGTTTTTCATTTTTATTATGCTCAAATTTCAAAATAAAAAAACATAAAAATACAAACGTACATATTCTTATACTTTTTAATTCTTCTGACAATAAGTATTTAAAATATAAATTTTGGAAATAATAACTTTAGAACTTATTTTAAAAATAGGAGTGGTCCCTTATGGAGATAAAGGAATTGGACTTAGAAACAAGAAACAAGATATATAGTCACACGAAAAGCATTTTGAGAAAATACCAAAAGGGAATTATAACTGGCAAACTAACTGCTGATAAGTTTGCACAAAATATACTTTGCGATGAATATATTTGTAATCTTTTAAGCCAAGACTTAATACACCAAGAAGATTTCCAAACTTCTTATATAGACTACATAAAAACATTAATCAATATTCAAAATGAAAATCTATCAATTTCTCGCAAAAGCAAAAAAGAAAAGAAAAAAATTGACCCACCAAGTATCTCTCAAAAAATCAAACTAAAAAATATTTTACAAGATGGAGGCTATGAATTAGTAATTCCTATACAATACTTAAATAGTAACGATATGGATTCTATTATTGAATATATTGAAACAGGTAATATTGATTTAGGCAATGAAAGAATTTATAACTACATACAAAAAAACAATTTTAACTAAAAAAAGAACTACTAAATATATATTTAGTAGTTCTTTTTAATTATAATTTTTTAATTTATCCCATAGCTCTTTCTAATTTTGATAGATGTTGAATTGGATAATATCTCAATAATTCTCTAAATTGATCTACCGATAAACCTTGTGTTGTAGTATATATTCTTATTTTTCCATCTACATCTGCATTAATAAAGTCTTGTTTTATTTTATCAAAATCTACAGCCATACTAACACTCCTTATGTATTAATTTTTGTATCTAATGTTATTCTAACCAAGACCTATTATTTTATTTATCTTAATTTTATAGAAGCCCTAAATGTTCAATCAATATTTTTATTCCCATTAATATTAAAATTGCACCACCTACAAATTCTGCCTTTGATTTATATTTAACTCCAAATATATTACCAACTTTTACACCTATCATAGATAATACAAATGTAACTATTCCTATAAATGAAACTGCTGGTACTATATCAACTTGTAAAAATGCAAATGTAACCCCTACAGCTAATGCATCTATACTTGTTGCTATAGAAAGCATAATCATATTTTTGAATCCAAGTTCATTTTCTTCTCCAACTGCAACCTCTGCTAAGCCTTCTACAACATTTTCATCTTCTTTTTCCCTAGACTCTCTTATCATATTTATACCTATAAAAGATAATAAAATAAATGCTATCCAGTGGTCTATACTGACTATATAATCCTTAAACTGCACGCCAAGTATAAACCCAATAAGTGGCATACCTCCTTGGAATCCGCCAAAATATAAACCTACTTTAGCACATTTTTTTAATGATACCTTCCTTAATGAAAGACCTTTGCATATTGCTACTGCAAAAGCATCCATAGATAACCCTACTGCTATTACAAATAACTCTATTAAACTCATATTATTTATTTCCTTCCTTTCAAATTATAAAACTTTTAAACAAATCGCTTTGATTTTATTGTCCCATAATAGATTAAAAATTATTTATTTCACATAATTAAAAATTTGCTTACCATATAAAAAAGACCCACCTATAGCTTAAGCTATAGATAAGTCTCATCATTCAAAACAAAGCCAGATAGTAAAACTATCAGTATGTTGACTATGTTACACTAAAAATAATAGTGCCAACTACTCCCTTATCAAAGTATTTTTATTATATTATATTTATTTCCTATAGTCAATATATTCCACATTAAACATTTTTTAGTGATTTTTATGTAAATATTATTATCTTAATTATCGTAAAAGAGGTAAGTTTAAAGTATTTTATACCTTAATCTTACCTCTTCCTTTATTACTTATATATTGTATTGTTAGCCTTATAAACTATTGTTGGCTTTTACCTGCCATTTGTTGTTCAGCCATTTCAACTAATTTTTTAGTCATGTATCCACCTACATAACCATTTTCTCTAGCTGTAAGGTTTCCTTTATCAACTTGTTGATAATTAGACATACCAAGTTCATTTGCTATTTCTAATTTCATTTGATTTAATGCTGCTTTTGCTTCTGGAACTGCTGTTTTGTTGTTATTATTAGTTGTCATGTTATATTACCTCTTTTCTTTTTAATATTTGTTTCTAATACTATTATGTTACAAATGAGATTTAACATGTATGCAATTTCTGACAATTTTTTTAACAATTGGTTCCAGCCAAATATGCTGTAGAATAAGCTATTTGTAAATTAAATCCTCCAGTATATGCATCAACATCAATTACTTCTCCTGCAAAGAAAAGATTTTTTATTAATTTTGATTCCATAGTACTAGCATTTATTTCACTTACCTTAACACCACCTGAGGTTACTATTGCTTCTTCTATTGGTCTGTATCTTTTCACTGTAAAAGTAATATTTTTCAATAAATGAACTAAATGAAGTCTTTGCTTTTTAGATATTTGATTAACTTTTAAGTGTTTTGGTATTTCGCTTAACTCAACTATTATTGGTATAAATTTCTTCGGTAATAAATCACCTAATGAATTTTCAAAGTCTTTATTTGTGTATTTTTCAAAATCTCTTATTATTCTCTTATCAAGCTTTTCTTCATCTAAAGCTGGTTTTAAATCTAAAATAATTTTATAGTTTTCTTTTGATGTATCCTTCATTCTGCAACTTGCAGACTTTATTATAGGACCATCAAGGCCATTTTTAGTAAATTCCAATTCACCGAAATCATCATATATTTTTTTATTTTTACTATTAAGAACTTTAATCGCAACATTTCTAAGAACTAGTTTTTCTAAATCTCTCACAAATCCTTCTTGAACCTCTATTCCTATTAATGATGGCTTAGTGGGAATTATCGTATGTCCTAAGGCTGATGCAAACTTATATCCATCACCTGTTGATCCTGTTAATGGATAGCTCATTCCTCCTGTTGCTATTATTACACTGTCACATTTTATTTCTTGATTATTATTATAAATAACTTTTTCAACTTTAGAGTTTTTAGCTACGACTTTATTAACCTTTGCATTTAAAATAACTTTAACTTTTTTACTATTAACTAGTTTTTCAAAAGCTTTTACCACATCTAAAGCCTTATCACTTTTTGGAAATACTCTTTTCCCTCTTTCAGTTTTTGTTTCAAGACCTAAAGAATTGAACATATTCACTGCATCGTAATTTGTAAATGTATAAAAAGCACTATATAGAAACTTTCCATTCGTAGGCACATTTTCTATAAGCTCTTCTACATCACAATCATTTGTTATATTACATCTTCCTTTTCCTGTAATTAAAAGTTTTCTTCCTAGTCTATGTTGTTTTTCTAAAAGAATTACCTCTGCTCCATTATCTGCTGCTGTAGATGCAGCCATCATTCCAGCTGGTCCTCCTCCTATTACTACTACCTTTTTCAAATAATCATCCTTTCACTTTAAATAGGAATAATTATGCTAATTTAAATAATTTAAATAAAGCGGGTACACCTGCGATTCCCCAAAATATTACTATTGTATATTTAATATATTTAAAAATACTTATAATATCTTCTGATTTATTTATCACAAAATTATCACCTATATAATTAAGTACTAAGTAAATTAATAATAATGATATTATTCCTACTATAAATCTTCCTACTTTTTTTCCTAATCTATCATATTTAGAAGTGTTTTTAGCAAAAATATTTTTTCTTTTTTGATTCCCATCTGTACTAAATTGAATGTAAGTATCCTCAACCATATATCCTAAAATAAATCCGGTGTAAAGACCAAACATTTTATATAAGTCTTCTCCACCCACAAAATATGTAAATAATCCAAATATAACTAATAATAGAACTAGTATATAATAATTTTTAGTATCATCTATATAATCAAATAATTTTACAAATAGTATACTAAGTACTATACCAAATATCCAACCAGCAATCACATCTGTTGGCCAGTGAACTCCAAGATATAGTCTTGACACTCCTGCTCCTAAAATCATGATTATTCCTATGATATAAATCCATGTTTTTTTGAACAATAACATGAGGCTAGTCCAAAAAGTTGTACTTGTTTGTGTATGACCACTGGGGAAAGAATATCCTGTTGCTGTTTCCACTCTAAGAGATTCTAAACCTTCCATTCCAATTGGTCTTGGCATTTTAATATAATTTTTTATCCCTGCATTTATATTTAAACTCCCACAAAGAGCAAATAAAGTTCTTTGCCCAGCTCTTTTATTAACACACCAATATAGTATAGCTGTTAAAACAGTTATTACAGGCACTTCCGTACATATAGTGAAAAATGTAAATATACCCGTTAAAATATCATTTCTCATATTTTGAAGTGTCATTAATATCTCTAATTGATACTCCATAGTTTACCACCTTCCAATAAAATACTTTTCCTATATTATTTTACATAATTTCTAACAATAAATATATACTTTTTGACGATAAATATATTCTTGTATCATTTTTAATCTGAAAAAGGAGTATAAGTTTTTCTTATACTCCTTTGTATTATTAACCTTATATATCCTCTACAATACCTATATAAGGAAGATTTCTATATTTTTCAGCATAATCAATACCGTATCCAACTATAAATTTATCTTCTATAACAAATCCAACATAGTCAACTTTTATATTTGAAGTTCTTCTTTGTGGCTTATCCAATAAAGTACAAAGTTTTAATGATTTAGGTTTTCTAGTTTTAAGCGTTTCAACTAAACTACTTAAAGTTAATCCCGAATCTATTATATCTTCTACTATTAATACGTTTTTATTTTCTATATCTACATCTAAATCTTTTATTATCTTAACTGTTCCAGATGAAGATGTTGATGTACCATAACTAGATACACTCATAAAATCCATATTAACATCTAAATTTATTTCTCTTATTAAATCAGCACAGAATACACTAGCACCTTTTAATATTCCAACTACTAATAATTCTTGCCCTTCATAATCTTTTTCAATTTGTTTTGCAAGTTCAACAACTTTTGATTTTATCTCTTCCGCAGAATACATTACTCCATTTAATTTATACATATTCTCCTCCTACTAATCACGAATCATATTTATTATAACATATATTTTTCTATATTCAAGTTTTTTTGTTCGTGATTTTCTTTTTTGTATAAAAATTTGTTTTTCCATTACTGTTTATAATTATTGTGCCAATACAATATTATTTTTATTCTATTGATAACTACATATATTAAACTTATACTATACTATATTAAGATAAAATTTATTTTATCAACATTATTCTAAATTTGGAGGTTTAATTATGAGTGTAAATCATGGTGCTAATTTATATGATTTGTCAGATAAATATGGCTTTTCCAAAGACGAGTTTTTAGATTTCAGCTCTAATATAAATCCATTGGGTACATCTAAATTAGCTAAAGAATATGTCATTAAAAATATTGATATGGTTTCAGTTTATCCCGATGTTGAATATAAAGATTTAAAAAAATCCATATCTTCTTACTGTAAATGCGATGAGAAAAATATAGTTTTAGGAAGTGGTGCAACAGAGCTTATTTCCTCTTTTATAAGTACAATAAGACCTAAAAAAGCGGTTTTATTATCTCCCGCTTATTCTGAATATGAAAAAGAACTAAAAAAAAATAACTGTGAAATAATCAAGTATTTTTCTAAAGAATATAATGAATTTCGAATAGACACTGTAGAATTAATAGATTTTATAAATACAAATGAATCTGATTTAATAATAATTTGTAACCCAAGCAATCCTACAGGATTTACTTTTTCAAAATATGAGATAGAACTTATTTTAAATAATACCAATGCTTTCGTAATGGTAGATGAAACTTATATTGAGTTCACAAATACAGATATATATTCTTCAACACCTTTAGTAGATAAACATGAGAACTTATTTGTTATAAGAGGAACTTCAAAGTTCTTTTCTACTCCAGGAATAAGGCTAGGATATGGATTAATAGGAAATGAAGAGGTTAAAAACAAAATAAATGAAAATTTAGACTTGTGGAATATAAATATAATCGCTTCTACAATGGGTGAAATAATGTTTGCAGACAAAGAATATATTTCTCATTGTGTAGATATAATTTTAAAAGAAAGAGATTATCTACTTAAATCATTAAGTAATTTTGATGATTTTCAAGTATTTGAAAGTAAAGGAAACTTTATTCTTTGTAAAATAAAGTCAAAAAAAACTACAGCTAGTAATCTACGTGATCAATTAATACCAAAGAAAATTATTATAAGAGATTGTAAATCTTTTGATGGATTAGATGAGTATTATTTTAGAGTTTGCGTATTAAAGCCAGAAGATAATAGATATTTAATTAATTGCTTAAAAGAAATCTTTATTTAATACATTTCAGTATTTTGATTTTAAACAAATAGTTTTAATAATTATATTTGTATGCAAATCATATAAAGTATAATTTCATTAATATAAAAAAGTTGTTTTAATTTATAAAACAACTTTTTTATATTACATTTATCTTAATTTTCATATTATTAATACTAGCGTTTTAAATATTCTATAATTGCACCTTTAGCTGCTTCATCCGCTAAATCATTATAAATACTTTCATTACTATGCGCTTTTACTTTTACAAAACAAATATTTAGTTCCTTGCTCATTTCTTCCATATACTTAACATATTCCTGAGTATATTCATTTTTAGCCTGCCACTCACCACTAGCCCAAAGTGCTATATTTTTTAAATCATGATATATAGCTATATTTTTTTTACCAAATTCTTTGGCTTTATTAATAGCAACTTTTACAGATTCTAATTCTCCAACTATATTCCACTGATCCCACTTATCATATCCTGCATTGAAATAAGTTTCATAAGTATTATTATCAGTATTAAGGACTATTACTCCAGAACCAAATACTTGATTCCCTCTATCATAACTTCCATCTACAAAAGCAATAAATTCGTATTCATCTTTCATATCTTCTGGATTTATATAAGATTTAAAAGTTTTTACATTTGCACTACTTCTAATAGGTTTAACATCGTATCCTGATTTTAAAACCTTTTTAGTTTTTGGACTTACTTTTTCACTTATATTACTTTTAGATTTTTTTACCTCTTCAGTAACAACTTCTATTTTATCATCATCAATAAACTCTAAAGCTTCTTCTATCGTAGTAAAACTTTTATATTTTGCTCCCTTAAACCCGGTTACTTGTGCAGAACAATCTGCCCAAGTTAAGTATATTCCAGGTGTTTTTCCAACTTTAACTGCATAGTATTTCTTTTTCGTCATATTAAATTTCCTTTCATTCGTATATTATGAACTTATTCTATAATACTAAAATAAATCATTAATTTCTAAAAGAATTATTTATTTTTTCAAAAATATAGTCAGAAGGATGAATAAAATACTGTCTAGTTTTCTCTTCTGCTCTTTCTATAGTATCATAACTCAATGTATTAAATATTTCTTTTAGTATCTCATTAACCTTATCTAATTCTTCAGTATATATTTTTTCACTGAAAATTTTAGTCATATTTTTCATATGAAGAAAAATATCTTTAAGAACTTTCAAACTCTCTTCTATATATTCTAATTCTATATCACCAAATAAAAAAGCTTCTTTTAACAAAAACATGCAGTATGCATTTTCTATACCCATGTTATTTATAAAGTCTTCAATTGTCAGTTCATTTCTACTATACTTATCACTATTTCTATATTCCTCAATCATTTCTATCGAATATTCTATATCCTTATAATCTTGGGAAAGTTGTTTATATATGTCATAGGTACTTTTATTTGTACAAGAAAAATAAATTCTTTCAAGTTCTTTTGAAGAATATTTTTTAAGCATTTTCCATGCTGCATAATATGCTATATTAGCTGACTTATATATTGGAAATTTACTATCACCGCTACTAATAGAAGGTATACCTATAGTTTTATTATCATTTTCTATAGCTAACTCAATAGAGTTTTTATAACAAGAATAAAGTAACTCACTTTCATTTTCATCTCCACCCTTATACTTAGGTGTTACCGTGTGTATTATACTTTTTACCTTTAAATCATATCCTTTTGTAAGGATACACTGTCCTATTTCACAACTACCTATCTTAGATAGCTTTTTACATAGCTTCTCTCCTGCTCTTTTTTGAATTAATTTATCTAATCCTTCTTTGCCACTAAAATATTCATCCGTTGGATTAATAATTGCATCCACACTTAGATTTACTACTTCATCTTTAAGTATCTTAATTCTATCTTCTAAATTATTTATATAAATCCCCCCTTCCATATGGAAAATAATGTACATAAGAAAACGCACAGTGACCTCTCACCATACGTTAAGTTGAAATGCATTAGAATCTTTATATATTTTATACTATTTGCTTAAATTATAATCTTTTTTTGCTCATTTATCATTTATAAAGTTAAAAAAGTTAGACTAATCTAACTTTTTTAATATAATTTCATCATAATATCTTTACTCTCTATCATTATCTTCTTCACATACCCCAATAGAAAGTTCCATAAGTGCTAAATTTTTTTGTGCATCTATTTTAAATAATCTGCTAAAAAAATATAATATTAGCTTCATATTATCCCCCCATAATGTTATCTGCCTCTAACTTAAAAATGTCGATATAATATATAGTATGAAATATTATCATATTGGCTACTCCAGCCTATTAAATCTATGATATTTGATTATGATTCTTTATATTTTATAATAATATAAATACGTGGTATAATATTATAAATCTAAAAAAGGAGTAATTACTAAGATGGCAGATTTTAAATATGATATAGTTGAAGAAATTGGTGTAATATCAGAAAATTCTAAGGGCTGGACAAAAGAATTAAATCTTATTAGTTGGAATGGTGCTAAGCCTAAATATGATTTAAGAGATTGGTCTCCTGGACATGAAAAAATGGGCAAAGGCATTACTTTAACTGAAGAAGAAGTACAATCTCTAAAGGAAATTATAAATAAATTATAAAGTTCTAAATACTAAATTTACATAAATAAAAGCTCTCTTGATGAATTTTTAAACTACAGTTCATATAAGAGAGTTTTATGTTTATGAATTTATATGACCTCACTATTTTGACTACTTTTTACACATAAACTAATGACTTATTCACTAAATTTATGTACGCAATCTATATTACATAATACATAATACCTATTAACTGTGTTATACTTCCTAACAGTACAAAAACATGAAATACACAATGCATATAACTTTTATTTATACCTATGCCATATAATATAGCTCCTATTGTATAAAGAATTCCTCCCACTAACATAAAGATAAACCCATTCCATGTTAAAGCTTCAATAGCTATTGGAAGAATTAATACTATTGCCCATCCCATTACTAAATTACATGTCATAGAAAAAGTAGCATATTTTTTTAGATCAATTGCATTAAATACAATGGCAATTATAGCAAGACCCCATTCTAAAATAAGTAATGTCCAACCAATATTTCCATTAATATCCCTAATAGAGCAAAGTGCAATAGGTGTATATGTCCCTGCAATCAATATATAAATTGCACAGTGATCTAAAACTTGAAATACTCTCTTTGCAATACCATCTCTTAATCCATGATAGATACTAGACATGCAATATAATAAAATCATAGTTATTCCATATATAATTGAAGATATTATTCCCATAACATTATGATGCCATGCTGAAATCACGACACATGCAATAAGTGCAATAACACCTATAGCTCCTCCCACAATATGAGATATATAATTGAATCTTTCTTCACCTACTGTATAGTTCGGTAATTCTCTATCCACCAACTTTGTTCTCAAAATTTTCCTCCTAATTTCACTTTATTTATTTTTTATTTAACTTTATATATTTAAATTATAATACTTTATTTTTATAATAATACTATTTTAGGAAACATTAATATTTTATATATTATATCAGAAAAATATCTTATTTTGAATATCAAATATTTTTACTTTACAAATACAAATTTAGATGATAGTATATTCTTCAATAGTCGTTATATATTAGGAGGAATTAAACATGATAAAAATAATTTGTGACAGTATGTCTGATTTGCCTTTAAATATACTTGAAAAATATGATATTGATGTAATACCATTAACAGTAATTTTTAATGGTACTGAGTACTTAGATGGAGAAACTTTAACTAAAGATGAATTTTATAAAATTCTTAGAGAAACTGATATGATGCCGAAAACTTCTCAAGCTACATATGTACAATTTAAATCAGTATTTGAGAAATATGATAATCCGGATACTGAGGTTATATATATAGCAGGTTCATCAGTCGCTTCTGGTACTTACCAAAGTGCTACATTAGCTAAATCTGATGGACATGATAATGTAACATTATTTGATACAAAAAACGTTGCAATAGGTAGTGCATTATTTGTAATAAAAGCTTGTGAAATGGCTAAAAAAGGTCATTCAGTAGAAGAAATAATTTCTACTTTAGAAAAATTTAGAGATGAGGTTGAAGTTGTTTTCTCAGTTGATACTTTAGAATACTTAAAAATGGGTGGTAGAATTTCATCTACTAAAGCTGCTTTAGGTAATTTATTATCTATTAAGCCTATATTAGAAGTAAAAGATGGTTTAGTAGCTCAAAAATCTCAAGTTAGAGGTAAAAAACAAGTCTACTCTGCATTAGCAAAATCTATAGTGAGCAAGTTCGGAAAAGACTTAAAAAATAGAAGCATAATTATAGGTTGTGGTGATAATAAAGAAGATTTAGAAGTAGCAAGAGAAGCCCTAATGAAAGAAGCTGAAATAGTTGAATTTTACTATGTTAATATCGGTTGTGTAGTATGTTCTCACTCTGGACCAGGAATACTGGGTATATCTTGTATGTAGTTTAAAATCACAAAATAAATTTTTTAATAAATAACTAAAAAATTCTAAAAAATACAGGTAAATGTATAATTACAAATTTACCTGTATTTTTAATTACATATTAAGATTTTTGCAGATTAAAATTTTATTTATTATCTTACTAATTCTAATTTATTATTTGGTGAATCCATTTCTTTTTTGGATTTTTTGGCATTACTATAAGTTTTATATCCACCACTAATCTCTCTTGTCTGTTTGCTGACTATGCCAAGTGAATCCTTGTAGTTTTTTATTTCCAAAGTCTATTACCTCCATAATATATATATTTTCATATGATGTTTTCATTTTACTATCTACAACAGTAGTACATTTTTCAAAATACCACTATATTTAAAGTTAAAACTGTTAATAATTTATAATTTATAGAATCTTTATCGCAAATCTAAATAAAAAAAGTAGTAAATCAAGTTAATGATTTACTACAAATCTATCTATAAAGCAGCTATTAAAATTGCTCCTTCAGAAGAATATGTTCCTATTACAGCACCTACTTCTTCTATAAGAATATTTTCAAAACTATGTTTTTCTAACATTAGTTCTTTAACCTTATTTGCTTTTTCTATGCAGTTTGCATGTGAAATTATTAATGATTTATTCTCATCTTCATTTATTGTATCGCAAACTTTATCAATTACTTTTTTAATAGAATTTTTATCACCTCTTGCTTTATCTATAGGCTTAACTTCTCCATCTCCTATTTTTATTATAGCTTTAAAGTTTAGAGCATTTATTATTTTTCCTGCTAATGGATTTATCCTTCCACCTTTGATAGCATTTTCTAGAGTTTCTAAGGTTCCATAAAATACAATATCTTTTTTTATACTTTCTAAACGTTCTACAATTTCTTCAAAAGTTTTCCCTTCTCTTATCATATCAGATCCTTTTATTGCTAATAATCCTTGAGCAACAGATCCCGATTCAGTATCTATTACAGCTATCTTTTTATTTGGATTATTTTCTTCATACATTGATTTTGCAAGTAACGCTGACGAATATGTCCCTGAAAGTTTTGATGCTATAGTTAACACTATTACATCCTCTTCACCTTCATAACTTTTTAAGAACATATCTGGTGATGGACAAGATGTCTTTGGAAGCTCCTTAGACTCTTTCATTTTTCTATAAAATTCTTTCTTTTCAAGTTCACCATCCACATATATTTCTTCTCCAAATGAAATATTTAAAGGAACTATATCTATTTTGTATTTTTCTATTATCTCTTTGCTTAAGTCACAAGAACTGTCTGATATTATTTTTATTTTATTCATATTTATATCTCCTTTTTATTATCCGCTTAATCACTTGTCGGTCGACCGACCGAAGCTCTATACAATAATAGTATCTTCTAATCTTATTACTGTCAATCCAATTATTTAAATAAATCAAATATTTTTATAATCAAACTTATCGACAATAAAAACAAGACTAGAAAAACTCTAGTCTTGTTTTTTGCTAATTTATAATTATTGTAGTTGTATCTAGCACATTATCATATATCCACTGGGCATTTTCTACTGCCAATCTAATACATCCATGACTCAAAGCCATACCCAATCTGGCATCTGTTATTTCTGTACCTTCTGCATTGAATAATATTGAGTGATAATAATAACTACCTCTAATTCTAGTTGCATATTTTACCCTATATACATCAGATCCAAAGTATGGCTTTCTTCCACTTACATAATAAGTTCCTGTAATAGTTGGAGTACTAGGTTTACCAACTGTACATTCCCACTTATATAATTGTTTCCATGTTCCATTTTCAGCTTTTTCAAAGATATAAGTAAGCTTATTTTCTAAATCAGTAGTGATAAGATGTGTTGTTGGACTTTTTATCCCATTATCATTTACGAATCTTAACATATCTGTATAAAAATATTCAAAATCATAACCTTCTGGTGGATTGCCATCATCAGATATAAAATAGCTAAAAATATACCCTTCTTGATCATCATACATAACATGACTCCAGTCTCCATTTGTAGATAAAACTTGTACTCTTGATTTTGCAGGTACTACAGTTACTGGATTTGATTCAGATGATGGATAAGATCTCAATGTTACACCTGTCCATGTATATTGGGTTTTAGATAAATACTGATTATATACATATCCTCTTTGCCCATTATATACAACTTCATACCAATCCTCTTCTCCATCAATAACTTGTACTTTTGATCCAGCAGGAATAACTGTTATTATATTTGAAGATGTTGATTTCTCTTCTCTTAAATTAACATTTGCCAACGTGTATTTATATGCAGTTTCCTCGGTCTGTCTTTTAAATTTTCTCATAACCCCACCCCTAAAAAGTATTTTACAATATTTTATGAATATATATATTTATTTGTGTAGGTATTTTTTAGATATATATTTAGCATAATTCCTCATTTTAACTGTGCTAATATTTTCAAGTGGTATGCTTGTTACATTTTCTTTAAATATTACTATTTCTAACTCAGGTAAATAATCTTTTATAGCTTGAGCTAGTGGAATCCCATTTTCAAATATTTCAAAAGTATGGGAATTTCCACATATAAAATTAAGTCCTAATTCCTTAGATTTTTCTATAATGGGATGAGGTGAAAATACACGACTAAAGCTTACTAAAACAGTATCAATATCGGGGAATTTCAAGACTAATTCTTCTAAATGTTTTGATGTAAAGCCTGTATGAGGAAAAATATGAATTAAATTTTTCACACTGCTACTTTCATTACCTAATAATATTTCTCCTCTTAAGCATAAGCTATTTTTTTCATTATCGTTTAATAAACAAGTATGGGAATCTAAATCCATTAGATTATTTAGTCTATTTAAAATATCTCCCAATGTTTTAATTTCAGGAAGAGTCTTTCCAATATACACAACATTTCCAGGGATATTATCATAAGAAAAGTTACTATAATAAGGTACATGACCATGTATCCAAGACATCCCAGGATGCAAACCATGCAAAGCTTCATGAACTTCAAATAGTGCTATATTATATAAATTTAAATAATCTTTTAATAATAATCCTCCAAAATTACAAGCATCTGCTACAGGATGATGAGCAACAATTGCATCTACGCCTGTAGCCCCAGCTAATTCGATATCGTGTTCTGATAAAGTCATAGTAACAGCCAATTTTTCTACTTCCATATCTAAGTTCCCACTAATTAATCCGGGTAACTCTGTCACCGCTTTACCTGGTATATTAGAAGATTTAGTAACAACATAATTGTTTTTATTACTAGAAAAATCTCCACTGTTTTTCAAGCATCTGCCATTTGTAATATTATCTAATACATCAAGTATATCTGATACCAATACCATTTTTTCCTCCTTATTATCATAATTTATTTATATTCCCTATTTTCATATATGTTTTATGTTATTTATATAATATATTATCTACTAAATAAAAAATTCACTCCAAAGGTATTGGCGATAAACTATAGACTTTCTAATATTAAAAAATGGACTACCATTATTGGTAATCCATTTTTTCTTAATCAATATTTAATTCTTCCACATTTATGATAAACAAATTATTTATTACTGATTTTATTTTGAGAATATAGTATTTCCTTGTTTTATTGTTTCTAAAACTTGTATACTACTGATCTCATTATTTGCTACTTCAAGTGGGTTTTTATCTAATATAACTAAGTCAGCATATTTACCTACTTCTAAGCTACCTTTGATATCTTCTTCAAAGTATTGGTATGCACCATTTATAGTAACTGCTCTTATAGCATCCATAACTGATATTCTTTGATCTTCACCAAGAACTCTTCCACTTTGAGTTTGTCTATTTACTGCATTTTGAATAGCAAGTATTTGATTAGGCATTTTTACAGGTGGATCTTGATGTAGAGTGAAATTCATACCTCTTTTTAAAGCTGAATTAGCTGGAGATAATCTTTCTGCTCTTTCTGGACCAAATACTGATTCATAGTGATAATCTCCCCAGAACCATATATGATCTAAGAAGAATGTTGGTATTATACCTAATTCTTTCATTTTATCTAACTGATCTTCTCTAACTGTTTGAGCATGAACCATAACAGGTCTTAACTCTGTTTTATTTCCAGTTAACTCTAAAGCTTTTTCATAACATCTTATAAATTGATCTGCTGCTGCATCACCATTTGTATGTACATTGACTTGTATATTTCTTTCTATACAACCTTTAAAGTATTCTATTACCTCGTTATCTTCTTGTGTTCCATATCCACAGTAATCTTCTGGTTGACCCTCTGGAACTACATGATAAGGTTTAGTTAACCAAGCTGTTTTACCTTGTGGAGATCCATCTAACCAAGTCTTACCACCTAGTAATTTATAATGATTGAAGTATTCTCTGTTTGGAGTTCCTTCATCTTTTAATAAATCGAATGTTACATGTTGAACAGCAAATCCAACTATATCTAATTTTAATACATTGGCATTAGCCGCTCCTAGTAATAATTGATTCATTCCCGCATCAACACTAGCATCTTGAGTAGTTGTTATACCATATCCTGCATATATATTTTGAGCTTGTGATATAGCATTCATTAATGTTTCAAAAGATGGTGTTGGTATGCATTTTTTAACTTCTGGATCTAAACATGCATTTTCCTCTAATACACCATTTGGCTCTTTTGAATCTGGTGAAACCGTTCTTACAACTCCACCCTCTGGAACTTTATAATCATCTCCAACATACCCCATTAACTCTAAAGCTTTTGAGTTAGTAACTGCTAAATGTCCTGATGCATGACTTATAAACATTGGTATTTCACTAGATACTGAATCTAAATCAAATTTAGTTGGATGTTCTCCGTTTTCAAATCTAGTATTATCGTATCCAAATCCTATTAACCATTCACCATCTTTAGGTGGATTATTTTCTATTCTCTCTCTTACTATATTTACTAATTCTTCTTTTGTATTACACTCACTAAAGTTGATTATCATTAAAGTTTGTGCTATAGCAACTATATGACCATGAGGATCTATAAATCCTGGAAGAATCGTTTTTCCTTGTAAGTCAACTTTCTCAGCATCGTTATCTAGTGATAGTATTTCTTCATCACTTCCCAATGCTTTTATTATTCCATTTTCAATTAACATAGACTGAACAATAGAATCTTTCTTATCTACTGTTATTATGTTTCCATTATAATATACTATTTTTTTCATCTGTCAAATCTCCTTATTTAGGAATATTTTAGTACTAAGTACTTTAATAAATTGATTATAACCATAATGCCATTTATTGAGAACATTTTCTATGGTATGATGCACATATTTTTTTATGCATATGTACAATTGATTTTTATCATAAAACAAGTACAAAATAATTTTCATCTTTATAACAAATATTTAATCATAAGAGCTATATAAATTTTACTTCTATCTCCTATATCACTTAAGTTTATATCTAAAATTTCTTCAATCTTATTTATTTTATAATTCATAGTATTTCTATGTATATATAATGCATTTGCAGTCTCTACTACTCTACAATTATTTTCAAAATAATTTATAAGTATTTCTACATAATCCGTATTATTTACTTTATCATAGAACACTAAATCTCCCAATATTTTATCATAAAAACTTTTCATTTTATCTTTATCATAAAGATCTAAAAGTAATTTATATAAATCTACTTCATTATGTTTTAAATGGGCATTATTATTTCTTAATAGCCTATTTATTTTGGATATTTTTTTAGCTTCTTTATAACCTTTATGTAAGTTTTGTAAATTACCACTTTGATTTTCTACTGCTATGTAAAAATTAGCTTCATTAAATTCTTTAACTATTTTTATGTAAATATTTTTAACTATACTTTCTATTTCTTCTTCAGCTTTATTATAAAATATAATTATAATTGACTGACCCGCGCTTAAACAAAAGAAATTATTCCTAATATAAACTAATTCTTCTTCAATAAAATTAATCATTTGTGAAGTATGTTCTTCCACTCTATAGTTCTTAATATCTTTAGACTCTAACTCTATTAATGCCACAGTGTATTTCCATTCATTTTTAAATCCTACTTTATTAAGTCTAGGCATATATAATTCACTATGCTCCGGGAGAAAAATAGCATCTTTCAAAGCATTCGATATTTCTATATATGTCTTTTCTGATTCTATTATATTTATTGTTAAACTCCTCATTGTATCTGACATTTCCGTTCCCCAAGGAACTATAAATAAAGGAAAATCATTATTATCACAGTAATCTATTACTTTATCACTTATATTTTTAATATATTTTCCAATAAATACTATTAAACCACTTGCATCTTGTTCATTGGCTTTCTTTACTAATTTAAGCAAATCTTCATCACTTTTCATAACTAATCCTGTTGTAAAAATTAATTCTTTACCTTGTATAAAGTTTACGATTTCTTCACTTTCTGCTGTATGAGTCCATTTAACTTGATTTTTTAATCCATTCTCTCCTGCTATTAGATTTACACCATACTTTTTTACTTCTTGATATAGGTACTTTAATCCAACTGACATTTAATACTCCTTCCATTTATATAAGATTTATATTAATTAAAAGTAAATCATCATTTAAACTGTTCATTGTAATATTTTATACTAATTTCTACTTTTTACAAATTATAATTGCAAAAATATTTTCTAATTATAAAATAAGAATTTGTAAAACTTTTTAATAAACAATAACAAAGAGATGAGCTATGAAGCCCATCTCTTTTAAATTAAATTTAATTATCAATTTTTATTATTATACATTTAAGGATATTTTACACTGATACTTTTTCCGCTCCTTCAGCATAAAACATTTCTTTATTAAAGTCATTTTCACTATTTGCTACTATTAAAGTACACACATTATCACCCATAACATTTACAGTTGTTCTAAACATATCTACAATTCTTTCAACACCCATTATCAAACCAATTCCTTCTAGTGGAAGATTTACTGATGTAAGCACCATAGATAACATTATCATACCTACACCTGGTACACCTGCTGTACCTATTGATGCTAATGTAGCTGTTAAAACGATTGTCATCATCTGATTCACCTCTAAATCAATTCCATAGATTTGAGCTATAAATAAAGCTGCCACACCTTGCATAATAGCAGTACCATCCATGTTTATAGTTGCTCCCATAGGAATTGTAAATGATCTTGTTGTTTTTCCAACACCTAATTCTTCTAATATTTCCATACTTGCAGGTACAGAAGCATTACTTGATGAAGTTGAAAAAGTTATAGCTGCAACTCTTGTAAATTTCTTTAAAAAAGGTTTTATTTTTTGTTTAGTAAATAACTTAAATAGTCCACCATAAACTAAAGTTACATGTATTAATAATCCTAAAAGAACTACTGCTAAATACTTAACTAAAACTAATATGGCATCTTTCCCTACTGTTGAAAAAGTTTCTGCAACTAATGCAAATACTCCAAATGGTGCCGCTAACATTATGATTGATACCATTTTCATACATATATCATTTGCACTTTCAAATATTTTTCTCACTGGATCTGCTTTTTCTCCTATCATGCTCATTGCTACACCTGTAAGTAATGCAAAGAATATAATTTGTAACATATCACCATTTACAAAAGCTGCAATTGGGTTTGATGGTATAATTCCAAGTATTATATCAACAATTGATTTTGATTCTCCTATTGCTACTTCTCCACTCATCATAGAGCTCATATCAAGACCTACACCAGGTTTTAATACACTTCCTAAAAATAATGCTATTATAATTGCTACCGCTGTAGTTGATAGGTAAAACACCATAGTTTTACTACCAATTCTACCTAATTGTTTAACATCCCCCATAGATGATGACCCACATACTAAAGATACAAATACTAAAGGTACAACCATCATTTTTATAGCTGTCGTAAATCCTGTACCTAAAACCTTGAATATCCCACCTATTATTACTGTATCTTTTACATAACTTGATGGCATTGATTTTAAAAATAATCCAAATATAAATCCTAAAAATAATCCTATTAAAATTTTACTAGTTAGTGTGACTTTTTTCTTCATAATAATCTCCTTATTGTATAATAATTTCGCTTGCTACTATTTTATTATACAACATTTTCTACCAATTTTACTTATTTTTTTAAGTATATATGTTTATCAAAAGCTATTTTATTTATTTTTTAAAGTATAATCCAGTTTAACTTTATTATTTTCACATATTATTAGTTTGAATACTACTTATTAATGTATATGTACAAAAATTTGTTATTTTTTAATTTTGTTCGTATTTTTGGCTGCATTATTTATTTATCTTCCAATAATACATATAAAAAAGTCTATTAATTAGGTAATCAATAGACTTTATTTATAAAATAGTGTATATACAATAATATTTATAACTATTCTTTTCTTTGATTATTTATAATTATGTTTTCTCTATATAAATAAAAAATTTAATTCGCTTAAGCCACTACGTTAGTGCTCCACTTCGTATAGTCAACGCCCCAATACATTCATTGAGTAATGTATTGGGGAATAGTAAATCTAAAACTATAGTTATCACGATAAAATTTCTATTTTAGTATTACAATATTGTATTAAAGGCATAGAAGTATCTATATCTTTTTGTTTCATTACCCTAGTAATATCATATAAGTTTTCACTCTTTTTATATATGGCATAAACAGATTCTAAAAAACCAGGAATACTATCTGTAAACTCCTTCGATGCTCTGCAAACTTGACAATCTTCAGCATTCATCTTACTTCCCACAGGAATTAATACATCAATTTCGATAGGATATAATTTCCCCCCTATTTTAAATAGGCAGTTATATTCATCTTCTGAAAATTCTTCATTTGATGAAGATTCTATTTTTCCATCTGGGTTATTACTGACTTTATGTGAAGTCATTTTGCAATTATCATAATTTTCTTTTGTAGTCGTACTTCCTGTGAAATCACTTTCGATAATTTCTACTGATGCTGTCTTTAAATTATAATCTACTATAATAGTTTCATTAGCTGAAAAAGTTATTATCCTTTTTATATCTTGATTAATTACCCTTTGGCCAGTTATTCCATATTCTATTTTCAAGGAATTAGCATTTCTTACATCTACTAATAATTGACTTAAAATATTATTATCGTCCATTATTTTTCCCCCATTTAATTATAATTCATTATACTCTATAATAAAAAACTTCAATTTAACCAATTTATAGATTTATAAGAATCTTATTATTTTTTAAATATTATTAAATTATATTCAGGCTATCATAAGTTTATTACTTTTTAGGCATTAAAAAAGTTGACTCTTAATAGCCAACTTTAATATATATCTATTTCATAATTTTTACATATTTTTTATTATTTTTACTAATGAACTTAACCTTTCTTCATCTATATCACCAAAAGGACTTTTATCAACTCTTACTGCTGTTCCAAAGTGGAAATCTGTAGCATTAGTAGCATTTCTAATACTTTCTATATTCTCAAAGTTTAAACCTCCTCCTAAAAGGATATTTATATCATTTGAATTTTCTATCATATATTTGATACTTTCTGTGTTATCACATATATTACCTAATCCACCAGCAGTTAATATATTTGTTATCTTATCATATTTATTAAGAACTTTTATACTTTCTTTTACATCAGTTTCATCTACTGCTTTATGGAAAGTAACATCTAAACCTGAAGCCACATCTAAAAGTTCTTTTAAATTTTCTTCATCTATGTTATTAAATTTATCAATCATACCAAGTACAATTCCATTTGCACCTAGTGATTTTATTATCTCTATATCTTTTTTCATTATCTCTATATCATAATCACTATATATAAAGCTTTTAGCATGATTTCTAACCATTACATTTACTGGTATATTCACACTATTTACTACTTTTTCTATGGTACCATAACCTGGAGTTAGTCCACCTTCTGTTAATGCACTTACAAGTTCAACTCTATCTGCTCCACAAAATTCAATTGCTTTTGCATCTTCTACACACATACCTATAATCTCTAACATAAATCCTCCTTCGCTAATTCATAAATAGCATTTGAAAATATTTTTGCATTTAATATGATGTCTTCTATATCCATATACTCATCTGGATTATGAGCTATACCTTTTTGCCCGGGAAATGATGGTCCAAAAGGTACTATATTAGGCATTACTTTTGCATAAGTACCACCATTAGTTGTTACAGGTGTCCCATCTAATCCAGTTACTTCTTCATAAGCTTTTTGTAGACCTCTTACTAATTTACTGTCTTTATCGAAATACACCGGATTAAAATTTAATACAGTTTCTATATTAATATTTTCACCTAAATTATATCTTAATTCATTTAAAACATTTTCTAATTTATAAGTAAAGTCATATTTTACCTTCAAATCTAAAACTAATTTATCATCCTCTTTTTGTATTTCTTTAAAAGTAATTAATACTTTATCTGAAAGCTTATCTATAAAACTTAAAAATTCACTCTCATTTAAGTGGTTTTCGCTAGTAATTTTAAATCTGGCCATACCTTTTTCACCATAAACAACAGGATATTTACAATCTGGTGTAAATCCCATTAAAGGAGCTTTTTCTTTCTCTAAATAGTATGGAATATCTTTAAACCCACTTTCTTCATTTGTTCCAAATATAATTCTAACTTTTGTTCCAAGTTCAAGCCCAGCTTTTTTTATAGCATATAATCCATAAAGAGCGCTCATTATAGGTCCTTTATTATCAAGTACTCCTCTTCCATATATCTTTTTATTTTCTATTTCTCCACCATAAGGATCATGAATCCAACCCTCACCCTCTGGAACTACATCAATATGACCAATTACACAGATATAATCTTCTCCTTGACCATACTCTGCATATCCTATGTAGTTATCTAGATTTTTAGTTTTAAATCCTAGCTTTTGTGAAATTTCTAATGCTTTATTTAGTGCATTTCCTACATTTTCACCAAAAGGGAAGCCATTTTCAGACTTCCCTTCTACACTAGGTATTTTTACTATATCTATAATATCATTGATTAAATCTTGAGATATATCTTCAATTGTATTACTTAAGATATTCATAAAAATTCCCCCTAATTATTAATCTATATTTCTATAGGTGCCTTTATTCTAGCTGCATAAGCATCTAACCATTCTTGTGATGCCACTTCATGTACTGTTTTTCCATCTACTCTATTTGATATATAAACAGTAGGCTCTTCATTTTTTGTAGCAACTGAGAATGTAAAATCTGCTATATTAGTTGCAACTCCCCATTCACCTTTATTATTTAATGCTACTAAGGATAAATCTCCAGCTTTACCTCTTCTTCTTATAAGCTCTTTATCTAATTGATTTACTGCTATATCACATGCTTCTTGAGGATGTTTTCCTTCTTTCATAAGTCTTACTATTTCATAAGATATACATCCTTTCATTAAGTCTTCACCAAGACCTGTAGCAGTTGCTCCACCTACTTCACTATCAACATAAAATCCTGATCCAGAAAGTGCAGAGTCTCCAATTCTACCTCTTTTTTTCATAAATAATCCACTTGTTGATGTAGCCACACACATTTTACCATTTTCATCTAAAGATATCATACCAACAGTATCATGACCTATATAAGGGCTAAGGCCTTTTTCTAATGTTTCTTTCTTTCTTTTTTCATAATGTAACTTAGCTCTGTCTGTTAGCATATTCTTTCTTTCAAATCCATTTTTATGAGCATATGCTTCCGCTCCTGCTCCAACTAAGAAGTTATTAACTTTTTCATCACTTAATTTTCTTGCTATGCTAACTGGATTTGCGTAATCTCTTATACCAGCTACTGCTCCTATTGCAAGTGTATCTCCATCCATATAAGCTGCATCTAATTCTACTTCACAGTTTTCATTTGGAAGTCCACCATATCCTACTGATTTATAAAAAGGATAATCTTCAACCATTTTTACTGCTAATTCAACAGCATCTCCTGCATCCATTCCTTCATTAAGACCTTTACAAGCTTCAGTTATTCCCTCTATTGCCATTCTCCATGTTGCTATCATTGCCCACATAATTAATTCCTCCCAAATTATTGAAGCCCTGATTAGTCAGGGCTCCATTTTTTAATAACAAATTTCTTCTTTTAGTGTTTTTATATCTTCTTTATTTGATAGTGCCTTAGCTAATTTGCATATATTTTTTAAACTGTCATTTAAACCTATTCCACCTTTTTTAGGTGTTTTTACTATATGTAAATCATTTTTATATTTTTCAATTAAACTCTCATTTTCTTGAGACATTGCAACAAATGAAGGTATATTTGTTTCTTCATTTATTTTTTTAGATAATATACAACTCATCTCAGAGAAGTTCTCATAGTTAAAGCTTGGCCCGCATATTACAACATCTGGACTTAATTTTTTAACCATTGCACACATTTTATTACTTACTTCTTCTGAATTTTTCATGAAGAATTCATCTCCACAATAAAGAGTAGCTACTATTTTTGAATCACCTAAAAATGGTTCCATCATAACACCTGGACCTAATGGTAATGATTTACCTGCAGGTGGTAAATCTGCTTTTTCTTTACCTCCTGCTCCAGCTTGAATCTGATCTAGTATCATTAAAATTTTACTCATAATGGCCTCCTATAATACTAAATCATCAAATGATAAATCGTCATCATCAATTGATTCAGTTTGTTGTTGTTCTTCTTCTTCTCTTAGATATTGATTATCTAACATTTTTATAAATGGTATATACATGAATACACCTAATATAAGTAATATTACTTGAAGCACTGCACCTTGCCATCCCGTAGTCAAGAACCCTGAGAATATTATAGGTGTTGTCCATGGTAGCTGTACTCCATTTGTTAAAGGAACAAGTCCTGCTGACATACAGAAGTAAGTTATTATTATATTTACTGTAGGTACTAAGACAAATGGTATTAATAAAATTGGATTTAACATTATTGGTAAACCAAATATCATCGGTTCATTTATTCCAAATATTCCTGGTAACATAGATAATTTTCCTAAAGATTTTATACGTTTACTTTTACAAATTAATACCATAGCTATAAGAAGTGATAATGTACTTCCTGCACCACCGAATGTAGCAAACATATCTTGGAATTGTCCTGTTATTATATTTGGTATTTCTAAACCAGCTTTAAATGCTTCTAAGTTTTCAGCTGATAATATTTTTAATATTGGATTGTATACTGCTCCTACAACACTACTTCCGTTAATTCCAAAGAACCAGAATAAGTGTAAAAATATATATGCTATAGTCATAGCGCCTAAGCTATTACCTAAAGCTAATAATGGCATTTGTAAAAATACATATACAAACTCGTGAACATTTCCATAAGGAGTAAGTTCTACTAATGAGTTAATTATAAAATAAGTTACCATAACAACTGCACTTGGTATTAATGCTGCGAAAGATTTTGAGACAGTTGGAGGAACTCCATCTGGCATCTTTATTACCCAGCCTTTGTTAGTTATTGCTGCAAATAGTTTTACTGATGTTATAGCTGTTATCATACCAACGAACATACCTTTAGATCCCATCCATCCTAAAGGTATACCAGTAACTTCATAAGCAACCTTTGTACCTTCTGGTGTGAATGGTATTTTAAATGGTGTTAATATAAAGAATGCAACTAATGCAACTGCTGCCGAAGCAATAGGATCAGTACCTATTTGTTTTGCATAAGAATATCCTATACCAAATACTGCAAGTAAAGTCATAACTTCAAATGTAGCATTTACTGGATGAGTCATTTTAACTGCCCAATCTGGTCCGAAGAACTGAGCCCAGAACTCCTCCCATCCTGGTATTGGGAAGTTAGCAATTAATAAAAATATTGAACCTATTATTAATAATGGCGATGAAACTAAGAAACCATCTCTGATTGCTATAAGTAACTTATTTTGGCCTATTTTTTCTGCCATTGGCATAAGTACTTTTTCTAACTTTGACATAATTTTGTCCATTGTAATTCCCTCCTAAAAAACTTAATATTCCCTAAACTTCATTTTTAAGCATTTGCTGCTTTATTAGCTTTGATAAGTTTTATAGCTGTCTTAAGAACTTTTTCCCCATTCATAGTTCCATAATCAGACATATCTATAACTTGTACCGGTAATCCTTTTGGCTCGAATTTTGATTTTATTTCGTTATACATGTATTTAACTTGTGGTCCAAGTAATATACAATCTGGATTTCTTTCTTCAACGATTTTATCGATTTCTAAATATGGAAAAGCTTCAACCTCTATTGGTAAGCTATGTTCATCTGCTACCTTTTGCATTTTACTTGCTAATAAACTTGTTGACATACCTGCACTACAGAATAAATAAATTTTTCTTTTCATAATTAACACTCCTTTATTTGTTCATTTCTTTTCTTAAATCAATTATTTCTTTTATAAGATTTCTTTCACTCATGCAAGTCATTAGATGATCTTGAGAGTGTATTAATAACATTGATATTTCATGTTTATTTCCTGCTGCTTCACCTTGAATTAAATTAGTTTGTATTTTGTGAGCATTTAATATTTCTTGATTTGCTTCCTCTAAAAGTTCTTCAGCCTTTTCAAAATCCTTTTCCTTAGCACTAGATAATGCTTCATATAATTTTGATTTAGCATTTCCTGCATGTATTATAATCCCTAAAACTATTTCTTCCATTCTTAATCCTCCATACTACGTTTAATATATATCTTTATAATTAGTTAGTACTATATCATTTTCTTTAATAAAGTTTTTGACTTCTTTACTCGTTAATATTTCATGTTCTGTTACTCTTTCCATTGCATAAGATGTTGATTTCAATAAGTAACTTTCTAAGAAGGCTGGATGAGACATTATATCACATACTTCATAAGACTTTATTTCTTCAACGTTTTTTTCAAAATAATCTATACCTATATTTTTATTATAAAAAGTTCCTATGCACGGTACTATTTTTTCATAATCAAAATCATATTTAAATCCACCTCTTATTGGAAGTTTGTATTTATCTAATATAGCTTTTATAACTTCTTCAAATTGAGGTATTGTATGGACATGATGATGACTATCTAAATGAGTTACTTTAACCCCAGATTTTATAACTTTGTCTATTTGCGAACAAAATTCTATATATAACTCATCTAAATCTATACACTTTATTATTTCTTCATTTATTCTTCTATGAAATCTTCCATTTTCATCAACCAAAGTTTTTAAATTATCATTTAATGGCTTGTTGCAACTTAATGTCATATGAACTCCACATCCAAGAGTATCAAAGTCTTGCAATAACTTAACACCATGATTAAATCCAGGCATGTTAGCCATCATAGTTGTAGAAGTTACAATACCATTAACATGAGATGATATAATCCCATAATTTACTGATTCACAATACCCAAAGTCATCTGCATTAACAATTAACTTATTCAATTTATCACCTACTATACATAAAACTTAGGAAGATATTCTTTATGAGCTTCCATTAACTCATCTAATATAACTTTCGCTTTGTCATCAGATGGTGTTAATGGATTTATACATAATGCTGTATAAGCTGTATTATAATCACCTGTAACTGCTGCTTTTGCTGCTAAAAGTTCAAATGATTTGATATTTCTTACTAATCCACCTATAGCTACTGGTAAATATCCCATAGATATAGGTCTTGGACCTTCTTTTGTTATGATGCAACTTACTTCTACTACTTCATCATCTTTGAAATCGCTTATTGCACCTTTATTTAAAGTGTTTACAACTTGTATATCTTTTTTATTATTATAGATGGAATTTATTAAATTACATGCTGCATCACTATAATAAGCCCCTCCCCTTTGTTCCAGTTGAGGTGGTTTTATATCTAAGCTTTCATCTTTGTAAATTTCAAATAATTCTTCTTCTAATTTCTTAACTATTTGTCCTCTTATTTTTCCTTCTTTAAAGTCATCAAGTTCACTTTCAAGCATATCCTCTTTTTTATAATAGTATCTATGGTATGGACAAGGTATAATACCTAGTGATTTAACAAATTCATTATTAAATCTAATATCTTTTATATTTTTCATACTCATATTATTTTCCAAAAACTTTTCAACTGCTTCTTTTGTTATGTCATTTCCATCAAGCCTTACTTTAAGTCCATATACCATATGATTAAGACCTGCAAAATCCATATCAATTCTTTCTGAATCAACTCCTAATGCTTTTGCAACTTCTTTTCTCATACCTATTGGTACATTACAAAGACCAATATATTTTTTGAAGTCTGTATATCTTAAAACAGCTTCACTTACAATTCCAGCAGGATTTGTAAAGTTTATAAGCCAAGCATTTGGACAAAGTTCTTTAATATCTTTAACTATATCTAATATCACAGGTATTGTTCTTAATGCCTTAAAAAGACCTCCTGCTCCATTAGTTTCTTGACCTATAACACCATGAGATAATGGTATTTTTTCATCTTTTATTCTTGCATCTAATTGTCCCACTCTAAGCTGAGTCGTTACGAAGTCTGCATCTTTAAGTGCTTCTCTTCTGTTTAAAGTTGTATATATTTTCATATCAACTCCAGCTTTTTTAACCATTCTTCTAGCAAGGTTTCCAACTATCTCTAGTTTTTCTTGCCCTTCTTCAATATCAACAAGCCATAATTCTCTTACTGGTAGCTCATCGTATCTTTTTATAAATCCTTCTACTAATTCTGGTGTGTAACTTGAGCCACCACCTATGGTTACAATTTTAACTCCTTCTACCATTCAAATCCCCATCCTTTTTATTAAGTCAAATTTGTTAAAATTAATTTACTACAATATCATTATATTTTATAAAATTAACATAAAAAGCATAACATTTTCCCTTTTTCGGAAAACATTATGCTTTATTTCATCTTTATTCTTTTTATATTAAAATATTTTTTATGTCTTTTATTTTGCAGTTCATTATTTCCTTTACCATATTTTCATCTTCAGTAAGCCTTGATACTTCTTGGAATAACTCTTGAAACTCTTCTCTATTATCATTTTTATATGCTAGTATGATTATTATTTTTGTATGGTGACCATTTTTTAATTTTATAGGATTTTTTAATCTAGCAAAGCAAAGTACTGATTGTTTTACATATTTGATATCCCCATGAGGCAATAATATTCCATTTCCTATATATGTAGGACAAGCATGTTCCCTTTCAATTATGGAATTTACATATTCTTTATCCACATAATGTTTTTTAACTAATCTTTCTGCTAGGTATTTTATGCACTCATATATATCTTCATAATCTATTTCTTGTATAAAGTAATCAGAAATCATAAGTTTATTCATAATACTATAAGAAGTATCTTTTACCTTTATATTTGAAATAAAATCTTTTAATTTTATTTCATCTTCTTTTGTAAATAAAGGAGTTGTTATGAATTTAGGAAGGTGGATATTTTCATAGTCTCTTAATGTTATCATAAAATCTATATTTTTATTAAATTTATTTCTTTTTAAATCTTCTTCCCTTATGGTTTCAATTATTCTTATATCATCAAAACTTTTTTCTAATTTAACTTTTAGTAATGTACTCACACCAAAACTTAGAGGACAAACTATGGATACTCTCTTAAAATCTTCTCTATTTCTTTTTTTTCTTTCTAGCGATACCTGAAAATGAAGTGTTAAATATGCTATTATATCTTCACTTACATATACATCATTATTATTTCTAATAGCATCAGAAATAACATTAAATAAAAAATAATATTTGCCTTTTATATCTTCTAATAATGGATTTTTTAGACTGACATTATTTTTTATTTGTTTATTAGTAGTGTTAATGTGATATAGCAAGTGCTCATATAATAAAACATCTTCCTCAAAATTTATTCCTGATTCTTCAGATACTAATTTAATAATTTCTTTAGTCTGCTTTTCGATATCTTTATCTATTATTAAAGTTTGATTATTAGTTAATTCTTTGTTCATACTTTGAATTAAAGAAAGAAAAAATATTTTTTCATTTTTATTTATATTTATAGCTAAATTTGATTTTAATTCTTCTTCTATATCATCTAATATTTCTATTAAATTTCCATAGTCATAATCTTCATTTAAATTTAAAGATTTACCTTGTCTAATTCTTATAATGCTTATAATAAAAAATAATGTTAACTGTTTGAAAGATATATCTGTAAATCTCATATTTAATCTTTCTTCTATCATATTCATTATATTTCTACATACAATAACATCAACTGTATGGAAAATTTCTACTTCTTCCATGTTTAGCCTAAAACTATCTATATATTTATAAAAATAATCAACTAACATTATCCTTATATTTTTTTCAGCACCTAAAATAGAAATCCCTGTATTTTTCTTAATGTTTAATTCTAGTTCATATTCCTTCAAACTATTAATTAAAACATTTATTTCTTCTCTTACTATATTCTTGTTTATATATAACTTTTTAGAAATATCCGATACTGTTATCTTAGTGTTTTTATTAATTAATAATAAATTTAATATTTCTATATGCCTATACAAACTACTATTTAATTTTTTGACTTCTCTTCTTAATTTTTGACTTACCATATTTCTTTCATTATTATGATCTATTAATTTTAGACCTAAGTTAGAAATTTTATCTATTCTAACATTAGAAAATGTACTTAACCAATTGTTTATGTCATTACAATAATTTCTTATACTTCTTTCTGAACAACCTAGTTTTTCAGTTACATAGTTTGTATCAATATAATCATTCTCTTTAATTAACATCCCTAGTAATTCTTCTTGTCTTTTATTCATATTTCCCCCATTTAATATATCCTTTGTTGAATCATTTTTATTTAAATATAGTAATAATTAAATTAAGAACTATTTAGCTATTTATTTTTATTAATCTCTTAAATATTCTTAATTTTACATCAAACATTAAAATCGTATAAATAATAAAAAATAAGATATATATATTTATTTTTTATTATTTATACGATTTTCAATATATTATATTAAATAATAATTAAACTACTAAATTATTATTTATAAAAAATAATTTTTTTAGGATAAAAATATACATTTATTATTAACAATTTCATATCTTAAATCATAGTATATACATAACAAAGGAGGTGCATGAAATGACCAACCTTGTCCCTGACACAAATCTAAAAAGAATCATAAATGAATACTTTTCCAGACCAGAAGACACCCAAATCACCAAATCAGATTTAGAAAGTATTAATAGCTATATATATACAGATGACTCCTCCATCGGATACTATATAAGCTCATTAGAAGGGTTACAATATGCTAAAAATATGACCGAATTGTTAATTGAAAATAATTTGATTATAGATATAAATGCTATAAATAGTCTTAAAAAACTAAACACTTTGTTTTTAAATAACAATAATATAAAAAATATACCTGATTTATCTAAAATGACTAATCTAAATTCTTTACTTCTTAGCCGTAATAAAATCCAAGATATATCTCTACTTGCTACTAGTAAAAGCCTAAGAGTTATAAAATTAAATGAGAATATGATAAGCGATTTATCTCCTTTATCAAGTATAAAAAATATCAGTGATTTAAAAGCTAGAGATCAAAATATACAAATAAATGACGTATTAGATTTATCTGACTATTATGTACTAGATATTAGCTTTTTAAAAGATATACATGGCAAAACACCCTATAAAATAATCCCTTCCGATTTAGGCATATATAGTGAAATAAATAAAAAAATAATTTGGGAAACTGAAATAGCTACTTACAAAAAAACAAGCTTTACTTTTTCTTGTGAAGATTGTAATTTTTCAGGTGAAGTAACTATAAATATAATTGGATTAAATAAAATTATTTCTATACCAGATGATAATCTAAAAGATAAAATAAAAAGTATACTAAACATAAAACATAATATTATCACTAAAAAAGATTTATTAAAACTAAGAACTTTAGATCTTAGTAAAATGGATATTACTTCTCTAAAAGGATTAGAACATGCAGAAAATTTATATACACTTATAGTAGATGAGAGTAACATAACTGACTTTCAGTATATTCCTTCTTCTGTAACTTATTTCTCTGCTAAAAACTTAATTCAAGAACTATCAATACCAGATAAAAAATTAAAATCTATAATTAATATTACACTAAATAAAAATGATAAATCTATAATTACACTTGAAGACATAAGGAGATTAACTGTATTAGATGAGTTTGGTAGTTATATAAAAAATCTAGAGGGATTACAATATGCTGAAAATCTACAAATTCTAAGTTTAGTAAGAAATAAAATATGCGATATAAGTTTCCTATCTAATTTAAAAAAATTAATTTACTTAGACCTTCGTGAAAACAATTTGTATGATCTATCTTACTTATCTTCTATATACAAAGATATAAAATTTTTATATGCAAATAAACAGGAAGTTTATATAGAAAAAAAGATTACTAATAATAATGACTTTCTTGAGTTATCTTTAGACTTTCTAAAAGATCTAGATGGAAATATAATAAAAAATATTTATCCATCTCATAACGGTAAATATATAGAATATAATAATTCTATTATATGGTTTTTAGATCATACTCCTTCTAAATTTAACTTTACTTTTAGTGGCATAGATAATATTTTTTCTGGAACTGTTTATGTTCATATTTCTGAATAATATGATTAAAAGCCAGTCATAAGACTGGCTTTTATTATGTAATCTAATATGTATAAATATTTCTTTTTTTCTTCTTACGGTATTTATATATGATAGCTAACAATATCAATGTAATTATTATCACGAAAGCTACATTTATGTAATTCATAATTTTAAATTTTATATGTATATTTTTTACACTATATAAAGAATATTCCCAATTATAAGTTATCCTGCCATCTTGATTTTTACTACTTGACGTGGCATTTGAATCTACGAATTTCAAAGGAGATATAATATGAAAATTTAAAGTAGCCGTATTACCTATTAGATTCATCATCATACTATCTTCTTTGGACATATTATTTTTAATCTCATCTTTTATATTAAAATTTACATCATATGTAGTATATAAAAAACTTTTATTTTTCTTTAATTTTATTAAATTATTCTTTTTAGAATTATTATAAATAACTTCATCCTTTATATTGCCTAAACTTTTACTTATAATATATCCATTATAATCTCCTTCACTTATTTTCTTTATATTATCAGCCCCATACTTTTCCTTTATTTCAAGTAATTCATCTTGTGATAAGCTCCCTGACTGCTTAGATATAAATTTCATCGACATTTTTGTATTTCCATCTTTATCAATATCTAAAGTTAAATCTGTTTTTACACATCCAACTAAAATTATGCTTACAAATAGTATAATTATTACAAATAACTTCTTCATATAAATCTCCTTCTATATTAAATTCAAAGATTATCTACAGTAATAACCTTCTCCCCCTTTACTATTTATATTTTTTATTATTTTTATAATTCATTTATTTTTAAATTATATCTGTAAAATATGTGTATGTAGTTTTATTAAACCCTGTTGGATTAAAATTAATATCAAAAAAATAAGAAAGCTAAAAAGGAGTGACTAATTCCCACTCCTTTTTAGCTTTCTTCTCAGAAATTTTTCTTAATATAATATTTATTATAATTTATTTATAGGCACTAAAATATACTGTAAATACACAAATATAAAATAAAGTCGTTACCATAATCCATTATAATAAACTATGTACTATTCTTCACCTATTCTCTTGTTAGTTCTTCTGTACTCAGTTGGCGATATATCATATATTTTCTTAAAAGTTCTCATAAAAGTAGATGGTGAGTTATACCCTACAGCTATACTTATATCTTCTATAGATAGATTAGTATATAAAATTAACTCTATTGCGTTTCTCATTTTAATATCTTGAACTATTTTTACAAAGTTCTTTCCTGTGTAGGATTTTATTATTTTACTCAAATAAAACTTATTAAATTTGAACTTATCTGCTAAATCATCCAGAGTTACAGTAGCATAGTTTTTTAAAATATATTCTAACACGTCATCTAATACTTCAAACTTTTCATCAAATTCTCTAGGCAATTTCGTAAGAACAAATGTACTTGTAAGTGCTAATATATCTCAATCATTTATGTCATTAATAATAGGAATAAATCTTATTATTGCAATTGGATTTGTAAGTTTTAATAAGTAGACCAGATATACCAATTTGATAAAAGTACACTAAACAAAAATTTTAGTGTACTTTTATTATACAATCAGATAATACCATAAAATCATAAATGTAACTATTCTTAATTTATTATCATAGTAATGAGTAAAAGAATATTTAGGGGGAACGCTATGAAAAAAAATAAATTAAAATCAAAAAAAACTAATAAAACAACATCTAGAATTTCAACAGATAATACTCTAAATGAAAATAAATTATATAATGTATTAGAAAATAATATAAATACATCTTATACTAATACTCCACAAAATAATATACCAACTGAAAATAAAGATTATGAAGTCGATGAATACAATTTACCTGAACAAGAACCTGGCCCTGCTATTGTTCCATACAATCCTCCCCAGCAAAGTCCCGACCCTGTTATTCCACCATACTTTCCACCTCAACAAGGTCCCGGCCCTGTTATTCCACCAGGACAAAAAATGCCTAATGTAAAAATTAAATCCGTATATACAAATACTTTCATAATATCTGGATATAAAAATATATTATACGCTGTTGGAACTAATTATAATCAAGGAGAAGTATTTAGAATAATACCTGTAACTAGCACTCATGTTATACTAAGGGTAGTTGGTGAAGGCTTTATTAGAATTAATAATCAAGGTACATTAATAGCTGATACAAATAGAGGTAACGCTTCTAGATTTATTATGTTTAGACAAGGTTCCATGATATTTACACTTCTTGCTCCGAATGGGAGATTTGTAGAGGTTAGATCTAGAGACAATATGTTGGTAGCAAGAGGCACTTATGCTAGTGCTAGATCTTTATTTAGATTTAGACAGGTAAATTCTTAATTAATTTATTATCTCATGAATTATCAATGTTAAATATAAATTTTATAAAAAATAAGAAAAGGTATTGGATAAATCCAATACTTTTTCTTATTTTTATTTAATTATCACGTAAAATTATAATATATTATTATCATATTATAAATATTTATTTATCTAATTCTTCATATTTTGAAATTACTTTATTTACTATTCCATATTCTACAGCTTCATGTGAATTCATCCAAAAGTTTCTTTCTGTATCTTGTTGAACCTTTTCTAGTGTTTGATTAGTTGCATCACTTATTAATTTATTAATTCTTTTACGGATTCTTATTATTTCTTTAGCTTCTATGCTTATATCAGTTGCTTGACCTTGGCAACCACCAGCTGGTTGATGTATCATATATCTAGTATTTGGTAATGAGTATCTGTCTTCTTTTTCAGCTGCAAGATAAATTGTTATACCCGCACTTGCAACCCATCCAGTACCTATTACTATAACACGAGGTTTAACAAATTTAATCATGTCATGTATTGTATCCCCAGCTTCAACATGACCACCTTGGCTATTTATAAATAATTTTATAGGATCATCGCCCATTTCTTGTAATATTAAAAGTTGTGCAATTACTTTTTCAGCTAAAGCTTGATTTATTTCACCAGATATTATTATTGATCTAGATTCTAATAATTTTTCTAAAACTGCACCTGAATTTTCTTTTCCTTTTTCTTGTTTCTCTTCTTGATAAAACATTTCTTACTCCTCCATTGCTTAAATATAATATATCCCTAAAATTTTTCAATTTTATTTATATGCTAATTGTATCACAACAAAAAATTATTATAACTAAATTTCAAATATTTTAATAAATCATATTTCCATTTTAAAATAAAAAAGCTATGTCCTGACTAAATAGACATAGCTTTTTGTTATAGAATATTAAAGTGTTTTTAAGTGAATAGAATGTTTCATATTTATTTATATTATATATACCCAGTAATTTTATTTAAAAACATATTATATAATATTTTTTTAAATTATTATATAATAACCTTCATAGTATTTACAACAGTACCTATCTATAAACTTTTAGCTAATACTTCTCTAACTTCTCGTAAATATTACTATTTTATTTAAGTGGCATCTTGTGTTTTATCTTTCTATATACACTAATACTAGAAACCATATATCAAGTTTTATTTTCAATTTAAAATAGCCAAATCTATTGTAGATCATTACTACTATTAAAACAATCTATTCCTCAAATAAAAAGAGTAAATTCAAATGAATTTACTCTTTTTTTAATAATATATTATCTATTATTTCTAATCTCTTTCTGTATTTTCTTTAAAGTTTTTTTAGAGCCTCTTTCAATATCTCTATCTAGCTTTCTTTTTTCATAACTTACAAATAAACTATTTAAATCATACCCTTCTGGATATAAATCTTTAACCTTAAATTTTAAGTTCATTCTTCTAGCATTAACTTTTACAAACTCATCTTTATACAAAACTTCTATGTTGTTGAATTTATCCATAGGCTTATAAACTATGGCAAAATCCTCATAATCTAATAATTCTACTTTATCTCCTACTTCAAAGTTAGGTATTTCTTTTAATACTTCTTTTTTATCTTCAATAGTTACAGATGAAATTTTATTTTCTTTCACTAAAGTAAAATCATAATTTTTATCATTCATATAAGCTTTAGCTTTTTGTAATACCTTATCTTTTATTCCCATCTTTTTAGAAATAAATAGTGCATTACTATCTTCTGATTTTCCTATCATAAGTTTATAAAGTGGTTCTAAAGTTTCTTTATCAAACATCATACCTGCATTTTCAAAATGAGGATGTTCATTTGCAAATCTTTTAATTTCTTCATAGTGAGTAGATGCAATAACTGTGCATCCCATTTGATAAAATTCTTCCAATATAGCAATAGCAAGACTTGCACCTTCATTAGGATCTGTTCCAGACCCTATCTCATCAAATAATACTAACGTATTTTTATTAGATTCTTTCATAAAATTTGCTATATTTTTAATATGAGAAGAAAAAGTACTTAATGCATTTTCAATACTTTGATTATCACCAATATCAACAAATATTTTATCAAATATACTTATATGACTATCTTCATTAGCAGGAATATCAAATCCACATTGAACCATAAGAGTTAATAATCCTACAGTTTTTAAAGTGATAGTCTTTCCTCCAGCATTAGGACCAGTTATAATTAAACTTCTATAATCATTCCCTACTTCAAAATCTAAAGGTACTATATTTCCTTTTAAAAGTGGATGTTTCCCTTTAATAATTTTAATATATCCCTGATTATTTATTTTTGGAGTAATAGATTTAGTAGATTGACTAAATTTTGCTTTAGCAAATATCATATCATACTGTGATACTACTTCCATATTAAGTTTAATATTTTGAATCTTATCATAAATCATTTCTGTTAAATAAGATAATATTTTATATTCTTCCACTGCTTCTTCACTTTTTAAAGTAATTAATTCTACAGAATGTCTAGATACAGAACTTGGCTCTAAAAATACAGTAGAACCCTTTGAAGAAGTATCAAGAATTGCTCCATCTACCTCATTTTTATAAGATGCTTTAATAGGTATCACAAACCTATCATCTCTTTTACTTATAATAAATTCTTGAATATATTTCTTATTTGTAGAAGAAGTTAAAAATTTATTTAATTTTTCTTTTATTCTATCTTCTGTAATATTAATACTTCTTCTAATTTTCTTTAGTTCTTTACTAGCTTCAGTAGAAACTTTATTATTTTTTATACAAAATTTTATTTCTTCTTCAATATCTTCACATTCCGTAATATTAAGAGAGTAAGAACTTAAAGTAGGTGAATAAAATTCTTTATCAATCATAAATGATTTTATCTTTCTACATCCTCTTAAAAAGTCTTCCACAGAAACTAACTCATTAGGATCCAGTATCATACCTTTTTCAACTTTATCTATAACCGGATTTATATTAAATAAACCTTCAAGAGGTATATGATTACTATTTTCTAAAACTTTTCTAGCTTCTTTATTTTCATTTAATCTAGTTTTTACTACTGAGTAGTTTCCACTTGGATTTAATTTGTCTATCAGATTTTTACCAAGGGAACTTACACAACATGTCTTCACTAATTCTTTTACTTCATCTAATTGTAATTTTTCAAAAGTTTCTAAATTCATTTTATAATCTCCTTTATTTATCAATCAATCTTTTTACTTGACTAAAAGACATCTTCATAAATAAGGAGTTAATCTATTCTATAAACTCCTTATTTACAAAGAAGTTTACCTACCAGCTCAAATAAATTATTTTTCAAAAAAACACTCCTTTATTTCAATTTATTATATTTTATAATACCATATTAATTTTTTACTTTCAAATAATAAAAATCCTCCATTACCTGGAGGATTTTTATTAATCAATGATTTTAAAATATCTCATAGCATGCTCTATTCCATCTTCATCAATATCTTTAGTTACAAATGTAGCTTTTTCGAATAATTCTGGATTTCCATTTCCCATAACTATACTATTTGCAACATTTTCAAGCATAGGAATATCATTATTGCTATCACCAAAAGCAAATGTATCTTCTCTATCTACATTAAAATGTTCCAATAAAAAATCTATACCACTTGCTTTAGAATGACCTTTTGGAACAAATTCTCTAGCACCTTTTCCATGATCGATATAGTCAAAAATTTCTTTTAGATCTTCTGAAAAATTATCTATATATTTATTTTCATCATATTTAATAAATACCTTATCAAATATCATATTCTCCATATCATATGGTTTTATAGAATAATTTTCTTTTTTAAGTTTTGCAAGAAACTCATCTGCTTGTTTCTCTTCATCAACATAAAGAGACTCTTTACCTTCTAAAATTCCATTTAAATCATATTTTTTTAATGCATATACTATATCTTCATATTTTTCTTTTTCTAATTGTTTATAATATAAAACCTCATCGTTAACTTCAATATAAGTACCACATCCACATACATACCCATCAAAATTTAATTCTTTTATATCATCACCAATTACAGCTTTTGTTCTACCTGTATTAACAAAAACTAAATGCCCTTTTTCTTTAGCTTGTTTAATTGCACTTTTAGTACTTTCTGGTATTCTATGTGTTTTACGAGAAAATATAGTGTCATCTATATCAAAAAATAAAATCTTTCTTTCTCCCATTAAATTTATCCTCCCTAATGCATTTTTATCTAAGTAAAATATAACTGTATGCTATATTTTTTTCAAATAAATATTTCTATAAGATTATTATCTTAATTATAAATAATCGTATACATAAATATTTGACAAAAATTTAGCATATTTGAATATGATATAAATTTTTGATATATTAAAAAGCCATATGATAAATTAATTTATCATATAGCTTAATTTTACTCATCATCTTTTATACTAAAACTAGCATCATCTATTATATTTGGATCTTTATATACCTTTTTATTTCCTCTCACGCCAGGATCTTGTGGCCCTTTATACTTATCTAGCTCTTCATTTATATTTCCGATTGCCCAAATTAACATAAATACATCATCAAAAAATCCTATTGGTCCAAATAATATTTCTGGAATTATATCAATAGCAAATACAAAATATATTAATGCTACTACAAAAGAAAAGAATATCTTAACTTTTCCAAATATTGAAACATTCCTATCACTAAAATAATCTGCTAACTTAGGTAAATTTTTAATCAGGCCAAATCCAAACTTAGCATCTTTAAATCTTACTAATACCCTTTTAAAACTATCTAATATGCTGTCTCCAGTATTTGTAGATCTGTTCATCCATCATTCTCCTTAAGGATTAAATATTTCATCAAAACTAATTGTTTATACAATATATTAAATCAAAAAATGACTATATTCAAGATGTTTTTAAGTGAAATAAACCTTACTCAATAATTATACCCATTAGTCTTGTTAACTCTAATCCTTGACTAGCATTTACCTTCACCTTATATAATTCTGGTATACCTATTTCTATACCATCAATTTCACAATTAGATAGATTTACTCCTTCTAAGTAAGTTTTTGTAAACACAGTCTTTTTTAAATCACAATCATCAAAATTCATATATTTATTTTTAACTTCCATGAACACACTTGATTCAAAAGACGAACTTTCAAAATTTACTTTATTAAGTTTACTGAAAGAAAAACTACTGTAATCTCCTAATATATTTTTAAATAAACAATCTTTTAAATGAGCATCTTCTAACTTAGAGCCAATAATTTTACAATTTAAAAATTCACTCCTAAAAATACTTCCTTCAGAAAAATCTATATTTGATAAATCACACTTTTCAAACACTACGTCTTGCAAATCTATGTATCTAAAAGTACAATTATCAAAACTCACATTCCTAAATATACAGCTATCAAAAGATATCCTAGATTCATCTATACTTGGAATATCAATATTTTCTATTAACTTATCATAAATTTTTTCGTCCTCTTCTATCAAAGCTAATAATTCTTCTACATTATCAATAACCTCTAAATTTGTATTAACCTTAGGCTTTTGAATTTTTTTCAATTTACTCATCTCCATCCATGAAATTCTTCTTCTCTATGGGAAGAATTATTATTTTATTAAATTATATTAACATTTATTAATTTCTTTACTCAAAATTTTTCCTTCTGCATATTTTTCTAATAATGCACAGGCCTCATCCATATATTTTTCTAATTCAGCATCCCCATTAAAGGAAACAATATTCATTAATATATGTTTTGCATCAGTAGTAATCATAGCTCTTATAGAGTCTGATGTAGTACTACCAAACTTACCTTCTTCATCATAAAATACTGGTAAATTGGCAATATTTAATTCACCTTTACCTATTCCTGCATAAGTATCCCCTTCGTCAGCAATAGTAATATGAATTTCACCTCTTATCTTATCTAAATCATAAGTCCCTACAGAATAAGCTGACTGTAAGGAAATTAGATTGTTTATATCAACTACATTATTAACTCTATATAAACCAAGTCCTCTAGCTATTCTTCTGTATAATGCTTCTGAAGACAATCTATATCTCGATGGATCTTTTCCAAAAACTTTATAAGCCACCCTGGAATCAGCAATATTTTTTATTTTTGAAATTTCTTTAACATCAATTTTTTCTTCTATAACTTTAGCTTTTTCATCTATACTCTCCCAAAGTTCTTCATTATCTTCTTTAACAACTACTTCAGCCTCTATTGATCCAATAGCTACATCCTTACATTTTTCAATTATTTTTTCATCTATAATTATTTTCATTTTTATATCCCCTTTTCAATATACTTAAAAGTAATTATACTATAAAAATTGTTTTTTTTCACTTTTACCAAATTTTATGATAACTAATCTTTGTCCTTATGCTAAAATTATAAAAGAAGAAAAATTATATTTAGAGGTGTTAATATGTTAAGTGAAAAACTAGAACTAGCTTTAAACGAGCAAATAACTTTTGAATTCTACTCTTCATATACTTATTTGGCAATGGCAGCATTTTGTGAATCATCTGATTTAAGTGGATTTGCTAACTTCTTCAGAGTTCAGGCAAAAGAAGAATTAGATCATGCAACAAAGTTATACGATTATGTTTTCCAAAAAGGTGGGACTGTTGTACTTGGGGAAATAGCTAAACCAAAAGAAAAATATGATAGCATGTTAGATGTATTTAATACTGGTCTAACTCACGAAAGAGAAGTTACTAGAAGATTTTATAATTTAGCAGATATAGCTAGCGAAGAAAGAGAACATGCTACAATGAGTTTCTTAAGATGGTTTATTGATGAACAAGTAGAGGAAGAAGATAACTTCAATTCCATAGTTAAAAAAGTAAGAAGATGTGAAGGAAACCCAGCTGCCCTTTATTTATTAGATGACGAGTTAGCAGCTAGAGTTTATACTCCTTTAAATAATACTAATAACTAAAATTTCCTTAACCCATATCGACAACGACCTTTAAAAGCAGGTCCGTTACTCCACTAAGCGGTTAGAAATTATAAAAATATTCAACAAAAAGGTTACCTTTAATGTTTTCATTTTAGGTAACTTTTTTATTAAATTTTAATTAATATTATTAAAATTTATATTTATAACTTTTCCACTTTGAAAAAAATTCTCTTTTCAAAAATAATTATAGTATTATAATTATGTTAGACAAATCCTATTAAAAAGGAGCCATATTATGAGTGGATTAAAATTAGAAAGTAAAAATAATCTAGAAAAAAATATACTTAGAGTTTCAACAGAATTATTTTTGACTCAAGGATATGATAAAACAACTATTAGACAAATAGCTGAAAAATCTGGTATAGGTAGAGGACATTTATATTATTACTTTAGAAAAAAAGAAGATATATTAATACACATCTTCAAGCAAATCTTAGATAAAATCTACGATGATGTTATAAAAAATAGTGATGATAAAAATGAAGTATTGCTAAGCTATGCACTTATTCAATGCATTTATACTTATATTCTAGTCTTTAATGAAAACTTATTTAGAATATATCTAGAAGGATCTAAGGTAGATATTATTAGAGAAGAAGCTCAAAATATTTTAATTGATTTATGTAAAAGAAAATCAAAAGATTTAAATCATGCTTTAAAAGAAAAAGATATTTACTTAAGTGTTACTATTGGATATGCTGGAGAATGCGAACTATTAAAAAGATACTATCATGGAGAAAAGTATTTTGATATTAATTCTATAGTAAAAAGTATTACCAGTACTCGCTTAAATTTATTAAATATTATTGATAATGATAAAGTTAATGAAATAGTTGATAAAGCTATGGATGAAGCCAAAAAATTTGATTACCATAATATAATAGATAAACTCTATTATTTTGAGTTTTAAGATGAATGATGTAAATTGTTCATCTTTTTTTTAGATATTTTTAGAACTTTTTTCCATATTTTTTCTTGACTTCTACTTGGGCACGCCCTATAATCATGTTAGTAATTTGGGCACGCCTAAATAAGTGCTAAATATTTGGAGGGTTTAAAATGGAAAGAATTGCTCAAAAAATCGCAAATCACAGCAAATCAATTTTGCTACTAGCAGTTATCTTATTAATTCCATCCTTTTTGGGTTATATCAAAACAGATATTAATTATGATATCTTAAGTTATTTACCAAATAATATTTCTACTACACAGGCTGAAAAAATATTAAAGGATGATTTTAATTGTGGAACATTAGCTATGTTAATTGTAGAAAATATGGATGATAAAGATGTTGCTAAAATTAAAGATAAAGTTTCAAAAGTTGATGGTGTTGAAGAAGTTCTATGGGTTGATGACTTTATGGACTTATCAGTTCCAAAAGAAATTTTACCAAAAGATATGACTGATTTTCTCTATAATGGAGACAAATCAACTATGATGATAGTCAAAATGGAAAAAGCTACAGGAGACATAAAAACTCAAAATGCTGTATCTTCCATTAGAAACATAGCAGGTAAACAATCTTTCTTAAGTGGTATGTGTGGAATTTTAAAAGACACAAAAGATTTAGCTGATAAAGAAGTTCCTTTGTATATATTAGCAGCTAGTATTTTAATTTTAATAATCTTAGGTCTCACTTTAGAATCATCTGTTATTCCTGTGATTTTTTTAACAAGTATTGGTATGGCAGTTATATATAACTTTGGATCAAATATTATATTTGGAGAAATATCATATATAACTAAGGCTCTTGCAGCTGTCTTACAACTTGGTGTTACTATGGACTACTCCATATTCTTATTACACCGATATGAAGAAGAAAAGGATAAATATCCCAATGATAAGAAAGATGCTATGGCAAAAGCAATTACAAATACAGTAACTTCTGTCTTTGGTAGTTCTATAACTACTATTGCAGGCTTCTTAGCTTTATGTGTTATGGAACTAGGATTTGGTAAAGATATTGGATTAGTAATGGCAAAAGGTGTATTAATAGGCGTTATAAGTACTGTTACCATACTACCTTCTTTTGTTCTTATCTTTGATAAGCAAATTGAGAAATACAAACATAAAACTATTTTGCCACAGTTTAAAAAAATATCCAAAGGTATAGTTAAACATTATAAAAAATTATCTATTCTTTTTGTAATAATCTTCATACCTGCTTACTTTGGATATAAAAATGCTGATGTTTATTATAATCTGGATGAGAGTTTACCAGATGATTTTCCATCAATTATTGCTACAAACAAAATGAAAAATGATTATGATATGGAAAGTACAAACTTTATCTTAGTAAAAGATTCTGTTGCTCCAAATGATATAAGCAAGATGATAAAAGAAATTGAGGGTCTTGATGGTATTACTTCTGTCATAGGTCTTGAAAAATATATAGGACCAAGAATTAATCAAGATTTCTTACCACAAGATATTTTAAGTGAAATTAAATCTAATGGTTATGAAGAAATATTAGTCAATTCAAAATATAAAGCAGCTACTGATGAATGTAATGACCAAATAGAAAAATTAAATAAAATAGTTCATAAGTATGATAAAAATGGATTAGTTGGTGGTGAAGCACCTCTTACTCTAGATTTAATAAAAATAGCAGATACAGACTTTACAAAAGTTAATGTGGTTTCAACAGCAGCAATATTTATCATAATTGCAATTATATTTAAGTCTATATCACTTCCAATTATTTTAGTTCTAGCTATTGAGTGTGCAATATTTGTCAACTTAGGCATTCCTTATTATACAGGAACAATAGAGCCATTTATAGCATCTATAGTTCTTGGTACTATACAACTTGGAGCCACTGTTGACTATGCAATACTTCTAACTTCTAGATTTAAAGAAGAACGAAGTAATGGATATAATAAGTTCGAAGCAATGGAACGTTCTATAGAAGGTAGCGCACCTTCTATATTAACTAGTGCTTTAACATTCTTTGGCGCCACTATTGGTGTAGGATTATTATCAAAACTTGAGATGATTAGTTCTCTTTGCTCATTAATGTCAAGAGGTGCCATAGTAAGTATGTTTATAATTATATTTATTTTACCAGCCATACTATTATTATTTGAAAGCTTAATAGTAAAAACGAGTAAAAATTTTATAGATAAAAATGACCTAGCTAAGGAAACTAATTAATTTATGGGAGGCTTTTAAGATGATTAATAAAGAAATAAAAAATAAATCTGTTGCTCTTGCAACTGTAGTATTAATGTTAGGAAATACATCTTGTATATTTGCAGATAGTAATATAAATAAAGACGAAACTGTTTATTCTATATTAGACGAAAATGGTAATGTTAATAAAAACATCGTATCAGCTTGGATCAATTCCTCATCTACTTTAGGAACTATACATGATGTAAGTAATTTAAATAACATAAAAAATATAAAAGGTGATGAGAAACCTAAAATTAATGGAGATAAAGTTACTTGGAATATTAAAGAAGATGATTTATATTATGAAGGTGAAAGCAACAAACAACTACCTATAAATGTAAACATTAAATATGAATTAAATGGAAAAGAAGTTAATCCTAAAGATATACAAGGACAAAGTGGTAAATTTAAAATTACTCTTACTTTAAAAAATAATGAAAGCAGACATGTAACTGTAAATGGTAAAGATAGAACTATATACGTACCTTTTGTAACTGCATCTGAAATTATTTTAAATAGAGATAATTTTAAAGATATAAAAACCAGCACCGGTACTTTATTAGATGAAGGAAGTAATGCTGCTATTACTTTTGTATCTATTCCTGGATTTAAAGAATCTCTTAATTTAGATAGCAAACTATCTAGTTATCTAAATTTAAAAGATAAAATAGTTATAGAGGGAAATACTACAAGCTTTGAAATGCCAAGTATAATGATAGCCGCCACTTCTGATGTTTCTAAATATTTAGAAGATGTAGATTCAGACACTAGTTTTGGCGATTTGAAAAATTCTCTAGATCAATTACAAGAAGGTGGTAAAAGCTTGGTAGATGGTGCTAAACAAGTTAATGATGGGGCTAATACTTTAGATACTAATTATAAAAAATTTGATGCAGGTGTCAAATCTTTAGATAAAGGTATAACGACTTTAAATAATGGTGCATCTGCTCTACTTGAAAATTTACCAAAATTAAATAATGGCGCTGTTGCTTTAAATAATGGACTTTCAACTTTGAGTTCATCTTCTAGTAAACTAAGTGATGGGGCTAAACAGGTTAGTGATGGGGCATCTAAATTAAATAGTAGTTACCCTACTTTAGATAGTGGTATTAACTCTTCTTATGATGGTGCTAGTAAATTAGAGTCTGGAGCTGCAAAACTAGAAAATGGAGCTATATCTTTAAAAGAAGGATTGAGCAATGGTAACAGTGGAGTACAAGACTTAATATCGTCTACTGATAAAGTAAGTTCCCTTGCTGATTCGGTTTCTAATGTATCATCACAACTTAGAAATAGTGGTAGTGACTCATCATCTATTAGCTCACAAATACAATCTCTTGCTGCTAGAGCTTCTCAGGCAGGTGATGAACAGTTAGCCCAAGATATATTAAATCTTGGTAATACTATGGCTTCTCAATCTAAAAATTTAGAATCTGCTGCTAATGCATTAGATCAAATAAGCGGTGGGTTAAAGGCTGTATCAAGTGGTCAAAAACAAGGTTTACAAAGTTTATCAAATGGTATGCAGTCTGCTTTATCTGGATCAGAATCTCTTGCTAGTGGTATAACAGAGCTTAAAAATAATTTATCTACTTTGAAAGGTGGGCTTGGAAGTTTAAGCGCTGGCTCAAGTTCTATTTCTAGTGGATTAAAATCTTTGGCATCTGGTAGTGCATCATTGAAAGAAGGTTCGTCACAATTAGCTGCTGGTGCTAATTCTGCATATAATGGTAGTAAAGAATTATCAAATGGTACCTCTGCTTTAGTATCTGGAGGTAACGAATTAGGTAGTGGTGTTAAAGCACTAAAAAATGGTTCTTCTGAACTAGCTTCTAATTCAAGTAAAATCTTAGATGGCATAGGAAGTTTAGCAAATGGCTCAAATGAATTATATAAAGGTGCAAATAAACTTAAAACTGAAGGCCTAGATAAATTATCAAGTGAAGGTAATACACTAATAAGTGATATAGATGGAGCTATAGAAGTAAAAGATAAATTAATAGATGCTTCTAAAAGTTACAATAACTTCTCTGGTATAGATGAAAGTATGGATGGTAGTGTCAAATTTGTTATGAAGGTTCAAGAGAGTGACAAAAATGATTCTACTCAAGAAAATTCTTCTAAAAAATCAAACTCAAATATCTCAAGCAAAGATGATAGCAAAGAAGATTCTAATTTCATGACTTGGATAAAAAACAAATTCAATAAGTAAATTTCATTTTTAACTCTTCAAATAAGGAGTACAGATTTACAATAATTTGTGCTCCTTTTAATTTTTTAAATCTATGTATTAAAAGCTAAGTTGTATTATAATAAACCTAGAATTTAATATTATGTTTTTAAATGTGAAAGGAAACAATATGAATAAAAAACTAATCATAGAACAAACAAAAACATTTGTAAGGGATAGATTATATGGTGAAGGATCTGGTCATGACTGGTTTCATATAGAAAGAGTTTATAATCTAGCATCATATATTTGTAAAAAAGAAAAAGGTGATGAATTCATCGTAAAAATGACTTCTCTACTTCATGATATTGATGATTGGAAATTTAGGAAAGAAAATGATACCGACACCACAATAACAGGAAATTTTTTAAAATCTATAAATCTAGATGAAAAATACATAGATACTATATTAAATATAATCAAAACCATGTCCTTCAAAGGTGGTATAGTTGATTCAACTCAACATACTTTAGAAGGAAAAATCGTCCAAGATGCAGATAGATTAGATGCTCTTGGTGCTATCGGAATTGCACGAACTTTTGCTTATGGTGGTAGTAAAAATAGACTTATTTATGATCCAAGTATTAAACCTATGGAATATACTTCTTTAGATGAAGTTAAAAATAAGAAAAATCATACTGTGAATCACTTTTATGAGAAATTATTTAAATTAAAAGATTTAATGAATACTGATACAGCAAAACATATTGCTGTTGAAAGACATAAATTTATGGAACTTTTCTTAGAGGAATTTTATTCAGAATGGAATTTTAACAAATAGTTATTTACTCATAATATATAAGCATAATAAAAAGGGCTATTGCCAAATATTATTAATATATATAAATAGCCCTTTTATCAATATATAATTATAACTTTAACTAACTTTTTCAGTACCTCTTTCTTTCATTATCTCTACAGAATCAGCTTCTATGATTATCTCTTCATCTTCTTTTTTTAATACTCCAATAACTTTTATCCAATCATTTTCCTTTGGAGCTTCACCATCCCATTTAAACCTGAAACCACTCATCACTTCTTCTGTATGTATTTCATCATCATGCTCATGAGTACTATCAGTTAATCTATAAACATATAAATTTTCATTATTATCTTTTGTAAATATTCCCTCTATCTCAATCATCTTTCCTAAGTATTTATCTTCATCTAAATATATATCATAGATATAGTCCATATATGCTGTCTCTGTTACTTTGATTACTTCTAGATATGTATTTTCCATATTATTTTCATTTGATTTATTTATATACTCATTATTTTTATTACATCCTATTAGAAAAATTGTCATGCAACTAATTATTATTATTGTCTTTGTTATTTTATTCAATTATTATGCTCCTTATATTTAACTCTTAATATTTCTATGCTCTAATAAATTTTACCACAAAATCTTTTTTCATATTAGAGCCACTTAGCTCACTAATGGAGGTTGAACTAAGAAAAAATATATATGCTTTTAAGTTATATTATAACATCATTTGCAAATTTGAATATATAATATTATATAGAGTTATTTAATAAAAATTTTTAATAAAAGAGGACGAGTATTATGAAAGGTTTACAAAATACTAATAAAACTATTAATTTATTTTATGCTGTTTTTGGTACACTACCATTACTAACAACCTTCTTCTTATATCCTATAATTCCAGATAGAATTCCTGTTCACTACTATATTGACGGAATTATTAATGGATGGGGAAGTAAAAATCAATTATTTATAGTCCCATTAATAATTTTAGCCTTTGTTATTGAACAACCAAAATTATTTACACTAACATTCAATCACGAACAAGAAGATAAAATCACTAAATATAATAATTATTTCTTTTTAATAATTTTAAATATTTTAGTTTATGTAACACTTTATATAAGTATAAATTATGAAACATGTTTGGATAAATTTAATTTTTATAACTTTTTTAGTGGTTCTCTTTGTCTAATCTTTGCTTTTATAGGTAACTATATCCCTTACTCTAAAATAAGTTCTAGCTTTTCAGTAAAAACAAAGTGTACTTTACAAAGTGAATTAATATTGAAAAAAGTTCATAAGTTTTGTAGATTACTATGGTTAAGTGGAGGTATAGTTTTCTTTCCTATATTTATATTTAGTAATGGACACTATTTGCTTTTTATAACCTTATTAATGCTTTTAATATTTATAATAACTCCTATAATTTATATTCATTATCTAAACAAGAAAATTATAAATAATAAGTTACTAAAAAAGCATAAAACAGTCCACCAATTTCATTAAAATATAGATATTAAAAGGCTATAGAAATATATTATATAAACTATAGCCTTTACTTTAATTATTTTTAATTTTTATATTATATTACATACTATATATATATTAAATTTTCGCTGACTTAAATTTATGATGTATATTTTCAAATATTTCTATTATTTTAGGATCAAAAGATTTTCCCTTTCCTTCTAAAATTATTTCTAATGCCTTTTCATGTGAGAAAGCTTCCTTATAAGGTCTTTTTGTTGTTAGAGCATCGTATATATCTACTATTGCCATTATTCTAGCACTTATTGGTATTTCCTTACCTTTTAGCCCTCTTGGATAACCACTTCCATCCCATTTTTCATGATGATAATGAGCCATATCCTTTGCTATGTATAAGAAACTTTCTACATTAGTTTCATTTATCATCCTCTGTATAGTTTGACCTCCAAGTTCTGCATGATTCTTCATATACTCGAATTCTGCATCATCCAAACGTCTTGCTTTTAAAAGTGTTGCATCATTAATACCTATTTTACCTACATCATGTAAAGGTGCCGAACGAATTATATCTGTCACATAGTCAGATGTTAATATATCGCTATATAAGCCTGATTTAACAATTTCATCCAACAATATTTTCATATAATTAGCTGTACGCTTTATATGTCCACCTGTATTTTCATCTCTACACTCTACAAGCTCTGCTATAGCAAGCATCATTACATCTTGTAAATGTTCTATTAGTTCTGTTTTTTCTCGAACTTTTTCTTCCAAATCATTTTTGTACTCAGTAATTTCTAAATGAAGTTTAACTCTGTTAATTATTAATTGAGGAATATACTTTGATACAATATCTACTGCACCTAATTCAAACCCTCTAAAATCATCATTAATATTATCTAACTCACTTATCAATATAACTGGTATATTATCTAGCTTATTATCTTTCTTTATTCTTGATAAAGTTTCGTAACCATCCATATCAGGCATATTAATATCTAATAAGATTAAATCTGGTATATTTTTTTCTAAAAACCTTAAAGCTTGAGCTCCAGATATTAATAAATTCAACTTATAATAGGGTTTCAGGATTTTTTCTAAAAATTTTAAGTTAGATACATCATCTTCTACAATTACTATATGCTTTAATTTCATTGTTGTCTCCTATTTTATGCTATATTATTATTTTATTGATTTTCTTGAAAATATTAGCATAACTATGTAATTGTATTATATGATTACTTCCTAAGAATTTACAAGTATAAAATTTATAAAAAAAAATCCTTTCATTTTTGAAAAGATTTTGATATTAAAAAATTATTTATTATATTTTATATGAGTCCAATTTATATTATCAACATAATGTTTAACTAAATCATAGCACATATTAGGATGTATAGTTTCCTCTGTTGATATTGTTATAGTAGACATGGCTATTGCAAATTTCAATGTATCTACTAAAGATATACTTTCCATATAACCATGAGCTATGCCTGCTACAAAAGAATCTCCTGCTCCTGTAACATTTACAACTTTTACATCGTTGGCTTTTAATTTACCTTCTTCTACTCCATTATTATAGTATATTCCATCTTCATCTAATGTGATAAATACATTTTCTATACCTAAATCAACAAAGTATTTTCCAGCTCTTCTTATATCTTCTTCAGTTTTAATCTTAAATCCACACATTATCTCAGCTTCATATCTATTTGGTTTTATTGTATGGAAATTTTTAATTAAGTGCTTTACACCTTCAGCTTTTGCAGCAGAAACTGGATCTAGTATAAATTTAGTTTTTCCTTCAAAGTTTTCTAATATATATTCTACTATATCTGGTCTATCTGAATCTAAAATCATATACTCAGAATTGCTTATAATATCACCTTTAGAATCAATAAACTCTGTAGTAAATCTATCTATTATTTTCATGTCTACTACTGCTGATACCATTTCACCTTCATGATTAAGTATTGCCATATAAGTAGGTGTATGTCCACCTTCTATAATTAGTGAATCACTCATATCGTAATTCATTAGTTGTGAATGTTCAATCATTCTCTTTCCTGTTTCATCATCACCTAAGATTGATATAAATTTCGTATTAACTCCTACTCTAGACATACATTCAGCTATGTTTCTACAAACACCTCCAAAAGAAGTCTTTACTTGACCTGGGTTAGAGTCATTACATCTATAATTATTATCCGTAAATCCACAAATATCAAATACTGATACTCCGAATACTAATGCATAGGAATTTGTATTGTTCATAATGTAATCGTAACCTTTCTAAGAAATTATTTTTATATTTTATCATATTTCCAACTTGAATTTCTACAAAATTCAACATTTTAAATTGCATTTTTTTAACAAAACTATTACATTTGTATTTTATCCCACATGCTAAAACTTATAAGTATGTATAATTATTTTCATGATTCTCAAAATTTAATTTATTTTATATAAAAAAGCTGTAGTTAATAATTAACCACAGCTTTTTACATTTTCAAACTCATAAACTCCATAAGTAACCATTAAATATAAACTCCTGTTTAATCCCAATTTATTCCTCCTCAATATGACATGACTTTCTGGATTAAACTTACTATTTTTAGTGAGATAACCTATTTCTTTTCAAAATGTTTTTTATTAATTATTTACTTGTGCTAAATTTATAAACAGTCTTTTGCATATATCCTTCATCTTTGTTTAGAAGGGATTCTTTAATAAAACACATATTTTCACCTATAGGTGGATGTTGTGTTTCAAAACATATACCATGTCTAATAGGTGGAACTTCTCCCGTGTATGTCATTTTCTCATGTTCCCAGTTCATAGTATATACAACTACGCAATCTTGATTTGTTTCTATAGTCATATTTCTTTTTGATTTTTTATCTTCTAAATAAATTTTTTTATCATTATTTAGTAAAAATGCATGATCATACCCATTTCCAATTTTAATCTGCTCATGATTTGCATCAATATCTCTTCCTATTAATTTTAATTTTCTAAAATCAAAAGGTGTTTTTGTCACATCAATTTTTTTTCCTGTTGGAACACAAGTTTCATTAAGCTCCAATATATAGTCACTACCAAGCTTTAAATAAGAATCTGTAACTGGCTCTTTTATATTTCCACTTAAATTAAAATATGTATGGTTTGTCATATTTACTAAAGTAGTTTTATCACTTTTAGCTTTGTAGATTTCTTCAATTTTATAATTTTCATAAATATTAAAAATCACATTAACATTTAAATTACCTGGATAGTTTTCTTCCATATCCTTGGATAATGTACTTAAATTCAAAGTAACATAATTTTTATTTTCTTCAACTTTTACTTGCCATATCCTATGGTTAAATCCTTGATTTCCACCATGACCTTGATGAACCCCATAGTTTTTATTTAATTCATATTCTTTATCATCTATTACTATCTTACCTTCATTAATTCTTCCAGCAGTTCTCCCAATGATTGCTCCATAATAATAAGGATTTTCAATATAATCATTTATATCTTCATAAGCTAGTACTATATTTTCTAAATTATTATCTTTATTAGGAGTTATTATTTTTGTAATAACTCCTCCCAAATTAAGTATTTCTACTTCAAATCCGTTTTCAAATTTAACATTATAGGCTACAATTTCTTCATTATTTAATCTTCCTACAGTACTCTTTTTACATTTCATAAGTTTTTCCTTTCTAGCAAAAATCTCAAAACTATATAAATATTTATCCACTAATGTATCTAACTTTTCCTGTAACTTCATAATCATCCCTAATTAAATTATTAGATTCATTCATTAATTTTCCAAAAGTAACTATATCATTTTCTTCTAAAACTTTTACTACATTTCAAGTTCTTTGATTTTCATAAACTACATGTTTTGCTCTTTTACTCTTATTTCGACTTTTATTAAATATTTATTTTTCTCAAACGCTTCTTCTGTATGTTTACCTATCAAATTTACTCTTCCCAGAGAAAAAAGTCCTTACGTCCTTATCATAATCAAAGTTTTACTAAAAATTTCTAATATATTATTTTTCATCATATTCCCCCTAAATCTATTTTATAATATGTTTTTACTATACTTTCATGGTATCAAAAGTATCTTTAATTCACAATATTTTTTATTTAATTTTACCTTTTTTTACTATTTTTTTACTTAAAGTATAATATTTTTGTGTAATAATAATCTGATAAGTTATAAATTCCTAGAAATTAAAAAATAGTGATTTCTCAATCACTATCTCAACAATTAATTTATTACTTCACTTGTGCTCTTCCTTATAACAAGTTCACTTGGTATAATAACTTTTTTACTATATTTTCTTTCTTTTATTATTCTTTCTAAAATTAAATCTATAGATGCACTAGCTAGATTTTCTATATGCACTCTAACTGTAGTAAGTGGTGGTATAGTATGTTGTGATGCTATTACATCATTAAACCCTATTATATTAACATCATCAGGAACTCTTAAATTTGCTTCATATAAGGCTCTAAGTACACCTGTTGCAATAGTGTCTGTTCCTACAAAAAAGGCTGTAGGCATTTCTTTTTTACTTTCTATAAATGCCTTTGTAGTAATATATCCGCTAGTTGAAGTTACATCTTTAGTATCTAATATATAATCTTCATTATACAATCCTCTTGGAATCATATAGCTTTTATAACACTCTAATCTCTTATCAAAGCTTTTTTCTTTATAATCGTCCAATGTATAAAAACTTCCTATATATCCTATATTCTTATGGCCTAATTTTATCAAATAATCTAGCGCCATTTCTGTTCCTAGTTTAAAATTTATTTTCACAGAGTCATAATTCATATCATCAGGTGAAGAGTCTAAAAATACTATATTATCATTTATATTTTTTAAATTACAAATTTGTTTGTCTGTAAATTTTCCTATAGCAATTATTCCGTTTATAGGATCATTGCCTATAAACTTATAACCTTTTTCACTTTTATATAAATTTACTACTTCTATCTCATGTTCAAAACATTCTTTATCTACTACACTTCTAAGTAGTAAATAATATGGATCTTCTAGTTGTTCGCTGGGTTCATACATTTCAACAACTCCAACTCTTAATTTATTTATTAGTTTGGACTTACTATCTATTTTTCTTTGCTTTAATGTCTTATATTGCATTTCTTCTGCAACATTAAATATTTTTATCTTCGTCTCATCACTGACACTAATTGTAGTATCATTGTTTAAAACTCTAGAAACAGTTCCAACAGAAACTCCTACTTCATCTGCTATCTGCTTTAGTGTTGCCAAATACATCCCCCTCCTTTAGACATAATCCTCCAATATATTTTAAATTATAATTTTATCTTAACATATAGATAATAAATATACATTATTTTTTACTAATAATTAAAAAAATATTATTGTACAAACTAATTTGTAATTTACCTACTGTGTTAATCAAATTTTACAATAACAAAGTTTTTAATATATAGAGTATTATAAGATTTATAAATAAGTATATAAATTAATTAATTTATATACTTATTTTCATTTATATCACTTTTAATAAATGTTTTTTTATAAAATCTTGTAAATATAAATATTGTAGTTAAACATGCTACTATATCAGCAACTGGCTCTGCCAATAATACTGCTTTTAATCCATCTTCCATCATCATTGGTAATATAAATATTAATGGAACTAAAAGCATGATTTTTCTTAATAAAGCTAAAAATAAAGATATCTTTGCTTGACCTAATGCTAAGAATGTTTGTTGACATGATATTTGAGCACCTAGTAAGAACATTCCTACAAAATAAATTCTAATACTCCATGAAGTTATCTCCACTAATTCAGGTTTATTATTAAATATTCCAACAAACACTTCTGGGAATAAACATAATAAAACTACCATTAATGTTGAGTAAGAAAAAGATGCTATAAATAATAACTTAAATGTTTTCTTAACTCTATCCATTTGTTTTGCACCATAGTTATAACTCATTATAGGTTGTGCACCTTGGGTAATTCCCACCAAAGGCATTAATATTAATTGAGATATACTACTCATTATAGTCATAGCACTTACAGCTATATCTCCACCATATTTTAAAAGCTGGTTATTTAAACTAACTAGAACTAAACTCTCAGTTGATTGCATTATAAATGGTGCTATACCTAATGATATTATCGGTATGGCTATTTTTTTATCTACTGCTAAATATTTTTTTCTTATTTTTAAAATACTCTTCTTTCCAAATAAGAAATTTAATACAAATAAAGCAGATACAAATTGAGATATTATAGTTGCAATGGCTGCACCTTTTACACCCATATTTAAAATAAATATAAATATTGGGTCTAATATTATATTAATAGCTGCACCTATTGCCACAGTAAACATACCAATTTTAGCAAAACCTTGAGTATTAATAAAGGTATTCATACCTAATGCTATCTGGACAAATATTGTACCTATAATATAAGTAGATAAATAATCTAATGCATATCCCTTAGTGAGATTACTCGCACCAAACGCAACAACAATCGGCTCTCTAAGCACAAAAAATACAATTGTTAATAAAACACCAGTAATTATAAGCATGAAAAAGCTATTACTCATTATTTTTTCCGCACCATCATTATCCTGTTCACCCATTTTTATAGCTGTGAGAGGTGCCCCACCAGATCCTATAAGTGCACTAAATGCTCCCACTAATAAAACTATCGGTGTTACTATCCCAACACCGGCCATAGCTAAATCACCACTTGGCATTCTACCAATAAATATTCTATCCACTATATTATATAGTAGATTTACTAATTGAGCTATTATAGATGGAATTGCTAAACTTACAAGAAGTTTTCCTACACTTCCAGTCCCTAAATTAACACTTTTTTTATTCATAATATCTTCTCCTTACAAATTTTAGTCAAATTAACCTCTAGTATTCATATTAATTCTTTACATGTTAAATATCAAGAATAAGAATATTTATTTTTAAGTAAATCTAAAAAAATAATGAGCTCATAAAAGAGCCCATTATTTTTTAGATATTATTTATAATTGTATTAAATTAAGCTACTATATTAGTCTGCATACTAGCTTTTCTTTGTTCATTTTGTTTCTCCATCCCTTTAGCAGATGTTAATAATAATATGAATGCCATAGCAACAAATCCTAATATTATCATCCATGTTGTATTGTATCCAAATGATGATGCCAATACTCCAAATAATACAGATCCACCTGAGAATCCTACTGCAAATACTAAGTTCATCATTCCTAATATTCCACCATATTCTTTTTTACCAAAATACTGCCCAACCATATAAGCCGGTGCCATCATGTAAACATATACTGCTAATCCCCTTACTGCAGAGAATAAATATGCATATATTGGATTATTTCCAGATAGTAATATAAATACTCCTGAAATAAATACAAACACTGCTGATAAAAATAAACATTTTGCAACACCTAATTTATCAAATAATAATCCACCAAGTACGTTTCCTCCAAGTGAACAAACTGCAAATATTGAACCTGCTGTTGCTATAACTGCTGCATCTAATTTTAATACACCTTGGAAATAATTTGCATACTGAACTGAATAAGCCGATACATAAAGACCTACAAATAAGAATCCTATGCTCATCATCCAGAAGAATTTATTCTTTTGTGCTTCTTTTAATGTATATGATATATCTACTTCTTTACTATTTGTATTTTCTTTTTGTTCTTTATTATTTACTTTTACTACTTCATTATTATCTTTTGGCATTTTAACTAAGAATAATGCTATTGGTATTGCTGTTATTAATGAAACTAAACCAAATATTAAATATGATTTTGATGGCCCATTGGCAACTAACGAACGAGTTGCTAATTGTTGTAAAAATATGTTACCTATTGATCCTCCAGCAAATGCTATACCTAAAGCTTTACCTCTAATATTTGAGTCAAACCATGAGTTTATTAAAAGAGGTACCCCTATAGAAGATATTATTGCTGTACCAACTTGAACCACTGCTGCAACTGTATAAAATTGCCATAACTCTGTACACATAGAGAATAAAGCAAATCCTCCACCACATAATATTGCTCCTGCAGTGTATATTATTCTTAAATTAATTTTTGAGAATAATGTTCCTATTATAGGAGCTGCTATAGCTGATACTATAGTTCCTATTGTAAATAGTAATGAGAATCCTGTTAAACTAAATCCGTATTCTGATGTAACTGGATGTATAAATAATGGCTGTATATTTGATGCTATTCCAAATGGTACAGCTTGTATTAACATACATACTATTACCATTATCCAGCCCTTTTGCATTCCTTTTTTATTTTTTATTGTATCCATAATTTAAATTCCTTTCTCCTTGAAAATATCAATTTATATATTTTAATTAATAAGAATCTAAGTTCCATTTTCCTATATCATTTTGGAGATTTTTTATATTGTATTAAGATTAACACAACATATATTTGACATTCTAGTGAATTAAAAGGATAAATTATGAATTTATGAATTCATTATTGTCACTCCATCCAAAGAAAACATTTTTGTGGCCAATTCAATTCCTAAATGTCCTTTTTTTAATATAAATAAAGTGATATAATTATTTTTAAATTTGAAGTTATATTCTTAAATGGAAATGAGGTATTCAATGAATAAAAGAACTTTTGGTGCAGTTTTAGAAAATTTACTGTACATATCAAAGCAAAAAAAATCTTCTTTGGCTAATTACTTAGGTTACGATGTATCTTATATTAATAAATGGGTTAATTCAAAAAAATTTCCTAGTTCAAAAAGAGCTAAAGAAATATGTAGTGATATAAGTGAATTTATTGTAAATTCTCTTGAAGAAGATACAAGAATACATTTAGTAGAGTATTTTGAATTAGAAAATAATAATGAAACTTTTTTGTTAGAATATATAAAAGATTTATTAATAAATGTTTATTATGAAGATTCTAATAACATTAGTAGTAAGAATTTTCATAAAGCATCCATATCTCAAGAATATTACAATAGTAATTCACAAATAAGGCCACCACTTATTCGGAAAATCATTCTTCAAGAAGTAAATTCCCATATAAATTCTTCTGAAGAAATACATATAATTATTTCTCTTAACTTATTTAAAATAAATCATAAGGATAAAATATCTCTTGTTAACATGAAGAAATTTTTTTATGAATTAAGCAAAAAATGTAATATTAAAATAGATTTTTTAATGGGATTCTGTGGTGAAAATCAGGAAGAAATTCTGAACTATTTATTAACTATAAATATACTGTCTTCCTATCCTAAACTTAATTTTAATTTATATAATTGTGATGTAAGCGCCTCAACAGCTATTTTTTTGATTAAGGATAAATTCTTATGTACTACTATTTTTTCTGATGATGGCGAATGCTTAATCAGCACAACATCTAAAGACAAATCTCTAATAGATGATTTTTACGTTAATTTAGAACAGAAGATAAAAAATAAAGGCAAAAAACTTTGTCATAAAAAGTCTCCTGTAGAAATGATACAAGATCAAACTTATATTCAATATATCATGAATAATGAACTTAGATGTCTTCTTGGTTCTATTAATGAATTCTTTATGCCACAGGATTTATTTTTAGAAATTGCCGAGAGACTATTTGGAGATGATCCTGTATTGATGAACGAACTGAAAAAAATTAATGTATTTTTACACAATGCTACATATAAAGGTAAACTAAAAGTTCTTATATATGAATCAGAACTTAGAAAATATATGTCTTCAGGATGTCTACATTTCTTTAATACACCTGTTACCTTATCATTTAAAGAAAGAGAAAGACACATTGCTTTTATTGAAAAAATGCTAAAAGAAAATAATGATGTAGAAATCAGATTAGTAGATGGTAATTTTATAGAAGATTTCAGACATGCAGATAATCCTTCTTTTTATCTGTCTAAAAATTTAAAGTTTATAAAAGTTCATCCTGTATCTGGTAAAAATGAATATTCTATATTAAGAGAAAATGCTATAAAAAAAATGTCAGATAATCTATTTGAGCAGCTTTGGAACTATGAAAATGACTTACTTTTAATAGAAAGAGAAGATATATTAGAAAGAATTGCTAAATCTATTAGTTATACAAGAATAATTAGTGAAAATCTAGGTGAAGATGTTCACTAAAAAACTGGAGAATAAAACATCTCCAGTTTTTTTATTTATTCCATACACATATACCTATAGTTCCTGGGCCTGCATGAGAACCTATGCTTGGACCTATCTCAGTTTTTGTTAAATCATTAATATCAAATTCAGATTTTACAACCTCTTCTAGTTTTTCAAATTCAGATATATTGTCTCCATGAGCAATACCGATTCTTTTATTGCTTATATCATTATTTATATCAGATTTTATTAAATCAATTAATTTAGCTATAACTTTTTTCTTTCCTCTTACTTGCTCAGTACTAACTACATTTCCATTTATAACTTGTAAAATAGGTTTTACATTTAAAACACTTCCGATCATAGCCTTTCCAGCAGATAGTCTTCCACCTTTTCTTAAAAATTCTAAAGTATCTACTGCAAATAAAACCAGTATATTATCTCTTATTTCTTCTAATTTTTTTAAAATCTCATCTAAAGAGCAACCTTTGTCCCTCATTTCGCAAGCTGTTATAACTTGTGCTCCACATCCATAAGATAAGTTTAAACTATCAAAAATATGTATATCTCCATCTAAATTATTTTTTGTAATCATAGCCGATTGATAAGTTCCCGTAACTTTTGAAGATCCAGATATGTATAATATACTCATTCCTTCATTTATATACTTTTTAAATATTTTTTCAAATTGAATATATGTAACTTGAGATGTCTTTGGCATTTCTTCACAGCTTCTTAATAATTTATAAAATTCTTCATTCGTAAGATTTACTCCATCCTTATAATCAACTTCATTTATCCTTATTGTCAGTGGAATAACTTCTATATCATACTTTTCAATTAATGCTCTCGGCACATCAGCCAGACTATCACATATAATCTTTAAACTCTTCATATTTATTCCTCTCTTCTTTTGCTCATTTATTTAAAGTCTAATTATCTCTATACCCTATTTAAACAAATTAACTCAAATACCACTATATTTTTATCCAGTTAGTTTCTAATAATGCTACAACTTCATCGTTTTCATTTATTATTTCATGTTTTCCATTAATTGTATCTTCTATATTATTAGCTTGTGTTCGAACTATTACTTTATTACCATATGTGATTTCTTTTTGATATTTAATTTTTACAGAGTTTATTCTGTAATCTTTCATAATATCAAAAGGCATAGTCTCTAAAATCCATCCTAAATAAACAATATTTCCTACATGCAAGTTCAAGTCTATATCAGAATATCTGATAGAAAACTCTTTTTGAAAATCTACTCTTTCGCATCTAGAAAGCTTTAATTTATTTCTTCCTATATTATGATCTTTCTCTTTTACCCCATAAACTTTATAGTGTTCTTCTGACACAGATAATGGCCTTCTTTTTATAGAATCTACTAATATTACTAAAGTTTTACCTTCTAAAATAAGATTTTCTTTCTCTCCATAAACTTTAAATCTTCTTAAACCATAAAACTTATTCATACCTTCAATATAAGTCATGATTTTTAACTTTTCTTTATATTTAGCATATTCATAAATATTGATTTCATAATCAACTAGCATCCATGTATTATTTTCTTTAACCATATCAGAAATATTAAACCCCAAAGCCTCATCTTGGCTGAGCCCTGCATCTGCCATAAAACTCATATACGAGGTCAAAAAACATTCCCCTCTAGCATCTGTATCTCTATATGTAACTTCATATTCTTTTTCAAATATATTTTCCATATTATTACCACCCTTGCTTACATTATATATTTTATAACAAAACTAATAGTTGATATGTGAATTATTCTAATTCTAATTAATAAATATGTCAATTATTCTCATAAATGTGATTATTTATACCTATTAATCCTATAATATATATTACTATAAAAAAAGCATTATCATAATTACATGACGATGCTTTTTTAATAAAATTATTCTATTTAATATCTTACATAAGTACTACCATCTAAGGATTGAATAGCAGTTAAATTTGATGCATCTCCTAACATATATACTGTGTATACCCTTTGACTTTTCAAATCTGGTTGAAGTCTTAGTAACTCTTCATCATTTTGTGCTATATTTATTCTTAAATCATAATTTCCTGATGAAAGTTCTAGATACTCAGTAGCATCTAAAAATCCAATATCTGTGAATGCTAAATTCGAATCTATATATACATCAACTTCTGGTGCATCTGGTGATAAGTTTATTACTCTCAATCTACTCATATCTACTTGTAAGTTATTAGGATTTGACTCTGTATAAGATACTAATTGTAAATCATTTAAAAATCCTACAGCTGCAACTGTAATAACTTGATTTTCTGGAATTTGTATATTTTGCGTTAAAATATATTTTCCTTTTTCTCCTTCTGGATAAACTTCTATCTTATAGTTTCCCATTGAAAGTGGTACATATTCTGTAAAATTTCCAAAAGCTAAACTTCTAAATACAAGATTGTTATTAATATAAATATCTACTGGTGGTGCATCTGGTGATGCATGAAACAATCTAACATAAGTTGCATTTGAATCATTTCTAATAAACATAAGTTGTCATCCCCCTATATAAATCATAAATTCTATAATAGTCTTTTATTATTAACATATATGATTTATAATTAAATTTTGATACAAATCAAAATGTTTGTTGACAATATGTGGTAATGGTTGTATTATTATATTAACAATAAGATAATTAATAATTATATTACGAAAATATAAAAATAAGTCAGAAGGCTTTGTCCTTGTGGCTTTTTTATGTTTTTACATATTTTAACCCTTAGATATAGTAATTAATTAACTTAATTGATATTCTTACTTTCCCCAAAGTATGAATTATATGTTTAAAGATGGATAAACCATCTTTTTTTTTACAAAATTATAACATATAGACTTATTCCATATTATCAAATAAATCTATTATCTCATCTCTAGATAATTTTTTAAGAGCTGTACTACTTTCTAAATTAGAATTAATTATATCCTCTATAAGATCTTTTTTAATTTCTTGCATTTCAATTACTTTTTCCTCTACTGTATCCTTTGATATCAGTTTAATAACATCTACCACATTTTTTTGACCTATCCTATGAGCTCTATCACTAGCTTGGTCTTCTACTGCAGGATTCCACCATGGGTCAAAGTGAATTACCATAGATGCACTTGTTAGATTTAGTCCTGTTCCCCCAGCTTTTAAAGAAATTAAAAACACTTTATTTTTATCAGTATTATTAAATTCTTCAACTAATTCTAATCTTTTCTTAGCATCAGTTTTTCCATCTATATAACTATAACTTATATTTTCTTCATTTAATCTATTCCCAATTAAACCTAATACTTTTGTAAATTGTGAAAATACTAATATTTTTCTAGTTTTATTAGATTTAATTATATTCATCAAAATTTCTAATTTAGAATTTTTTCCTTTATAGTTTTTTACTATAATCTCTGGTGCAATACTTAATTGTCTTAATTTAGTTAAATAAGAGAACACAGTAATATTGTCTTCATTATTTTCTAATATTCTTCTTTTAATTAAATTAACAAAACTTTTATATGCTCTTTTATGTTCTTTTTCTAATTCTACATAAAATTTTTGCTCAATTTTATCTGGAAGCTCATCCATTACTTCTTTTTTAGTTCTTCTAAGCATAAATGGCTTTATTAGATTCTTTAATTGGCTACTATTCTTATCATTATTAGCAAATATTTTTTCAAATTTATGTTTACTATATAAATAGCCTGGCATTACAAAATCAAAAATAGACCAAAGCTCTGTAAGATTATTCTCCACAGGCGTTCCTGTTAATGCAAATTTAACTTCAGCATTAATCTTTTTAATCGCATTAGTAATGATAGAATCTGGATTTTTTATATTTTGAGCTTCATCTATTATACAAAAATCGAATTTTAAATTCTCATATTTATCTATATCATTTTTATAAGTTCCGTAACTAGTTAAAATAACATCATATTCATTTATATTTTCTAGTATCTTTTCTCTAGTAATCTTATTACCATAAGCAATTCCTAGCTTTATGTCTGGAGTGAATTTTTCAAATTCACTCTTCCAATTAAAAATTAGTGATGTAGGAGTTATTACTATACTTCTTTTTCCTTTCTGAAAAAGTAGAAAAGTAAGAGTTTGTACGGTCTTACCAAGTCCCATTTCATCAGCTAAAACCCCACCAAAATTATAATTAGCCAAAGTATTAAAAAATTCAAATCCATCTATTTGATAATCTCTAAGAGTTGCTTTTAAATTTTTTGGTACTTTTATATCTTTATTTTGTTTACCGAACCTTTTCACCACATTATTTATATACTTTTGTCCATTAATAAATCTCAAATCTTCATCCTCTAATAGCTTCTCTAAAAACATCGCTTTATTATCTGGAATTTTTATTTTACTAAAATCATTATAAATACCTAATATATCAATTACTTGAAATATCTTTTGTAAGTCATTATCTTTTAAATCTATGTAACTACCATCACTCATAAGGTGATATTTATAATTATCTTTATAAGACTCAAATATTTTGCCGTACTCACTTTTATCTATGCCTTCAATATTTAAATTTCCTCCTAAATATCCACCTCTAGATTGGCTAATATCAAATGTTATAGTTGGATTTATAACAACATCCCCTTCTGAAAATTCTTCTTTAGTTTTATTTCTTAGATTTTGTATCCCTTTAAGAACTGTAGCAACTATATGAGAACAAACTTGAGGACCTTTATTATTAAATACATTTTGGCAATCACAACTAACATTTGATATTATCCTTGTATTTGTATTTATATTAATCATTGCAGTATAACTTCTACTATGATGTTCATCAAATACAGTACCATAAAATGTAGCTTCATATCCTCTAATATTTGCATAATCATTGCTTACATAGTTTCTTTTATATGCTGCAAATCCACTATTATATTTTAATTTATCAGTATAACTTCTCAATACCTCTCCTATTTTTCCGATTTCCATGTTCTCACCTTCTTCGTTTAAAATTCTTACTTATTATAACATACCTATCTTATTCATATTTAATACAATTTAAAAGAGCTATGCAAAATTATTTTATAAATTTTTCATAGCTCTTCTTACTTATTTTATATATAGACTTTATTTGAATAATCCTTTAAATATTTTTATTACTTAGGTTTTTTCATTAATGCAACTACTCCTGCCACGAGTAAAATTCCTGTTCCTATCCAGACTATAATATCAGAAATATTTCCAATAGACACTTTTTTAATACAAAGTTGCATAATATTATTCATTTTTATACCTCCTTTTCAAACGACTTCATAATAAGTTAACTTGCAAAAGAAAGCTTTTACTATAAAGTATGAAAATCAATATAAAAAAGATAATATCAACTTATTGATTTTTAGTTAAAATTTTGCAAAATATTTTTAATACAAAAAAAGAAGACCTATTTAAGTCTTTTTTTTAACTTATAGATAATTTTTTAAGCTGAGTATTTCTCTCTGTATTTATTATTTTAGTTTTTTTAACATAAATTATTATACCTATAAAAGTAATCATCTCAGTTAAAGGAACTACTGCCCATAAACTTGTTCCACCAAATAAAATTGGTAAACCAAGCACAAGAATTATATTTAATGCAAAACCTCTTATTGCCGATATATAGATTGATAATTTTTCTCTACCCACTGATTGGAAATAGTTACATAATAATATGTTAATATTCATAATACAAAATGCACTTAAATATAATCTAATTGCTGGAATGCCCATTATCATAATCTCATTTGTAGTTTTAACAAATACATAAATTACTTCTTCAGTAAATAAAAATACTACAGCAAACAATACAGTTCCTATAATAATAGTAGTAATCATTGCATATTTTAGTACCTTTCTTACACGTTCATCTTTTTTAGCACCATAATTTGTAGCTATAATTGGTTGACTAGCCTGTGCCACACCATTAAATAATGCTGTTCCTACTATTACACAGTTAGAAATAATTCCGTAAACTACTATACCTATATTTCCTATATACTTTAAAATTTGTATATTGAATATAAAAATTACAAATCCTGTAGTTACCTCCATTAAGAAAGTAGATATTCCACAACTAACTATTCTTTTTATCATATCCAAAGATATACATTTAAGTGAAACAGGTATTCTATTCTTCTTCGGTATGAAATGAGTTAATAATACAATAGCCGTAGTTAAACTTCCTATGACAGTTGCAAGAGCTGCTCCAACCATACCCATATTCATAGGGAATACAAATATATAATCAAGAACTATATTTAATCCTGCACCTATAAGAACTGACATCATAGCAAGTTTAGGTGATTTTTTATTTCTTACAATAGGTGATAAAAAGTTAGTAGCTATAAATGATGGTATGAATAAAGATATACATCTTCCATACTTAACTACTAAATCAATTGTATAATCATTCGCCCCTAAGAATATACAGATTTCTTCTAAAAATATATTTGATAATAACGTAAATATAATACCAACTACAACTACAGATATTAAACTTGCAGAAAAATACTTATCAGATTTTTCTTTATTTCCCATACCTTCTTCCATTGATATTAATATTCCTCCACCAAGCCCAAACATTAAGCCTATGGCATTATATATTGCAAAGAATGGAAGGAAAATATTTAATGCAGATATTCCTTCAGCCCCGACACCTTGACCTATTATCAAAGTATCTACCAATATATATATTGAATTTACTAATGTTGAGCATATAGAAGGTATTAAGTAGTGAAAAAAGATTTTTCTTTCATTATCTTTTAATAAATTTAATTTTTCCATTATTATAATTCCTCCTTATACTTATTTTTCAATAAAAAAACCAAATAAACGCAACCTGGTGCACTTATTTGGCTATTACTTATATATACTTAATTAATCAAACCATAATTTAAGTTGCATTGGCATTATAAAATATATAATACACCACTTAAAATGGTTCTTTTCATAAGATTTATTTTATTATATTCAAATATTAAAGTCAATAATTTAAGGTATACTTTTTTATTAGTAGCTGGTAATAATGCTCCTGTAGTATCTTCACCTTCTTTAGATATTGTTCCATAGTAGTTGCAAAATAAAACTAAAACTATAGCTTCATTTGAATTTAAAATCTTCAACCTGCAAAGAATAATTATTCCTATAATTAGGCATATTATACCTAAAGCTATAAGTAAAACATTTCTGTTTTCACATAAACAAATATTGATATAGGAAATATATCTTATAATGATATCCTATAAAAACTTAATACTATTTAGTTTTTCTAATTCTTTACAAAAAGCAAATATGCTATTGTGAAAACAACCTGCCAAAATAATAAAAGTATGCCTATTCCATATTGTTCTGATATAAAAATTTGATATAACCATACAATTAGAACTATAGTTGTGAATAAAATATACAAAACCAAAATAAGATTATTGTTATTTGAATTTTTCTTTCTTTTTATATTCAATCATACATCCCCCTCATAATAAAATGATGATAGGTATTTGAATCTTTATAGGATATCATTATAATTATATTATAGTACATTTAACATCTTAAATCTGTTTTAATACCGTTAAACTTCAAAACAAACTAAGAAAGAAATCTTTTATTATTTTACTATTCCAATATTATTCAAAGGAAAAGCTCTTAAAGTAACTTCACCTACTACATCATCTAAAGATATAGTACCAATGCAAGAGTCCCTACTATCATCACTTCTTTCTCTATTATCTCCCATTGTAAATACATGATTTTCTGGAACTATCATGTCTATATCACCATATGTATGAATATCTTGCAAATAATTTTCTTCTAGAATATTTCCATTTATATATACTTTGTCATTTTTGATTACAATATGCTCTCCTGGCAATGCAATAACTCTTTTTACTAAATGCTTTTTACTCATAGTTTGATCATCAATTAAATTTGTCCTGAAAACTATAATGTCTCCCCTATTTGGTATTTTATTACTATAAGCTAATTTGTTTATTATAAGGTAGTCTTTATCTTTTAAGGTTGGATACATAGATTGTCCACTTACTACTGTAGGCTTTATAATCGTACTAATACATGTACTAATACATATTGAAACAATTAAAGATATTCCTATAGTCTTAGCCCACTCTATTACTTCTTTAATAAATTTTTTTTCCATAATACCATCCCCTATTTTAAACTTTATCACCTAGTAATAATAGTTGTTCATACGGATTACCTTCTAAATTTAAAACTTTAACAAATGCTGGCTCTGTTTTTAAACCTTGTTTTTTTAATCTTACTATTTCTTTTGTAAAATTTTCTCCATATAAATTAAGTAATTTATGTTCAATAATCATATGTCTATATCCATTAGATTTTTAGAATCTACATCAGTAGCATAAATTTCAATTTCCATACTATCAACTACAAAATTACAGAGTATTATATTATTTTCTTTTTGATTAACTTTAAATCCTCTATAAAAATTAAAATTATCTATTAATATTTAATTAAACTTTTGAAGATCATCAACTTTGCATACTATATATGAATAACTATTTACAATATATACTTTCTTTAGATTTTTCTAAACCTCTATTTTCAATTTGCTCATTAATCGTAATAAATTTTATTAATAAAGATATATTAATAGAATTATACAGTATCTACAATAAACTAGACTTATAAGTATTTAATGAAATATGCTGAGTGTATAAGTGCATATTATTTTTAATTTATGAAAATACTAAAGTTGCTACATAAATATACAAAGGAGTGAAATTAATGAAAAAATTCGTTTGTACTGTATGTGGATATATTCATGAAGGAGATGCTCCTCCAGAAGTATGTCCAATATGCAAAGTTGGCTCAGATAAATTCGAAGAGATGAAAGGCGAAATGCAATGGGCTGATGAACATAGAATAGGTATTGCTAAAGATGTAGATGAAGAAATAATAGAAGGTTTAAGATCAAATTTCATAGGCGAATGTACAGAGGTAGGTATGTACTTAGCTATGAGTAGACAAGCTGATAGAGAAGGCTATCCAGAAGTTGCTGAGGCTTATAAAAGAATAGCTTATGAAGAAGCTGATCATGCATCTAAATTCGCAGAGCTATTAGGAGAAGTTGTATATACTAGCACTAAACAAAATTTATCTGCTAGAGTCGAAGCTGAATATGGTGCTTGTGCAGGTAAAAAAGAATTAGCTACTCTTGCTAAAAAGAATAATCTAGATGCTATACATGATACAGTTCATGAAATGTGCAAAGATGAAGCTAGACATGGTAAAGCATTCTTAGGATTATTAAACAGACATTTTGGAAAATAAGCTTAATATAAAAAATAAAATCTTACCTTAATTAAGGACTACCTCACAATTAATGATTAATTGTGAGGTAGTCTTTTTATATATTTAAATATATGTATTTTGATTATATAATTTTACATCTCATAATTTGATTAATGCCACCTAACTTATTTTACCTACAAAATTAAAAATTGGTTTGGATTTTATGCTTATGGTAAATATGAATCTAAAAAAATAAATGAAAAGATTAATAGTATTAAGTAGAATGGAATGCTTCAAATTACTAATTTCCATTGTGATACACTCAGAATAAATTAAGTTATTTGCCATCAAAAAAAATTAATATTAACAAAAAGGTTTAGGCTAATAAAAAAATGTGTATATACTACATATAGTATGTGTAGCTTGAATTAATAACTATATGTAGTATATGTATATTATACTAAACATAAATATATCTTAAATGTAAATGATAAAACTATAAATATAAACAAATGAATTATATTAAAAGGATGGTAATAATGAACTGGATAGAACTAAATAACCAAGTTATCATAAAGGACAAAGAAGGGAAGTATCAATTAGAAAAAGACAAAGAATCTCTAGAAAGTTACATAAAAGAGTTTGTGACACCAAGACTTAAAAAATTTAATAACTTAGAAGAGAGAGTTACATACTTAATAGAAAATAACTATTACTCTGAAGAAGTAATAAATAAATATAGTATGGAGTTTATGGAAAAAGTTTATAAGCTTATAAATGATTCTAATTTTAAATTCCAATCATATATGAGTGCAAATAAATTTTATCAAAACTATGCATTAAAAAGTGATGATGGAAAAATAATATTGGAAACTTATAATGACAAGGTATTAATAGTTTCTCTAGCCCTTGCTGATGGAAATGAAAAATTAGCTTTAAATTTAGCTGATAAACTAATAAAACAAGAATTTCAACCTGCAACACCTACTTTTTTAAATGCGGGAAGAAAAAGAGCCGGAGAGATGGTTTCATGCTTTTTATTATCAGTAGAAGATAGTACAGAAGGGATATCTTATGCCATATCTTCAGCTAACCATTTATCTAAAATAGGTGGTGGTGTAGCCTTAAATTTAACTAAATTAAGAGCTTCAGGTGAATCTATAAAAGGTATAGAAGGTGCAGCTGGTGGTCCTGTTGGTGTAGCTAAAATGTTAGAACAATCTTTTAGTTATTTCAACCAAATGGGTGCTAGACAAGGAGCTGGAGCAGTTTATTTAAGTGTATTCCATCCAGATTTTGAGTTATTAATGGATACAAAGAAAATTAATGCTGATGAGAAGGTAAGGCTAGCAAGTTTATCATTAGGAGCAATTATTCATGATAAATTTATGGAATTAGCTGAAAAAAATAAAGTAGCTTATGCATTTTATCCTCACTGTGTATACAAAAAATATGGTGTTCATCTAGATGAAATAAAAATGGATGAATGGTATGATAAGCTTGCAAATGATGAAGACATAAGAAAAAAAGAAATAAATCCAAGACAAATGTTAACTAAAATAGCACAAATGCAACAAGAAAGTGGATACCCATATGTAATATTTATAGATACTGCCAACAAAGAACATGTATTGAAAGATATTGGTACAATCAAGATGTCTAACTTATGCTGTGAAATTTTTCAATATCAAACATCTTCAGATATAAAAGGTTATGGAGAAAAAAATTATTGGGGACAAGATATAAGTTGTAATTTAGGGTCACTAAATATAGCAAATGTTATGGATAATAAGGACATAGAATCTACTGTCAACACTGCTATTAGATCCCTAACTTTTGTATCAGATAAAACAGATATAAAGCAAGTTCCTACAGTAAAAAATGGTAATGACAAATCTCATTCTATAGGATTAGGAGCTATGAATTTACATGGATATTTAGTAAGAGAAAATATTTTATATACTTCAAAAGAGGCAGTTGAGTTTTGTAATGTATTCTTTGCAATGATAAGATATTATGCAATTAAAGCATCTATGGAAATAGCAATAGAGCAAAATGAGGCTTTTGATGGTTTTGAAAAATCAGAATATGCAAAAGGCAAAGAAAGTGCAGTGTTATCAAAATACTATAGAGAATCTTATTTACCGAAGTCAGAGAAAATTAAAGAATTATTTGAAGGAATTTATATACCTACAACTGAGGACTGGTCAAAATTATTAGATGATGTTAAGGAAAAAGGAATATATAATGCTTATTTAACAGCTATAGCACCTACTCAAAGTATTAGTTATGTACAAAATGCAACTTCAAGTATAATGCCAATTACAGAGCCTGTTGAAGTTAGAACTTATGGAGACTCTACTACTATTTATCCTATGCCATTTTTAACTAATGAAAATATGCTTTACTATCAATCAGCATATAGAATGGACATGAGAAAAGTTATAGATATTGTTGCAACTACTCAGCAACATGTGGATCAAGGTATATCTACCACATTATTTGTAACTGATGATAAAACGACTAGAGATATAGCAAAATATTATATATATGCTTATAAAAAAGGTTTAAAAAGTTTATATTACACAAGAACAAAAATGACAAGAGATGATAATGAGTGTCTAATGTGTTCTGTATAGGGAGATGAAATTATGACATTTACATTAAATAAAATACACAAAGCAGTTAACTGGAATAAAGAAGATGATAATTTTACTCAAGCTTTTTGGGAGCAAAACGTAAAACAATTTTGGCTACCGGAAGAAATCTCAGTGTCTAAAGACCTTAAAGTTTGGAATGAATTAAGTGAAAGAGAAAAAGATTTATATAAAAAAGTTCTAGCTGGTTTAACACTATTAGATACTAAGCAAGGTAACAATGGAATCCCATCAATGATGAGCTTAACTGATAATTTACAAAGAAAAGCAGTACTATCATTTATGGGAACTATGGAAGAAATACATGCAAAAAGTTATTCTTCTATATTTACAACACTACTTTCTAATAGAGAAATAGATGAGCTATTTGACTGGATAGAAAGTGAAAAAACTTTACAAAGAAAAGCTGACTTAATTTTACAACAATATGAAAATACTACAGATAAGAAAAGTTTATATTTATCTATGGTGACTAGTGTATTTTTAGAGAGTTTCTTATTCTACTCAGGATTTTTCTATCCACTATTCTTAGCTGGACAAGGAAAGATGGTAGCAAGTGGGGAGATAATATCACTTATTCTAAGAGATGAATCACTACATGGAAAATATATAGGTCTTCTTGCACAAGAAATGTATTCTTCATTTGATTTAGAAGAACAAGAAGAATTAAAAAATAAAATGTATAGTATTTTTAATGCTCTTATGGAAAATGAAATGGAATATACTTATTTAATTTATAATAATAGTGGATTAGAAGAAGAAGTTATAAACTTCTTAAAATATAATGCAAATAGAGCTTTAGAAAATTTAGGTTTTGAAGATTTCTATAAAGTTGATGATATAAATCCAATAGTATTAAATGGTTTAAGTACTGAAACAAAAACACACGATTTCTTTTCAACTAAAGGTAATGGATATCAAAAAGGTGTCTATGAAGAATTAGAAGATGAAGATTTTATAATTTAAAGATATGATATAAAGTATTGTTTTAATTTTATCAAGAGTAAATTTTGCTGAGTGTTAAAGAATATTATATCTGACACTATGTTGATAATAAAAAATCCAATAGGTAAGCTATTGGATTTTTTAATTTGTATATACTAATATTATTCTGCAATATCTTCAGTAGTAAGTATTGCTTTCTTATCTATTCCTGAATATTGAAAACCTGAAACTTTAATTCCGACAAATCCAACTAATACCGCTAACGCTATTCCCATAATTATTTTTTTACCCTTTGATTTCATTTTTTATCCCCTTCATTTATAATGACTTCGTTTACAATTTAGAGCAATTACTTATTAAGTTATCTATGATTATACCATATTTTACCGGAAATTATAACTATTTATATATATCAGCATAACTTACTTTAAGCTGTTCTCTTATATTTTTATTATCATATAATGTTTTTACTAACTCCAAGTTCACTTGCAACACTATTAAAATTAATAAATTTTGAGTCTTTATAAGCCTTTGTATTGTTTTATAAAATACGTTTATTTTTGTATCATCAAGTAATTTAGCATACCTAATAGTCATTTCTGCCGAAGAATGAATTAATAATTCTTGCGCTGTGAGTATATCAGACCATAATTTAGGAACTTTATGGCATAAGTGTGCCTAAAAACATGATTTTTAAAATGACATACATTTCTAATTTAACCTTTAAGACAATACTAATTCTGAGATCGTTGTTCTGGTAGTATATAATAATTTCAATGAATAGAGGAAGGGGTTCGCCAATTTATCATTTCAGTTTCAAATAGTAATTTTATTTTTAATATGTTTTTACTTGAAGTCTTGTATTTATTTATATGATATAAAAAGTATTTATAGTGCTTATTACCTCCTATAAATAAATGTTTCATAAGTTTATCAACCATATCATTATTTATTTCTTCTGTTCTATATGAATAATCATAAAAGTTAAATACAACTGTAATAGTTAAGTTGACATTTACCTCTATTCTTTTGGCTTTAGTAGGTTTAATTGAAACAACTTTAGTGTTTTCATATGGACTTCTAAGCCATTCTACAAAATCATATAGTATATTGACATTAACTTTTCCATAGTATACATCTATTTCTTGAAGATATTCAAGATACAATTTCATAGAGTAAACATACGTCTTTTGAGCATTGAGATTGTTTTTATATTATTAAGATATTTTTAAGCTTTCTTTAAGTTAATTTGGTTTTTATACATATATAATAAATTCACAAAAACATAAATTTAATTATATATATTGAACCTTAAATTTTCTTAAGATTAACTTTTTTTATATTAATGATATGATAAAGTGCTAAAAATTTATGGTATTATTAATTTTGGGAGAGTGATAAATTTGAAATTACAAAAACCTGGAATGAGAAATATAAAAACAGGCATAGGTGTCATGATATGTGCTTTAGCTGGATATTTTAACATAGTTGACAATTCATTTTTTGCAGCAACAGCTTGTATAGTAAGTATGCAAACTACTGTTAAAGGTTCTTTAACAGTAGGTTTAAATAGATTAAAAGGTACTTTTATAGGAGGATTAATAGGATTCTTATTTGTGCTTATTAATCCTGGAGATCCTATACTATCTTGTTTAGGGATAATTGCAACTATATATATTTGTAATTTACTAAAAATAAATAAATCTATAACTATTGCTTGTGTAGTGTATTGTGCAATATATTTAAGTATAGGGAATAATAATCCAATAGATTACTCTGTAAATAGAATCATAGATACTTCTATAGGAGTATTAATTGGTGTGGCAGTTAATTATTATATATATAGACCAGATTATTTAAATAGTATTTATAAAGAAATCAGAATAATAGAAAGTACATCTATTAAGCTGTTAAAAGCTGAAGTGGAAAAAGGTGCTCATGGTGACATATCTTCTTTAAAAAATGAGATTACAAAATTAGAAGGATTATACAAAAACTTTTTAGAAGAATTAGAATATAGCAATGATGAAGCTAATAATAACGAAATAAATACAGTTATAAAAAAGTGTAGGCAAATATATCTACATATCCAAATTTTAGAACAAATGAAGGACAAATGCTATTTAAGTAAAGAGAATTATCTTAAGTCTAAAAGTATATGTGATGAATTGTCTGATGGTAAGTATGTTAAGGATAACGTGAGTACAGTTTATAATTATCATATAAGTGAAATAATAGACAATATAAATGAAATTCATGAAATAGATGAAAGTCAAAGTGAAAATAATGAACAAAGGATAGTATAATGACAAACTAAATATAAAAAGGGCTTTAGCAATTTAATGATGGCTAAAGCTCTTTCTTATTTATATCAGTTTAATTATTTAAATTATTACCAGTTATCACAAGAAAATGAACCTTATTTTATAGACTTAATTATCCGATTTAATCATCTAAAATTTCAAATTAAGTGAAATAAATCTATTATAAAAAATAATAATTTATCATTTAAATGTGTATGCATGCTAAGTATAGTGATTTCAAACAAATAAAATACTTATTTCTGGGTTGACTTTTGGATTTAAGGAAGATAAAATTAAAATATAATCGGTCGCCTGGCCGACTAAAATAACAAAAAATTTAGATTTATAATGCTGTTGATTTAGTTAAATAATATTTATACAGGGAGGGGTTTTATGGGCACATATGTGAGAGAACCTGTAAATGGATTTACACATTTAGGTGGTGCGATTCTTTCTTTTGTTGGTTTATTAGCATTAGTTATAAAAACTACGTTAAATAATCCATCAACTGTTGATATAACTGCGGTAATTATATTTGGAGTAAGTTTAATATTGCTATATGCTGCATCAGCGACATATCACTTAGTTATTGCATCAGATAAGGTAATCGCTTTTTTAAGAAGAATAGATCATTCTATGATTTTTATTCTTATAGCAGGATCTTACACTCCATTTTGTTTGATTGCATTACAAGGACCTAGAGGATGGATTTTATTTAGCATAATAGCTACTATAGCAGTATGTGGCGTGCTATTTAAAATGATTTGGTTTAACTGTCCTAGGTGGATATCTACTTGTGTTTATATAGGAATGGGCTGGATTGCTATATTTATAATGAAACCACTTTATAACTCAATATCATTTGGAGGAATGCTTTTATTAGTATTAGGTGGAGTGTTTTATACGATAGGAGCTGTAATATATGGACTTAAGCCAAAAGCTATTAAATTTAAAAATTTAGGATTTCATGAAATATTCCATATTTTCATTCTTTTAGGGAGTTTATGTCACTTTATATCTGTATATAAGTACGTAATATAATTAAAAAAGAATTAGATTTAATAAGAAAGATGTAGTAAATATACTACATCTTTTTATTTTTTTTAGGTTGTTTGAATGAGTTAATTGAATTTTTTATTAAATTGATAATATAATCAGTTGAATCAACTTTTAAAATTAATACAGTAAAACTATATACTATTATACCTATACATACTGAAATAATTAAAGCTAAAAATTCGCTTATTAAAGATATTTTGCTAAAGATAAACAATACCATGCCAGCCATTACAGCTGAAGCTATTAATGTTTTAAAAAGGGTTAATATAATACTTTTGCCATTGAATTTTCCTATTTTTTTTCTAAGATTATACATTAAAAAGCATACAGCTAGTATTGCTGAAATACTTGATGATAATGCAAGTCCTGAAACTTTCATAAATTTTATTAATATTAAGCTGAAGAAAATATTAAATAGAACAGATAATATACTGTTCCTCATTGGAACTTTAGTATCTTGTAATGAGTAAAACACTCTTACCATAACATCCCTCATTCCAGTTGCTACCATACCGATAGCATATAGAGATAAGACTTGAGCAGTCATCTTAGTTGCAGTTTCATCAAATGCCCCTCTTTCAAAAAGTATCCTTATTATAGGCTCAGCTAATATAAATGCCCCTACAGAAATAGGCATGGTTACCAAAATAACCAAATTTACTGATTTACAAAATGTAACTTTTAGCTGTTTTAAGTTATTATCAGATCCTAATTTAGAAAATAATGGATATATTACTGATGTTATTGAAGCTACAAATAACCCTATAACAAATATATCTAACTTATAGGCGTAATTTAATGAAGACATAGAACCAGTTGCCAGTTTAGATGCTAAATTTTTATCCACTAAACTATTTATTTGATTAGCAGAAGCACCGATTAATATTGGAACTAGAGCCAGTGCCATTCGCTTTACATTTTTATCATGTAAATTAATATTTAGACTATATTTAAATCCTTTTTTATAACAAAATGGAATTAAAAATGTCATTTGGAGAAAAAATGCAATTACAGTTCCATATGCTAGCATATTTACACCAAATTTTTTACTAAGTAAAACAGCTATTATTATGGAAATGTTATATGGTAAAGGCATAAGCCCTGTAATTAAAAAATAATCATATATTTCTAAATATGCTTTTAATACATATGTAACACAAACTAAACCAACTGAAAATAAAATAATTTTAGTTAACTGCATAGTAAGTTGGAGTCTCTCTCCTTCAAATCCCATTGCAAATAATTTAACTAATGGCTCGGTAAAAAACCATCCAAATATGATTATTACTAATGAGATTATTAAGATAATATTTATAACATTACTAGTGAATTTTAAAGCTTTTGCTTTGCTATCATTTGCTTTTATATCTGCATATATTGGCATATAAGTACTTTGAATAGCTACACAAAGTAATGACATAAATGCTACTGTTATAATATTCAAAGCCATTAAATATGAATCAGATATAACACCTGTTCCATATACATACGCAATAGTAAGATCTCTTAAAAAACCAATAACCTTTGATATCATTGAGGCTACAAACAATATAAAGGCTGATTTTGCTACTTTAGACATATAGTTACCTCTTTTCATATTAAGTTATATAAATATAATCAATATATTTAATTTATATTTTCATTTATACATTATATTATAGCCTATAATGCTACTTTATTTAGATTTTTATAGTATAATTTTGGTAAAAATATCTTAATATATTTAATTTTTACAAAGAGTGTGCCGAAAATGTAACAGCCTTTAAACTTGTACATTATTCGTAAAAAAATTACATTAAACTTTAAAGTTATGGGTATATATTAAATAGAAAATTGATTTATTAAAAAATTTGATATAAATATAGATACAAATAAAGACGATTAGCATAGACTATGGAGGTAATTGAAATGGGAAATTGTAATTCATGTCCATCAAAAGGAAGTTGTAGCAAACCACCTACTTCTTGTGGAATAGAAAATAATCCAAATAATAAAATAAAAAATATAATCGGAGTAATGAGTGGAAAGGGTGGAGTTGGAAAATCAACAATAACATCTTTAATCGCTAAAAAATTAAATAAACAAGGATATAAAGTAGGTATATTAGATGCAGATATAACTGGACCAAGTATACCAAGACTTATGGGAGTACACGATCAAAAAGCCTTATCTAGCAACGGAGTAGACATATATCCTGTAATAACTAAAGATAATATAAAAACTATGTCTATAAACTTTATGGTAGAAGATGAAAGTCAACCAGTAGTATTTAAAGGACCTATGTTAACTAGTACAGTTCAACAATTTTATAATAATGTAATGTGGGAAGAGTTAGACTATTTATTAATAGACATGCCTCCAGGAACAGGAGATGTGGCTCTTGCAGTTATGCAAAACCTACCAATAACAGGTATGATAATGGTGTCTGTACCACAGGATATGATATCAATGATAGTTGCTAAAGGTATTAATATGGCTAAAAAACTTAATGTTAATATATTAGGTATTGTTGAAAATATGAGTTATATTGAGTGCCCTGATTGTGGTAAAAAAATAAAATTATTTGATGCTGATGACACGAGTAAATTCTTAGATGAAATGAATTTACAACTTTTAGGTGAGTTACCTATGACTAGAGAAGTTATTGAAATAACACATAAAGGGGTAGACAATATTAGTGAAGAATTAGATGATATTTTAACTGGTATAGTTGAAAAAATAAAGTAAGTAATTATTTAAAAATAACATTTTGTTTAAAGGATAGTGTTGAAAAATAACATATAATTAAAGAGGGTTGAAATTAACCCTCTTTAATTATATGTTAATACCATTTTTAACTTTCAGCTAAGTTTTATTAGTACTTTATATGCACACTAAAATACTTGTTTTGTGTATACTTGTATAAATTTAAATATGTTATAATTTACCTAATTATTAAGTTTGGGGGTGATAGTTATGAGAAAAAGTAAGTTTATAGATGGAGCTATATTTATACTTAGCCTTATTTGTTTGATAATATCATATAAATTATTTTGGAACTTATGTATCTACGTAGATGAGTTTAATACATCTCCTGATGTAGTATTAGGTGGAGAGTTCTGGCTTTATATGAATTGGTTAAGGTTGGGTATTTCTGCTTTGATTTGTATTTTATCAGGTATAAACCTGTTTCGATATGAGAAATAATACATAAGTTTATTTTCAACTTATACATGTTTATTAATAATATCTTTGTTATAAGTATAATTATTTAAAGTAAGATTAATAGATAGTAGAATACATGAATTAGAAAGATGGGTTAGATATTTAGAAAATAATAGATGATAATATTGTTTATAGATTAAACTATATAATTATTATAAATTACATATATTACGAACTTTAAATTAAATGGGGGGATTTATATATTTAAGAAAAAACTAAAAGACATACTAAAGGTATTATTACAAAATCCTATTCTAATAATTGTATACTGGATTTTTTCTTATGAACTATCTTTATTATGCATGTACGGAAGAGTAAATAATACGATTTATATTTTACTAGGTTGTATATTATTTTTTATATCTATAATTATATTTATTATTATTAAAACTATGAAAAACAAAGATTATAGGCCTAGGGAGTTAATTAAACTAAAATCATGGAAATATATTTCTATAATAATTATTATTGCAATAACATCTATATATGGAATGAAAATCTATGAAAGTGCAACAAATTATAGGGGAAAACTTTCATGGGTAATAGAAAGATTAAAAAATGAAAGATCAGTTGAGTTTGAACATGATAATATATATAAATATGGTGTAGAAGGTATTTTTCAAGATATAAATAAAGAATATACTTTGCCAAATAAATTATATATGTCAAATGTATTTGAACTTGAATTTAATTCAGATGGTACGATTACATCTTTATATACATTTGTTTATGGGAAAAATAATGATGGAGAAGATAAAACGTATTTAATAACTTATGATAAGAGTAAATCAAAAGATATTACATTACGACTAAATGGAGAGGCAAATTTTGATTATAATGATGATAAGCTAATAGAGCCTTTAATTGAGACAGTAAATGCTATTCCTTTTGAAAAAACAACTAGTAAGTGGAATGAAGAAAAATATGGATTGGCCTATTATGGAAAAAGAAATTGGGGATATAATACAGATGGTATAATTAATATAAGTGAAAAAGGTAGGGAATATTATTTTGGAGAGGTAAATATTGAAACAATTGGATATACTGTATCCATATTTGTACCTGGAAAAGAGCAAGATATAATACCAGATAGATATAATTTAATATGTGATTCAAAATGGAGTCAATCATGTATGGAGCTAATAATTGGATATGAAGAACCTTCTATGAATAATCAGCAGGATATAATTGATGGAAAAGGACAATTTCATTTATCAGGTCAAATTGCTTATGAATTGGATGTTACAGATAAAGCATTAGGTAGCACTTTTTATTCACTTAGAAAAACTACTGATGGTGGAGTTAATTGGCAGGTTATAAATAAGAATCCATTCAATGGGGCTATTGGTAGCTTATCAGGGATGACATTCATGGATGAGCAGCTTGGGTTTATAGTAGCAAATAACCCTTCTGGTGATAGTGGAGATTTATATAGAACGGATAATGGAGGTATATCTTTTGAAAAGATAGATTATAGTCCATATGAAGTTAAGTTAAAAAATGGAGCATCTATAGAGCCTTTTGATTGTCCAGGTATTCCTTATGAAAAGGGTGACATTATTTATATGTTAGTTGGACAGGGGACAGATGGAGATTACAATGGTAATAGTAAAGTACTTTATCAATCTAAAGATAAAGGTAAAACATGGGAATATGTAGAAGCAGTTAAAAAATAGATTTATAAGTATTAAAATTAAAAATAATTAACAAATAATAGTTAAATACTTAGATTTATATACTACAACCTTATTATAGTAATCAATAATAACTTCAGGTATCTCTACCATTATCTCTTTAACAATATGACATTCCTCATAAAATACATATTCACCAACTACGCTATCTCTATAATTATTCATACAGATATTTGAATTTCGATAATTTCATTTTTAAAAGAATTTATTATAATTTAATAGACCTATATTTTTCTCTGCTGTATCTATGTAGTCTGTAGGGGGGGAGATATATCAGTGTAGGTCTTTCATAGTAGTGCTCTTTATAAAAAATAGTATGCTATAACTCCTAAGAGATATCCTTGTGAAACTTGTTGCTTAACTATTGATATTTCACTTTCTGTAGCAGATTGGGCAGGTATGTAGTACCCTTTTTCTTTGGATTTTTGAAATAACTTATATTGACGAACTTCATCTTGATATCTCATTTGTTGTGGCTCAGGCTCAGTACATTTTGAAGCGTATTCATTTAATTTTTTTTTATAGTACAATGATCACCTATTAAATGACGTATGTTTCGTAACTCTAATTGATTTAATTGATGAAGCATTTTAGCATCTCCTTAATTGAATTTAGTAATAGTATTAAATAAAAGATATTTATTATTCTGAGAATATAATTGAATTTATTATTTATATAATTATTGAAATAAGTTATAAATGAGTAGATTATATCCATCTTTTTTACAAATAATATATTTGAAGATTATAAAAAGGAGAAAAAGCATGGATAAAAAAACAAAGTCTGAATGTAATAATCAATGGGCAGGTTCAAATATTTCTTGGACAAGCAAAACAGATGCAAAAGAAAAAGATGAGAGAAATAATCAATGGACTTCTACACTTAAGAAAAGTCCAGATATGTATGAGGAAGAAGATATAAATAGTAAATAATTGCCTATGATGCTTTAAACCACTTTTCTATTTAAAATAGTTAAGTGGTTTTTACTCTTTTTCTATGTAAAAATAAAAATCAAGGAATAAATAACTAGAATTATTTAAAAAGGTTTAAACTAATATATACTTGGTATAATATGTAATATAAATAAAAATCGGAGGAATAAAAAATGTTGGAAGTAGGAGTAAAAGCACCAGACTTTAAATTACAAGACAAAGATGGAAATGAAGTTAGTTTATCAGACTTTAAAAATAAAAAAGTAGTAGTATATTTTTATCCAAGAGACAATACACCAGGTTGTACTAAACAAGCTTGTGCATTTAGAGACAATTACGAAGAATTCCAAAATAAAGACGTAGTAGTTATAGGAATAAGTAAAGATAGTGTAAAATCACATAGTAACTTTGCACAAAAACATGAATTACCATTCATATTATTATCAGATCCAGAGCTAGAAGCTATACAAGCTTATGATGTATGGCAAGAAAAGAAATTATACGGAAAGGTAAGCATGGGTGTTGTTAGAACTACTTATATCATAGATGAAAATGGAATTATAGAAAAAGTATATAATAAAGCTAAAACTGATAAAAATGCGATGGAGATACTTGAATATTTAAGTTAAATAAAAAAAGCTACTATTTACTAGTAGCTTTTCTTTGTGAAACTATACTTAACATTCTAAATAATGCAGTTATAATAAGTACACCCATTGATATGGCACCACCAATGAATAATACATCAGCACCTTTAGAAATTGCATTAGCATAATCATTTTGAACTAAATAAAGCATAGTTTTATACATTCCTAAACCAGGAACTAACAGTATAATTCCAGGTATTACAAAAACTGTTGCTGGCTGTTTTAATTTTCTAGCTAAGATTTCGCTTATTAAAGAAACTAAAAGGGCAGCCATGAAATTAGCAACCATCTCATTATCTGTAAGTGTAATAAAAAAGAAGTATATAGACCAACCTATTCCTCCTACAAATCCGTTGGGTATAAGTGTAAATCTAGGTGCGTTTAGAAAAACTGCAAAACCTATTGTTGCTATAAATGAATATATAAAATGCATGAATATAGACATATCAGTCATTATACTAATCCTCCTAACATAATCCAAATATCAAGAACAATACCAACACCACAAGCTATACTTACGGCAGTAACAAGTGCATCAAATGCACGAGCAACACCAGACATTAAATCTCCAGAAATTAAGTCCCTCATACCTTTTATAAAAGAAACCCCTGGAAGTATTGGCATTATTGAACCAACTATTAACATTGCAGGATTAGGTAGAATATTTAGTTGTGTTAATAAAACACCAATAGTAGCAATAAATGTAGATGCTATCAAACTAGCGAAAGCAGGAATAGTACTTATCCCTATAATTTTGTTATAGATTTTTACTGATATTATCGATGTTATAAAAGTTGCTATAAAAGTAGGTAGATTATTTCCATCTACTAAACCAGCAAAGAAAGCAGAGCCAATACCTGTGAATATATACTGAGATAACTTCGAATAAGAATTGGTATTAACTATACTCTTTGCCTTTTCCATAGCATATTCTACTGTTATATCGGTATCGCTGACAAATTTTCTAGAAAGTTCATTTAATAAAGATATTTTATCTAAATTCATAGATCTTGACCTTATGCTGGCCATAAATGAATATCCATCAAATCTAGAATCAGAGATAATAATTACAGTAGGTGATGTAAATACATTTATATGGTTAAAGCCCCTAGACTTACAGATTCTTAAAATTGTATCGTCTACACGATATGTTTCAGCTCCGTTTACAAGCATAAGTTCACCTATGAATAATGCTAATCTAAGGACACTTTTCTTATGATTTTGGTTTAATTCCTCATTCATAAACTTACCTCCCTCAAAATATGATAAGTAGAATTTTGTCTAATTGGTTAGTTAGTATATGTGAAACATATTTTTCAAACCTAGTGTAGTATATAATATTTATAAAATGAAAGTCAATAAAAGTAGATAATATTTGCTACATTGCAATTTAATAATTAATCATATGCTTAAACTTGTTAAATTTTATCTGTTATTTATAAGTGTAAAAAGAGTATTTTTATATGAATAAAGATAAATAAAGTAACATTTCTAGGTTTCAAAATGTGACTAATAAAGCTATAATAATATATACATATAGTTTTTTATAATAAAAAATATAAAATTATTATAATTTATAATTTGCGAGGGGACTAAAGTATATGAAAATAAAAGATATAACTTATTTTTTAGAAGTTGTAAAAGAAGGTAATTTTACTAAGGCTGCAAATAATTTATATATTTCTCAGCCAGCTTTAAGTAAAAATGTTAAAAGTTTAGAAACAGAAATGGGTACTCAGCTTATAGAGAGAAATTCAAAATCATTTAAGTTAACTTATGAGGGAGAAATTTTTTACAAAAATGCAAGGGAATCCATGGATATAATACAGCAAGAGCTAAATAATCTTCAAGATACATTTAATTCTTGTAAAAGAATAATTACTTTAGGATTACCTCCAGTAATAGGAAGTGTATATTTCACATCTGTTATAGCAAGTTTTAAAAGTAAAAATCCACATATTGATATAAAAATAGTAGAGGAAGGGTCTAACCATATAAAGTCAAGTGTTGAAGAAGAACGTATAGATATAGGAGTAGTAATTTTTCCTATAGAAGATGAAAATTTAATAACTTTTCCTATTACAAATGGAAATGTAAAGCTAGTAGTTGGAAAGAATCATAGATTATCAAACCTAGAAAGTATAGATGTAAAGGAGCTTAAAGAAGAGAAATTCATAACCTTCAATGAAAAATTTATGATGTACAACAAAACTATAAAAATATGTAAAGAGGCAGGATTTGAGCCAGATATAATCTTAAAAACTTCCCAATGGGATTATATTATGGAGATGGTAGCTTTAGAGCAGGGTATAAGTATTATGCCAGAGCCAATCGTGCAACGATTTAAAAATGATGATATAAAATTAATATCTATTGAAAATTCAAATATAAATTGGAATACAGGATTTATTTTAAAGGAAGATAAATATATTTCTAAAACTTTAAAATCATTTATTGATTACACAATAAAAGAAATAAATAATGAGTGATAAATAATTATCATTTAATCAACTGTATAGAACCATTGATATGATTAATTCATAACTGAAATTCATAGATGCATGTAAAATAGGTATTTAACAAAATGAAAAAATCCTCTTATACTAAAAAATGAAAGGTGCAGTACTTCTTATTCTTAGAGCTATACTTTGAATAAATTTCATTTAGTTATGCATTTGATTATGGAATACTTAAGAATTATTTGCCCAATTACAATAAAACAAAAGTAAAGTATTAAGGAGGAAAACGATGTCTAAGGTTTATATAGTAGATGCTAAAAGAAGTCCAATAGGGAAATTTTTAGGAAGTTTATCAACAGTATCTCCAGCAGAGTTAGCTGGTCAGGTAATGAAGTCAGTTATAGAAGAAAATAAAATAGATATAAGTAAAATTGATGAAGTTATATTAGGAAATGTATTATCGGCTGGTCAAGGTCAAGGTATAGCAAGACAAGCTGCTATATATGCAGGAGTACCAAATGAAGTGCCAGCTTACTCTCTAAATATAATTTGTGGTAGTGGTATGAAAAGTGTAATGACTGCTTATTCACAAATAAAAGGTGAGATGGCAGATTTAATAGTAGCAGGTGGTGTCGAAGTTATGTCTCAAGCTCCATATGTTACAGATTCAAATGCAAGAACTGGCAATAAAATGGGTGGAATGAATTTAAAAGACTCGTTAATATTAGATGGTCTTACAGATGCATTTAACAACTATCATATGGGCATAACTGCAGAAAACATAGCTGAAAAACACAATATAAGTAGAGAAGAGCAAGATGCTTTTGCAATAAAGTCTCAAATAAGAGCTATAAAAGCAGTAGATGAAGGAAGATTTAAGGATGAAATAGTTCCAATAGAAGTAAAAACAAGAAAAGATGTAACAATATTTGATACAGATGAATATCCAAATAGAACTACAAGTCTTGAAAAACTTTCAACTTTAAGACCTGCATTCAAAAAAGATGGATCGGTAACAGCTGGGAATGCTTCGGGAATAAATGATGGAGCAAGTATAATAATAGTTGCTTCAGAAAAAGCAGTAAAAGAATATGGATTAAATCCAATAGCAGAAATAGTATCAGTTGGACAAGGCGGAGTAGATCCTGCAGTTATGGGGTTAGGACCAGTACCAGCAATTAAAAATGCTTTAGATAGAGCTAACATTAAGTTAGAAGAAATAGACTTATTAGAATTAAACGAGGCATTTGCAGTTCAATCATTAGGAGTTATAAAAGAATTAAAAGAAAATCACAATGTTACAGATGAATGGTTTGATGAAAGAACAAATGTAAATGGTGGAGCTATAGCAATAGGACATCCTCTAGGAGCATCAGGAGCAAGGATAATTACAACTCTTATACATGAAATGAAAAAGAGAAAATTAGAAAAAGGTTTAGCATCACTTTGCATAGGTGGTGGAATGGGAACTTGTGTAATTGTTAAGTCAGTATAGTGAATAGGGGAGTTATATAATGAAGAATAAAATAATAAGCATAGAGAATTTAAGTGAAATAGTAAAAGACTCAATGACTATAATGGTCAGTGGATTTATGGGATGCGGAAGTCCTCATAAAATAATAGATAAATTAATTGAATTAGATGTAAAGGATTTAACTCTAGTATGTAATGACACAGGTCTTTTAGATTATGGAGTAGGAAAAATGGTTGTAGCTAAACAATTCAAAAAAATTCAAGCTACTCATATTGGTTTAAATCCAGAAGCAATAAGACAATTGAATGAGAAAGAAACTGAATTTGAGCTTATACCTCAAGGAACAATGGCAGAGAGAATAAGAAGTGCAGGTGCAGGACTTGGTGGAGTAATAACACCAACTGGTATAGGTACTTTAGTTGCAGAAGGAAAAGAAACTATAGTAATAGAAGGAAAAGAATATTTAATAGAAAAACCTATAAAGGCAGATATAGCAATAATAGGTGCAAGTAAAGTTGATGAAAAAGGTAATGCTTATTATAGTGGTTCGGGAAGAAATTTTGCACCAATAATGGCAACTGCTGCAGATGTAGTTATAGTTGAAGCTGATGAAGTTGTGAAAGTTGGAGAAATAGATCAAGAACATGTTATGACTCCACATATATTTGTAGATTACATAATAAATGGAGGAGATATAAATGGATAGAAGTCAAATAAAAAGCTTTGTAGCCAAAAGGGTTGCTAAAGAATTAAAAGATGGAGATGTTGTAAATCTAGGAATAGGATTACCAACATTAATACCTAACTATTTACCAGAAGGAGTAGATATAACACTTCAATCAGAAAATGGATTTGTAGGTATAGGTCCAAGTCCAGAAGAAGACAAAGTAAATAAATATATTGTAAATGCAGGAGGTTCACCTGTAACAATACAAGAAGGTGGAGCTTTCTTTGATAGTGCAGCTTCATTTGGAATAATAAGAGGTGGCCACGTAGATGTAACAGTACTTGGAGCATTACAAGTAGATGAAAAAGGAAACTTAGCAAACTGGATGATACCAGGGAAATTAGTTCCGGGAATGGGTGGAGCTATGGATTTAGTTGTAGGAGCTAAAAAAGTAATAGTAGCTATGGAGCATACAGCTAAAGGAAATCATAAAATTTTAAAAGAGTGTTCATTACCTTTAACAGCTAAAAATCAAGTTAACTTAATAGTGACTGAAATGGGTGTTATAGAGGTAACTGAAGAAGGTTTAGTTTTAGTTGAGTTAAATGAAGAATTTACAGTAGAAGAAGTTCAAAATGCAACAGAAGCTAAATTAATAATAAGTGATAATTTAATACCAATGAAATAGTAAAAGATCATAAAAGCACAAAGTTAAAAAAACATAGATGCCTTAATAACTATTAGGGCATCTGAAAAAATACTAAAAGGGAGAAGACACTATGTTCAAAAAGTTTACAAATGGGTGCGTTAACCTAGTTCAAAATTATTTACCAGATCCATTCTTATTTTGCATAATGATAACTTTTGCAATATTTTTATCAGGAATTATATTTACAGGACAAGGTCCAATGGACATGATAGTACATTGGTCAGGAGGATTTTGGGGATTATTAGCATTCGCTATGCAAATGGCATTAGTACTTGTACTAGGTCATACATTAGCAAGTGCTCCAGCTTTCAAAAAAGTACTTAGAAGATTAGCAAAAATACCAAAAACTCCAGGACAAGCAATATTAATGGTAACATTTATTTCAGGATTAGCTTGTTTAATAAACTGGGGATTTGGATTAGTTATTGGAGCAATATTTGCAAAAGAATTAGCTAAAGAAGTTGATGGTGTTGATTATAGATTATTAATAGCCTCAGCTTATTCAGGATTTTTATTATGGCATGCGGGATTATCAGCATCTATACCTTTAACATTAGCGACAGGTGGAGAAGCAGTAGTTTCTGCAACAGCAGGTGTGATATCTGCAGAAGGTGTACCAACTAGTGAGACAATATTCTCGTTATCAAATATGTTAATAGTAGGAGTATTAATATTAACTTTACCATTACTAAATAAAGCAATGCATCCATCTAAAGACAAAGCTATTATAGTAGATAAATCATTATTAGAAGATGAAGATGATTTTGTAGCAATGACAATTGATGAAATGACTCCAGCAGATAAATTAGAAAATAGCGCGATAGTAAGTATGTTAATTTCTGCAATGGGATTTGCTTATATAGTTTACTACTTCATAAATAACGGATTTAGTTTAAATCTTGATATAGTTAACTTTATTTTCTTATTCTCAGCAATAGCATTGCATAAAACACCAAGAAGATTTTTACATGCTTTAAGTTCAGCTTCAAAATCAGCAGGACCAATAATGTTACAGTTCCCATTCTATGCAGGTATAATAGGAATGATGACTGGTGTAAACGCTGATGGAGTATCTTTAGCAATATTAATATCTGATTTCTTTGCAAACGTTGCCAATACTTTTACTTTCCCATTATTTAGTTTCCTAAGTGCAGGTATAGTAAACTTTTTCGTACCATCAGGTGGAGGACAATGGGCAGTGCAAGCTCCAATAATGATGCCAGCAGGTGCTGCATTAGGTGTTGATCCAGCTAAAACAGCAATGGCAATAGCTTGGGGAGATGCATGGACAAATATGATACAACCATTCTGGGCATTACCAGCACTAGGTATCGCAGGATTAGGTGCAAAGGATATAATGGGATTCTGTATAATTGACTTATTATATTCAGGTGTGATAATAGCTATGGGACTTATGTTTATAGGTATGTAGTTTAAATAAATTTTTGTCATATAGATTTTACAATAATTGATTCAGTATATCAATTTTTATATTATTGAAAAAGCCATGTTAATGTATTAATTATCATGGCTTTTGTATGTAAATAATTTATTATATTTTGAATAATACTATATAAAGTTTTAAATTTTTTATAATTATAAGTCTTTAGATAATAGTTCAATTCCTTTTTCAATGAAATTTATAACATCTGTAGAACTTGAAATTTGAACTTGACTGTTCCAAATATTATTGAAGAATTTATTGAAATAATTTATTATGTCTTTATTTATAAATTTAAAATAGAGTGCTTCCTTAGAGGAATCTTTTATAGCAAAACAAGATTGATTGCTTATAAAAACTGAACTATCTAAATCAGAGATTGAAACAAATTCGTTATCATCTTCTATTAATTTTATTTCAAACTGATTATTTGATTTTAATAAGGTTATTATTTTTTTTAGATGACTAATTCTGTCTTTTTTACTTACAATAACAGATTCATTATATATATTCATAGCACCATCAAATATATAAGTTAAAAGTGCTGATTTATAAATTATAATTTTAAGTTTCATATTTTTTAAGCATATGTTCATCATAGAAAATAATTCATCTATATTTCCAGAATAAAGATTATTATCTTCTTTAATCTTAAGTAAAATGTTCTCTGATATTCCAATAGAATGCATATTTCTGAATATTAATTTGATGTCATTTTGCATTACAAAGTTAAGTAAGTATTTCTGTTCAACTAATTCTTGACAAGACTTAACTTCATAAAGCTGAGTTTGGCTTCTTATATGATTACTATAATATTTATATAAATTATTTATAGTGTCTAAATCTCTAGATACTACATTCATATTTAAATTGCAATTTTGATCTTTAATAGACATAGATGATAAACAATTTTTCACTAGTATTAAATTAAAATGTTCATTATTATCAACATAAAGATTATAAGTAACTTTTGAATTTGAATTTAAATATAAAAGGATTATTTTGCAGTATTCGTTTATATTATTTTTCATTTTTTCTAAATTAATAAGCTGATATATATATACATTCTTACTATTAAATACAAAGCCTTTATTTTCAGAAATATCTAAAACAGACTTCTTATTTGAATAGTTATTTATATCATTAGTAATTATAATATGTATATCTTTTTCTTTTGATTTTTTACAATAATGTTTTAAGTTTTCAAAAATCCATCCATCTGTATCCTTACTGTTTAGCATTATACAAGAATTATTAGTAATTAAATTGTCTTTATGTTTTGATATTTTCTGATTTTCAAAACAATCATATATGAAAGTTGATAATTCCTTTTTTACTTCTTCATTACTATTTTGATGAATCTCAAATTCATAGCATATTTGTCTTAATGTATTTTTATCTAAATCATCAATAAAAAAGTTACAAATTTTATCTATAATTTCAGTTATATTTTTATGAGATGGTAATTTATTTCCATTAATCCATTTACTAATGTATGTCACATCATATCCTAAAAAATGTGCAAGTCTAAAGTTTTTTTCATTAGTAATATCTAATAATTTATGTAATATTTCCCCAAAACTAAAAGTCATAATATTTTCTCCTAAAAAGTTGTTAATTAAATTATATCAAATTCGATTAAATTTTAAAATTTAAAATGAAAGTCAATATTAGTCAATATTAGTCAAGCTATGTCAATTGATGTTTTTTTAACAAAGTCATATAATTAAACTACAAGGTTGTTAATAAGTTAACAGTTATTTGGTGGAGGTAGATGGAAATCTGCTTAGATATACTCTAAATTTTCATTAGATATATTAACTAGACATTATGCTCAATAATTGGGTTCATATAATATAAGAGTAAATGAAATAGATTATGACGTGGATTAAAAGATATGTGTATTTTATACATTATGTTAACATCAGATGACAGTAAATTTATGACTATAATAATAATAAATGTTAATGGTGGTTTAGTATTATAGGGAGGTAAAGGGTTATGATATGTACAAAATTATTTTCTCCAGGTAAAATTGGTTCTATGGAATTAAAAAATAGAGTTATATTACCTGCAATGGGTTCTGAAATGACAGTAAATGGTGGGGAGCCATCTGATAAATTAATAGATTATCACGTAGCACGTGTTAAAGGGGGATGTGGACTTAATATTGTTGAAATAGCAGCAATACATCCTACTACAAAAAATCCCATGGATTTAGGAATTTATGATGATTCATTTATACCTGGATTAAAAAGAATAGCAGATGCTATAAGAGAAGCTGGTGGAAAATCAGCTATACAAATATGGCATGGAGGACGTGTAGTCCGTAAACCTATGGAAGGATATGATATAGTTGCTCCATCAGCAGTAAAATCTCCTTACAGCGCTGCAGCACCAAGAGAACTTACTATAGATGAAATATATGAATTAATAGAAGCTTATGGAGATGCTTGTTTAAGAGCTAAAAAAGCTGGTTTTGATGCTATTGAATTACATGGTGCTCATGGATATTTGTTAGCTGAGTTTATGAGTAAAACTTGTAACAAAAGAACTGATGAGTTTGGAGGTTCTTTTGAAAATAGAGTGAAATTCCCTCTAATGGTTATAGAAAATGTACGTAAAAAAGTTGGTGAAGATTTCCCAATTATATATAGAATAAGTGGAAGCGAATTCTGTGAAGAAGGACTTACAGTTGAAGATGTAATAGAGTTTGCTAAATTAGCTGAAAAAGTTGGCATAGATGCACTACACGTATCTGCTGGAACTACTCAAACGCTAGAATATGTTGTACCACCAATAGATTTCAAACCAGGATTTAATGTAGATAATGCTCATAAAATAAAACAACATATAAATATACCTGTTATAGCTGTTGGTAGAATAAATGATCCAATACTTGCAGAAAAAATATTAGATGATGAAAAAGCTGATTTTATAGGTATTGGTAGAGCTCAATTAGCAGATTCAGAGTTTTGTAATAAAGCAAAAGAAAATAGATTTGATGAAATAGTTAAATGTGTAGGATGTAATCAAGGATGTTTTGATATGTATCTTGTACCAAATCAAGATATAAGTTGTCTTAGAAACCCATCTTGTTCAAGAGAAAGAGAATATGAGATAAAAGCATGTGAAACTCCTAAAAAGGTCTTAGTTATAGGTGGAGGACCAGGTGGTGTTGAAGCTGCAAAAGTGTTAAAATTACGTGGACATGATGTAACTTTATGTGAAAAAACTAATTCTTTAGGTGGACAGTTTAAAATAGCTGGACTTGCTCCTAGAAAAGAAGAGTTTGCTTTAGCAGCAGATAATATGGAGTATAACTTAAGAAAAATAGGTGTTAATATACTTAAATTAACAGAGGTTAATGAAGAATTCATAAAAGAATTTAATCCGGATGAAGTGGTATTAGCAACAGGAGCAAATCAATTTGTACCTCCTATAAAAGGTGTAGAGAATAAAAATGTTGTACTTGCTTGGGATGTATTAAAAGGTGAAAGTACAGTTGGTAAAAATGTAGTTATCATAGGTGGAGGTCTTGTAGGGCTTGAAGTTGCTGAGACTTTAGCAGAAGAAAATAAAAATGTTACTGTGGTTGAAATGCTTGATAGAGTAGGGAATGGAATAGGATGGCTAAGAGGTATATGTGTTAATAAAAATATATACAAGTTAGGAATAAAGACTTTAACAGGAACTAAGTGTTTAGAAATAAATGAAGATAGTGTTTTAGTTGAAAAAGATGGAAGTACTGAATCGGTAGAAAATATAGATAGCGTTGTTATAGCAATAGGTTCTAAAGCAAACAATTCTTTAGAAGAATGTATAAAATCAATGAATATTCCGTATCATGTTATTGGAGATGCAGTTAAACCTAGACGTGCACTTGATGCTATATGGGAAGCAGCAGAAGTTGCTAGAAATATATAGAATATAAAAAAGAGTATAGGGAAACTTCTACTATAGGAGTATTATCCCTATACTCTTTTTAGTTTTACATATATTATTTATGATATTTTTTCAGAAAAGACTAATTTATAAAGTTAATTTATATTTAGATAAATGAAAGGATTGAAGAATTTATGGAATTTATACCAGCTAAAACAATTATTTATGGATATAGTGATAATCCTCACTGGTTTGAAATTAATTATAATATGAACATATACATAGGTTGATGTCATCGATGACAAAATTTAGATATAAAATATATTGAAACTTATGGAGATATGTACGAAAAATCATACACTAGAGCAGAATATTTATGGAAGATATTTAAAAACGAGTTTGAAAAGTACAATATTTTATATAATATAAATGATATCATAAGAGATTATAAAAAGAATTATGAGAAAACTCAAATTAGCTGGTTTTAAAGAATTAAAAGTGTGTATATTTAGAAAAAATCTCACTAATGTAAAATTACTTTAGTGAGATTTTTTTCTATTTTACAGATATGACATCTATTGTTATTCTACTTTTATAAATATTAATTATGCTTGTGTAGGTTTATTTTTAAACTGTTTCTTAATAGTTTTAACACCTTCAACCATTAGAACAATAGCTAATATAACCAGTAGTGTAGCAAGTATAGATCTAATATAGCACCAACCTAGACCTGCTCCACCAGCCATAATAGCTGTAACATTAGATTTTATTGTGAATATCAATGAAGTAACAGTTACAACTAGCATAAATGCCATAGGTATAAAGAACATTTTATTATTTCTACCAATATTACCAAGCCATGCTGCAACGGCTAATAATCCAAGGGCTGCAAGTAATTGGTTAGCTGCTCCGAATAATGCCCAAATATTTGAATATCCAGTAAGTCCAAGTGAGATACCTAAAGCAACAGTGATAATTGTTGCAATATATGGATTTGTAAGAGTTCTCTTAAATCCTGTGGTATCTTCTCTATTTTCACCAGGTTCTAACCAAAATTCTTGGAACATATAACGAGCAAGTCTTGTTGCTGTATCTAATGATGTTAAACAGAAAACAGAAACAGTTAATACTAATAATGAATATGATATGTCATATACACCAGAAAGTCCCGGTATTTTACTTAACATGGAAGCTATACCTGTAGCAAATACTACTGTAGGCGTAACCGTTGTACCTGATGCATAATCTTTCCATATATATCCTACTGCACAGATTGAAATTAATGCAAGAGCACATTCAATTAACATTGAACCATAAGCTATAGGACGAGCGTCCTTTTCACTGTTCAATTGTTTTGCTGTAGTACCAGAACCAACTAGTGAGTGAAAGCCTGATATAGCACCACAAGCAATTGTAATAAATAGAGCAGGGAATAAATATCCAAGTGATGTTCCTGTAGGCGCTATTGTATCAACAAAACCAGTAAATGCTGGTATATCTAGTGTTGGGTGAGACCCAACGATACCAACAAATGAAATTATCATCATACCATATAGTAAGAATGAACTTAAATAATCACGTGGTTGTAGTAATATCCAAACCGGTGTTACAGATGCAATTAGTATATAAAGGCCTACTATTATCATCCAAGCGGTTGAACTTAGATAAATAGGGTGGAAGTTTATACCTATAGCTATACATATAACTATAGCTATGACACCAATAACAGTTGAAGTAGTTAATGAAGTATTACGTCTATAAACAAAAATTCCAAAAACAATTGCTATAAGTATAAATAATAAAGAAATCATAGCTGTAGAAGCATTAGCAGCACTGGCAGCATAATCTATTGATCCTGTATCAGTAAATGTAGCTTTAAAAGTATCAGCAACTATAGATGCAAAAGCTGCAACTACTAATAATAGTGTTAAATAAGAGAAAATAAGAAATAATTTTTTAGCACGAGATCCAATATTTTGTCCTATAACCTCCCCAATAGACTGACCTTTATGACGTATAGATGCAAATAAAGCACCAAAGTCATGAGTAGCACCAAAGAATATACCTCCTATTAATATCCATAGAACAACTGGAACCCATCCAAATACAGCTGCTTGTATAGGACCATTTATAGGTCCTGCACCTGCTATAGATGAAAAATGATGCCCAAGAAGAACAGGTGCTTTTGCTGGAACATAGTCTACACCATCTTCTAATTCATGAGATGGTGTGGTTTTTGTTTCGTCGATTCCCCAAGTCTCTGCTAGCCACTTTCCATAAGTAACGTAGCCAATAAACAAAATTACGATACCAACTAATAAGATGATTACTGCATTCATAAGTTTACCCCCTTTTTAAACCTATAGAGTTTGATTAAAATTTTGTTTTATAATTATTTATATATATTTAAAAATAAAACAATAGCAAATTTATTAAAATACACAATTAGAACATCATTAACAAAATTCTTTGCTTTTTTTATAAAAATTAGATGTTTTTCCTAATAATAAATCTTTAAAAAACTTAACTGTATTTTTTCCACCTTTATTTCCAAAAATCATATTATTATTTATATCTATGCATACAGTATGAAAGTCCATCCATCCATAAAAAGAAAACTTAAAACTTTTATAAATATTACATTTAGTTATCAATTTTTCAGCTTCTTTTTCACAAGAATCACATATAAAAATAGTTGTAATATATGAGTACATATGACCAGGTTTAGGATTAATTAGTTTCATACCATAATCATATGCATAATCTTTACATTTATTAAAAATGTCTTTAGTTAAATTATCTACTTTGAAAATATAAACATATTCATTTGCATCAGCTTCCCATAGAGTAGCCTTTTTTATAAGAACATATTTTTTGTTATGAACATGTAATTGGCATGTTGCAGCCAGTGGAATATCTGTTTCATTACATTCGTCTATGTCAAAGTACCCTTCATAACTTTTTAAAATTTTTTTTAGGATTTCATTTTTATTTGATAATACCATTACTTTATATCACCCCTAGTTATAAGTATTTTATTTCTAATTAAAAGACGTTATAATAATTAATATTTTATAAAGTATTAAATGATTAATAATAATTAATAATAAATAAAAAGATTTGATGATTAGAATTCAACTAGTAATATTTTAAAATGGGCAAATAAAAATGACGAACTATTATTAGTTCGTCATTTTTATTTTAGATTATATTTAAGATTTTAATTATTATAGTAAAAATTATCTCTAAGAGTTTGTGCATTTTTTCTATTTATTAAGAACTTTCTTAGCTCAGTTAGACATAAAAATAAAATAGCACGGTTTTCAAATTCATCTCTATTTTTAGGAAGAGGTTGACTTTTCATATCTTTAAATATATCTTCTAAATCTTCTAGTAATAGATTTACTGTATTAGTTTCAAAAGAAGTATTTCCTATTTTATTTATGAATTCAGCTATGATATATCCTTGGTAAGGAACATAATTTAATTGCAAAGCCAAGTTATATAAAGTAGCTAATATATCTTTTTGGCTTTTTATTATTTCCATATGTTCTAAGAAAAATCTGGTGTCGCTTAATAAATTATTATTAAGATTTTCATAAGCGGCTTTTGTACTTTTCTTTATTAAAATATTTAATCTATCAAGATGTTCTTCATAATCAGATTCTTTGTTAGGATTAATTATAGTACTTGCAATATCTATAAGAATAGTACTCACTTCTTTTTGTAGTCGTTCTTGACCATGATAAATTTGTTCTATATTAGAAAGCATGAACATATTTATTATAATTCCGATACCTGCACCTATTATAAACAGTCCTGTTTCATTTAATATCCAATATAAACTCATAGATTCTTGTAATAAATAGTGAGAAGAAATTACTACACACATCGCTATTACATATCTAATTTTTAAAATAAAGCAAGTGCTTATAATAAGTAATATGTAAATTGAAAATGAATATAAATTAAACCCCAATATATTGAAACATAGATAAGAATAGACTGTACAAATCACAAACCCTAATAATTTCCCAATAGCATCTACTACAGTTTCTCTTTTAGTATCTTTTACAACTAAAAGTGTTATAACACCTGCGACAATTGAATATTGTAAATTAAAAATTGAAGCAATAAAAATAGCAAGGGAACTTCCTAGTGACAGTTTTAAAATCTTAAATGCATCAGTTTTATTCAACATAAAACCTCCCTTATTGTTATTTGTAGCCATATTTTATCATATATTTAATAGTTAATATAGATTAGTTTTACCTAAAAGTATAATTACTATTTCAAATTATAAGTATTAATGAAATAGTAAAGTAAATTTTATAAATATAGCAATCATTTTATTAATTATAATTCATAGACTTATATTGTACAGTACAAGTTCTAAAGGTTTTTAGATAGTAATTATTTTATAAAACCGAAAGGAATCTATTAATATATGAAAAGAATGAATTGAGAAATACATAAGGGGGGAATATGAGAGAAAAGGTAAGTATAATAAACACGATAAAATTTGCAGGTGCATATATAGCATTTATCATTGGCTCGGGATTTGCAACAGGACAAGAGATAATGCAATTTTTTACATCAAATGGACTTTGGAGCATAGGTTCAATAATTATAAGTTTAATTTTATTTACATATTTCGGCTCAACAATTATGGGCTCAGGTTACGATTATAGAAATATAAAAAAACATAGCGCATATAAATATTTTTGTGGAAAATCTTTAGGTAAGTTTTATGAAATTTTTATACCAATTTTATTATTTGCCAGTGTAGTAATAATGATTTCAGGTGCAGGAGCAACTTTAAAAGAGTATTATGGATTGAATTATTACATAGGATGTGGCATGATGGCAATACTTGTTCTAATCGCATATATATTTGGCCTTAATAGCCTTATAAATATAGTTGGAATTATAGGGCCAGTTATTGTGTTTTTTTCTATGATTGTAGGATTTATTATATTATTTCAAAACATAGATGGATTAAAAAACATTAACTACATAATGCAACATATTGAAATACCAAAAGCAGGAGGCGGTTGGATAAGAAGTGGAATTATATACGCTTCATATAACTTAGTTGGAGGTGTCATGTTTTTTACCACATTAGGTAAAAGCGCAGACCATAGAAAAGAAGCTGTATATGGTGGGATTATAGGAAGTATTGTAATAATGTCTGTTATTCTAGTTATGAATTTAGCTTTATTGTCAAAGGTAGATAGCATATATAAGTTATCTATACCAACACTTTATTTTGCAAAATCAATATCACCTCTACTTGGTAAGATTTTTTCTGTCATATTACTTTGCGGTATATTCTCAACAGCAGCTCCAAACTTTTGGACTGTATGTACTAGGATTTCTAAAGAGGATGGAAAAAACTCAAAACTAATTGCAGTACTTGTTGCTATACTAGCTTTCTTTGGAGGATTACTTCCATTTGAAATGTTAGTTGGAAAAATATATCCTTATGAAGGTTTTTTTGGAATAATATTGTTTATTTGTATGTTAGGTAAGCAAGTTAGCAAGAAAATAATTTAAATATTATTGTAAAAATTTTCCTTAATTGAGTTACGTGTAGGCAATGGATTCGTCTGTTAATAAATAAGGTATTGATAAAAAAATCAATACCTTTAATTTATTGAAAATAATTTATAACAAAGTTAATACTTCATATAGAAACTTTAATATTATACAATCATAAATCTGCTAGTTTCATTTAGGCAATATTAAATTTTCCATGATATCTGAGTATTTGTATTTTTTTAAAATATCTTCTAATACCTTCATAGAAGAGGATAATATTTTATCTTTATGATAAACCAATTTAAAAGAACGTTTAAGTGGGTTTAAATTTATGTTATTTATGATTTGAATTTTATTATCTAAAATATCTTCTTCAAATGTATGAATGGATAAAAGAGATAAGCAATTATCATCTAAGATTGCTCTTTTTATAGTATCTGTTGAACTAGCTTCCCAGGCTATTTGAACAGAAATTTTATGTTTAGATAAAAGGTGTTCTAGAAAATCTTTTGTTCCACTGCCATTTTCTCTAACAGCAAATCTTTGATTTTTTAAATCTGTTAATTGTAGATTCTTATTATCTAAAATAGAGTGATTATTTTTACATAATAAAACCAAGTAATCATCTATAACAGGTATAGTTATTAAATCAGGTGATTGAATCTCTCCTTCTACGATTGCCATATCAAGTTCAGATTTTAGCAATTTTTTTTCTACTGTACTTGTGTTATTAACATAAGAGTAAGTATGTACATTTGGTGCTATTTTATGAAATTCCTTTAACACCTTTGATAAGATATAAGTACCCACTGTTACAGAAGCACCAATTCTTAAGTTCTCTATATTTGAACTATCATTCATAGCTTTTTCTAAGTTATCAAATTGATCTACAACTTCAATAGCATATCTTAAAAGTTCTTTTCCAAATTCAGTTATATAAAGTTTTTTTGATAATCTATCAAAAAGCATAGCGCCATAATGATTTTCTAACTCACGTATGACCTGACTTACTGTTGGTTGAGAAATGAATAAATTTTCACCTGCTAAACTCATGTTACCTGTTTTTGCCACTTCTATAAAAATTCTTAAGTGCCTAATAGTCATAATAATCCCTCCTTTATCAAAAAAATTATTCTGATTTATATATTATCAATAGGTTTTACCTATATTATTGATAAGATAATACCATTTTTAAAATACAATCTCAAGTGCTACAATTATGTTGACATCGAGGCAAAAGGTAAAAAATGTAATGTGGTATAATTTATATAATTCATGATATACATTTAAAATGATTACAGATTGATGAAAAGTAATTTATAGGGGGGATAATAATATGGCGACTTTAACAATAAGTCCAACAGATGAGAAAAGAGTAAAGGCATTAGGTTTTTTGAGTAATAAGGGAACTGATAATTTTTCAGGAAGAGTAATAACAGTGAATGGGAAAATTACTGCAGCTCAACACAAATGTATAGCTGAAGCGGCAGAATTATTTGGAAATGGGGTAATAACTTTTACAACTCGACTTACAGTGGAAGTACAAGGAATTCCATATGATAAAATTGAAGACTTCAGAGCATATATTGCAAAAGAAGGCCTTGAAACTGGTGGAACAGGTAAAAAAATACGTCCAGTAGTTTCATGTAAAGGTACTACTTGCCAGTATGGTTTAATAGATACATTTGCTTTATCAGAAGAAATACACAAGAGATTTTATAAAGGTTATAGGGAAGTAACTTTACCACACAAATTTAAAATAGCAACAGGAGGATGTCCAAATAATTGTGTTAAACCTAATCTAAATGATTTAGGAATAATAGGGCAATGCATACCAAATTTTAATGAAGATTTATGTAAGGGATGTAAAAAATGTGTTATTTCAAAAAATTGCCCAATGAATGCATGTGAAGTAGTAGACGGAAAATTAAAAATAGATGAAGAAAAATGTATACATTGTGGCCGTTGTGATGGAAAATGCCCATTTAAATCTATAACGGATAGTCAACATGGATTTAAAATATATATAGGTGGTACATGGGGAAAAAGAGTTTCACATGGTATAGCTTTAAACAAAATATTCACTGATAAAGAAGAGGCACTTGATATAATAGAGAAAGCTATATTATTATACAAAGATCAAGGTATAGATGGTGAACGTTTTGCAGCAACTATAAATCGTATAGGATTTGAAAATGTAGAAAAACAATTATTATCTAACGATTTATTAGAAAGAAAAGAAGAAATAATAAATGGACAGACTAATGTAGCTGGAGGAGCTACTTGCTAATTTAATATAAATCAAAAAAGTATCTTGCTATTAAGTGAGATACTTTTTTACTAGTATGTTTATATTTTATGTAGTTTTAATAAGGTAATAAAAATATATATGGGATATAATTAAGATACATAATAATATATTTATAAAATAAAAAATAAAGAGGTATACATAATGGATATTTTTATAATAGAAGATGATAAAGCATTAAGTAGGGAGATTAGCTTAACGCTAAGTAAATGGAATTATACTGTAAAAGAAGTTAAAAACTTTGAAAATATAACTAATGAAGTACTAGAATGCAATCCAAAATTAATATTAATGGATATAAATTTACCATGTTATGATGGTTTTTATTGGTGCTCTCAAATAAGAAACTTTTTAAAGGTTCCTATAATTTTCATTTCATCTAGAGATAATGATATGGATATAATAATGTCAATAAATATGGGGGGAGATGACTATATTATGAAGCCATTTTCACCACAGATATTAGTTGCTAAAATACAAGCAATACTTAGAAGAACATATTCTTATAATAGTGAACTAAAAAGTGATATTATAAAATTTAAAGATGTAACTTTGAATATAGTTGAATCAAAACTTTATTTTAAAAACAAAGAAGTAGAACTTACTAAAAATGAACTTAAAATAATGAAAATACTTATGGAAAATCAAGAGAAGATAGTAAGTAGAGATGAAATAATAGAAGAACTTTGGGATACAGATGAATTTATAAGTGAAAATACCCTTACTGTAAATGTGAATAGACTTAGAAAAAAATTAGATACAATAGGGTTAGAAGATTTTATTTTAACTAAAAAAGGGCAGGGATATATAATAAGATGAGTTTTTTTAAATATTTAAAGGAGATAAAAATATTTTTAATTTTAATCGTTTTTATAATGATTATAGTTAATACAATTATATTGTTAGACCCAAATTTATCTAAAAGTATAGATAGTTTGATTTATATAAATATACTAGTCATAATTACTTCTATAGTATTTTTGATTATATCTTATATTACATATAGAAAAAAAGAAAATAAATTTATAAATCTTATAAATGATCCAAATCAAGATGACAACTATATTAAAGATAATTATTTTTATATGAATGTGATGGAAAAAATTGAAGAAAGTCAGAAGGAAGTAGATAATTTGAGAAATGAGCTTGAAGAAATCAATGATTATATGACTAACTGGATACATGAGGTGAAAATACCCATATCAGTACTTCAAATAATAAGTAAAAGGATAAATGAAATTGATGGAAGTAGGGAACTATCTAAGCAAATAAACACTGAAGTAATCCGTATAGATAAACTTGTTGAGCAAGCCATGTATTCTAGTAGAGCAGGTAATTATAACTCAGACTTTTTCATAAGTGAAGTAAATTTAGAACATTCAGTAAAAGAAGTAATTAAGAAAAATAAGTACCAATTTATATATAACAAGATAGATTTACAAGTTGGAGAATTGAATAAAACTGTATTAACCGATAAAAAATGGATTACTCATATAATAGAGCTAATAGTTGATAATGCTATTAAGTATAGCAATATGGGTGGAAAAATAGAGATATATTTAAAAGAAAATAAAAAGGGAACGGAATTACATATAAAAGATTATGGCCTAGGGATAGCACCTCAAGATATTGAAAGAATTTTTGATAAAGGATTTACTGGAGTGAATGGTCGTAAAAGAACTAAATCAACAGGTATGGGGCTTTATATTTCTAAAAAAATATTAAATAAATTAAGTCATAATATAGATGTAATATCTAAACAAGATGAGTTTTGTGATATTTATATTACGTTTTATAACTTATCAGATTACTTTAATGTAATGTAACATCAATGTGACATAAATGACACATACCCTCTTAAAACTGTAAGGTTAATGAATGGAATCCATTGTTAGAAATTTATAGAATATAAGTATAATAAATATTAGAAATTTGGAGGGTATTATGTTAAAAGTTATTAATTTGAAAAAAGATTTTAAAACAAATAAAAATACATTTAAGATACTAAAAGATATAAATTTAGAAGTAAAAGAAGGAGAATTCTTATCTATAATGGGTCCTTCTGGAGCAGGTAAGACAACATTGTTAAACATATTATCAACTGTGGATAAGGCAACTTCTGGTGGTGTATATTATGATAATAAAGATATCGGAAAAATGAATAATAAGGAGTTATCAAGATTTAGAAGAGATAATATAGGATTTATTTTTCAAGATTATAATTTACTAGATAGTATGAGTGTGGAAGATAATATAGCTCTTCCACTGGTAATAGGAAATGAAAAACAAAGCAAAATCAAAGAAGAAGTATTAAGACTCGCTAAATTCTTTGGTATAGAAAATCATTTAAAAAAATATCCTTATGAATTATCAGGTGGACAAAAGCAAAGAGTTGCTGCAGCTAGAGCTTTAATTACATCACCTAAAATTATATTTGCTGATGAACCAACAGGAGCATTAGATTCTAAGTCTTCTTCAGAACTATTAAATTGTTTGAAAGATATGAATGAAAAATTTAACGTTACTGTAATAATGGTTACTCATGATCCTTTTAGTGCAAGTTATTCTAATAAGGTAATATTTATAAAAGATGGTAAGTTAAATGCTAGAATAGATAGCAGTGGAAATAGAAAAGAATTTTATAATAATATAATGAATTTACTTACTTCCATGGGAGGTGAAGTAAATGAACTTCTTTAAGCTTTCATTTATGAACTTAAGACAAAACATAAGAAATTATGGAATGTATATTTTCTCAATGGTATTTTCTATTGTAGTATTTTATAATTTTATAACTCTTATGTTTAGTGATCAATTTAGAGCATTACAAGATTTAAAAGTAATTTCAAGCATATCTATGATGTGTGCTATGGTACTATGTTTGTTCTTCGTATTCTTTATTTCTTACTCAAGTAGTTTTTTTATAGAACAAAGAAAAAAAGAATTTGGGATTTATACTTTTATGGGTGTGGAAAATAATAAAATAGCACTTTTATTTGCTCAGGAAGGATTATTAATAGGAATAATAGCTCTAGTAGTTGGCATATTTGGAGGAATATTAACTAATAAATTGTTTTTAATGGCACTTGTTAAGGTTTCAAATATTAATGCTATTATGAAATTTGAAATATCAACACCAGCAATATTTGTAACTAGTTTGATGTTTTTAGTTATATTAATTTGTGTATTTATAAAAGAATATATAACTTTATTAAGAACAGATATAACAAAACTTATAAATGCAACAAATATATATCAAAGTGATAATAGCAAAAATAAAACATTGCAGGGTCTATTAGGAGTTATCGTAATAATTTTTGCATATCTATTGATTATTTATTATAAGAAATATAATATTCCGTTTCCTATAGCAATAATAGGTACTATAGTTTTAGTTATTATAGGGACTATGCTATTATTTAAAGGATTTTTTACATTTGTCATATCAAAGTTAATTAATAATAAGAATTTTTTATATAAAGGCACTAATGTATTAAGTTTTAATAATATTATTTTTAGAATAAGAGACAACAATAAAGTATTAGGGCAAATTACCGTATTAATAACATGTTGTTTAACATGTATAATAGTATCAATTTCTATGAAAACATTATTTAGCGAAGGTCAAGAATCAGAATATCCTTATAGTATTATGTATTTAGGTGATAGTAATGATACGATTGTAAATCAAGCTTTAACTTTGAGTAAAGAAGAAGTAGATTTCAAATTTGATACAGAAGTTATGCTTGTTGAAACTAATGAGAATCCAAATGAAATGGGAGCAATTCCTTATACAGATGATGTAGATTTAATAAAATATTCAGAAGTAGAAAAGATATGTGAGTATAGAGACTTAGAAAATGAAAACAAATTTTTAAATACTAAATTAAAAGACAATGAAGCAATCTTCCTTATACCAGGAAAGATTATAAATGCTTTTAATTTTAATGTGGATTTTAAATTAGGAGATAAAGATATTAGTATTATTGATTCTTATACTATGAATTTATTTGGTCTGTTTAGAGAGTATAGACCTATTATAATAGTCAATGATGATACTTATGATTCGATAAGTAAATTTTTAGGCAGTGAGAAAGAGAGTATATCATGTATTACCCTTAAAAATTTTGAAAATACTGCAAATATATCAAAATATATTAAGGATAATACTAACATATATGTGTATAGTGTGGATAACTTTGACAAAGAAAGTTATAACTTTGTTAATTCAATTTACTTTATTGGATTATTTTTATCACTAGTATTTATAGTGTCTATAGGAAGTATTATGTACTTTAAATGTATATCTGATGCAATCAAAGATAAACCTAGATTTGATACACTTAGAAAAATAGGAACTAGCCAAGAATATATAAATAAATCTATATTTAAACAGGTAGGAATATTTTTCTTATTACCAGGATTAGTAGCTATAATTCATAGCATAGTAGCTGGATACTCTGTTACAAGCTTATTTAATCAAGATGGAAAAATATTTACATTAATAACTATATTAGTATTTTCTTTAATTTATTTAATATATTATTTAGTTACGGCTAAGAAATATATTAATCTTACAAAATAAATAATTATTTTTTAAACCATATTTTTACGTTATTATTTAAGTAGAAATATGGTTTTTGTTAATTTGAAGGATATTTAAACTAAATATATCAGGGAGGGATTAAAATAAAAAAATTTAGAATTATATCTATTTCATTATTTGTATTAGGAATTTTATTAAATATAATTACATCAAAAATTCCATGGGTAGTAACAAAATACTATTCCAATGGGATAAATATATACATAGTAAAGATTTTAAGCAAGGTATATAGTTTGGTTCCATTCTCATTATTTGAAATACTAATTTATATAGGGATTTTAGCTATTGTAATATTTATAATATACTCAATAGTTTATATAATTAAAAATCCTAAGAATGCTTTCTTATATATGAAAAGCTCTGTTTTAAATATTATATCAGTATGTGGTATAATTTACTTTCTTTTCGTAACTTTATGGGGAATTAACTATAGTAGAATAGATTTGAAAACTTCACTCATTGAACATTACAATAAAACTCATAACAAAAGTATTACCAAAGTTGAATATAATAAAGAAGATCTTAATAATTTATATAAGTTTTTAATAAAAAAATGTAATGAAACTAGAGAGTTGGTATTAGAAGATGAAGAAAATGTAATGAAGTGTAAGGGAAATTATAAAGAAGTTTTATCTAGATCAAGAGATGCGTATGAAAATGTCACTATCTTAAATTTAGATAAAAGAGGTGAATATGCTACTCCAAAGCCTATTTTAAATTCAAAATTATTATGTTATACAGGAATAACAGGTATATATTCACCATTTACAGGAGAAGCCAATATAAATATAGCTGTACCTAATATTTATCTTCCTTTTACTATACTTCATGAAATGGCTCATCAAAGGGGATATGCCAGTGAAGATGAAGCTAATTTTTTAGCATATATAGCCTGTATAAATAATAAAGAATTTGATTTTAGATATTCTGGATATATCATGGCTCTTAAATATACATCGTCAGCGATGGCTACTATAGATTATGAAAATTATAAGAAGTTTAATGAAAACTTATCTCCAGAGGTTACGAATGACTTAAAAGATAGCAGTGAATTTTGGAAAAAATATGATGGTAAAATTAGTGAATCATCTGATAAGATGAATAGTACTTATTTGAAGTCAAATGGAGTAAAAGAAGGAACTGAAAGTTATGGAAAGGTAGTTGACTTATTACTTACATATTATTCTTTATATATTATGGACTAAAAGTAGTTTGGCTACTATTATACATATAATAATAATGAGCAATAACTTATTGAGGTGAGTAATTTTTAATAGTATAATAAATTTACTTATATAAAATATGAGGGAGTTGATATTATGGACGAAAGAACAGGGTTTAATGAAAAATATATATATTGTTCTAGATGTGGTAAAAGAAATTCTTCTAATAGTAAATTCTGTATAAACTGTGGAAATAAGTTAAGAAGTATAGAAGATTCAGTAAGAAATACTGCAAAAGAAGTAAAAGAAAGTATAAAAAATAGTCAAACGTATAAAGATTTTACCTATACTAACTATGATGATTCATATGAAGATAATTTTAGTGAAAAAGATATGGTTAATTTTATACAAAAAAACACAGATTACTATGTATCAACATTTAAAGATATTAAAGAACTAAGAAAATCAACCAGTTGGAACTGGGCTGCATTTTTCTTTAATTCATGGTGGTTTTTATATCGAAAGATGTATGCATATGGATTTGGAATAATAATTGGATCATTTATAATAACATCTATAGTTCCTTTATCTGG